>NZ_JAAAFV010000017.1:142008-151472 GCF_019352915.1 Pseudomonas sp. Xaverov 259 | reverse complement strand
TTTGGTTACTTTTGACTGGGCCGGCATTCCGGTCCTTGCAAAAGTGACCCGCCGTCAGGGCGGAACCCTAAGCCGCCATCACCCAAATAACGGATATGTACCCCTCAACGCCCAGCGAGGCGAATCTGCTCCTTGGCCTGCTTCACCACATTCTCCACCGTAAACCCAAACTTCTCCTGCAACTTGGCCAACGGTGCCGACGCGCCAAAGCTGTTCATCACCACTTTAGCGCCGGTCTGGCCGACATAGCGGTCCCAACCCAGAGGCCCGGCCTGTTCCACCACCACACGGGCTTTGACCGCAGGTGGCAAGACGCTGTCGCGATACGCCTGATCCTGGTCTTCAAACAATTCCCAGCTGGGCATCGACACGACCTGAGCGGCAATGCCTTCAGTTTTCAACTGCTCATAAGCCGCCACCGCAAGGCTCACTTCACTGCCCGTCGCCAACAGCAGAACCTCAGGCGTATCAGCACCCGCCAATACATAAGCGCCTTTGGCCGCCCCGGACGCCGCCGCATATTTTGTGCGATCCAAGGTCGGCAATGCCTGGCGCGACAGCACCACGCAGCTCGGCCGATGGGTTTGCGCCAGGGCCACCTTCCACAGTTCCAGCGTCTCTTTGGCATCGCCTGGGCGCAGGGTCAGCAGCCCCGGTGTGGAGCGCAGTTGCGTCAGGTGCTCGATCGGCTGGTGCGTCGGGCCGTCTTCACCGACGCCGATGGAGTCGTGGGTAAACACAAACACCACCGGCAATTCCATGATTGCCGCCAGGCGGATCGGCGGTTTCATGTAGTCGCTGAACACCAGGAAGGTCGAGGTGTAAGGCCGCAAGTAGGACAGCGCCATGCCATTGGCAATCGCGCCCATGGCGTGTTCGCGGATGCCGAAGTGCAAGTTGCGCCCGCTGTAGTCATCGGCACTGAACCGCCCGGCGCCCTCGAAGGTGAGGTTGGTCTTGGTCGACGGCGACAAGTCCGCCGAGCCGCCCAGCAGCCAGGGTATTTGTTGTGCGAAGGCATTCAGCACCTCGCCGCCGGCGGCGCGGCTGGCAATGCCCTTGGCGTCGGTGTCGAAGTGGGGCAGTTCGTCCTGCCAATGCTCCGGCATTTCGCCGGCGCGCATGCGGCGCAATTCATCGGCCAATTCCGGTTCGTACTGCTCAAGCTGCGCCAGCTTTTTCTGCCAGGCTTCATACAGCGGTTGGCTGCGCTCCAGCAGCGCATCGCGCAGCACCGTGCGGGTGTCGTCGGGCACCAGGAAGCTGGAATCCTGCGGCCAGCCGTAGGCCGCTTTGGTCAGGCGAATTTCTTCATCGCCCAATGGCTCACCATGGGCGGCGGCAGTGTTGTGTTTGTGCGGTGAGCCGTAGCCGATCACGCTGTCGACCACAATCAGGGTCGGCGCGCCGGTGTTGGCCTGGAAGGTTTCCAAGGCGGTGCTCAGGGCCTGCAGGTCGTTGGCATCGGTGACGTGCAAGGTGTGCCAGCCATAGGCCTGGAAGCGCTTGATCACGTCTTCGCTGAACGCAAGCTCGGTGTGGCCTTCGATGCTGATGGTGTTGTTGTCGTAGATCCAGCACAGGTTATCGAGCTTCAAGTGCCCGGCCATCGACGCTGCTTCGCTGCTGATGCCTTCCATCATGTCGCCGTCACCGCACAGGGTGTAGACGTTGTAGTCGAACAGCACTTGGCCGTCGCGGTTAAAGCGTTTGCCCAGCCAGCGCTCGGCCATGGCCATGCCGACGCTGTTGGCGCAGCCCTGGCCCAGCGGGCCGGTGGTGGTTTCCACGCCGGTGGTCATGCGGTATTCGGGGTGGCCGGGGGTCTTGGAACTCATCTGCCGGAACTGCTTGATGTCATCCAGGCTTATCGCCGGCTGCCCGGAGCGCTTGCCGTGGGCATCAATCTCGACCACACCGGCCAGGTGCAGCAGCGAATACAACAGCATCGAGGCGTGCCCCACCGACAAGACAAAGCGGTCGCGGTTAGGCCAGTCCGGATGTTCAGGGTGGTAACGCAGGAAGCGGCTCCACAGCGTGTAGCCCACCGGCGCCAGGCCCATGGGCGTGCCGGGGTGGCCGGAATTGGCCTTCTGCACGGCATCCATGGCCAGGGTGCGAATGGTGTTGATGCATTGGGTGTCGACAGCAGTGGCAGCGTGAGTCATGAAACCGTTCTCCCTCGGGTGGCGATCTACAGTGGAGGGCAGGGCACGGCAAAGGTTTGATCCCATCGTGCGCATTACGACGAACGGGACCGCCTTGACCCAAGACATGACAAGACCCCTTGCAATGGGCTAGTTTCAAGGCGTAGGCCATTGATCAACTTGCGGAGGTACTCCATGCCAGTGAAACACGACCTGTATCAGGATTTGGGTTTGAGCAAGGAAGAGGTTGACGGGCGTCGGGCGAAAAATCCCCATTTGAACGCGCTGTTTGATAAGTACAACACCGTCGATGAGCAGGTGGTGAGCGCTGAAAAGGCGTCAGGCAGTGACGAGGCGTTAAAGAAGCTCAAGGACAAACGCTTGTTGGTTAAAGACGAGATAAGGGATTTGCTGCAATAAAGGGTCCTACAGACGCGGACATATTTGTTCAGAATTGTCTGAGGGACAGCCGGCGCTTCACTGCTTATTATGCCGGCCGTCCACCCGGCTCTGGGGACCGTTGCGGCGCAAGGATTGCGCTGCTGAGCCGGGTGGGCATCCTGTTTCATGCACGCAGCGCCTGGATGCATTCATCTATGGAGCGCTGCTGCGTCTCGGCATACAGCTTCAATTCATCAATCGTCCCACGCCCCAGCGCCTGCTCGAATTGAGCCTGGTTCGAATGGGCCGTGTAGTGACTTTGCGCGGCATCGCCCAGGTTCGACTGGAAAATCCCCGCCGCACTCACCGGCAGAAAATCCTCGTACACCAAAGGCTCCACCGCCACGTGCCCGGCCGCCATCAAGGCCTCCAGCGTCTGCGTTGAATCGGCCCGGCCGCGCGCCGCCAAGCCTTGCTCGGTGACAAAATAGCGAAAGTACGCCAGGCCCTGTTCCCGCATCTGCGCGTGGTTATCGGGGAAGGCCTGGAAGTGTTGCTCCATCAATTCGACATAACGTGCAGCGTTGCCCTCATTCGGGAAGGCGCCCAATTCGTCGCGCGCCGCGTTCAGCAGTTGGTCGTACAAGGCGCGGCCCTTTGGCGTCAACGCCACACCGCGTTGTTCTATTTCGCCGAAGCGCGCGCTGTGGCTGCCTTTTGCGTCGGTAAATGCGATGGGCTCGTCGAGCGCCTTGAAACTGGTCTGGCGCAGCAGGATCGGGCACTGGCGACGTGGTGGGCCCTCGATCACGGCTTTGGGGGTGATGCCTTTGCCGGGCATGGCGGCCTGCACCTGGTCGATGTCCAGGGTACGTGGCGTCAGGTGGTTGATGTGCGGGCCTTTGAAGGCCACCACGTCGGCGATCAGGCGATGCTGGTCGCTCAGTTGCTGGTACTGGGCGCCAGTCACGGTGGCGGTGTGGTGCCAGCGAAAGGTTTCCAGGGCCTGGCGGATAAACACTTGGGCATCCGCCGCGTTCAGGCCACCGTCGCGCTCGGCTTGCGCGATCAGCGCCAACGCGCCAGGGGTGAAAATCGAGCGTTTGGCCAGGGCGCTTTCGGCGAAGGCGCGCAGTTCAAGGTTTTCGATCAATTCCAGGCGTAGCAAGGAGGTAAAGACGCGGAACGGGCTGGCCTGCAGCGCCTGTTCATGCACGGCGCGAAAGGCGGTGGAATGCACCGGCACACCGGCGGGTGTGAGGTCGTAATAGCCCACTGGCTGCATGCCCATCACCGCAAACAGACGGCCAATGGTGGCCAGTTCATGGGCGGTGCCCAGGCGGATGGCGCCGTGGCGCTCCATGGCCAGGCGCTCCACTTCACCGGTGCGCTGCAGCTGTTGGGCCAGGCCCGAATCACTCTCCAGAACCCGCGTGTTGGTCTCGGCTACCAGCTCCATCAGTGCGCCGTACAGCGGAACTTCATCTCGGTACATGTCGGACATGGCCCTGGAAAAGTCTTTGCGAATCTCGTCGGGGCTGACATACGCGGCGCTTGGCATAGAAAAATTCCTGAACACGGTGGTGAGGGTGCGGCCTTTCTCTGGATTCTGTTGGGCTTTAGGGGGGCTGGCAAACGAAGAATCCTCAGGACTTCATTCTGCAAATGAATGAAATGACGCAAATATGACAAAAACCGACGCCAGGAAAATTTCATTTTCACGGGTACTTTCCTAACTAATTCTTCACGAGGCGCGCCCCGGTCCTCATGAAACAATCGTTACGTTTGTAGGGATGAAAACGCCGTTTGCACACAACGCACATAAAAAAATGTTTAGGGGCCGTTACACATGAAAATTTCTACACTGGCGTTATCCATCACCGCAGCGTTGCTCGCGCAACAAGCGTGCGCTGATGACTTCGGGCTCGGTTCGCTGGGCACGGGCACGGGGCACAGCGGTTTTCTTGAAGACAGCCATGCGGCTGTCAGCTCGCGGACGATGTATTACAGCGCGGACAACCGTTCGGGCACCAGCAATGATCTGCGCGAAGCCGCGACCTTGCTGCGTTTTGACTACAAATCCGGTTACACCCAAGGCACCCTTGGCGTCGGTTTCGACGTGATGGCGTTCGGCGCCTTGCGTCTGGACGGTGGCGACGGCCACGCCGCAGGCCCGGGCCTGGCGGGTAACGGCAACAGCTTCTTCCCGACCAAAAACAACGGCACTGAACCCGCCGACAGTTTCGGTCGCGCTGCGGGTAACGTGAAGTTCCGCATTTCCCAGACCGAGTTGCACGTCGGTGGCGGTTTGGCCCCGGTGTTGCCTATCCTGGTCTCCAACGACAGCCGTGTGGCGCCGCAGACCTTTGACGGCGGCATCCTGACCTCCAACGACATCCCCAACGTGACCTTCACCGGTGGTGAACTCAACCGTGCCGAAGGCCGTGCTTCCAGCAACTCCACAGGCTTGAGCGTTGCCGGCGGTACCCGCGACAGCGACAGCTTCAAGTTCGGCGGCGTGGACTACAAACCGTTTGGCTCGTCCGACAACGCCATCGCTAAAAACCTGACGTTGCAGTACTACTACGCCGACCTGCAAGACTTCTACAAACAGAACTACTTCGGCCTGGTTCACGTGTTGCCATTGGGCAACGACCAGTCGTTCAAAACTGACCTGCGCTACTTCGACAGCACCAGCGACGGTCGCAACGGCGAAGCCGGCTACCAGTTCAACAACAACGGCGGCTACGCCAAGCACGCCGGCGAAGTGGACAACAAAACCTACAGCGCCGCGTTCACCTATCAATTGGGTGGCAGCAGCCTGATGCTCGGTCACATCGGTGTGAGCGATGACGGCGGCTTTGTCTGGGTCAACCAGGGCAGCATCGCTGATCCAAACGCACAAGGCGCGGGCGGCAGCGACTTCTACCTGTTCACCGACGCTGTGGTTGGCCAGTTCTCCCGTGCGGGCGAGCAGGTCAATTTTGGCCAGTATTCCTACGACTTCAAGGCCCTTGTACCGGGCTTGAAAGCCTCCGTGGCGTACCTGGACGGCACGGGCATCAAGTCCAAAGTGGCCGGTGGCTCCGATCAGAAAGAAAACGAAACCGACTTCCGCCTCGATTACGTCGTGCAGCAAGGCCCGCTCAAAGGTTTCGGCACCACCTTCCGTACCGGTACCTACAAAGGGCACAACACCGGCACTGCGGACCAGGACCAGACGCGCCTGATCTTCAACTACACCTACGCGATCTTCTAAGCTCGCGCCGCCACAAATGGAGGCCGCCTAATCAGCGGCCTCTTTTTTTTTGCGCGCGCGAACACGACTTCATGTGCATCCGCGCACGGATGGGTTTTACACTGCCCCCACTGTGTCAGTGATGGAGGACCCAATGACGGCCACGCCCGCAACCAACATCCTTGCAACTATTGAAGGCCAGCGCCTGGCCGCCCAAGACGCCGAGCGTTGGCGCGAGTGGGGCCCGTATTTAAGTGAACGCCAATGGGGCACGGTGCGCGAAGACTACAGCGCCGACGGCGATGCCTGGGCCTACTTCCCCCACGAGCACGCCCGCAGCCGCGCCTACCGTTGGGGCGAGGACGGCCTGGCGGGTTTCAGCGACAAGGCGCAACGCTGGTGCCTGGGCCTGGCGCTGTGGAACGAGCGTGACAGCATCATCAAGGAGCGCCTGTTCGGCCTCAACAACGCCGAGGGCAACCACGGAGAAGACGTCAAGGAGCTGTACTTTTTTGTCGACGGCGTGCCCAGCCATGCCTATATGCGCATGCTCTACAAATACCCGCATGCGCCTTTTCCCTATGCCGACCTGATCGCCGAAAACGCCCGCCGTGGGCTTGAGGATGCTGAGTACGAAGTGCTCGACACCGGCGTATTCGAAGACAACCGCTACTGTGATGTAACGGTCGAATACGCCAAGCATCAGCCTGACGATATTTTCATGCGCGTCACCGTGCACAACCGCGCGGACCAGCCGACGCGTGTGCAGGTGCTGCCCCAACTGTGGGCGCGCAATGACTGGAGTTGGACCCTTGACGCGCCCAAGCCGCAATTGCGCCTGGACGGTGAGCAGGTGCTGGCCCGGCATCATGAGCTGACTGACCGCCATCTCAGCGCCTGGGGCCAGGACGGCCTGGAGTGGCTGTTCTGCGAAAACGAAAGCAACTTCCCCAAGCTCGATGGGCAACCGGCGCCGGGGCCATTCAAGGATGGCATCAACGACTACGTGGTGGGTGGCGAAGACTCGGCAATCCGCCGGGACGTGGGCACCAAGGTCGCCGCGCGTTTTATCCTCGAACTGGCGGGCCAGGAGAGCAAGACCCTGTACCTGCGGTTTGCGCCGGTGGACGCGCCTGAGGTCAATGCACGCAAGCTGTTTGAACTGCGCCGCCAAGAGGCGGACGACTTCTACGCCGCCTTGCAGCAAGGCATTGCCGATGATGACGCGCGCAATGTGCAGCGTCAGGCCCTGGCCGGGTTGCTGTGGTCCAAGCAGCTCTACTACTTTGATGTAAACCAATGGCTCGACGGCGACCCGGCCCAACCTGCGCCGCCGCCCGAGCGCCTGCACATCCGCAATACCCATTGGCGGCACCTGTCCAACTTCGACATTCTGTCCATGCCCGACACTTGGGAATACCCGTGGTATGCGTCCTGGGACCAGGGATTCCAGGCCGTGGCAATGGCGCTGATTGATCCGGGGTATGCCAAGCAACAGTTGCTGTTGCTGGTCAAAGATCGCTTTATGCACCCCAATGGCCAGCTGCCGGCGTATGAATGGCGTTTCGACGACGCCAACCCGCCGGTACATGCCTGGGCCAGTTGGCGCGTGTATCAGCAGGAAAAGGCGTTGACCGGTGTGGGCGACATGGACTTTCTCGAGCGGATTTTCCACAAGCTGCTGCTGAATTTTTCCTGGTGGGTCAATCGCAAGGACGCCGAGGGCCGCAACCTGTTCCAGGGCGGCTTCCTGGGCCTGGACAACATCGCCTTGTTCGACCGCTCGGCCACCTTGCCGCCGGGCTACCAGCTGGATCAGGCCGACGGCACCGCGTGGGTCGCGGCTTATGCCCTGGACCTGATGCGCATCGGCCTGGAGCTGGCCAAGCGCAATGCGGTGTACGTGGACATTGCGGTGAAGTTCTTCGAGCACTTCCTGTACATCGCCGGCGCGATCAACCGTGTTGACGACAGCGCCGAAGGCTTGTGGGATGAGCAGGACCAGTTCTTCTACGATGTGCTGCACCGCCCGGACGGCCAGAACGAGCCGGTGCGCCTGCGCTCCATCGTCGGCCTGATGCCGTTGTTTGCCGTGTTGGTGCTGGAGCAACGCGAGCACGAAGGGCTGCAAGGCTTGCGTGAGCGACTGCTGGGTTTCATGAAGCACCGGCCGGATTTGGCCAAGCTGGTGTCGCGCTGGAACGAACCGGGGCAGGGCAACCGCCTGTTGCTCGCCTTGCTGCGCGGCGAGCGCACCAAGGACCTGCTGCGGCGCATGCTCGATGACCAGGAGTTTTTGTCGACGTTTGGCGTGCGCTCGTTATCCAAGGCTTTCGCCGAGCAGCCACTGGCCCTGAAGATGAACGGCGACACCCTGTGCGCGCGCTACCAGCCCGGCGAGTCCGACTCACGTTTGTACGGCGGCAACTCCAATTGGCGCGGGCCGCTGTGGATGCCGGTGAACTACATGCTGATCGAATCGTTGCGCGAGTTTCACCGCTACTACGCGGACAATTTCTCGGTTGAGTACCCGACGGGCAGTGGTTATCTGGCGTCCCTTGAAGAAGTGGCCGACAGCCTCAGTCAACGTCTGACGCGATTGTTTTTACGCGATGAAAATGGCCTGCGCCCGTCGATGGCAGGCTATGCGCAATTGGAAGCAGACCCGGCCAGTCGCGATCTGGTGTTGTTCCATGAGTATTTCCATGGCGAAACCGGGCGTGGCCTGGGGGCGTCGCATCAGACGGGGTGGAGTGCGTTGGTGGCGTTGTTGCTGCAGCCGAAAAGCTAAGCCGCACCACTGATTCGCTTTTCTGTGGGAGCTGGCTCGCCTGCGATGGCGTCGGCACTGCCTGCATCGATGTTGTCGGGTCCATCGCTATCGCAGCATGGGTATCTACACAACGTTAACGGGCTGACCAGAGGGATGGGCGGTCGGGCGCGGGGTTGCTGAGTACATATCCGTTGCTGCGGTAACGGCTGCCTATGGTTCCGCTCTTACAGCGGGTCACTTTTGGAAAGACCCAAAAGTAACCAAAAGGTCACGCCCCAACACTCGGTGCCTCGCTTAGGCTCGGCATGCCCGCAATCCGACAGTGATTTGGGGGGCCGCCGCCACGCGCCATCCATGGCGCGGGGCGGCTAAACCGGCATCCCTGCCGGTTTACCCCCCAAATCACTGTCGAATTGCGGCCATCGTGTTTGACGGGGCGATTTCAGATCAAGATCACGATCACAAGCGCAGATCAAAAGACCGCTGACTTCGTCATCGAAAAGGATGTAAGAGCCGGAGCAACAGCAACAGCAGAGCCATACTCGGTCAAAGGTGGGAGCTGGCTTGCCTGCGATAGCATCCACTCGGTGTGCCTGATACACCAAGGTGTCTGCATCGCAGGCAAGCCAGCTCCCACAGAAAAGCAGCTCTTCAATGCCTGCAAATCCGCAGCCGACCTCATTTTCAAAGCTGCATGCGGTCAACTGTGGGAGCGGGCTTGCTCGCGAATGCGGTGCATCAGTGACAGATGAATTGACTGACCCACCGCATTCGCGAGCAAGCCCGCTCCCACATTTAGATTGCGTTGCATCAGGCAGAGAGGCTTTTGCCTTGCACTTGATCTGGCTCTTGCTTCAACCACTCAGGTCGGCTTTCAGGCCGCCGTGCTGTAGATCTTGATCTTGATCTGCTTTTGATCTGAAAG
>NZ_JAAAFV010000017.1:124552-141856 GCF_019352915.1 Pseudomonas sp. Xaverov 259 | reverse complement strand
CTTTTTGGTTACCTTTTTGGTCCTTCAAAAAGTGACCCGCCGTCAGGGCGGAACCCTAAGCCGCCGTTACAAAAATAACGGATATGTACACCGAAACACCGCCATCGCAGGCAAGCCAGCTCCCAGATTAAAACTACATTGCTTGCGAAATGGCAGGCAAAAAATTCCCGCCACCAAAAGGTCTGAATCAGGTAAATTCGCCACCCCTTCAGACAAGGATGTAGACGATGGCGAATGTTATCGCGCGAGTTGGCAGTGCAGGACTATTGTGGGCATTGCTGATCACCTTCGGTGTGTCCATCACTTCACTGTATTCCCGAGAAAGCGCCGCGGCCCCGCTGATGATGCATTGCCGCGAATGCGAGAAAGGCGACGACACCTTCGATGCAACAAAATGGTTCAGTAACGGCATGTACCGCCTTGAAACGGATATTGTTCCCAACCCGATGCGGTCGATGACTCGCACGCATCCGGTGGTCTTCAAGGCCAAGGACAATGACCAACTGGTCGAGGCCGCGCTGCGTGGAATCAGCGATGTGCTCCCATCCTTCGATTCCCGCACGTTTGAAGCACAGTGGCCCGTGTTAACCAAGCGCGTACGTTACAGCTACAGCTTTTTTATGGCGCCCGATGAACCCCGGGACCTCTATGACATGTACTTGCAAGTGGGCAAATACAAGCTGGTGATCGTGGTTGGGCTTGACGTCAATACCGGTGAAATCAGCGCCGAGTATGAAGGGCGTGTGATTCGTGAAAACGATGGTAATGACCCTGCGTACATGGACACGTTCGAAGAGATGGATAACGCCAACACCCGCTGACCGGGGGGCAGGCTGAACGAAAAATCCCGCCGGAAGGCGGGATTTTTTTGAGCGCGGCGTTATCAGGCCGGGAACAGCTCGCTCAGTTTCATGGCCAGCATCATGTCGCCTTCGGTGCGCAGCTTGCCGCCCATGAAGGCCTGCATGCCGTCGGTCTCGCCGCTGACGATGCCTTTCATGGTATCGGCGTCCATCACCAGAGTGACTTGGGCGTCAGGGTTTTCGCCTTCCAGCAGTTCGCAGGTGTTGTTTTTCACCACCAGCGAGAAGTTCTGGGTGTCGTCGATACGGAAACCGAACACCAGGTCCAGGCCGTCGGCGGCGGCTGGGTTGAATTTGGCTTTCATTGCTTCTACAGCTTTGGCTACGTCAGTCATGGTTTCGATCCTTTAAGGTAGAGTCCAGTGACCTTGGGGTCACGGTTGGCCGCAATTCACCGGAACGTGATGAGCTGCGGCGCCTTCAACAGTTGCAAGTGGGTATGACTGTTGAAGGAAGCCAGTGCCACCTCGCGACCACGGAATTTAAGCTGGTTGAGCGAGGTGTTAACAATTTGCCAGTTCAGTTCGAAGGCCTGCGCGGCAGGCATTCGGGTAATCAGGTGGAGCAGGGCGGTAATGGTGCCGCCGGAAGTAAACACGGCGATCTTGTCGCTGTTGTCGGCGGCTTCCAGGATGCGTTGCAGGCCACCCTGCACACGCTCCACGAAACCCAGCCAGCTTTCCAGCCCGGGCGGGTCGTAAGTGCCGGCCAGCCAGCGCTCGATGATCAGGGCGAAAATGCGCTGGAACTCGCTGCGGTTTTGCGCAGCGTTGCGCAGGATATCCACAGCGTGCGGCTCGGTGGTCAGCAGGTCGGGGAGCAGGGCGCGGATGATCGCTTCGCCGTCGAACTCGTTGAAGGCCGGGTCGATTTCCAGCGTTGGGGCTGGCAGGCCGAGGGCGCGGTATTGATCGAATGCGGCGGTGGCGGTGTGCTGCTGGCGACGCAGGTCGCCAGACAGGCAGCGGTCAAACGTGAGGCCCAGGTCCGCCAGATGACGACCGAGGACTTGCGCTTGCTCCACGCCGACGGGCGACAGGACGTCATAGTCGTCTGCACCGAAGGAGGCCTGGCCATGTCGAATCAGATAGATGCTGCCCACGTCCGTTTTCCCGGTACGTTGAAAGTCTGGCGAGGTTATGAGGATGCCTGCGAGCTGTCAATGAAAAAACATACGCTTGTTTTAAAAGCGCGTTAGAGGCCGACTGCTGGCGGTTTGAGCACTGGTCCGAAGGCGGTGCCGTCGGTATGCTGGGGCCATCCGCGCCTGGCGCCGTGCTTTTTGAGGAGACATATGGATTTTTTGGCTGAATACGCGAGCTTTCTGGCGAAGACCGTCACCCTGGTGGTCGCTATTCTGGTGGTACTGATCAGTTTCGCCGCGCTGCGCAGCAAGGGGCGACGCAAATCCGCCGGCCAATTGCAGGTCAGCAAGCTCAATGACTTCTACAAAGGCCTGCGTGAGCGCCTCGAATCGAGCCTGCTCGACAAGGACCAGCTCAAGGCCCTGCGCAAATCCGAAAGCAAGACCGAAAAGAAGAACAGCAAGAAGAAACCCGAGGCCAAGCCACGGGTGTTTGTGCTGGATTTTGACGGCGACATCAAGGCCTCGGCCACCGAGAGCCTGCGCCATGAAATCACCGCGCTGTTGAGCCTGGCCACGCCCAAGGATGAAGTGGTGCTGCGCCTGGAAAGCGGCGGCGGCATGGTGCACAGCTATGGCCTGGCCTCATCGCAGCTGGCGCGTATCCGTCAGGCCGGCGTGCCGTTGACCGTGTGCATCGACAAAGTTGCGGCCAGCGGCGGCTACATGATGGCGTGCATCGGCGAGAAGATTATCAGCGCACCCTTTGCGATCCTCGGCTCCATTGGCGTGGTAGCGCAGTTGCCCAACGTCAACCGCCTGCTGAAAAAGCACGACATCGACTTTGAAGTGCTGACCGCCGGTGAATACAAACGCACCCTCACCGTGTTTGGCGAAAACACCGAGAAGGGCCGGGAGAAGTTCCAGGAAGACCTGGACATCACCCATCAGTTGTTCAAGAACTTCGTCTCGCGCTATCGCCCGCAGTTGGCAATCGATGATGTCGCGACCGGAGAAGTGTGGCTGGGTGTTGCAGCGCTCGACAAACAGTTGGTCGATGAACTGCAAACCAGCGACGAATACCTGGCGACCAAGGCCAAGACGGCCGACGTGTTCCACCTGCACTACGCCGAGCGTAAAAGCCTGCAAGAACGTGTGGGCCTGGCGGCCAGCGGCTCGGTGGACCGCGTGTTGCTGGCCTGGTGGAGCCGGTTGACCCAGCAGCGGTTCTGGTAACTGTAGGTGACCGATCGTTCCCACGCTCTGCGTGGGAATGCATCCTGTGACGCTCCGCGTCACCCTTGCGCGGTGCTTGAACCTTGTGCTGGACGCAGAGCGTCCGGGGCGGCATTCCCACGCAGAGCATGGGAACGATCGTAGCGGCTCCCACATTTAGTTTTGCGCCAGGGCGGGAATCGGCTTTCGCATCAGCGTCCCCACCACCAATGCTCCCAGTAGCCCCAACAACCCGGCCACCCACAACACCCCACTGAACCCACCCACAAACGCCTGCCGCGCCCGCGGTTGCACCAGCACTCGCGCCGGTTCCGGCAGCAAGTCCATCGCCGCCTGCATATCCCCGGCCACCACTCGCGACGCAATCCCCGCCACCTGGGCCTGCCATTGCGGGTCGATACTCGTGCTCAGCAACTGCTCGCTATGGCTGCTGAGCAACGCCCCATACACGCCGATGGCCAACATGATCGCGCTGAAACGCATCGTGGTACTCATGCCCGACGCCATGCCCGCACGGTCACGTGGCACGCAAGCCATGATGTTTTTCTGCGTGTCGCCATTGAGCAGGCCCGCACCGGCGCCGGTCACGGCAATGGCCAGCGCGAAGGGCAGATAACCGCCCACATTCACCGCCCAGGCGCTTAACAGGTTGCCGCAGCCCACCAGAGTCAAACCGGTGGCCATCATCGTTGCAGGCGCAAAACGCCCGGCCAGCCGTGCGCCGATGCGTGGGCAAATCAACATGGTCAAGGCAAATGGCAACATTCCCAGCCCCGACGCTATGGCAGAAAAACCCAAACCGTTCTGCAGATAAAACGGCAGTAACGTCATCATCACCTGGGCACAGCCGGCGTAGGCAAACATCCCCAGCAGCGCGCCGATAAAACGCGGGTGCCGGAACAGTTGCAAGTCGACCATGGGCCGCTGTTGCACACGTTCGACGATTACAAATACACCCAGCAACACTGCGCCGCCAATCAGGCGCGCGTAGGTCAGCGGGCTGTCCCAGCCGATGCGATTGGCCTCGATCAAACCCCAGATCAGGCACAGCAAGCTGGCACTGAACGCCAGGCTGCCCCACGGGTCCAGACGCGCAGATTGAGTGTCGCGTGATTCGGGGATCGCCCGCAGCACCAGCGCCATCAACCCAAGACCCACGGGCAGGTTGAGGTAGAAGATCCAGCGCCAGCCCAGGTACTGGGTGATCACGCCGCCCAGGGTCGGCGCGGCGGTCATCGCCACGCCCATGCATGCGCCCCAGAATGCCCAGGCTTTGGCACGCTCGACTTCATCGTGAAAGGTGTGGCCGATGGACGCCAGGGCAGAGGTCAGCAGCAAGGCTGCGCCGACGCCTTTGACGGCGCGGGCAAGGTCCAGCAACAACGCATTCGGTGCAGCGCCACAGCCCAGCGAGGCAAGGATGAAAATGCTCAAGCCCCAGATCAGCGACCGCTTGCGACCAAAGCGGTCGGCGATGCTGCCGGCGGGCAGTAACAGGGCGGCGAACGCCAGCATATAGGCGCTGACCACCCACTCGATATCGGCGAAATTCGCACCCAGGTCGCGCGCGATACTCGGCAGGGTGACGGCGACGATATTGGTGTCGAGCACAATCAGCGAGCAGACTCCCGAGGCGGTCAGCAGGGTGAGGCGCGGGCTGACCTGGCTCATGGCTTGATTGCCTTACAGGTAATGTGGGAAAGACCAATAATGTGCATCGCAGGCGCCTCAGTGTGGGTGTACGCTGAGCTTATCCCTGGCTAAGGCTCGTTTTATTAGCTGGGAACCCACACTTCATTACCTTTGAGCTAATACCTGAATGGAAATCCGCCATTTCCGCTACTTCCTCGCCGTCGCCAGGCAGCGCAATTTCACCCGCGCGGCTGAGCAACTGGGCATCGCGCCGCCGACCTTGAGCCGACAGATCCAGGACATGGAAGCCACGCTGGGCACGCGCCTGTTTATCCGTCAGCAACGTGAGGTGAGCCTCACTGAAGCCGGTGCTGCGTTGCTGATCGAAGCCGAAGCCACCGTGCGCCAGTTCGAG
Source organism: Pseudomonas sp. Xaverov 259 (assembly GCF_019352915.1). NCBI lineage: Bacteria > Pseudomonadati > Pseudomonadota > Gammaproteobacteria > Pseudomonadales > Pseudomonadaceae > Pseudomonas > Pseudomonas sp. Xaverov 259. The sequence continues at coordinate 136,626 of NZ_JAAAFV010000017.1, read as the reverse complement.
TTCGCCCAACGCAACGCCCAGCGCGCCGGGCGCGGGGAAATCGGGCATATCGAATTGGGCTATGTGGCGTCGGCGGTGTATTCGGGGCTGCTGCAAAAACAGATGCAGGCGTTCAGCCAGGCGTTTCCCGATGTGAGCGTGAATGTGCGCGAATGCGCCATGGCGTCCTTGCCCGGTGCGGTAGCCGACGGGCGTTATGACATCGGCTATATCCGCTCGCCCATGACCTTGCCTGAAGGTGTGGAGGCGGTGCGCCTGGACAGCGAAGGCTTTGTGTTGGCGCTGCCCCAGGACTCCTGGCTGCTGGGTCTTAAGGTCATCGGCTGCGAACACCTGCAAAACGAGACGTTTATATTGCCCGAACAAATCAGCGGCACTTTGCATGTTGCGGCACAGGGTGGTTTCGCCCCGAGCCTGGGGCCGCAGCCGGGCGGCCTGGTCGCAGTGGTGGCATTGGTGTCGTTAGGGCAGGGCGTGGCGGTGGTGCCAGCGTCGATGGTCGGGCACGTGAATTTGCCGGGCGTGGTGTACCGCACGATCCATCAGGGCGCGAATGAGGCCTCATCGTGGCTGTCGCTGATTCACCGGCGCTTTGAAAAAGCGCCGGCGGTTGCGCGGTATATACAGCAGGTCACGCAGTCAGCCGTGGCTGCACGGAATCGGCCAGGCGCGTAAGAATCAGGCAGCACGACACCGCCCCGGCATCCAGCACCCCCAGCGAGCGCTCGCCCAGGCGGCTGGCGCGACCGATTTTGGCGATCAGGTCTTTGGTCGAATCGCGCCCTTGGGACGCGGCGGTTTTCATCGCCTCCAGCGCATCATTAAACGACGCGCCACTGGCATGCGCGCGCTCGAAGGCTTCAACCGCCGGGATCAGCGTGTCCATCAAGCACTTGTCGCCCACGCCCGCTTCGGTGATGTCCTGCAACGAGGTCAGGCCGCCGCGCAGCAGGTGGGCAAAGGTTGCCGCGTCGATGTTCTCGCTGCTGCGCACTTCGTCGGCCATGCCGATAAACAGGCTGCCATACAGCGGCCCCATGGAGCCGCCGATGCCTTCCATCAGGCTCAGGGTCAGTTCATCCAGGGCTTCGGCCAGGGTCAACTGGCGACCTTCGAGGCTGCGCCCGCAATGGGCAAAGCCCTTGGCCATGTTGATACCGTGGTCGCCGTCGCCAATGGCGCCGTCGATTTCACTGAGGTATTCACGGTTGGCCACGATCACGCTGACCAGGTCAGCGACAATGGCGCTGCCGTCGCGGGTGGAAAAATGCTGGTTCATGGTTCACTCCGCCTGGGTCATGCCGATGGAACGGCAGGGTTGGTCGATCAGGGTTTTTAGCTCAGCGTCGAGGCCGAGCAGGGTCAGGGTCACGCCCATCATTTCCAGGGAGGTGAAGTAGTTGCCGACGTAGCAACGGTGAATCTTCAGGCCCTTGGCCTTGAGTTGGCTTTCGACCTCGGCGTAGAACACATACAACTCCATCACCGGTGTAGCGCCCAGGCCCGAAACCAGCACCACCACACTGTCATCCTGGCTGAAATCGCGGTCGGCGAGGATCGGCGCGAGCATGCGCTCGGCCATGGCGGCAGCCGGTTCGATGGCGATCACTTCAATGCCCGGTTCGCCGTGATGGCCGATGCCCAGTTCCATCTGGCCGTCGGGAATCTGGAAGTTCGGCTTGCCCACGGCCGCGATGGTGCAGGGCGTGAGGCCGATGCCGATGGAGCGGCAGTTATCCACGGTTTTCTGTGCGACGCGAATCACGCCATCCAGGTCGTAATGCTGGGCGGCCGCAGCGCCGCCGATCTTCCACATGAATATTTCGCCGGCCACGCCACGGCGCTTGGCGATATCGGCCTTGGGTGCGGAAGCCACGTCGTCATTGGCGACCACGGTGCGGATGCGCATGTCTTTGCTGGCGGCCATTTTCATTGCCAGCTTCACGTTCATGTTGTCACCGGCGTAGTTGCCGTACAGGCAGGCCACGCCCGCACCATGGTCGGCGGCGCGGAAGGCGTCGAAAAAGCTCTTGGCGGTGGGCGACGAGAAGATCTCGCCGACGGCCACGGCGTCCACCAGGCCCGGGCCGACGTAGCCGAGAAAGGCCGGTTCATGGCCGGAGCCGCCGCCGGTGACAATGCCGACACAGCCGGCTGCCGATGGCTTGGCCTTGGTGATGACCCGTGGGTTGGTTTCGTATTGGCGCAACTCGGGGTGCGCGACCAGGATGCCGCGCAGCATGTCCTCGACCACGTGGTCCGGATCGTTGATGACTCGATTCATAACGCGGGTTCCTGTTCTTGTTCTTGAAGGGCAACAACAATTCCCTGTGGGAGCGGGCTTGCTCGCGAAAGCGGTGGTTCAGTTGATACCTGTGTTGACTGACACGCCGTCTTCGCGAGCAAGCCCGCTCCCACATTTGGGTATGTAGTGTTCTTAAGGTTCGAGGACTACCTTGAGCGACTTGTCCCCACGCTCCATCACCGCAAATGCTTCCTTGAAGTCCGCCAACGCAAACTTGTGGGTCACCACGTCGCGCATGTCGATCTTGCGGTTGCCGATAAAATCGATGGCGCGCGGGTACATGTACGGCCCCAGGTGTGAACCCAAAATATCCAGTTCCTTGCGGTCGCCGATGATCGACCAATCTACCGTGGCCTCGTCATTAAACACGCTGAATTCGACGAAACGCCCCAGCTTGCGCAGCATCGCCAGGCCCTGGTTTACCGCCTTGTGGTGCCCGGTGGCTTCGATATAAATGTCGCAACCATAACCGTCGGTGATTTCGCGAATTTTGGCCATTACGTCGACTTCAGCCGGGTTCCACACCTCGTCGGCGCCCATGCGCAGGGCGAGGGCGGCGCGTTCGGGTTTCATGTCCAGCACGATCAGTTTTTTCGGGTTGCGCAGGCGCACCGCACCGATGATGCCCAGGCCCAAGGTGCCGGCGCCGGCGACTACCACCACATCGTCATGGTCGACATTCGCGCGCTCGGCCGCGTGCAGCGAGCAGGCCAGCGGCTCGATCAGAATGGCTTCATCCGGGGCGATGGATTCCGGCACTTTATGAATGATGCCTTCCTTGGTGAAAATCATGTATTGGGCCATGGCGCCCTGCACATTGTTCTGGAAGCCATACAGGTCGTGCTTCTGGCACATCCAGTACTGGCCGTGGTTGCAGAAACGGCAGCCCCAGCACGGCACGATCTGTTCGGAGATCACTCGGTCGCCGACCGCCACACCGCGCTTTTCTGCACCTGGGCCGAGGGCGACAACACGGCAGACGAACTCATGCCCGGGAATCATCGGCGGCTTCACATAGCGCGGTTGCTCGGCATCGCCCCAGAACGATGGCGCGCCGCGATAGGTCTTGATGTCACCCATGCAGATGCCGCACAGCTCGACTTTGGTGAGAATCTCGTCAGGGCCTGGTGTGGGCACGTCGACGGTTTCCAGGCGATAGTCTTCCGGCCCGTGGCAGACCACGGCCTGCATGGTTTTCGGGATGACCGGGGACAATTGTTCAGGTGTGCGTTCGGTGACGGTGGACATGACTAAACCTCACGACAAAAAAATGAATTACTGAATGCTGTAGCCGCCATCGATCACCATGTTGGCGCCGGTGATCATCTGCGCAGCGTCGCTGAGCAGGTACAGCGCCAGCCCGGCGATTTCTTCCGGCTGGGCAAAACGGCCCGCCGGGATCTGCAATTTGGCCTTCTCACCCAATTCACCGGCCCAGGCTTTTTTGCCCAGGGCGGTCTCGACGATAGTTGGGGAGATGGCGTTGACGTTGATCTGTGGCGCCCATTCCATGGCGAGCACTTTGGTCATGCCGACGATGGCGGCCTTGCTCGCGCAGTAGGCGACGTGACGGTCCAGGCCAATCACGGCGGCCTGGGAGGCCAGGTTGACGATGCGTCCGCTGCCCTGCGCCAACATGTGTCTGGCGCAGGCCTGGGCCACGAAGAAGCTGGCCTTGAGGTTGATGTCGAGGGTGGTGTCCCAGGCGCTTTCGCTGACGTCGACGGCCTTGTCCAGCAACACCACGCCGGCGCTGTTGATCAGGTAATCGATGCGCTGGAAGTGTTCGAATACGCTGTCGATGGTGCGCTGTATCTGGCCGATCTGGCCGAGGTCGACGGCAATGCCCAGGTGGCCGTCGCCCAGGCTGGCCGCGACGTGCACCACCGCCGGGTCGCGGTCGAGCAGGGCCACGCGGGCGCCGCGCTCCACCAGCAGGTTGGCGCAGGCCAGGCCAATGCCGGCGGCGCCGCCGGTGATCACCGCGCAACGGCCGGTGAGGTCGAAGGCTTGGTTCCAGAATCCAGACATGAATGACTCCTCTCTCGATCGTTCCCACGCTCTGCGTGGGAATGCCGCCTGGGACGCTCTGCGTCCCGATGTTGGGTGACGCGGAGCGTCACGGGATGGATTCCCACGCGGAGCGTGGGAACGATCACAGACCGTTATTTACTGCCGCTGACCTGCTGGTACAGCGCATCGGCATTCGCGTTAGTGACGGGCACCCACGGCAGGATGTAGTTCTTGGCGGTGCCATCGCCCCATTTCACGTCTTTGCCGTAGCGCTCCCAGATCACCGACTGCGGCTTGTAGTCCTTGCCCGCCAGTGCGCGCAATGCCACATCCAGCGCGCCTTGGGATTGGGCCTGGGCGTCTTGCAGGAAGGTGGTGACTTCGTCTTTCTTCGCCGCCTGGATCGCGTCCGGCATGCCGTCGATAGAGGTGACCGGCACGTCCTTGGACGTCAACCCGTGGGACTTCAGCGCCTGCACGGCACCCAGGGCCATGTCGTCGTTTTGCGCGATCACGCCGTTGATGCCTTTGGGGTGCGCGTTCAGCCAGTCTTCGGTAAGGGTCAGGGCCTGGGCGCGGTCCCAGTTGGCGGTCTTTTTCTCGATGATCTTGATGTCCGGATGCTTGCTCAGCACTTCCAGTTCGCCTTTTTCCCGGTCGATTTGCGCCGACTGGCCAATCGGGCCCTGGATGATCACCACATTGCCTTTGCCATTGAGCTTGTCGACCATGGCCTGGGCCTGGAGGCGGCCGCCCTCTACGTCGTCGTTGCCCACATAAGGCACGGAGGCATCGGCTACTTTCGTATTGGAGGCGATGACCACTACGTCGTTGCTCATGGCGGCTTTAACGGTGCCGACGCCGGCCTTGGTGTCGATGGGCACGAACAGGATGGCGTCGTAGTGCTGGGTCACCATGTTTTCGATCTGGTTGTTCTGGGTCAGGGCGTCATAGTTGCCGTCGAACACCGTCAGTTGCACGGTGCCGTCCTTGACCGCCGGGTGCTCCTTGAGCTCACGGACCCAGTTCTGCATGAACTGGCCCTTGAGGCCGTAGACGGCGGCGCCGATCTTGTAGGTCTTGCCGTCGGCGGCAAAGGCAACGCTGCTGGCGAGCAGGGTGAGGGTCGCCGCGGCGGCCAAAGTGGTACCAAGTTTCATGAGTAGAACTCCGGTTATTGTTGTGGGTCGTTCTCTAGCGTTTTTTCTTGCGCCACACGTCGATCAGTACTGCGAACACGATGATCAGGCCCTTGGCGACCTGCTGGTAATACGAAGACACGCCGAGCAGGTTCAGCCCGTTGTTGATCACGCCGATCAGCAGCGCACCAAACAATGTGCCGACAATGCTGCCGGTGCCGCCCGACAGGCTGGTGCCGCCGATCACCACGGCGGCAATCGCGTCCAGCTCATAGGAAACCCCGGCCTGGGGCAGGGCGGAGGTGGTGCGTGCCGAGAGCACTACGCCGGCCAACCCGGCGAGCAAACCCGAGACCACGTACACCGAAAACATCACCTTGCGCACGCCGATACCCGAGGTGCGTGCGCTCTTTTCATTGCCGCCCACCGCGTACACGTAGCGGCCGTACGTGGTGTAGCGCAGCACCATCCAGAAGATCAGCGCGACCACCGCGAAGATCACGATGGGCACGCCAATCGGGCCGATTTTGCCGATGCCCAGCGCCAGGTAGGCGTCGGGCAGGTCGGTGATGGGGCTGCCGTCATTGAGGATGAAGGTCATGCCGCGCGCGATACTGAGCATGCCCAGGGTGGCCACGAACGGCGGGATCGACAGGTTGGCAACCATAAAGCCGTTGACCACGCCGAGCATTGCGCCGGCAAACATCCCCGCACTCACCGCCGCCAGCAGGCCGTAGCCCTGGGTCGCGACCATGGCGCTGCACAACCCGGCAAAGGCCAGGATCGAGCCTACCGACAGGTCGATGCCTTTGGTGAGGATCACGTAGGTCATGCCCACGGCCAAAATGCCATTGATCGAGGTCTGGCGCAGGATGTCCATCCAGTTGCGCCAGGTCATGAAGTATTCGCTGGAAAACGCCATCACCACGCACAGCAGGATAAACACCAGCGGCAGGCCGAAGCGGTCGAGGGACACACGCAGGCGATTGCGCGGTGCGGTGGTCATGGGCGGAGCGATGGTTTTGGCATTCATGAGGCAAGACTCAACAAGGCTTCCTGGGAAAGGGCGGTGTCGGTGCTGATAGTCACCAGCCGGCCGCCTTTGAATACGGCGATGCGATCACTTAAATGCAGCAGCTCCGGGGCTTCGGAAGACACCACAATGGCAGCGCCACCGGCGCGCACGAACTGGTCGAGCAGGTGGTAGATCTCCTGCTTGGCGCCTTCATCGATGCCACGGGTCGGCTCGTCGCAGAGCAGGCACACCGGCTCGGTCGACAGGCATTTGGCGAGCACGACTTTCTGCTGGTTGCCGCCGCTCATGGACGCCACCGGCAACTCCAGGGAACTGGTCTTGATCTGCAGGCGCTTGACCATGGTTTCGGCCAGTTGGGTTTCCTTGCGCGCATTGATCAGCGACCAACTCGACAGGCGCTTGTAGGCCGACAGCGCAATGTTGGAAAGAATGCTGCCGGTGAGCACCAGGCCGCTGTCTTTGCGGTCTTCGGTGACCAGCGACATACCGGCGTTGATCGTGGCTTTGGGCAGGCCGATGGGCATGGGCTTGCCTTGCAGGGTCACGCTGCCGGAGTCCGCGACCGTCAACCCATAGATACAATTGAGAAACTCGCTGCGCCCCGAACCCATCAGCCCATAGATGCCGAGGATTTCGCCCTGGCGCAGTTGCAGGCTGATGTCGTGGAACTCGCCATTGCGGCTCAGGTTGTCGACTTGCAGGCAGGTGGTGGCGGCGCATTCGCGGCCGACCTTATGGTCGATGCGTGTCAGCTCCTGGCCAACAATCCCGCGCACCAAATGGTTGCGGTCGATATCGGCCATGCGCCCGCTTTCCACAAAGGCGCCGTCGCGGAAAATGCTGTATGCGTCGGCGATCTGCGCCAGCTCGCTCAAGCGGTGCGATACGTAGACGATGCCGGCGCCTCTTGCAGTGAGGCGGCGGATGGCCTTGAACAGGGTTTCCGCTTCGCGCTCGCCGATCGCCGAAGTCGGCTCGTCCATGATCATCACCTGGCAGTCATGGCTGAACGCCTTGGCGATTTCCACCAGTTGAATCTGCGCCACGCTCAGGCGGTGCATGGGGCTGGTGGCGTCGACCTCGAATTCCAGGCTTTCGAGCAGCTCGCGGGTGCGGCGGTTGAGGGTCTTGCTGTCGACGATGCAACCGGCACGGCGCGGTTCGCGGCCCAGCCAGATATTTTCGGCGACGGTCATATAAGGGATGGGTTCCAGCTCCTGGGTGATCATCGCGATCCCCGCCGCCAGCGCTTCACTTGGGCGGTTGAACTGGACGGGCGTGCCGTTGAGCAGGATGGTTCCGGCGTCACGCTGGGTGATGCCCATCAGGATGCTCAGGAACGTCGACTTGCCGGCGCCATTGCCGCCGCACAGCGCATGCACGCTGCCGGCCCGCAGAGAAAGGCGCCCGTCACGCAGGGCAGGCACCCCGGCGTAGGCCTTGGCGACGTGTTCAGCCTGGAGCAGTAATGGCGTGGCCATCGGCGTGTCCTCGTGCTGTGAATTCTTATTAGGTCGCACAGTCATGTTTCGCTGTGATCATATGTGTATCAAATGAAATTCTGATCAGTCAATCGCTTTCATTAAAAAGTTATAAATACGCCTGTTTGCGCAAAACTGGCCTGTTTAGACGGCTTTGACTGGAAGGTCAGCTAAAACGCGCTTGACAGAAAGGGTGTAATGCTCGAGAAATAACTGAGCGAAATTTCATTGAGTGATCATATGATCAGTCTAAAGCACCTAAACGGCAGCGGAGCCAGACGCCATGAACACACCTTTCCCGGTGGCTATCGGATGCGATGAAGCGGGTTTTGAGCTCAAAGAGCTGTTAAAGCGCCATATCGAGGCGCTGGGTTACCCGGTGACCGACTTCGGCACCCATTCCACCGCGCCGGTGCTGTACCCGGACATCGCGCTGGCAGTGGCCACCGCCATCAATGCCGGGCAGCAACGCTTAGGTGTGCTGGTGTGCGGCACCGGGATCGGCATGGCCATCTCGGCCAACAAGGTGCTGGGCATCCGTGCGGCCCAGGCCCACGACACCTATTCGGCGGAGCGCGCACGCAAGAGCAACGATGCGCAAATCCTCTCTATTGGCGCGCGGGTGATCGGCGCCGAGCTGGCCAAAAGCATCGTCAAATCGTTTCTGGAGTCGGAGTTCGAGGCGGCGCGTTCCGGGGCCAAGGTCGAGCGTATCAATGCGATCGAGCGCGATGGGCATCAGTAGTGGACGGGACGGGGCAAGAGTCGGGAGAATGCGCCTTTGACGCCGAAACGGAAGCCCGTCCCCATGAGTGACAGTACCCAGCGCATCGCCAGCGATATCGATCAGATGACCGAAGTGGCGATGCTCTATTACCTTGAGAACGTCACTCAGGAGGCCATCGCCAAGCGCTTCGACCTGTCGCGGGCCAAAGTCAGCCGCTTGCTCAAACGTGCGCGCGATGAAGGGATTGTCGAGGTACGGGTGTTGCAGCACCCGGCAATGAACAACGAGCTGGAGCGCGCGCTGGTGGAGCGCTTCAAGCTCGACCGCGCGCTGATCGCCGTCGACCACAGCGAACCCGACACCCAGCGCTCGGCCGTCGCCAGCCTGGTGGCCAACTACCTGAACAAAACCTTGAGCGACGGCATGATCGTCGCCGTCGGCATGGGCCGTAACGTCGGCGCGGTCGCCGACAACGTGTTTTTGCCGGTGACGCGCAACTGCACATTTGTCTGTGCTATCGGCGGTTCGCTCAAGGCGGGCGAATACATGAACCCCGACCATATCTGCCGACGCCTGGCCCTGCGTTTTGGTGGCGAGAGTGAAAGCTTGTATGCGCCGGCACTGGTGGCCAACCCGGAATTGCGCGGCGTGCTGATCAACAACGACACGGTGCGCTCAACCCTCGACCGCGCGCGGCGCGCGGACATTGCGCTGATCGGCATTGGTGACATGAGCGAGAACAGCAACATGGTGCGCATGGGCTGGTTCTCGCCGCAGGAAATCGCCCAGGCGCGGCTGTCCGGCACGGTGGGCGACATGATGGGGTATGACTTTATCGACATTCATGGACAGCCGGCGGTCAACGCGATTCAAGGGCGAGTGATCGGGTTGACCGTCCAGGAGTTGTTTCGCATCCCGGATGTGGTGGCGATTGCCAGCGAGAACACCAAGGCGGCAGCGACCTTGGGCGCGTTGCGGTCTGGGGTGATTAATACGCTCGCCACCACGGTGACGAATGCGCACACGATCCTGGCGCTGGATGATGCGACGCGTAAATCCTGACCCGCCATCTGAAACTGGCTTAGGTCGGAACTGGCTTATGTGGGAGCTGGCTTGCCTGTCTGCATCGCAGGCAAGCCAGCTCCCACAGAAAAGCACATGTTCAGTGCATGCAAATCCGCAGCCGACCTCATATTCAAAACTGCATGCGGTCAACTGTGGGAGCGGGCTTGCTCGCGAATGCGGTGTATCAGTGACAGATAAATTGACTGACACGCCGCATTCGCGAGCAAGCCCGCTCCCACATTTAGACCGAGTTGCATCAGGTAGATTGGCTTTTGCTTTGCACTTGATCTGGCTTTTTATTCAACCACTCAAGCCTTCGTTCTGGCACACCGAGCCTAAGCGAGGTGCTGAGTGGTGGGGCGAAGACTTTTTGGTTACTTTTGTCTGGGCCGGCATTCCGGTCTTTACAAAAGTGACCCGCCGTCAGGGCGGAACCCTAAGTAGCCATCACCGCAGCAACAGATATACACACCAAAATCCCAGACAAACCAATCCCCACATCGCTTTTGCGTACGCTTGAAATACAGATTTTGTAATAGTTTTGCAGTGTGGGAAATTTGAGTTTCGACTGTACGATTCAAGTCCTTTTCTCACTGCAGGACTTGCATGAACACCCTCTCGGAGCCTCCCAGTCGTCTTTCCCCAAGACATTCACTGTCGCCGTTCCTGCTCAAGTACCCCGTATTCCGACTGCTAACCTTGTCCCGGTCCACTGACCGCGCCTTGCCGTGCCCGGCATTCTGAAATCAACTACGAGACTTTTATAAATGGAATGGTTAGCGGATCCAACGGCCTGGCTTGGCTTGTTGACCTTGATTGTGCTGGAACTGGTGCTGGGCATCGACAACCTGGTGTTTATTGCGATTTTGGCCGACAAGTTGCCGCCGGAGCAGCGCGACCGCGCGCGGTTGATCGGGCTGTCCCTGGCATTGCTGATGCGCCTGGGCTTGCTGGCAAGTATTTCGTGGATGGTGACGCTCACCCAGCCCCTGTTCGAAGTGTTCGGCAAAGGCTTCTCCGGGCGTGACCTGATCATGCTGTTTGGCGGTGTGTTCCTGTTGTTCAAAGCCACCATGGAATTGCATGAGCGCCTTGAGGGGCATGTGGCGCAACGCACCGGCAATGCCACTTATGCGATGTTCTGGCCGATCGTCGCGCAGATCGTGGTACTCGACGCGGTGTTCTCCCTGGATGCGGTGGTCACGGCCGTGGGCATGGTCGATGAGCTGGCGGTGATGATGATCGCCGTGGTCTTCTCCATCGGCCTGATGATCGTGGCGAGCAAGCCGCTGACGCGCTTCGTCAATTCGCACCCGACGGTGATCATGCTGTGCCTGAGCTTCTTGATGATGATCGGCCTAGTGCTGACCGCCGAAGGCTTGGGCTTCCATGTGCCTAAGGGCTACCTGTATGCAGCCATGGGCTTCTCGATTGTGGTGGAGTTGTTCAACCAGCTGGCCCGCGCCCGTCGCAAGAAGTCGGCGCAAGGCACCTTGCCGGTGCGCCAGCGTACCGCCCATGCGGTGATGCGTTTGCTCGGTGGCCGCAGTTTGGCGGTGGAGGGTGTGGATGATGACGTCGCTGACCTGCTGGGCGAGCCGGATGCCGGCCAAGGCCCGCTGTTCGATCGACGTGAACGCGTGATGATCAGCGGTGTGTTGCAATTGGCCGAGCGGCCGATCCGCACCTTGATGACGCCACGGGCCAAGGTCGACTGTATTGATCTGGCGGACGACGCCGACACCATCCGGCAAAAACTCATGCACTCGTCCTATTCGCGCCTGCCGTTGATCCGTAACGGCGCTGTGGATGAGCCGTTAGGGTTTGTGCATAAAAAGGAGCTGCTCAAGGAATACCTGGCCGGTAACGAGCCGAACCTTGAGCACTTGGCGCGCCGGGCGGTCAATTTGCTGGAGAGCTTCTCGATCCTTAACGCCCTGGAGCAAATGCGCCAGGAGTCGACCCACATTGCCTTCGTGATCAACGAATTCGGCGACTTCATGGGTGTGTTGAGCATGACCGACATTCTCGAATCCATCGCCGGTGAATTGCCCGATGCCAGCGAAATCGAAGGGCCGGATATTGTCGAGGAGGGCGAGGGGTTTCGCGCCAATGGCGCCTTGAACCTTAACCTGGTGCGCCAGCGTACCGGCTTCAAGGCTGCCGCCACCCAGGACTATCAAACCCTCGCCGGGTTGGTGATGAGCCTGCTCGACCGCCTGCCCGTGGTGGGTGATAGCCTGGAGCATGAGGGCTGGCGTTTGACCGTCGCGGCGGTTGAGGAGCGTCGGGTCATACAGGTGGTTCT
>NZ_JAAAFV010000017.1:0-124460 GCF_019352915.1 Pseudomonas sp. Xaverov 259 | reverse complement strand
CAGGGGTTGATCAGAGTTGTCCTGAGAAGGCACTGGGGTGTTGGCGTACTCGTCGAACACCTCTTCCAGGACGGCTTTCTGCTGGTCACCTGGCAAGCCAATTCCCACGAGTGTTTCAACCGCCTCGCCATTTTGGTACACAATGAGTGCGGGGGTTCCCTCAACCCCCTCCACCTTCGAGATATCTTCAGTGTCGAAGATCAGGCTTTTCACACTATCTGCGTACTTCTCGGCAATTTGTTTAAAGCTGGGACCGAGCCCCATGCATAGCTGGCAGTGTTGAGACTTGAACAGCACGATAACCAGCGGATGTTCTTTCAGGGCACGTTGAAAGCTGTCGTAGTTTTCGGCGGCTGTTGGTGTTTCACTCATGGCGACCTCCTGTCAGCCTGATCAGGCTGGTTTGTAGTCACGATAAATAGAGTGATCACCTGCGTCTACTGTCAACTCTGACAGGTGCGGCGCTTAAGCTTTGCTATCACGCTCCACGCGCTCGCGGGCCTTGCGCGCCTGGCTCGCGCACTTCCTGTATTCCTCGTTATCCCTTGAGGCCTTGGCCCGCCGGTATCCGTGGTGGTTCTGGCTGGTGTAGTCAGTGTCGAAGGCTTCCTTGAGCTTTTGCAGTTCTTCTTTGCAGTCGTGGCGATCGTTGGCGGCCGAAGCGCTGCCGGCAGCCAGCAATGAAAGCAGAACCAGAGCGAGACTGAGCTTCATGGGCAAGGGCGTCCTTGTTGGCGTGGATGTGCAAAGGCTAGTCCAGTGTGAGGATTTATCCACGGCGCGCGCGCACTGCAAGGGTGCGCGGTAACACCGTTGTGGCGCACTCGATTGGGGCCTGTCACCGGTGTGTGGGGCCTTGGGTAGCAAGCAGGGTCGAAATGCTGGCGTAGCGCCGCATCCTGACCTGTTAACTATCTATCTGATTTAAAACGAATTTATTCCTGTCATTTTTTTCTGTTAGCGCGTGTGGCACACTTTCTGCTGTCTATTCCGTTGTTACATACTAAGTTCCGGTATAGCGGAATACACAACTCCTGGAGTGCTTGTCATGCATCACCGACCTTCCGTGTTTAAAGCGTGTGTTTTTCTCTTCGCCGCATCGGCTTCCCTCGCAAGCGTTGTGCACGCGGCGGACAGCAAGCTCGATGATGTGCTCAAGCGTGGGCATCTCATCGTGGGTACAGGCAGTACCAATGCGCCGTGGCACTTCCAGGGAGCGGATGGCAAGTTGCAGGGTTTTGATATCGACATCGGCCGTATCGTGGCTAAAGGGTTGTTCAACGACCCAAGCAAGGTTGAGTTTGTGGTGCAGTCGTCCGACGCGCGTATTCCCAACCTGCTGACCGACAAGGTCGACATGAGTTGCCAGTTCATCACCGTCACCGCCAGCCGTGCGCAGCAGGTTGCCTTTACCCTGCCGTACTACCGCGAAGGCGTGGGCCTGTTGCTGCCGAACAACAGCAAATACAAAGAAATCGAAGACCTGCAAGCCGCCGGCGATAGCGTGACCGTGGCCGTGCTGCAAAACGTGTATGCCGAAGAGCTGGTGCACCAGGCCCTGCCTAAAGCCAAGGTCGACCAGTACGACAGCGTCGACTTGATGTACCAGGCGGTGAACTCCGGCCGTGCCGATGCCGCCGCCACTGACCAGTCCTCGGTCAAGTACCTGATGGTGCAAAACCCAGGCCGCTACCGCAGCCCGACCTACGCCTGGAGCCCGCAAACCTACGCGTGCGCGGTCAAGCGTGGCGATCAGGACTGGCTGAACTTCGTCAACACCGCGCTGCATGAAGCCATGACCGGCGTGGAATTCCCTGCCTACAAAGCCTCGTTCAAACAATGGTTCGGTGTGGATTTGCCGGAACCTGCGATCGGTTTCCCGGTTGAGTTCAAGTAAATCGTAAATCCTGGGGCGTCGCTGACGGCGCCCCGATCAGGTACTGCCGACCATGAACTATCAGTTGAACTTTGCCGCCGTGTGGCGTGATTTCCCCAGCTTGCTGGCGGGGCTCGGCCTGGGCCTTGAACTGGCCTTGCTGTCGATCGCCATCGGTTGCGTGATCGGCCTGATGATGGCGTTTGCGATGCTGTCCAAACACCGGGCGTTGCGGATCTTCGCCTCGGTGTATGTGACGGTGATCCGCAATACGCCAATCCTCGTGCTGATCCTGTTGATCTACTTTGCACTGCCCTCGCTGGGCATTCGGCTCGACAAGATCCCCTCGTTCATCATCACCCTGTCGCTGTATGCCGGTGCTTACCTGACCGAAGTATTCCGCGCCGGGCTGTTGAATATTCCCAAGGGCCTGCGTGAAGCCGGTTTGGCCATCGGTTTGGGTGAGTGGCGTATTCGCGCCTACATCACCGTGCCGGTGATGCTGCGCAACGTGTTGCCGGCGCTGTCGAACAACTTTATTTCGCTGTTCAAGGACACGTCGCTGGCGGCCGCGATTGCGGTGCCGGAGCTGACCTATTACGCCCGCAAGATCAATGTCGAAAGCTACCGGGTGATTGAAACCTGGATGGTCACGACTGCGCTCTATGTGGCGGCCTGTTACCTCATTGCCATGCTGCTCCGTTACCTGGAACAGCGTCTGGCGATCCGTCGTTAAGGAGGGTTTGCATGTACGAGTCCCCAAGCTGGCTGCATGAGTTGTGGATCGCCCGGGATACCCTCTGGGCGGGGTTTCAAACCAGTATTTATTGTTCGGTGCTGGCGATTATCTTTGGCACGCTGATCGGCATTTTTGCCGGGTTGATCCTCACCTACGGCAAGTTCTGGATGCGCGCGCCGTTTCGTCTGTATGTCGACCTGGTGCGCGGTACACCGGTGTTTGTGCTGGTGCTGGCGTGTTTCTACATGCTGCCGGCGCTGGGTTGGCAGATCACCGCGTTCCAGGCCGGTGCGGTCGGGTTGACGTTGTTCTGTGGCTCCCACGTCTCGGAAATCGTGCGCGGCGCGCTGCAAGCTATTCCCCGTGGGCAACTGGAAGCGGGCAAGGCGATTGGGCTGACATTCAAACAGTCGCTGGCCTACGTGCTGTTGCCCCAGGCATTGCGCCAGATCCTGCCGACCTGGGTCAATTCCTCCACTGAAATCGTCAAGGCCTCGACTTTGCTCTCGGTGATCGGCGTGGCCGAATTGCTGCTCAGCACCCAGCAAGTCATCGCACGTACCTTCATGACCCTGGAGTTCTACCTGTTCGCCGGGTTTCTGTTCTTTGTCATCAACTACGCCATCGAGTTATTCGGGCGCTACATTGAAAAGCGGGTGGCCTTGCCATGAACCAACCTCAAACCAACCAACCGCTGCTGAACATTCGTGGCCTGCGTAAACAATATGGCCAGGTCGAAGTGCTCAAGGGCGTCGACCTGTCCATGCAGCGCGGCAACGTGGTGACGTTGATCGGCTCCAGCGGCTCGGGCAAGACCACCTTGCTGCGTTGCGTCAACCTGCTCGAAGAGTTCCAGGGCGGGCAGATCAGCCTGGACGGCGAGTCCATCGGCTACAGCGAAATCGCCGGCAAACGCGTGCGCCACCCCGAGCGGGTGATTGCCCAGCACCGCGCGATGACCGGCATGGCCTTCCAGCAATTCAACCTGTTTCCGCATCTGACGGCGTTGCAAAACGTCACCCTCGGCCTGCTCAAGGTCAAGAAGATGGGCAAGGATGAAGCCGTGGCCCTGGCCGAAAAATGGCTGGACCGCGTGGGCCTGCTGGAACGTCGCAATCACTTCCCCGGTCAACTTTCCGGCGGCCAGCAACAGCGTGTGGCGATTGCCCGCGCCATTGCCATGAACCCCAGCCTGATGCTGTTTGATGAAGTCACCTCGGCCCTCGACCCGGAGTTGGTGGGGGAGGTGCTCAGTGTGATCAAGGGCCTGGCGGAAGAGGGCATGACCATGTTGCTGGTCACCCACGAAATGCGCTTTGCCTATGAAGTGTCGGACAAGATCGTCTTCATGAACCAGGGCCGCATTGAAGAGCAGGGCGCGCCGAAGGAGATTTTTGAACGCCCGCAATCGCCGCGCCTGGCGGAATTTTTGAAGAACATTCGTTTTTAATCAGGAGCAATTTTTATGAGCATTACTCGTTACGGTGCAGGTAGCACTGCCGGCGGCGGCCAGCCGCGTCCTTTCGCTCGCGCCGTGGAAGCCGACGGCTGGCTCTACGTCTCGGGCCAGGTGCCGGCGGTGGACGGTGAAATCATCACCGGCGGTATCATCGAACAAACCCGTCAGACCATGCGCAACGTGGTGGCGATTCTGGAAGAAGCCGGTTACGAACTCAAAGATGTGGTGCGCGTCGGCGTCTGGCTGGAAGACCCACGGGACTTCTGGAGTTTCAACAAAGTGTTCGGCGAGTACTTCACCCCGGAACACGCCCCGGCACGCGCCTGTGTGCAGGCCAACATGATGGTGGACTGCAAGGTCGAGATCGATTGCGTGGCCTACAAGAAAAAAGGCTAAATGATCGTTCCCACGCTCCGCGTGGGAACGCCGCCCTGGACGCTCTGCGTCCGCTTGTGTGACGCAGAGCGTCACGGTATGCATTCCCACGCAGAGCGTGGGAACGATCAATAGAGACCGACGACTGCCATGACCGAAGACACCATCAAACGCCGCGCCAAAGGACTGGATCGTGCATTCGATATCCTCGATTTTCTCAAGGAAATCGGCCAGCCCCTGCGCCCGAATGATATTGCCAGTGGCATCGGCAGCCCCAAATCCACGGTCTATGAACTGGTTGCTTCCTTGCTGGAGCGGCGCATTCTGGAAACGGTGGGCAAGGATGGTCACGTCTACCTCGGCCGCCAGCTGTACTTTCTCGGCCAGGCGCACCTGCGCCATTTCGACCTGACCCGCGAGGCCGACCACGCCTTGCAGGAGATCGTCAGCCAGACCCATGAAACCGCGCAGATGTGCCTGCTTAACGGGCGCAAATACACGGTGGCGCTGATGCGCGAAGGTGAGCGGCATTTTCGTATTTCCTCGGACATCGGCGAAAACGCGCCAATCCCCTGGACCGCCTCCGGGCGCTTGTTGCTGGGGCACTTGAGCGACCAGCAGATCATCGACCTGATCGACTACGACGACTTCATCCTGCCGGACGGCCAGCGTCTGCCACTGGAAACCTTCCTGGCACAAATTCGTCAGGCCACCCTCGATGGGTTTTTCTCCTTCGACAGCGTGGCCGACACCTTCACCCATTGCTTTGCCGCCCCGGTGCGGGACGCGCAGGGCATCAGCATTGCGACCTTGTGCATCGTTGCACCGCGCGCCGATGCGATCAAAAACTACAACGACTATCGCCGGGTGTTGATCGACAGCGCCAACCACCTGGCCCGGCGTATCAACGAATAGGAGTACTTCATGTCTGCCCTCAATGCCGTTGAAAAAGGCGCCGCTGCCGTCGGTGCCCACTTGGTGCGCGACGTCAGCCTGCCGGCCTTGGTGCTGCACCGTGACGCGCTGGAACACAACATTCGCTGGATGCAGGCGTTTGTCAGCAACAGCGGCGCGCAGCTCGCGCCCCATGGCAAAACCAGCATGATGCCGGCGCTGTTCCAGCGTCAGATCGAGGCGGGCGCCTGGGGTATCACCCTGGCCAATGCCGTGCAGACCCGCGCTGCCTATGCCGGTGGCGTGCGCCGCGTGTTGATGGCCAACCAGTTGGTGGGCGCGCCGAACATGGCGTTGATTGCCGACCTGCTGGCGGACCCGGAGTTTGACTTCCACTGCATGGTCGATCACCCGGACAACGTCGCCGACCTGGGGCTGTTCTTCGCCGCCCGTGGCCTGCGCCTGAACGTGATGATCGAATACGGCGTGGTCGGCGGCCGTTGCGGGTGCCGCAGCGAGCAGCAAGTGCGTGAGCTGGCCAAGGCGATCAAGGCCCAGCCGGCCCTGGCCCTGACCGGTATTGAAGGCTACGAAGGTGTGATCCACGGCGAACACGCCGTCAGCGGCATCCGTGACTTCGCCGCCAGCCTGGTGCGCCTGGCCGTGGACCTGCAAAACAATGGCGCGTTCGACTTGCCCAAGCCGATCATCACCGCCTCGGGCTCGGCCTGGTACGACCTGATTGCCGAATCGTTTGAAGCGCAAAACGCCGCTGGCCGTTTCCTCAGTGTGTTGCGCCCCGGCAGCTACGTGGCCCACGACCATGGCATCTACAAAGAGGCGCAGTGCTGCGTGCTCGACCGTCGCAGCGACCTCAACGAAGGCCTGCGCCCGGCCCTGGAAGTCTGGGCACACGTGCAATCGTTGCCCGAGCCTGGCTTTGCGGTGGTTGCCCTGGGCAAGCGCGACGTGGCCTACGACGCTGGTTTGCCGGTGCCGCTCAAGCGCTACAAGGC
Organism: Pseudomonas sp. Xaverov 259; assembly: GCF_019352915.1. Lineage (NCBI taxonomy): Bacteria > Pseudomonadati > Pseudomonadota > Gammaproteobacteria > Pseudomonadales > Pseudomonadaceae > Pseudomonas > Pseudomonas sp. Xaverov 259. The sequence continues at coordinate 118,101 of NZ_JAAAFV010000017.1, read as the reverse complement.
CGGGATTGTGCCGGCTGAAGGCGATGATGTGACCACGTGTAAAGTCACGGCGGTGATGGACCAGCATGCGTTCATGACGGTGGCACCGGGGGTTGAGTTGCGTATTGGCGATATTATTTCATTCGGTACTTCGCACCCATGCCTGACGTTCGACAAGTGGCAGGTGGGTTGCCTGGTGGATGAGCAGTTGCAGGTCATTGAATCCTTGCATACCTGCTTCTAGACCGCGTCGTGGCCATCGCAGGCAAGCCAGCTCCCACATTTGACCGAGTTCCCACAGTTGAAATGCATTCCAACTGTGGGAGCTGGCTTGCCTGCGATGCGGCCCTCCCACACACCAAGAGTCCCCAGGCATGAACACAAACCCCCGCATCGCCCTGATCGGCGAATGCATGATCGAACTGCAACACCGCGCCGATGGCAGCCTGCAACAAAGCTTCGGCGGCGACACCTTGAACGCGGCGGTGTACCTGCGCCGCGAGTTGGGCGCGGTCGGCACGGTCGATTACGTGACCGCCCTGGGCGATGACAGTTTCAGCGATGCCATGTGCCAGCAATGGACCGATGAAGGCCTCGGCCTGGGCATGGTCCAGCGCCTGCCCGGACGTTTACCGGGGCTGTACTGCATCCAGACCGACGCCAATGGCGAGCGCAAATTCCTCTACTGGCGCAACGAAGCCGCGGTGCGCGACTGCTTCACCACGCCGGCAGCCGAACCGATCCTGGCGGCCTTGCCGAACTACGACGTGGTGTATTTCAGCGGCATCACCCTGGCGATACTGGGTGAAGTCGGGCGTGAGCGCTTGCTGCAAACCCTGGTCGACACCCGCAAGCGCGGCGGCCGGGTGGTGTTCGACAACAACTATCGCCCGCGCCTGTGGGCGAGTGTCGACGCGGCGCGCGCGGCGTATCACCAGGTGTTGGCCGAGGTGGATATCGCCTTGCTGACCGAGGATGACGAGCGGGCGCTGTTTGGTTATGCCGACAGCGAGCAGGTGTTTGCGGCGTACCCGGCGATTGCAGAAGTGGTGCTCAAGCGCGGCGCGGATGAGTGTTTGATCCGTTGTGATGGCGAGCGCTTTGCGGTGCCGGCGTTGAAGGTCGAGAAGGTGGTGGACACCACGGCGGCGGGGGATTCGTTCAGTGCGGCGTATTTGGCCAGTCGGCTCACGGGCGGTTCGCCTGAGCAGGCGGCGGTGGCTGGGCATCGGCTGGCGAGCCGGGTGATTCAGGTGCCAGGGGCTTTGATCTCTCGGTGAATGGCCGCCTGCGGCGGTTCGCAGGCAAGCCAGCTCCCACATTTGACTGCATTTCTCCAGTTGAAATGCGCTCAGGTGTGGGAGCTGGCTTGCCTGCGATAGCGGTCCTGGGCCAACCCCTCAGTCGCGGTAAAACACCTGCACCAGGTGATAGCCGAACTTGCTCTTGATCGGCCCGTGCACCACTTTCACCGGCTTCTTGAAGATCACCGCATCAATCACCCCCACCATCTGCCCAGGCCGCACTTCACCCAAATCACCGCCGCGCTTGCCGGACGGGCAGGTGGAGTACTTTTTGGCCAGCACATCAAACGCTTCGCCCTTGGCAATGCGCTGCTTGAGCTGTTCGGCTTCTTCGCTGGTTTTCACCAGAATATGACGGGCTTGGGCTTTCATAACGTTCTACCAGGTGTGCGACGGCGCGCGATTATGCCTGAACTCATTCGTCAACGTTGATCATGCTGCGGATTTTAGTCGCCAGCAGGTCGATGGAAAACGGCTTGGCCACCATGTCCATGCCGTCCTCCAGGAAGCCCTGGCGTTCGGCGGCTTGTTCGGCGTAACCGGTCATGAACAATACGCGTAGGCCCGGCCGGTGCTGACGGGCGATTTCCGCCAACTGTCGGCCGTTCATGCCCGGCAGGCCGACATCGGTGACCAGCAGGTCCACACGCAGATCCGATTCCAGCAACGGCAGCGCGGTGCGTGCATCCGCCGCCTGATGGGCGGTGTAGCCCAGCTCACCGAGCACATTGACCACCAGCATGCGCACCGCCGGGTCATCCTCGACCACCACCACCGCTTCACCGGCGAGTGCCAACGGCGCTTCGCCGAGGTTCGGCGGCAAGCTGCTTTCCAGCGCAGTGCCATGCAGGCGCGGCAGGTACAGGCGCACGCACGTGCCCTGGCCGGGTTCGCTTTGAATCGTCACATGGCCGCCGGACTGCTGGGCAAAGCCGTAGATCATCGACAACCCCAGGCCGGTGCCCTGGCCGATGGGCTTGGTGGTGAAGAACGGGTCGAACGCCTTGGCCAGAATCTTCGGCGCCATGCCGGTACCGTTATCGCAGACACCGAGCATCACGTAGTCGCCGGCTTTGACCGGCTCCAGCGTGGTGATATCGGTGCCGTCCAGGTAACTGTTGGCGGTTTCGATGAGTAATTCGCCGCCGTCCGGCATCGCGTCGCGCGCGTTGATCACCAGGTTGAGCAAGGCATTTTCCAGCTGGCTGGCGTCGGTGTTGACCGGCCAGATATCCTTGCCCAATTGCACTTTGAGCGTGATATGCGCGCCTTTGGTGCGCCGGAACAAGTCTTCCAGGGACGCCACCAGCTCGTTCGGGTCCAGCGGCCGGCGGTCCAGCGACTGCCTGCGGGAGAACGCCAGCAGCCGGTGGGTGAGTGCGGCGGCGCGATGGGCGGACGACACCGCCGCGTCGGTAAAGCGGCCGATTTCGTCGCTGCGCCCGGCGGCGATATAGCGCTGCATCAAGTCCAGACTGCCAATAATGCCGGTGAGCATATTGTTGAAGTCATGGGCAATGCCCCCCGTGAGCTGGCCGACCGCTTCCATTTTTTGCGCATGGCGCAGGGCGTCTTCGGCGCGCTCACGCTCGAACATCTCGTTTTGCAGGCGCTGGTTGGCCTCGGCCAGTGCCTGGGTGCGCTGGGCCACGCGCTCTTCAAGGTTTTCATTGAGGTGGCGCAGGGCTTCTTCGGTGAGTTTGCGTTCGGTCTCATCGATCACAAAAATGTAGAAACCATTCACCGAGCCGTCATTGCTGAAGCGCGGCAAGTACTTCATCAGCGCGTGGCGCGGCCGGCCGTCGCGGTGCGGGGTGATGGTCATGAAACTGCAGGCCTTGCCGCGCAGCGCGGCGTCGATCTTGTCCGCGCGCCCGGCATACACCTCGTCGCCCAGCACTTCGCGGATGCTTTTGCCGTACAGCTCCTGGGGCGTCATGCCGTACCATTCCAGGTAGGCGCTGTTGTTGAGGCGAAAGCGTTGTTCGTGGTCGACGTAACCGATCAGCACCGGCATGGCGTTGATGATCAGTTGCAGCTCGGTCTGGCTTTGGCGCAGCGCCTGTTCGGTCTGCTTGCGCTCGGTCAGGTCCAGCGCGGCACCCAGGAAGCGCGCCGGGCGGCCTTGGTGGTCCTTGTAGCAGCGGCCACGGGCAAACACCCAGCGCACCTGGCCGTCGGCTTGCAGCAGTCGGTATTCCTCGGCGTATTCGGTGCCGAAGGTGATGCAATGTTTGATGCTGCGCGCGACCATGCCACGGTCTTCAGGGTGTACGCCGTGCAGGTAGTCGCTGATGGGCAAGAGGCCGGCGTCATTCGGGTCGACGCCGTGCAAATGGGCGAAGTGGGCGTCAGCGATAAAGCGATCCTCGCCGATGTCCCAGTCCCAGGTGCCCACCGCATCGGTCGCTGCCAGGGCCAGTTGCAGGCGTTGTTCGCTGTTGTGCTGGGCCTTGAGGCTGTCTTCGGAGCGCTGCTGCAGTTCGAGGGTTTTGCTGCGGCGCTCGTTGGTCTCAATGGCAGTGACCAGGATCCCGGCCACGCTGCCGCCTTCGTCGCGCACCGGGCTGTAGGTGAGGTCGAGCCAGATGTCGGTGTCGCGGTTATTGCGTTGCAGCACAAAGCGCTGTTCGCTGAAGGTGCGCACTTGGCCGCCGAGCACTGCGTCGTAGATCGGCGCAGTAAAACTCTCAAGCTCCGGCCAGGTGTCATGGGCCGGTTGGCCCAGCGCCTCGGGATGCTTGTTGCCCGCGAGCAGGGCAAAGCCATCGTTGTACAACTGGATGAGTTGGCTGCCCCACAGCAGCAACATCGGCATCGGTGAATGGATGACGATATCGACGGCTGTGCGCAGGCTTTGCGGCCAGTCATCAGCCTCACCGAGCGGGCTTTGCGCCCAGTCCAGCCGCGCAATCAATGCAGCGGCTTCGCTACCGGTGGATGTTCCATTCATGTAAAAGCCCTGCACCTGACACTTTGAAATACGACAAAAGCCGATTATCCCGCGAGACGGGAACGGCTGACTACCCCCGAAAAATAGCATGCATTGAGGGTTTGTCTTCAAATCAGTGCGTCAAAGCTGAAACCTTTCATCAGTCTGCCAGCTCAGGGCGGTTGCGAAACTGTTCCAGCGCCTGCGGATTGGCCAGGGCATCGGTGTTCTTGACTGGCTCGCCATGCACCACATTACGCACTGCCAGTTCGACGATCTTGCCGCTGATGGTGCGCGGTATGTCGCTGACGGCGAGGATCTTCGCCGGTACATGGCGCGGCGTGGTGTTGGCGCGGATCACCTGGCGAATCTGCTGCTCCAGGGCTTGATCCAGTTCAACCCCGTCATTGAGCCGCACAAACAACACCACCCGCACATCGTCCTGCCAGCGTTGGCCGATGGCCAGGCTTTCCAGCACCTGCGGGACTTTTTCCACCTGGCGATAAATCTCTGCCGTGCCGATGCGCACACCGCCAGGGTTGAGCACCGCGTCGGAGCGCCCGTGAATCAGCAGGCTGCCATTGGCGCGCTGCTCGGCGTAATCGCCCTGGGCCCACACGCCGGGAAACTGGCTGAAATACGCGGCGCGCAGTTTGGTCTGATCGGGGTCATTCCACAGGCCAATCGGCATGGCCGGAAAATGCCGGGTACACACCAACTCGCCTTTTTCCTCGATCAGCGGCTGGCCCTGGTCGTCCCACACTTCGATGGCCATGGCCAGGCTCTTGCACTGCATTTCGCCGCGCCGCACCGGCAGCACCGGGTTGCCGATCACAAAGCAGGAGACGATATCGGTGCCGCCCGACATTGACGACAGGCACAGCTCAGCCTTGATCTCGCGGTACACATAATCGTAACTCTGCGGCGACAGCGGCGAGCCGGTGGAGATCAGGCCCTTGAGGCTGCCTAAATCGTGGCTCAGGCGCGGTTGCAGGCCGGCCTTTTCCAGGGTGGCGAGAAACTTGGGGCTGGTGCCGAACACGCTGATTTTTTCCGCGTCGATCAGGTCGATCAGCCGTTCGGGGCCGGGGTGAAACGGCGAGCCGTCATACAGTACCGCCGTGGCACCGAGTGCCAGCACCGACACCAGCCAGTTCCACATCATCCAGCCGCAGGTGGTGTAGTAGAACAGGCAATCTTCGCGCGACAGGTCGGCGTGCAGGCCGTGTTCCTTGAGATGGGTGAGCAGCACACCGCCGGTGCCGTGGATGATGCATTTGGGCACGCCGGTGGTGCCGCTGGAGTAAAGGATGTACAGCGGATGATCGAACGGCACCGCGACAAATTCAGGCTCGCCGCCGGGTTGGTAGAAGTCGTCCCACAGTGCGACCCTGGCGTGGGTGCGGTAGTCCTCGATGCGTGCCTGGGGCCGGGCATACGGTACGATGATCAGCTGTTCCAGGGACGGCAGGCGTTCGAGGATTTCATTGAGTTTGGCGCTTTGGTCGATGTCCTTGCCGGCATAGCGATAGCCCGCGCAGGTGATCAACACCTTGGGCTCTATCTGGCCGAAGCGGTCGATCACGCCTTGGGTGCCGAAGTCCGGCGAGGAACACGACCAGATCGCGCCCAGGCTGGTGGTGGCAAGCATGCCGACCAGGGTTTGCCAGGTGTTGGGCATGCACGCGGCCACGCGGTCGCCCTGGGTGACACCGGCCGCTCGCAAGCTGCGCTGCAAGCCGGCAACATGCTCGGCCAGTTCGGCATAGCTAAGCTGTTCGCGCTGGCCGTCTTCACTGACCGCCACCACCGCCGGGTGGTCATCCCGACGGCGCAGCAGGTGTTCGGCAAAGTTCAGGGTCGCGCCGGGGAACCACTCGGCGCTGGGCATTGCCGTGCCTTCGATCAGCGTGGTGCTGGGCGGGCTGCGAAACTGCACCTCAAAAAAAGAGACGATCGCCTGCCAGAAGTCGGCGCGCTGGTCGATGCTCCACTGGTGCAGCGCGGGGTAGTCGCCGAGCTGCAGGTTGTAGCGTTGGTTGACGAAGCGCCGGAACTGGTCCATTCGCGTGTTGGCGATGCGTTCGGGGGAGGGTTGCCAGAGGATCTCGGACATACAGTTGCCTCTTCTCGTTCCCATGCTCTGCGTGGGAATGCCTCTATGGACGCTCTGCGTCCGCTCTTGGGACGCGGAGCGTCCTGGGCTGCATTCCCCCGCGGAGCGTGGGAACGATCATTACGATCATTACGATCATTACTGGGCCAGCCAGCCGCCATCAATGTTCCACGCGGCGCCGCGTACTTGGGCGCCAGCCTCACTGCACAGAAACAACACCAACTCACCCAACTGCGGCGGCGTCACAAACTCCAGCGACGGCTGTTTTTCCGCGAGCAAATCATGCTGCGCCTGCTGCGGATCAATGCCCTTGGCCGCGCGATCATCAATCTGCTTTTGCACCAACGGCGTCAACACCCAGCCTGGGCAGATAGCATTGCAGGTGACGTTGCCGGTGGCGGTCTCCAGGCCCACCACCTTGGTCAGGCCGATGACTCCGTGTTTGGCCGCCACATAGGCGGCCTTGCCCACCGAGCCGACCAAACCATGCACCGAAGCGATATTAACGATGCGCCCCCAGCCCTTGGCCTTCATGCCCGGCAAGCTCAAGCGCGTGCTGTGGAATACCGACGACAGGTTGATCGCGATGATCGAATCCCAGCGTTCCACCGGGAAGTCTTCCACGGCCGCCACATGCTGAATGCCGGCGTTGTTGACCAGAATGTCGACGCCGCCGAACTCGCGCTCGGCGTAGGCAAGCATGTCGGCGATCTGCGCCGGGTCGCTGACGTCCGCCGGGTGATGCCCGACCTTGCCGCCGAACGCCTGTACCTGGGCGATCACCACACTGGCGTCGCCGAAGCCGTTGAGGATCAGGTTGGCACCGGCCTTGGCCAGGCTCAGTGCGATGCCCAAACCGATGCCGCTGGTGGAGCCGGTAACCAGGGCGGTCTTGCCGTTCAAAGTCGTCATGAAAACCTCACACAATGCCGGTGGCGTAGAAAGTACCGATCACCACGAAGACCGCGAGGGTCTTGATGATCGTGATGCCGAAAATGTCCTTGTAGGCTTCGCGGTGGGTCAGCCCGGTGACCGCCAGCAGGGTGATCACCGCGCCGTTGTGGGGCAGGGTGTCCATGCCGCCGCTGGCCATGGCCGCGACCCGGTGCAGCACTTCAAGGGGGATATTGGCCGCATGGGCCGCCGAAATAAAGCTCTCGGACATCGCCGCCAAGGCGATGCTCATGCCGCCCGACGCGGAGCCAGTAATACCGGCCAGCAAGGTCACGGTAATCGCTTCGTTGACCAGCGGGTTGGGGATGCCCTTGAGCCAGTCCGCCAGTACCAGAAAGCCTGGCAGCGAGGCGATCACCGCGCCAAAGCCGTATTCCGAGGCGGTGTTCATGGCCGCCAGCAGCGCGCCGCTGACCGCGCTTTTACTGCCTTCGGCGAGTTTGCTTTTGATCGCCGACCAGCCGAACACCAGCACCATGACGATGCCCACCAGCAAGGCCGCCTGCACCGCCCAAATCGCCGTAAGCTTGGCAATTTCGGTGGTCACCGGCGTGCTCATGCCCGGCAGGCTGAGGCTGTGGGTCTTGCCGTACCATTGCGGGATCCAGTGGGTGAACAGCAGGTTCATCACGCCCACCAGAATCAGCGGCGACAGCGCGATCCACGGGTTGGGCAGCGCCAGGTTGTCGGCGGTTTCCGGCTCATTGCGCAGCTCGGTGCCATAGCCTTCACCGGCGCGTTGCGCCTTGTTGCGCTGGCGCGCCAGGTAGAGCATGCCGGTGCAGAACACGAAGACCGTGCCGATCAGGCCCAGCCATGGCGCCGCCCAGGCGGTGGTGTTGAAGAAGGTGCTGGGGATGATGTTCTGGATCTGCGGCGTGCCGGGCAGGGCGTCCATGGTGAACGAAAACGCACCGAGGGCGATGGTCGCCGGGATCAGGCGCTTGGGAATATCGCTCTGGCGGAACATCTCCGCCGCAAACGGGTACACCGCAAACACCACCACAAACAGCGACACGCCGCCGTAGGTGAGCAGGGCGCAGACCAGCACAATCACTAGCATCGCCTGGCGCGTGCCGAGCAAGCGGATGGCGGCGGCCACAATCGAGCGCGAAAAGCCCGACAGCTCGATCAGCTTGCCAAACACCGCGCCGAGCAGGAACACCGGGAAATACAGTTTGATAAAACCGACCATTTTCTCCATGAACACCCCGGTAAACGCAGGGGCGACGGCGGACGGGTCGGTGAGCAGCACGGCGCCGAGGGCGGCGATGGGGGCAAACAGGATAACGCTGTAGCCACGGTAGGCAGCCAGCATTAGCAGCGCGAGGGCTGCCAGGGCAATGATCACACTCATGGTGTGTCTCCAGATCGAATTGTTATTTTTGTGGGGGTAACGCGTTGGAGAGGGGCTATAGCGAGATGTGTGCCAAGTAACTAACTTATTGAAATATATACATATTTATAATTTTTATAACTAAGATTTTGCATTTTGTCTCGAATCAGAGACAAGTACATATCCAATGTGGGAGCGGGCTTGCTCGCGAATGCGGTGGTTCAGCAACAATTTTGCTGGCTGATACACCGCATTCGCGAGCAAGCCCGCTCCCACATTAGATTGTCTTTTTAATGAGATGTATGTCTCTTTATTGAGATTCGCTGATGCCCAGCGCCACCATCTTCTTGTACAGGGTCGATCTACCCAGCCCCAGCCGCTTGGCCGCTTCCACCACATTGCCTTCACAGGCCTTGAGCGCCGCCGCAATTACCTGCCGATCAAAGCGCTCCCGCGCTGCCGCAAACGTCTCGCCCTCCACCGTTTCCGCGGCTCCACGCGCCACCGGGCTGAACGTCCCGATCGCCGCACGAATTTCCCTGGCGTCCAGCACCAGGTCATCACTCAACAACGCCGCACGTTCCAACACGTTGCGCAGCTCACGGATATTGCCTGGCCACGCGTGCTGCGCCAGCAGCGCCAGGGCTTCGCGGTCAAGCTCATGCTGGCTGCGCAGTTCCTCAAGAATCGCCTCGGTCAACGCCGGAATATCTTCCAGGCGCTCACGCAGCGGCGGCACCTGGATCGGCAGCACGTTTAAGCGGTAATACAGATCCGCCCGGAACTCGCCGCGCTTGATCGCCGCTTCCAGGTCCATGGACGTGGCGGCTATCACCCGTACATCGCTGTGCACCATCTCGTTGGAACCCACCGGTTCGTATTCCTTTTCCTGCAACACGCGCAGCAGCTTGCTTTGCAGCGGCAGCGGCATGTCGCCGATTTCATCGAGGAACAGTGTGCCGCCCTGGGCGATCTGCAATTTGCCGGGGCGGCCCTTGCGGTCGGCGCCGGTGAAAGCGCCCGGTGCGGTGCCGAAGAACTCGGCTTCGAGCAGGTCGCCGGGAATGGCCGCGCTGTTGATACTGACAAACGCCTTGTGGGCGCGTGTGGAGGCGCCATGGATGGCCTGGGCCAACAGCTCTTTACCGGTGCCGGTCTCACCCAGCAGCAACACTGGCGACTCGGCACTCGCACTGCGCCGCGCCCGGCGTTTGACTTCCAGGCTGGCGGCGCTGGTGCCGATAAAATGCGCGAAGTTGTATTTGCTCTGGCGTGATCGCAACAGCGAACGGGTGGAGGCCAGCTCCTGCTGCATGCTCAGGTAGCGCTCGATCAGCGGCGACAAGTTGCGCAGCTCATCGAACAGCGCAAACCCGATCGCGCCGATCACCGCGCCTGCGTCATCGTGGATCGGCAGGCGCATCACCACCAACGGGCCTTTGGGTGTGTCCTGGATATCCAGCAGAATCGGCTGGTCGTTGCGCACCACCTGGCGTAACAGGCTGTTGGAGATCACCTGCTCGCACGGCTGGCCGATGGCTTCATCGGCGCTTTTAAGGCCGAAACGCTTGGCGTAGCGCTCGTTCATCCACACGATATTCGCGTCGCGATCGACAATCACCGTGCCTTCGCTGGACTGCTCGATAATCTCGAACAGCGACTGGATGGCCAGGCCGCGAACCTGCTGGTAGTCCTTGAGGCTGTCGCTGATGTTCATGTGTGCCGAATCCTGTGATGTGATCGTTCCCACGCTCTGCGTGGGAATGCCTCCCATGACGCTCCGCGTCACTTGGCGAGCGGGACGCGGAGCGTCCCAGGCTGTGTTCCCACGCGGAGCGTGGGAACAATCTCATAAAGGAATGTGCGCTGCGGCCAGCAGCTCTTTGGTGTAAGGATGCTGCGGCGCGTCGAACACCACATGGCTCGCGCCGCGCTCCACCACCTTGCCGTCCTTGATCACGATCATGTCATGGGCCATGGCCCGCACCACCGCCAGGTCGTGGCTGATAAACAGGTAGGTCAGGCCGTATTTTTCCTGCAGTTCACGCAGCAGCGCCACCACTTGTTTCTGCACGGTGCGGTCGAGGGCCGAGGTCGGCTCGTCCAGCAGCATCAGTGCTGGCTTAAGCACCAGGGCGCGGGCGATGGCGATGCGTTGGCGTTGGCCGCCGGAAAACTCATGCGGGTAACGGTGGCGGCTTTCGGGGTCGAGCCCTACATCCTTGAGCACCTGAGTGACCTGCGCATCACGCTCGGCCAGGCTGCAGGGCGCATGCACTTCCAGGCCCTCGCTGATGATCTGCTGCACCGACATGCGCGGGCTGAGGCTGCCGAACGGGTCCTGGAACACCACCTGCATCTGCTTGCGCCAGGGGCGCATCTGCTGGTTGTTCAGCGGGTCGAGGGCTTCACCCTGAAAACGGATACTGCCGGTGGAATCGAGCAACCGCAGGATCGCCTGGCCCAGTGTGGACTTGCCCGAGCCGGACTCGCCGACGATCCCCAAGGTCTTGCCGCGCTGCACGCTAAGGCTGATGCCGTCGACTGCGCGCAGCCAGGTTTTGCGCCTGAACAACCCGCCGCCGAGGGGGAATTGCACGCTCAGGTCGTCAACTTGCAATACGGTTTCGCGTTCATCACTGCACAGCGCATCGCCGGCCGGCTCGGCATCCAACAGCAGGCGGCTGTAAGGGTGTTGCGGCGCCGTGAACAGCGTTTCGCAGTCGGCCTGCTCGACAATTTCCCCGGCGCGCATCACGCACACGCGCTGGGCAATGCTGCGCACCAGGTTGAGGTCGTGGCTGATCAGCAGCAGCGACATGCCCAGGCGTTGTTGCAAGGACTTGAGCAGCAGCAGGATCTTGCGTTGCACGGTCACGTCCAGCGCGGTGGTGGGTTCATCGGCAATCAGCAGTTCCGGCTCGCAGGCCAGGGCCATGGCGATCATCACCCGCTGGCGCTGGCCACCGGAGAGTTGATGCGGGTAAGCCTTGAGTCGCTCTTGCGGCTTCTGAATACCTACCAGCTCGAGCAGCTCCAGAATGCGCGCCTGCGCTGCCTTGCCGCCCAGGCCCTTGTGCAGCAGCAGGGTTTCGCCGATCTGCTTTTCGATGCTGTGCAGCGGGTTGAGCGAGGTCATCGGCTCCTGGAAAATCATCGCAATGCGGTTGCCGCGCAACTTCTGCAAGGTGGCCGCCGAGGCGCCGATCAGCTCCTGGCCGCGATACTTCACCGAGCCGGTGGTGTGCGTGCCGGCCTCAGGCAGCAGTTGCAGAATCGAGTGGGCGGTCACTGACTTGCCCGAACCCGACTCGCCCACCAATGCCAGGCATTCGCCAGGGCGCACGTCCAGGCACAGGTTGCTCACCACGGTCTGGCCGTTGAAGGCGACACAGAGGTCGCGGATCTCGATCAGGTTCATACGCAATTACTCATGAGCGTGGGTCGAAGGCATCACGCAATGCCTCGCCGATAAAGACCAGCAGCGACAGGATCAGCGCCAAGGTAAAAAACGCCGTCAGGCCCAGCCACGGTGCTTGCAGGTTCTGCTTGCCCTGGGCGATCAGCTCGCCCAGGGATGCACTGCCGGCGGGCATGCCGAAACCGAGAAAATCCAGGGCGCTCAGGGTCGAAATCGCCCCGGTCAGGATAAACGGCAGGTAGCTCAAAGTGGCGGTCATGGCATTGGGCAGGATATGCCGGCGAATGATCTTGCCGTCGCCCAGCCCCAAGGCGCGCGCAGCCTTGACGTATTCCAGGTTGCGCCCGCGCAGGAACTCGGCGCGCACCACGTCCACCAGGGCCAGCCAGGAAAACAGCGCCATGATCCCCAGCAGCCACCAGAAATTCGGCTCGACAAAACCGGACAGAATGATCAGCAGGTACAGCACCGGCAGCCCGGACCACACTTCGAGGATGCGCTGGCCGAGCAGGTCGACCCAGCCGCCGTAGTAACCCTGCAACGCGCCGGCGGCAATGCCGATGGCGGCACTGATGGCGGTGAGCGCCAGGGCAAACAGGATCGACACCCGTGCGCCAAAGATCACCCGCGCCAGCACATCGCGGGATTGATCGTCAGTGCCCAGCCAGTTCACCGTCGAGGGCGGGCTGGGGGCAGGGCGGGTCAGTTCGTAGTTAGGCGTGTCGTCGCTGAACGGGACGGGCGGGAACAGCATCCAGCCGCCGTCCTGCTTGATCAGCTTTTGCACGTAGTCACTGCGGTAGTCGGCCTGGAAGGGCAGCTGGCCGCCGAACTGCTGCTCGGTGTAGCGCTTGAACACCGGGAAATACAGCTCGTTCTTGAAGCTCAGCACCAAGGGCTTGTCATTGGCGATCAACTCGCCGCCCAAGGTCAGGATAAACAGGCCGATAAACAGCCACAGCGACCACCAGCCACGGCGGTTCTTCTTGAAACGCTCGAAACGCCGACGGGCCACCGGAGACAGATTTAACATCAGGCGTTCCTCGCGGCGAAGTCGATACGCGGGTCCACCAGGGTGTAGCAGAGGTCGCCGATGAGTTTTATCAAGAGCCCGAACAGGGTGAAGATAAACAACGAGCCAAACACCACCGGGTAGTCGCGGGACACGGCGGCTTCGTAACTCATGCGGCCCAGGCCATCAAGGGAAAAGATCACCTCAATGAGCAGGGAACCGGCAAAAAACACGCTGATAAAGGCCTGGGGAATCCCCGAGATCACTAGCAGCATGGCGTTGCGAAACACATGGCCGTAGAGCACGCGGCGTTCACTCAAGCCCTTGGCGCGAGCGGTGACCACGTATTGGCGCGTGATTTCATTGAGGAATGAGTTTTTGGTGAGGATGGTCAGCGTGGCGAAACCGCCGATCACCAACGCGGTGACGGGCAACACCAGGTGCCAGAAGTAGTCGGCAATCTTGCCGATTGTGCTGAGTTCGTCGAAGTTCTCCGAGACCAACCCGCGCACCGGGAACCAGTTCAGCGAGGTGCCACCGGCGAACAGCACGATCAGGAACATCGCAAACAGGAAGGCCGGCATGGCATAGCCGATGACAATCGCGGTGCTGCTCCACACGTCAAAGCTGCTGCCGTGGCGCACGGCCTTGCGAATTCCCAAGGGGATCGACACCAGATAGGTGATCAAGGTGGCCCATAAACCGAGGGAAATGGTCACCGGCATTTTTTCCAGGATCAGGTCGATCACGCTTTTGCCGCGAAAGAAGCTGTTGCCGAAATCCAGCTGGGCGTAGTTCTTGAGCATCAGCCACAGGCGTTCCGGCGCGGGCTTGTCGAAGCCGTACTGTTTTTCGATGTCCTTGATCAGTTTGGGGTCCAGGCCACGGCTGGCGCGCGAGCCGTTAACGGCTTCGCCACCACCACTGCCGATGCCGCCACCACCGATGCCTTGCAGGTGGGCAATGGCCTGTTCAACCGGGCCGCCAGGCGCGGCCTGCACGATCACGAAATTGACTAGCAGGATAATCACCAGCGTGGGGATGATCAGCAGCAGGCGCCGCACGATATAGGCAAACATCAGCGCGTTCCTCCGCGTTTTTTCAGCTCGGCGTTCATCTGCTCATTGGTCAACGGTGTGGGGCTGATTTCCCACCAGGTTTCCAGCGCCTCGTCGTTCTTGGCCTCGATGGCCGGGCGGCCGAAGCGGTTCCACCACGCCGCCGAGGTGCCGGGCGGGTAGTAGTTGGGGATCCACAGGTAATTCCATTGCAGCACGCGGTCCAGCGCATGGGCGTAGGTGAGCATCTGTGCCTGGGTGTTGGCTTTGACCAGCCCGCTGATCAGGGTGTCGACGGCGGGGTCTTTAAGCACCATGTAGTTATTCGCGCCTGGGTCGTAGGCGGCCTGCGAGCCGAAGTAGTTGTACAGCTCCATGCCTGGCGAGGTGGTGACGGGGAAGCCGATCACGATCATGTCGTAATCACGCGCCATCAAGCGGTTAACGTACTGGGAAGAGTCGATGCGGCGGATATTGAGGGTGATGCCGATCTGCGCCAGGTTGCGTTTGTACGGCAGCAACAGGCGTTCCAGGCCGGCCTGGGCATTGAGGAAGGTAAACTCCAGCGGCTCGCCGTCGGCGTTGACCAGCTTGTCGCCCTTGGGTTTCCAGCCGGCCTCTTCGAGCAGTGCCAGGGCTTGCAGCTGTTTGTCACGGATCATGCCGCTGCCGTCGGTGACCGGCGCCTTGAACACTTGGGTGAACACTTCGTCGGGAACCTGGCCGCGCAGAGGCTCAAGAATCGCCAGTTCCTCTGGGGTTGGCGGTTGGCTGGCGGCCAGCGGGCTATTGGAGAAGAAGCTCTGCTGGCGGATGTACAGGTTGCGCATCATCTGCCGGTTGGCCCATTCGAAGTCCCACAGCATCGCCAGCGCCTGGCGCACGCGGCGATCCTTGAACATCGGCTTTTGCACGTTGAACACATAGCCCTGGGCCGGTTGCGGCATCTCCTTGGCCAAGTGCGCACGTTGCAGGCGGCCATCGTCGAGGGCCGGGCCGTTGTAGCCGATGGAGTAGCCGGTGGCGGAGAACTCGCGGTTGAAGTCATAGGCACCGCCGCGCAGCACCTGGCGGGCTACTTCGGTGTCGCCGAAGTACTCCAGGCTCAGGTGATCGAAGTTGTACAGGCCGCGGCTGACGGGCAAGTCCTTGCCCCACCAGTCGGGGTCGCGGGTGAAGGTGATGGTGCTGCCGGAGTCGATCTTGCTGATTTTATACGGGCCGCTGCCCAGCGGGGCTTCGTAGCCGCCTCCGTTGGCGAAGTCGCGGGTTTTCCACCAATGCTCGGGGAACACCGGCAGGGTGGCGATATCCAGGGGCAGGGTGCGGTTTTCATTGCTGGAAAAGTCGAAGCGCACCTGGCGCTCGCCTTCGACTTCGACGTGTTTGACGTCGGCAAACAGCGTGCGAAAGCGCAGGCTGCCTTGGGTCATCAGCAGGTCGAAGCTGTAGCGTACGTCTTCGGCGGTGATCGGCGTGCCATCGGCAAAACGTGCCTTGGGGTTGAGGTAGAAGCGCAGCGACAGGCCGTCTTCGGCGCGTTCCATTTTTTCGGCGACCAGGCCGTAGACGGTGTAGGGCTCATCCAGGGAGCGCTGGGCCAGTGGGGCATAGAGCCAGCCGTCGACCTGGGAGACACCGATGCCTTTGTCGATATACGGCAGCACGTGGTCAAAGCGCCCGATCTCGATGGCCGAGCGGCGCAGGCTGCCGCCTTTGGGCGCATTCGGGTTGGCGTAGTCGAAATGGGTGAAGCCGGTGGGGTACTTGGCTGGCTCGCCGTACACCGTGAGGTAGGCTTGCGGGGCCGCGATCACGGCGGTGCTGGCCAGTAGCAGGGCCAGGGTGGAGCTGAAGAGTTTTGTGGAAAAAACCAATCGCATTATCAGCCTTGAGCGCCGGGTGAATAGTAATAGGGATTTGT
This sequence comes from Pseudomonas sp. Xaverov 259, assembly GCF_019352915.1. Classification (NCBI taxonomy): domain Bacteria; kingdom Pseudomonadati; phylum Pseudomonadota; class Gammaproteobacteria; order Pseudomonadales; family Pseudomonadaceae; genus Pseudomonas; species Pseudomonas sp. Xaverov 259. The sequence continues at coordinate 102,065 of NZ_JAAAFV010000017.1, read as the reverse complement.
ACGTTAACGGCTTATGGGGTGCCCGTCACCTGATGCACAACGGCCCACCAAAAGGCGGGCCGTTGTTTATAGCATCAGTGCAGACAGGATCAATCCTGGCGGCTGGTGACTTCCAGCAGGTGGTAGCCGAACTGGGTTTTTACCGGGCCTTGCACGGTGTTGACCGGGGCGCTGAAGACGACGGTGTCGAATTCCTTGACCATCTGGCCTGGGCCGAACGAACCCAGGTCACCGCCTTGACGGCTGGATGGGCAGCTGGAGTTGGCTTTGGCGATTTCTGCGAAATCGGCGCCGCCTTCGATCTGGGCCTTGAGTTCGTTGCACTTGTCTTCGGAGGAAACGAGGATGTGGCGGGCGGTGGCTTTGGCCATGGGGGTAACTCCTTGAAGTAAAAAGGGTGAGCCTACCGGATTCAGGCGGTTTTTTGTTGGCAAAGTTCCATCTTGTGGTGGAGTAGGGTAATTGAGGTGATCTGCTTCTCTGTGGGAGCTGGCTTGCCTGCGATAGCATCAACTCGGTGTACCTGACCCACCGAGGTGTCTGCATCGCAGGCAAGCCAGCTCCCACAGTTGATCGAGTATGGCTCCGCAGTTGCCGTTACCTAAATAACGGATATGCACACGATCAAACCACAACAGCAGGCACCAAAAACGCCGCTTCCAACAACTGCCGCGTATAAGCATGCTGCGGATCCGCAAAGATCCCCGCCGCGTCCCCTTGTTCCACCACCTGCCCATGCTTGACCACCATCAACTGGTGACTCAAGGCCTTCACCACCGCCAAATCATGGCTGATAAACAGGTATGTCAGGTTGTACTTGGCCTGCAAACCCCGCAACAACTCCACCACTTGCCGCTGCACCGTGCGGTCCAGTGCCGAGGTCGGTTCATCGAGCAGTATCAAGCGCGGTTTGAGCACCAGGGCACGGGCGATGGCGATGCGTTGACGCTGCCCGCCGGAAAACTCATGGGGGTAACGATGCCGCGAGTCCGGGTCCAGGCCCACTTCCTTGAGCGCCGCAATAATCGCCACTTCCTGCTCGGCCGGCGTACCCATCTTATGAATACGCAACCCTTCACCCACAATCTCACTCACACACATTCGCGGGCTCAAGCTGCCGAACGGGTCTTGAAACACCACCTGCATCTCGCGTCGCAGTGGGCGCACCTGTTGCTGAGTCAAGCGGTCAAGCTGCTGGCCTTCAAAGCGAATCCCGCCCTTGCTGGCGATCAAACGCAGAATCGCCAGGCCCAGGGTGGACTTGCCCGAGCCGCTTTCGCCGACGATGCCCAGCGTCTGGCCCTGGGGCAGGCTGAAGTTGATGCCATCCACCGCCTTGACGTAATCGACGGTGTTGCGCAAAAAGCCCTTTTTGATCGGGAACCAGACCTTCAGGTCGTCAACTTCCAACAGCGGCGGCCCGGCCTCGTTACTGGCTGGCCCACCGCTGGGCTCCGCCGCCAGCAGCTCCTGGGTGTAAGGGTGCTGAGGTGACTGAAACAGCGTCTCGCAATCCGCCTGTTCAACGATGCAACCTTGCTGCATCACACACACGCGGTGGGCGATGCGCCGCACCAGATTCAGGTCATGGCTGATCAGCAGCAAGGCCATGCCCAACCTGGCCTGCAGTTCTTTGAGCAGCTCCAGGATCTTCAATTGCACGGTGACGTCGAGGGCCGTGGTCGGCTCGTCGGCGATCAGCAGTTCGGGTTCGTTGGCCAGGGCCATGGCGATCATCACCCGCTGGCGCTGGCCTCCGGACAGTTCGTGGGGCAAGGCTTTGAGGCGTTTGTGCGGCTCGGGAATGCCCACCAGTTCGAGCAGTTCCAGGGTGCGCCGGGTCGCGACCTTGCCGGTGAGGCCTTTGTGCAGGCCGAGCACTTCGTTGATCTGCTTCTCGATGGAGTGAAGCGGGTTCAGCGAGGTCATTGGCTCCTGAAAGATCATCGCAATGCGGTTGCCGCGAATATGCCGGATGGTTTTCTCTTTGAGGGTCAGCAGATCATGCCCGGCGTAACTGATGGTGCCGGCCGGGTGCCGCGCCAGCGGGTAGGGCAGCAGACGCAGGATCGAGTGGGCGGTCACCGATTTGCCCGAGCCGCTTTCACCCACCAGTGCCAGGGTTTCGCCGCGCTTGATATCGAAGCTGACGTGGTTGACCACGCGGTGGTGATTGTCGCCGGTGACGAACTCGACGCAGAGGTCGCGGACTTCGATCAGATTGTCCTGGTTCATCTCATTTCCTCGGGTCGAAGGCGTCGCGAGCGGACTCGCCGATAAACACCAGCAAACTCAACATGATCGCCAGCACGGCAAACGCACTCATGCCCAGCCACGGCGCTTGCAGGTTGGATTTGCCCTGGGCCACCAGTTCGCCCAGGGACGGCGAGCCCGCTGGCAGGCCAAAGCCGAGAAAATCCAGGGCGGTAAGGGTGCCGATGGCGCCGGTGAGGATGAACGGCATAAAGGTCATGGTCGAGACCATGGCATTGGGCAGGATATGCCGGAACATGATCGCGCCGTTCTGCATGCCCAGCGCTCGGGCGGCACGCACGTATTCCAGGTTGCGCCCGCGCAGGAACTCGGCACGCACCACGTCCACCAGGCTCATCCACGAAAACAGCAGCATGATGCCCAGCAGCCACCAGAAGTTGGGCTGCACAAAGCTGGCAAGGATGATCAGCAGGTAGAGCACCGGCAAACCCGACCAGATCTCCAGGAAACGCTGCCCGGCCAGGTCGACCCAGCCGCCATAGAAGCCCTGCAAGGCGCCGGCGACAACGCCGATGATCGAGCTGAGCACGGTCAGCGTCAGGGCAAACAGCACCGACACACGAAAGCCGTAGATCACGCGCGCCAGCACATCGCGGCCCTGGTCGTCGGTGCCCAGCAGGTTCACCGAAGACGGCGGCGCGGGGGCGGGTACTTTCAGGTCATAGTTGATGCTCTGGTAACTGAACGGGATGGGCGCCCACAGTGTCCAGGCGTCCTTGGCCTTGAGCAGTTCCTGGATATAGGGGCTCTTGTAGTTGGCTTCCAGCGGGAACTCGCCGCCAAAGGTGGTCTCCGGGTAGCGTTTAAGCGCCGGGAAATACCAGCCACCGTCGTAATGGACTGCCAGCGGTTTGTCGTTGGCAATCAACTCGGCGCCCAGGCTCAGCACAAACAGAATCAGGAACAGCCACAGCGACCACCAGCCACGTTTGTTGGCTTTGAAGCGCTCGAACCGGCGGCGATTGAGGGGGGACAGATTCATCTCAATGCTCCCGGCTGGCGAAGTCGATACGCGGATCGACCAGGGTGTAGGTGAGGTCGCCGATCAACTTCACGATCAGCCCCAGCAAGGTGAAGATAAACAGCGTGCCGAACACCACCGGGTAATCGCGGTTGATCGCCGCTTCAAAGCTCATCAGGCCCAGGCCGTCGAGGGAAAAGATCACCTCGACCAGCAATGAGCCGGTGAAGAAAATCCCGATAAATGCCGAAGGGAAACCGGCAATCACCAGCAGCATGGCGTTACGAAACACATGGCCGTAAAGCACGCGGTGGTTGGTCAGGCCTTTGGCTTTGGCGGTGACCACGTACTGTTTGTTGATTTCGTCGAGGAAGCTGTTTTTGGTGAGCAGGGTCATGGTTGCGAAGTTGCCGATCACCAGTGCGGTGACGGGCAGGGCCAGGTGCCAGAAATAATCGAGAATCTTGCCGCCCCAACTCAGCTCTTCGAAGTTGTTGGAGGTCAGCCCGCGCAAGGGGAACCAGTCCAGGTAGCTGCCGCCGGCAAACACCACGATCAGCAGGATCGCGAACAAAAACGCCGGGATCGCATAGCCGACGATGATCGCCGAACTGGTCCACACATCGAAGTGGCTGCCATGCCGCGTGGCCTTGGCGATGCCCAGCGGGATCGACACCAGGTACATGATCAGCGTGCTCCATAACCCGAGGGAGATGGACACCGGCATCTTTTCCTTGATCAGGTCAATGACCTTGGCGTCGCGAAAGAAGCTGTCGCCGAAATCCAGGCGTGCATAGTTCTTGACCATGATCCACAAACGTTCCGGCGCCGACTTGTCGAAGCCGTACATCTTTTCGATTTCCTTGATCAGCGCCGGGTCCAGGCCCTGGGCGCCCCGGTAACTGGAGCCGGCCACCGAGACCTCGGCGCCGCCACCGGCGATGCGGCTGGTGGCGCCGTCGAACCCTTCGAGTTTGGCGATCATCTGTTCCACCGGGCCACCGGGGGCAGCCTGAATGATGATGAAGTTGATCAGCAAGATCCCGAACAGTGTGGGGATGATCAGCAACAGGCGGCGAACAATATAGGCCAGCATTTAATCGCCTCCGCTCGCCGGATCGGCGCTTTGGACAGTATCGACGGCAGGTTTGACTTCAGGTTTGGCCCACCAGGTGGCCGTGCCGACGTCGTAGCGTGGCGGGACCTTGGGGTGACCCAAGTGATCCCAGTACGCCACGCGGTAGGTCTTGATGTGCCAGTTGGGGATCACGTAGTAGCCAAACTGCAAGACCCGATCCAACGCCTTGGCGTGGTCGACCAAGCTTTGGCGCGAGTCGGCGTTGATCAATTCTTCGACGAGTTGGTCGACCACCGGGTCCTTGAGGCCCATGTAGTTGCGGCTGCCGGATTTGTCGGCGGCAGCGGACGACCAGAACTCGCGCTGCTCGTTACCCGGCGAGGTGGACTGCGGGAAGCTGCCCACCAGCATGTCGAAGTCCCGCGAGCGCAGGCGGTTGATGTACTGCGATACGTCAACGCGGCGGATCACCAGGTTGATCCCGAGGTCCGCCAGGTTGCGCTTGAAGGGCAGCAGTACCCGTTCGAAATCGGTCTGGGTCAACAGGAACTCGATGTTTACCGGCTTGCCGGTGGTGTCGACCATCTTGTCGTCAACGATCTTCCAGCCAGCCTCTTGCAACAGTTGGTAGGCTTCACGCTGCTGGGTGCGGATCATGCCGCTGCCGTCGGTTTTGGCCGGCTCGAAAGCTTGGGTGAAGACCTCGGCGGGGAGCTTGTCGCGAAACGGCGCGAGGATGGCGGTTTCCGCCGGGCCGGGCAGGCCGGTGGCGGCCATCTCCGAGTTTTCGAAGTAGCTGCGGGTGCGGGTGTAGGCGCCATTGAACAGCTGTTTGTTGCTCCACTCGAAATCCAGCAACAGACTGATGGCCTTGCGCACCCGCACATCCTGGAACATCGGTTTACGCGTATTGAACACAAATCCCTGCATGCCAGTGGGGTTGCCGTTGGGGATTTCTTCCTTGATCAATCGGCCCTGGGCCACGGCCGGAATGTTGTAGGCGTTGGCCCAGTTTTTGGCGCTGAACTCCAGCCAGTAGTCGAACTGCCCGGCCTTCAAGGCTTCAAGGGCCACGGTGCTGTCACGGTAGTAGTCGGTGATGCGGTTATCGAAGTTGTAGAAGCCCTGGGTCACCGGCAGGTCCTTGGCCCAGTAGTCCTTGACTCGCTCATAGCGCACCATGCGCCCCGGCTTGACCTCGGCAACCTTGTACGGGCCGCTGCCCAGCGGAATTTCCAGGTTGCCCTTGGCAAAGTCGCGCGTCGCCCACCAATGCTTGGGCAATACCGGCAATTGGCCGAGGATCAGCGGCAATTCACGGTTATTGGTGCGCTTGAACTTGAACAGCACACGCAGCGGGTCTTCGGCGACCACTTCGTCGACGTCGGCATAGTAGTTGCGGTAGAGCGGCGAACCGTCCTTGATCAGCGCCTGGAAGGTGAACACCACGTCTTCGGCCCGGATCGGGTGGCCATCATGGAAGCGCGCTTCGGGGCGCAGGTAGAAGCGCACCCAGCTGTTGTCCGGGGCCTTTTCGATCTTGCCGGCCACCAGGCCGTATTCGGTGACGGGCTCGTCCAGGCTTTGCATGGCTAGGGTGTCGTAGATCAGCGGCAGGTTGTCTGCGGGCACGCCCTTGCTGATGTAGGGGTTGAGGCTGTCGAAGCCGCCCATGCTCGATTCACGGAAGGTGCCACCCTTGGGCGCGTCGGGGTTTACATAGTCGAAATGCTTGAAGTCGGCGGGGTACTTGGGTGGTTCGCTGTACAGCGTCAGCGCATGTTGCGGCGCGGCGTTGGCTGCACCGCACGCTAACAAGGCGCCAAACAAGGCGGTGCGCAAAGTCATCATTGGGCTTTCTCCGAAGCTTTCAGCCACCATGCGCTCAGGCCCAGGCTGTAGGGCGGCGTGGTGACAAAGGCGAACCGGTTGCGGTACGCCAAGCGATGATAGTTGAGGTACCAGTTGGGAATACTGTAGTGCTGCCACAGCAGCACCCGGTCGAGGGCGCGGCCGGCGGCCAATTGTTCTTCGCGGGTCTGCGCCGCCAGCAGTTGATCCAGCAGGTGGTCGACCACCGGGTTGGTGATGCCGGCGTAGTTTTTGCTGCCCTTGATGGCCGCCTGGCTGGAGTGGAAGTACTGCCACTGCTCAAGGCCGGGGCTCAAGGTCTGGTTGAGGGTGATCAGGACCATGTCGTAGTCGAACTGATCCAGGCGCTGTTTGTATTGCGCCCGGTCAACGGTGCGCAGGCGCGCGTCGATGCCGATGCTTTTGAGGTTCTCGACGTAGGGCTGCAGGATGCGTTCAAGGTTCGGGTTGACCAGTAGAATCTCGAAGCGCAGCGGTTGGCCCTTGCTGTCGAGCAGGCGCTGGTCGGAGAGTTTCCAGCCGGCTTCGCCGAGCAACGCCAGGGCGCGGCGCAGCGTTTCGCGCGGAATACCCCGCCCGTCGGTCTGCGGCAGGCTGAAGGCTTGGGTGAACAGGTTGGGCGGCAACTGATCGCGGTAGGGCGAGAGCATCAGCCATTCATGCCCCACCGGTACCCCGGTCGCAGCAAACTCGCTGTTGGGGTAGTAACTCAGCGTGCGTTTATAGGCGCTGCTGAACAGGGTGCGGTTGGTCCATTCAAAATCGAACATCAACCCGAGCGCCTCACGCACTTTGGTCTGGCTGAAGGTCGGCCGCCGCGTGTTCATGAACAGGCCCTGGCTCTGGGTCGGGATCTGGTGGGCGATCTGCGCCTTGATCACGTCGCCGCGGTTGACCGCCGGAAAGTTGTAGCCGGTGGCCCAGTTCTTGGCCTGGTGTTCGATATAGATATCGAATTCGCCAGCCTTGAAGGCTTCGAAAGCCACGTCGCTGTCGCGGTAGAACTCCACTTCGACCTTGTCGTAGTTGTAGAAACCCTGGTTGACCGGCAGGTCTTTGCCCCAATAATCCTTGACCCGCTCGAACACCAGTTGGCGGCCCGGGGTGACCTTGGTGATGCGATAGGGCCCGCTGCCCAAGGGCGGCTCGAAGGTGGTGGCCTTGAAGTCGCGGTTCTTCCAGTAATGCTGGGGCAGTACCGGCAACTCGCCCAGGCGCAGGATCAGCAGCGGGTTGCCGGCGCGCTTAAACACAAACCGGATGCGATGGCGGTTGAGGATGTCGACCCGCGCCACTTCCTGCAGGTTGGTGCGGTACTGCGGGTGGCCTTCGGTGAGCAGGGTGCGATAGGAAAACGCCACGTCATAGGCGGTGATAGGCTTGCCATCATGAAAACGTGCCTCCGGGCGCAGGTTGAACACCACCCAACTGCGGTCCTCGCTGTACTCCACCGATTGGGCGATCAGCCCGTAGCTGGAGGTGGGCTCGTCACCGGAAGGCGCGTACTGGCCGGTGCCGACCATCAGCGGCTCGTTCAGCTCGTTGACGCCGTATTGCAGGAAGTTGGGCGTGGAAACCGGGCTGGTGCCCTTGAAGGTGTAGGGGTTGAGGGTGTCGAAGGTGCCAAATGCCATGACCCGCAATGTCCCACCTTTGGGCGCTGCAGGGTTTACCCAATCGAAGTGGGTGAATTTTGCCGGGTACTTGAGTCTGCCGAACTGCGTATAACCGTGGCTCTCGGTAATCGTCGCGTTCGCAGCAAAGCTCAAGGCCAGACTTATTAGTAGAAGGAGGGGACGCTTCAAGTCAGAGATCCGATCCAGGCGGCTTGGGCTTTATGATCGGTACAGTAACAGCTTGTTCCGGTTGGAAAAAGGCTGTTGAAAAGCCCTGGGGTCAGGGTTGGGAAGGTATCGAATTGGGTGAAGATCAAATGTGGGAGCTGGCTTGCCTGCGATGCAGGCACCTCGGTACATCTGTTACATCGAGGTGATGCTATCGCAGGCAAGCCAGCTCCCACACAAGCCAGCTCAATGCTGAAGGGGGCTTAGCGTGGCCCGGAAACCACCAGCATCTGCCCCGGCTTCAACGCCTGGCCAGTACGCGGGTTCCAACGCTTGAGATGTTGCATCTCCACGTTGAAACGCTTGGCGACGATGTACAGCGAGTCGCCTTTCTTGACCTTGTACTGCACCGGCTTCTTGCTGCTGGCCACCAGTTTGCGGGTGTCCTGCATCACCAGGGTCTGGCCGACCTTGAGGGCCTGGCCATTGAGCTTGTTCCAGCGCTGCAGGTCATGCACATCGACCTTGTTCGCCTTGGCGATCAGCGTGAGGTTGTCGCCACTGCGCACCTTGTAGTTGCGGGTACGCCCGGCCACCCGCGTGCTCTCAACTTCGTCGAACACCTGCTTTTTAGGGCGCATCGCCAGCAATTCTTCGGGCTTCATCGTCGAAAGTGTGCTGGTGAGCAACTGCGCCTTGGAGCTGGGCACGAGCAAATGCTGCGGGCCGTCCAGGGTGGTGCGTTGTTTCAGGGCCGGGTTGAGCTGGAACAGTTCGTCTTCGTCGATCTCGGCCAGCGCGGCAACCCGGGACAGGTCCATGCTTTGCTTGACTTCAACCACTTCGAAGTACGGCGTGTTGGCAATCGGGCTCAGGTTGACGCCGTAGGCCTCGGGGGCTAGCACCACTTGGGACAGCGCCAGGAACTTGGGCACGTAGTCCTTGGTTTCCTGGGGCAGGGGCAGGTTCCAGTAGTCGGTAGGCAGGCCGAGCTTTTCGTTGCGCTCAATGGCCCGGCTGACCGTGCCTTCGCCGGCGTTGTAGGCCGCCAGGGCCAGCAGCCAGTCGCCGTTGAACATGTCATGCAGACGCGTCAGATAGTCCAGGGCGGCGGTGGTGGAGGCGGTGATATCGCGGCGGCCGTCGTAGGCGCGGGTCTGGCGCAGGTTGAAGTAGCGCCCGGTGGAGGGGATGAACTGCCACAAACCGACCGCATCGCTGCGCGAATAGGCCATGGGGTTGTAGGCACTTTCGATCACTGGCAGCAGCGCCAGCTCCAGGGGCATGTTGCGTTCTTCAAGGCGTTCGACGATGTAATGAATGTAGAGGCTGCCGCGTTCTCCGGCGTTCTCTAAAAAGGACGGGTTGCTGACGAACCACAAGCGTTGTTGCTCGATGCGCGGGTTCACACCCAGGCCGTCCTGCAATTGAAAGCCCCGGCGCATGCGTTCCCAGACATCCTGGGGCACTTCGGGGCTAGGCTTCTCTGAGAGCCAAATAGGTTTTTGCTTGATCTTGGCAGCAAGATTGGGTTTGGGTTGCACGGTGGATTGTGCAGCGAAATTGGTCGATTGGCAGCCCGCCAGAGTCGCGGAAACGGCCACCGCCACGGCTTGAGCCAGGCGGGTCAATGCGTCTGAAGAAATGGATTTACGAATAGATGACGACATTGGCTGGAAGTAAGTTCCGGGCAAAAATGTCGGGCGATTCTAGAAAGCGCTTTGGTTCCGGTCAACCATTCAGAAATTCCGTATCAGATTGCATCCGCTTAGAACTTATCTTTCCAAGCCCTCAAGCTAGCAAACACCTCGGCCCCAGTGCGGTTATCGCGACCATTCCGTTCGTCCGCTTTTTGTTTAACGGATGTTTCGGTGGTACGCAAAAAAGGGTTAGTACGTTTTTCCAGGGCCAGGTTGGATGGCAGCGTCATCTCGCCACGGGCGCGCAATTGCTTGACGGTTTCGACGCGTTCGGCAATATCGGCATTGTCCGGTTCCACAGCCTGGGCAAATTTAAGGTTACTTTGCGTGTACTCGTGGGTGCAGTACACCAGCGTGTCGGCGGGCAGGGCGGCCAGGCGCTCAAGCGAGGTGTGCATTTGTTCCGGGGTGCCTTCGAACAGGCGCCCGCAGCCGGCGGCAAACAGGGTGTCGCCACAAAACAGCACGCCCTGGTGGTAATAGGCGATATGGCCGAGGGTATGGCCGGGCACGCTATAAACGTCGAAGTCCCAGCCGAGTGCGCTGATGCGCTCGTTATCGTGCAGGGCCACGTCGCGCGCGGGGATTTTCTCGTTCGCCGGGCCGTAGACCTGGGCGCCGGTTACCTGTTTGAGCTGTTCGACGCCGCCGACATGATCATGATGGTGGTGGGTTATCAGGATGTCGCTGAGCCTGTATCCAGGGTTTTGCTTGAGCCAGGCGAGCACCGGCGCGGCATCGCCGGGGTCGACCACGGCGCAGCGTTGGGTATCAGGGTCTTGTAACAACCAGATGTAGTTATCGGTGAAGGCGGGCAGGGCACTGATCTGTATCATTCTTCGATTCGCCAAGCTGAACACATTGGTGCATCTTAGAACGTCTAGGCGAGTTGGAGAATGCAATGACTGATAAAGCGTTCGCCCAGGCCGATCCTGAATGGCTGGCCCTGATCAGCGCAGCCCGTGATTGGCTGTCCGGGCCGATCGGGCAATTTTTGCTGGATGAAGAGCGGCGCATGCTCGAAGACGAGCTGGGCCGGTTCTTTGGTGGTTACCTGGTGCACTACGGCCCGTCAGCGCAGACGCCGCCCGCTGCGCCGCAGGTGCAACGCAATGTTCGCCTGGGCGCGCCGTTGCCTGGGGTCGAGATTGTTTGCGAGGAGCAGGCCTGGCCGCTGAGCGAACATGCTGCCGATGTGGTGGTGCTGCAGCATGGCCTGGATTTCTGCCTGTCGCCCCACGGTTTGCTGCGCGAGGCCGCCAGCAGCGTGCGCCCAGGTGGCCATTTGTTGATTATCGGCATCAACCCCTGGAGCAGTTGGGGCCTGCGCCATGTGTTCGCCCATGATGGCCTGCGCCAGGCGCGCTGCATCGCGCCGTCGCGGGTGGGCGACTGGTTGAACCTGCTGGGCTTCGCGCTGGAGAAACGCCGCTTCGGGTGCTATCGTCCGCCGCTTGCGTCTGCCAAGTGGCAAGGCCGGCTGGCCGGCTGGGAACGCCGCGCAGGTGCCTGGCAACTGTCGGGCGGCGGCTTCTATTTATTGGTCGCGCGCAAGATCGTGGTCGGGCTGCGGCCGGTGCGTCAGGTGGCGCGTCAGCCCATGGGCAAGCTGGTGCCGATGCCGATGGCCAAGGTCAACCGCAAGCAAAGCGAACCGTAAAACCCTTTTTTTGATTTAAGACCGAGCAACTGATGACCGATACCGTAGAACTCTTCACCGATGGCGCCTGCAAGGGCAACCCTGGCCCCGGCGGCTGGGGCGCGTTGCTGGTGTGCAAAGGCGTGGAGAAGGAACTGTGGGGCGGCGAAGCCAACACCACCAACAACCGCATGGAACTGATGGGCGCCATTCGCGGCCTGGAAGAACTCAAGCGCCGCTGTGACGTGCTGCTGGTCACCGACTCGCAATACGTGATGAAGGGCATCAACGAGTGGATGGTGAACTGGAAGAAGCGCGGCTGGAAAACCGCAGCCAAGGAGCCGGTAAAGAATGCCGACCTGTGGCAATTGCTCGATGAGCAATGCAACCGCCATGACATCACCTGGAAATGGGTACGCGGCCACATCGGCCACCCGGGCAACGAACGCGCCGACCAGTTGGCCAATCGTGGCGTGGACGAAGTGCGGGGCTACAAACAGAGCTGAACCGGTTGACGTGTTAACATCGCGCGCCTTGATTTACACCACACTGCATACCACCGTTGAGAGCTGAACCCTGATGGCCATCCGATCTGTTGTACTCGATACCGAAACCACCGGCATGCCGGTGACCGATGGTCACCGGATCATTGAAATCGGCTGTGTCGAACTGATGGGTCGGCGTCTCACCGGGCGCCACTTTCACGTCTACCTGCAACCGGACCGCGACAGTGACGAAGGCGCGATTGGCGTCCACGGTATCACTGATGAATTCCTCAAGGGCAAGCCGCGCTTCGCTGAAGTGGCGGACGAGTTTTTCGACTTCATCAACGGCGCTCAGCTGATCATCCATAACGCGGCGTTCGACGTCGGCTTCATCAATAACGAGTTTGCCCTGATGGGGCAGACCGAGCGTGCGGATATCTCCCAGCACTGCTCGATCCTCGATACCTTGATGATGGCCCGTGAGCGTCACCCCGGCCAGCGCAACAGCCTGGATGCCTTGTGCAAACGTTATGGCGTCGACAACTCCGGTCGTGAACTGCACGGCGCCTTGCTCGACTCCGAGATTCTCGCCGACGTTTACCTGACCATGACCGGCGGGCAGACCAGCCTGTCCCTGGCGGGTAATGCCTCCGATGGCAGCGGCTCGGCAGAAGGTTCGGGCAACCGGCCTTCGGAAATCCGCCGCTTGGCGGCGGATCGCAAGCCGACCAACATTATCCGTGCCAGCGAGCAGGATTTGGCCGAGCATGCGGCGCGCTTGGAAGCGATTGCCAAGTCGGCGGGTGCGCCGGCGTTGTGGTCACAACTGACTCAGCAATAATCACTGTCGAGCACGGTTGAACATGTGGGAGCGGGCTTGCTCGCGAATGCGGTGGGTCAGTTACAGATAAATTGACTGACCCACCGCATTCGCGAGCAAGCCCGCTCCCACAGTTGATTTGCGGTGTCCTCACAATCTTCATTCGCCACATCCACTCCCAGCTTCTACCCTGAGTGCATAGCCCTCAGGACGCCAAGCACTCATGTACAAAGACCTGAAGTTCCCTGTTCTTATCGTGCACCGCGACATCAAGGCCGACACCGTTGCCGGTGATCGGGTCAGAGGCATCGCCAGGGAGTTGGAACAAGAGGGCTTCAGTATTTTTTCCGCGGTGGATTACGCCGAAGGCCGATTAGTGGCTTCTACCCATCACGGCCTGGCGTGCATGTTGATCGCCGCCGAAGGCGCTGGCGAAAACACCCACCTGCTGCAAAACATGGTCGAGCTGATTCGCCTGGCGCGGGTGAGGGCGCCCAACCTGCCGATCTTTGCCCTGGGCGAGCAGGTTACCCTGGAAAACGCGCCGGCCGACGCCATGAGTGAGCTCAACCAACTGCGCGGCATTCTGTACCTGTTCGAAGACACTGTGCCGTTTTTGGCCCGCCAGGTTGCGCGTGCCGCGCGCGCCTACCTTGATGGCTTGTTGCCGCCGTTTTTCAAAGCGTTGGTACAGCACACCGCTGACTCCAACTATTCCTGGCACACCCCCGGCCATGGCGGCGGCGTGGCTTATCGCAAGAGCCCGGTGGGGCAGGCGTTCCACCAGTTCTTCGGTGAAAACACCTTGCGCTCGGACTTGTCCGTGTCGGTGCCGGAGCTGGGTTCGCTGCTCGATCACACCGGGCCCTTGGCCGAAGCCGAGGCCCGTGCGGCGCGCAACTTTGGTGCCGATCACACGTTCTTTGTGATCAACGGCACCTCGACCGCCAACAAGATCGTGTGGCATTCCATGGTGGCGCGCGACGACTTGGTCTTGGTGGATCGCAACTGCCACAAGTCGGTGCTGCATTCGATCATCATGACCGGCGCCATCCCGCTGTACCTGTGCCCGGAGCGCAACGAGCTGGGGATTATCGGCCCAATCCCCTTAAGTGAATTCAGCCCCGAATCGATCCGCGCCAAAATTGACGCCAGCCCGTTGACCCGTGGCCGGCCGGCGAAAGTGAAGCTGGCGGTGGTCACCAACTCCACCTACGACGGCCTGTGCTACAACGCCGAGCTGATCAAGCAGCAATTGGGCAACAGTGTTGAGGTGTTGCACTTCGACGAGGCCTGGTACGCCTACGCGGCCTTTCACGAATTCTTCGCCGGGCGTTATGGCATGGGCACGTCGCGCACCCCGGACAGCCCGCTGGTGTTCACCACCCACTCGACGCACAAATTGCTCGCGGCGTTCAGCCAGGCGTCGATGATCCATGTGCAGGACGGCGGTGCGCGCCAGTTGGACCGTGACCGTTTCAACGAAGCCTTCATGATGCACATCTCCACGTCCCCGCAATACAGCATCATCGCCTCGCTGGACGTGGCCTCGGCGATGATGGAAGGCCCGGCCGGGCGCTCGCTGTTGCAGGAGATGTTCGATGAAGCCCTGAGTTTTCGACGTGCGCTGGCCAATCTGCGCCAGCATATTGCAGCCGAAGATTGGTGGTTCTCGATCTGGCAGCCGCCGTCGGTGGCCGGCATCGACCGGGTCGCCACGGCGGATTGGCTGTTGCACCCGCAGGATGATTGGCACGGCTTTGGCGATGTGGCCGAAGACTATGTGTTGCTGGACCCGATCAAAGTCACCCTGGTCATGCCCGGCCTTAACGCCGGTGGTGCCTTGAGCGATTGCGGAATTCCCGCCGCAGTGGTCAGCAAATTCCTCTGGGAACGTGGGTTGGTGGTGGAAAAGACCGGTTTATATTCCTTCCTCGTGTTGTTTTCCATGGGCATCACCAAGGGCAAATGGAGTACCTTGCTCACCGAGTTGCTGGAGTTCAAGCGCAATTATGACGCCAATGCCAGCCTGGCCAGCTGTTTGCCCTCGGTGTTCAAAGAAGGCCCGGCGCGTTATCAAGGCCTGGGTTTGCGTGACCTGTGCGACCAGTTGCATAGTTGTTACCGCAGCAACGCCACGGCCAAGCACCTCAAGCGGATGTACACGGTGTTGCCCGACATTGCGATGAAACCGGCTGATGCCTACGATCATCTGGTCAGGGGTGAAGTCGAAGCCGTTTCCATTGACGCCTTGCCAGGACGCATCGCAGCCGTGATGCTGGTGCCGTATCCGCCGGGCATTCCGTTGATCATGCCGGGCGAGCGCTTTACTGAATCCACGCGCTCGATCATCGACTACCTGGCATTTGCCCGCACGTTCGATAGCAGTTTCCCCGGTTTTGTCGCCGATGTTCATGGGTTGCAACACGAAGATGACGGCAGTGGTCGTTGTTACACCGTCGATTGCATCAAGGGTTAAGGATGTTTATGCAAGCTGTAATGAACCCGAAGTATCCGGGGCTTAGTGTTCGGGTCGCCGACGAAGGCTTTGACGCCTACGTGTGGGGCAATGACTTCAGCTTTGAGGTCAGCGCCTATGGCGTGCCGGAGATGGGCCAGCGGGTCGATCAATGGGCGGTGGAGCGCATCCTGCCGTACCGCAAATGTTATGGCATCGACCCGGAAGAATTCGCCAGTTTTCGCGATGTTCCCGACAGTGCGATTTTTATGGCGTACCTGGATGATCGCGCGGTGGGGCACGTTGTGGTCAGCACCAACTGGAACGGTTTTGCCCATGTCGACGAGCTGGCGGTGGCCTTGCCTGCGCGACGCCATGGCGTGGCCAAGGCGTTGCTGGATGTGGCGCAGTTCTGGGCGCGCAAAAAGAATCTGCCGGGCATGATGCTCGAGACCCAGAACAATAACCTGGGGGCCTGCCGCCTGTATGAACGTTGCGGGTATGTGATGGGCGGGATCGATCAATTGCGCTATCGCGGGATTGATCCGCAAACCCGCGAAGTGGCGATTTTCTGGTATCGGCTGTTTAAGCCCGAGTCGCAAATGGCCTGAACACGCTGACGGCTGATGTTCAGGCCACGTTGAAGTACAGCGGCTAGATCAGGAATCGATCCAAGAGTGTTCGGCGCCGATTTCGATCTTCAACTGGTCACGGAACGCGTGGTAGTGCGTTTTGGCTTGCGCCACGCTTTCTTTGAGCCCATCCGGTTCAGTCAGGCCTTTATTGCGATAATACTGGCGAGTGTCGTCTTCCAACTTGAACTGGGGGCCGGAGGTGTACCTGTTATTGAGCTTTTGTATTTTTTCTTTGCTTATCCCATCAAAGCCTGCATCGTAAATGTCAGGTCGCTTGGTTTTCAGTACGTCGTCAAACATGTTCGGGCCGACGGTTTCAAAGATCTTGCCTTCGTACTCCAGAAAATCTTGGGTGTAGGTGAATCTGCCATTGGCCTCTTTGGAGAGGGTGGGGCGATTGGCCTCTAAGTACGCCTTGTTTTTAGTGAAGCGCCGGTTCATCTCGGCGATCATTTCGGTCACGACCGGGTTATCCGGTTGCGTGGCGAAGTTACTGGTATTGAAGAAAGGTTTGTAGTCGGTGACTTTGTGAGCGACCGGTTTGCTGAGCAGCATATCCGAGTCACCCGCGTTCAAGCCGGCGGACCCCACAGCACCTTTAATCGTGTCATCGGTGTCGAGATAAATACCGCCATATTTATTCATCAACGGATAGCGAGCCACATCGGAAGTGGCGGCAAGGTTTTTCCCCTGGCCCTTGCGGAAGTAGGTGTACAGTTCTGTTGTTTTCAATGGCTGGAAAAAGTCTTCGTCATGCAAGTTCATGACGGTAACGCCGGGAGCATCCGTCTCCAGCTTGAGCTTGATGGCCTGCAGCAACTCTGGAGTGTCGGCGTCGACGTGCACAATGGATGTGAAACCGGGCATCTTTTCGGCGTTGGCCGCGATGTTCTTGACCAGCTTGTCGGGGATTTCGCCGCCTGCCCAGAAGTAGTGAATGTTGGTAGGGATGGGCCTGATATTGCTGGGCATCTGCAAGATAGCCGGCGGGGTTGCATCGATGAACCTGAAATTGTGCTCGGGTATCTTCTGGGCTTTTTTAAGTTCTTCCAGTGGTCCCATCTGCCACTTGTTCTTGGCGCTTCTCCAGAAGTACTCGGCGGCCTTTCCGTTGGCTTTACCCGAACTAGCCATCCAGGCACCGACCTTGGTATCAAAGGTGGCGACAATGTTCATGCCCCGGTGTTTGATCGTGAAGGGGTATGAAGAATCCGTGGTTATTTTTACGTCGTCTACCGGCACGACGTAGGTGTGTTCGTTTAGTTTCCAGGGTGAGAGGGAGTCACCGCCGAACAAACGATTGGCGGTGGCGGAGGGTTCCCAACCGGCGCTGCCCAAGTCCTTGACCGCAATGTTGTCGCGTGGCGCGCTGGGGTGTTGGATAACCCGCTGGCCGTCCTTGAGGCTGGACTGATAGAGCTTGCCATCGACTTTTATATATTCTTTGTTGTTAGGGCCCGTATATACATTGCCCTGCAACCCTTTGACCCGCAGCAGGTCCGGATCAATCACGGCCTCATAACCCAGCAGCGAGGGTTTATTGAGGACTTTGACTTCCCCGGCAGCCGCCGCCATCGCAGGCTGGAAATCTTTCAGCGGTGAACCGTAGGGCCGCCCCTTGGCAGCGTCGAAGGCATACCAGTTGCCGCCCCGGAACAACGCATCACCTTCCAGAACTTCACCGGCAACCTTGGAGGTGCCTATAGCAACCAGGCCATGCTGCGTGCCGGCCGCTTTGAGTGCGTCGTTGCTGCCGCTGACGCCCTTGAGGGCACTGAATGCGCTCTTTCCCTTGGACCAGGTCCAGCGGCCAATGCCTTTGAGCAAGTCGCCCGCGCCGCCTAGCGGGTTGAGCACGTCGGTGGCGACGGTACCCAGAAACCGGGCGCTTCTTACTGCGCCCTTCAGGCCGGCGACACCCTTGGCGACCACTTTACTCGCCTGCGCGGCCTTGCCGGCGCCCAGGGTCACCAGGCCAATCACGTCCATGCCCAGGTCAAGCAAGCCATCGCCGATATTGCCCTGCATGAAATTAACAATCGCAGACCTGAACGGAATCATACTCAGGAAAAACTCGCCGATGGCCGTGTTCGCGGCGCTGGTTTTATCGTAGGACGTTGTTCCGCGTGCATGTTTGAGCAGGTCATCGCCCTGCAAGTCCAAGCGTTTACTGAGTACTTTGGCGATGTAGCGGGTACGGTCTGAATCGAACATCTGTGGCGTTTCAACGACCGCCGGCTTTTCCTTGGCCTGCTCGGTGTGCTCGTCTTCGAAGGGGTTGAATCGCACGGTTCTATGCAGTGTGTTGGCGTCTCGGCTATCGAGCCTGGAGTAGGGTGGCGAGTAAATATTTCTCAGGTAATCGTGTTTTGAAATGGTCCCGGCGCGTGTATCGATGCGGTAAATACTGACCTGGCCCTCACGGGTGATTTTCACGTCCAGCGTATGGCCTTTTTGGGTCAGGTTTTTTGTCGAGAAATCCAAGCCAATGAGATAGCTGTCGGTATGAAAAAATTCGAGTTGCCCATATTCGAAGTTTTTCCGGTCCTCGGGGGGCAACGTCGAGATCAGATACTGGGCCATCCCCGTGTGGCCTATTTCCAGCTTTGCCATGGCTGGTGTGTAGCGCTGGGTAAAGGTGTCTGCGACAGAGAGTTCGCCACTGTCGGAAAGCGCGCAAAACTGCTTGATGGGGATGCGCTTGTCGTTGGTGATCCAATGTTCGTTGTCATCATTTTTGACTGTGTCGCCGTGCATGACGACATCCAGCATTGAGTGCGTACCGGGGAAGCGTCCGGGGCGTCCTTTGATCAACCGGGCCTTCGTGAGATTTTTCGCCTTGAAGACCTCATCGGGTACGCCTGGAAATTTCTCCCTGAGCAAATCCATTCCCATGTTTTCACGCATCGGAATGGGGGTTGCAAGTGCCAGGGAAGTGGCTTGCAAGGCTGTCTGCTGGGCGCTGAAGGCACTCTGCACAGTGCGCATCTGAGTGTCGGTAGGTGTCTCGTCAGCCTTCAAGTAGCCATTGACCACCGCCCAATTGTGCACGGCTTCCCACTGGATATTTTGAGCGAGCGATGTACCAACGTCGCTCGCTTCGGCGGCGGCGAGTACTTCGCGATAGGTCATGGTGAGTACACGCCCCGGTGATTCGATTTCCAGCTTGGCCACAGCGATAGCCAATTGGGTCCAGGGAATGCTGCCGTAGGTCACGTTGGCCGGGATATCTTTGATCAGGTATTCAGGGGCGCTGTGTGCCAGCAACATGCGGGCCGCCAGTTCAGCCGATGCTGCGCTGGCTCGGCCTGTTGCCACCAGATGGCGGCTCAAGCCCTCGATGACTACCGTGGCCGGTCGGTTCCAATGCTGGCGCTGCCCCAGATCAAAGCCGGCAACGTTGTTACGCATCGGTGTGCTCACGGATTGCGGGTTCAGTCCCAGATGAATCGCCGCGAGCAAGTAGTCATTGACGCTGGTGTTCGTGGCAATGCCGCCCAACCGGGTCTGAATGGCCTGGCCCAGCGCTTGTGCCTTGGCCGATCCCAGCAGTGTTTCGACTGCGCTGCTGGGATATTTATAGTCATTGCTGGATAACTCGCAGGCGGACAACAGATAGCCCAGCACGCCTTTTGGGTCGGTCAATGGCAACCCTGGCAGCGCTGAGTCAGGTGCGTTCAACAAGGCGACGATGGCTTGTTTGTCTTGCGCCGAGAGCGGCATCGGCCAGGACAGCGCGCCGCTGAAGTTGCCCAGGGGCGGTGTCTGAACGTGCTTTGTCGCTAATTGATAAAGGGCCTGCAACGCATCCAGGGTTTTGGGAAGGGGCAGGTCGCTGCCGCTGAGGAAGGTGCCCAGTTTGACGATGCTGGTGGGCGCCAGATTGTGCTGCTGATAGTAGCTGGAGCCTTCGCATACCGATACTGAGACGCTGTTCAAGTGCGACGTCAGTTGGACCTCAAGCAGACTTTGCTGCTCACTGGAAAGGGGGGCCGGGAAGGCAGTGTGCAGATCCTCCAGGATCGTGTGCAGTTTTGCCGCCAGGGTTTCCCAGTTACACCGATCGGCAAAGGCTTTTTTAAGCGCTGCCGGGTTGTTCAGATCATCAGGTGTTGCATCGTTGGCTGAGGCTTCAATCAAAGCCGGCTCAGCGGTAATTAGCGCACCGGTGCCCTGCGACGCAGTGAGGTTGGCAGGGTTCTGTAGCGCTTGATGAGAAAGGGCAGATTGGAGGGTAGTCATAGGAAACGCTTCCTTGGTTAGAGTATGTCGTCCAGTGGAAAGCACGCAGCTGTGCTTTCTGCCTCTGTGAGTGCGACGTCTCTAGAACAAGGTTCCAACGGGTTTTTTTAGATTTTGTGTCGGTGAAAGGGTATACAAAAAGGTACGCAGGGCGGGGTCAGGTGGCAGCTGTGCCCGTCAGCAAGGCGTCGGCCTTAGAGGCGACGATCTCCAGCAGTGCATTCAGCGCTGGGGCGGGTTCAGACGCCTTCAACGTCAACGCGTAAAGGAGCACAGGTATCGGCGGTGACAACGGGCATGCATCCAGCCCTGCTTCCCGAGCCCCGTAGGCGGTGAACGGGTCGACAATCGCCAGACCTTCTCCGGCCTCGACCATGCTGCGCATCATCTGGTAGGTCTGCACCCGCGTTTGCACCACCGGCAGCGGGCGCAGGGCTTGCAGCTTGGCGTCCAACACACGGCTCAGCGGGTCATGGCCTTCCAGCCCGATCATCGACTGCCCGGCCAGGTCCTGCAGTGCAATGTACTTTTGCTTGGGTTTGAGCCAGCCATGGGGTGCGAGCAGTTGCAACTTGCCCTGGGCCAGCACGGTGCTGTGGATTTGCGGGTGTTGCGGATCATGCAGGCTAAGGCCCACGTCGGCTTCACGCAGCAACAGGCTCCTGACGATCTCCCGCGTTGGCTGGCTCGACAGGTTGCACGGCGTGTCCTGAAAGCGCCGGCGCAGCAGCGCCAGGCTTTGTGGCAAGAGTTGATTGGCCAGGGGCGGCGTACACAGCGTGCGCAAGGTCGGGGCGTGATGGTGTTTCAGGCGGCTGGCCAGGCGCTGCACTGGCTCCAGCGCCTCATAGAGATGGGCGATTTCAGCCTGCAGCTCCAGGGTTTCGCGGGTTGCTTGCAAACGTCCGCGCACACTGGCAAACAGCATAAAGCCCAATTGCTGCTCGGCGTCCTTGAGGGTCGCGTCCACATCGCCCACGGGGAGTTGCAACCATTCGGCGGCCGTGCCGAGATGTCCGGTCTGCAAGATGGCCTGAATCACTTCGATATGACGTAAACGCATCGCCGGAGTCTATGTTCAGTGCGGTGGGGTTTCAATGCCTGGGTAAAAAAGAGCACAGGCATGGGGGAGTATTGGCTACCGTCAGTGGGTATGTCACTGTCACGGGCAGGGTATACAAAGAATGTATCAATCGAGGGAAAGGGGGAACCTCAACATGCCAGCAAGTCTCTTGAACGGAAAAATACCCACCCAGCCCGACGCCCCCTTCGATCTGTTTTCATTCGGCAAGGACCGAACCCTGGGCGGCGTCGGCGCTAGCAAGGATATTACCTACGGCGACCACTGAATCACCTGGCATTCCCCATCGACCTGATTAGAATGGCGCATCTGATCATCAACGACCAATACCGCTCACCCGGCACTTAAAACAACAACAGGTCTGGTCTCACATGCCTCTACCCTCGACGTTTTTCGGGGTAACGGCCAAACAACTGCTGGTTCTGGTGACCATTGGCTGCGTGGCTGCTTACCTCTTCAATAATCAAGACGAACACCTCCCGGAAAACCATGCCCTTGAGGCGTTTATCCGTTCCCAGGAACAGGTGAGCGAGCAAGTCGGCGCGGTGCTGGAGATTGCGCTGGTCAGGCAGGTGGTGGCGTATCCCGCCTACGGCGCGCCGGGCTACAAGCGTTCGCTGTATGCCGTTGAAGGCGAGCGGGGGCGGTTGCTGGTGACGCTCAAGCAACTGGACGGTGAGCAAGGCGTGGAAGTGACGCAGATACGCCGGCCGTGATCACCCGGCCCAGTCAACGCCAGTAATGGCCAGGACTGAGCAGGTCGATAAGGCGCGATCTTATGAAGCGAGGGTGGTTTGCGATTCGCGGACGATGATGGTCCCCGACTGGATCAATTTGAATTCATCGCCTTCCAATTTCTCTACACGGTCGCCAATGGCCAGCTTGTAGGTGGTGGTAGGCGTCGAGCCAGCCTGGCTGTCCTGCGCCGGGTTGGATTCCTGGAACTCATGCACCGAATACACGCGTCCTTCCGCGTCTCTGGCATGGAACTGTCCGACAAGTACTGCAGCCATCTGTTTAGAACCTCTGGAGATAAACACTCGATTTGCGGTTCTGTAGACCGTCATGGAGCGGGGTAGTTTACCTATGGAAAAAAAATACTATTCGTTGATGTTTTCAGACGCTTCCTACGCGGGTGGCTTTGTGGGAAACGCTGTTGGGAGTATCAAAACCCGCTGGTGAAGCCGTCGCGAAGGCTCTATAACTACAAGTTCCTTTAGTCAGACGTCGGGAAACCTCAATGAGCAAGGTCTACACGATTGCCGTCCTGGTTGGCAGCCTTAGAAAAGAGTCGATCAACCGTAAGGTCGCGTTGGCATTGGCCGAACTGGCACCTGCCAACCTCAAGTTGAACATTGTGGAAATTGGCGATTTGCCGCTCTACAACGAAGACATCGACGGTACCGCGCCGCCCGCAGCCTACAGTACTTTCCGTCAGCAGGTACGTTCATCCGACGCGGTGTTGTTTGTGACCCCGGAATATAACCGCTCTGTGCCGGCCCCGTTGAAGAACGCCATTGACGTTGGGTCTCGTCCTTATGGGCAAAGTGTCTATGGTGATAAGCCTGGGGCGATCATCAGCGTGTCGCCGGGGGCCATTGGTGGGTTTGGGGCGAACCATCATTTGCGTCAGTCGCTGGTGTTTTTGGATGTGCCTTGCATGCAGCAGCCCGAGGCGTACCTGGGGGGCGCGGGTAGCGTGTTTGATGAGGCGGGTAAGGTGTCGGAGAAGACCCGGCCGTTTTTGCAGGCGTTTATTGATGGGTATGGTAAGTGGGTTGAGAAACAGTTGGGTTGATGGCTATTAGTGGGGGGTGTGTACATATCCGTTGCTGCGGTGATGGCTACTTAGGGTTCCGCCCTGACGGCGGGTCACTTTTGTAAAGACACAAAAGTAACCAAAAAGTCTTCGCCCCACCACTCGGTGCCTCGCTGTGGCTCGGCATGCCCTCACTCCGGCTTGAATCCGTGGGCCGCCGCGATGGGCCATCCTTGGCCCAGCGCGGCTAACCCGGCGTCCTGCCGGGTTACCCACGGATTCAAGCCTGCGTTCGGCCATCGTGGTTAACGGGGCGATTCTCAGATCAAAAGCAGATCAAGATCAAAAGCAGAGCACGGCGGCCTGAAAGCCGACCTGAGTGGTTGAAGCAAGAGCCAGATCAAGTGCAAAGCAAAAGCCTGTGTACCTGATGTGACGCGGTCTAAATGTGGGAGCGGGCTTGCTCGCGAATGCGGTGTGTCAGTCAATTCATCTGTCACTGATACACCGCATTCGCGAGCAAGCCCGCTCCCACCTTTGACCGAGTATGGCTGCGCAGGTGCTAACCCCCAACCGTCCCCAATCGATCAGCAAGCTTCAGCGCCAACCCCGCACTTTCAAGGCGCGACGCCTGATCCACCTCCGGCCCCAAAATAGTTTTTTCCACATAAAGCGAGTGCACCTCGCTCACCCCGATAAACCCCAGCCACGCCTCCATGTAGGGCTTCTGAAAGTCCATCGCCTGCGCGCCAGGTGCGGAAAAATCCATCCCTCGCGCATACACATTCACTGCGATCTTGTTATGCAGGAGCCCGCGCAACCCATGCTCCGGGCTGAATTCAAACAGCACATCCTTCTGCGACACCACGTCGATAAAGTGCTTGAGCTTGTAGGGAATCGCGAAATTCCACAGCGGCACCGAGAACACCAGCACGTCGGCCTGATGCAGGTGAGCCGCCAGCGCTGTGAGTGTCGCCCAGGCAGCGCTTTGTGCTGCGCTTAATGGCGTGCCCGCGATACCGGCGTATTTGGCGTCCATCACCGGCCCGTCAAACTCCGGTAAGTCCAGCGCCCATAAATCCAGGGTCACCACCTGGGTGTCCGGGGCGTTCTGCTGGTAGCGGGCGATAAACTGGCGAGCGATTTCCAGGGAGGCGGAGCGTTGTTTACGCGGCGAACATTCGATATGCAGGAGTGTGGTCATGGTGGGCCTCGGGGAAAGTTGACCGAGGCATTGCAACATAGCGCTTATTGAAATATAAATCGTATTTAAATCACCTATTGATCACCAATCAGAATATGTTCGACGTCTTGTTGCTCAAAACCTTCGTTGCAGTGGTCGATGAGGGTGGTTTCAGCCGCGCCGCAGAGCGCCTGCACCTGACCCAGTCGGCCGTCAGTGGGCATTTGCGCCGCCTGGAGGAGCAGGTGGGCAAACCCTTGCTCACCCGCACCACGCGCTCCCAGCAATTGACGCCGGATGGCGAACGGTTGATGGCCTATGCCCGTGGCATCCTGGCGCTGAACCGGGACGCCTGGGCCGCGCTGACGCGTTCGGCGTTTGAAGGAAACCTGCGCGTAGGCGTGTCGGAAGAGTTCGCGGATGCGCGCCTGCTGCGTGAACTGCAAAACGTCGAAGCGCAATACTCTGGCATGCACATCAGCGTGCAAGTGGGCATTCCCGGTTCGTTGTTGAGTTTGATGAAGCAGGGCGAGCTGGATGTGGTGCTGGGCTCGTTGTGCGAATCCAGTGAGCCAGGCCTGGCGCTGTGGCGTGAGCCGTTAGTGTGGGCCTGGTCCGGGCAGCCGCTGGTGACCTTGCCGAACCCGTTGCCCCTGGCCTTGTTTCCCGAGCCTTGCCCCTACCGCGAGGCGGCGCTGACGCGTTTGGCCCAAGCCGGCATCGCCCAGCGCAGCGCCATGCAGTGCAGCAGTTATGCAGCGTTGCATGCCGCCGCGTTGGCCGGGTTTGCCATTGCACCGATGGCGCAGAGCCAAGTCGGGCCGGGCTTGACGATACTCGGCACCGAACACGGTTTACCCGCGTTGCCCGATGCCGAGTTCCGCCTGTTCAGCGCCCCGGAGGCGGACCCGCGCCTGGTTGAAATAATCACCCAGGTGGTGGTCCGCTACGGCGCTGTTCGTCGCCACTGATGCTCAGCGCAACCAGTTGGTGCGCGCCAGTTCGATTACTTCATCGCCACGCCCGCTCATCACCGCCTTGAGCATATACAGGCTGAAACCCTTGGCCTGTTCCAGCTTGATGGTTGGCGGCATCACCAGTTCCTGGGTGGCAGTGACCACATCCACCAGCACCGGGCCGTTATGGGCCAGGGCGCGGCGCAAGGCCGGTTCGAGGTCTTCGGACTGCTCCACGCGTATGCCAAGAATGCCCATGGCGTTGGACATCGCGGCAAAGTCCGGGTTTTTCAGCTCGGTGCCAGTGTCCAGGTAACCGGCGGCCTTCATCTCCATGGCCACAAACCCGAGTGAGGAGTTATCAAACACGATGACTTTCACCGGCAGTTTCAACTGCGCCAGCGAGATGAAGTCGCCCATCAACATGGCAAAGCCACCGTCGCCGGACATCGAGATCACTTGCCGCCCGGGAAATGCCGCCTGCGCACCGATGGCCTGGGGCATGGCATTGGCCATCGAGCCGTGGTTGAACGAGCCTATCAAACGACGTTTGCCGTTCATCTTCAAATACCGCGCAGCCCACACGGTGGGCGAGCCGACGTCGGCGGTAAAAATCGCATCGTCATCCGCCAGCTCGCTGAGCAAGCGCGCCACGTACTGCGGGTGAATCGGCCGGTCGGCCTTCGACGGTTGCGCCAGGTCATCCAGGCCTTGGCGGGCTTTTTCATAGTGTTTCAACGAAGTGTCGAGGAAGCTGCGATCGGTCTTGCGCGTCAGGCGTGGCAACAGCGCATCGATGGTCTCGCTTACGTCGGCGGCGATGCCCAGATCCAGCGTGGCACGACGACCCAGCGCCTGCGGGTTGCGGTCGACCTGGATGATCTTGGCGTCGGTTGGGTAGAACTGGCGATACGGGAAGTCGGTGCCGAGCATGATCAGGGTGTCGCAGTTGAGCATCGCGTGGTAGCCGGAGCTGAAGCCGATCAGGCCGGTCATGCCCACGTCAAACGGGTTGTCCCACTCCACATGTTCCTTGCCGCGCAAGGCGTGTACCACCGGCGCGCCCAAGGCATCGGCCAGCGCCACCACTTGGTCGTGGGCGCCGGCACAGCCGCTGCCGCACAGCAGGGTGACTTTCTCGCTGCTCTGCAGGATCTCGCTGAGGCGCTGCAGGTCTTGTTCCGCCGGCAAGGTGCGTGGCGCGTACAGGGCCGGCCAGGGCTTGAGTTTGTCTTCCACTTCCAGCAACGAGATATCGCCCGGGATTACCACCACCGCCACGCCGCGATTGAGGATTGCCGAACGCATGGCGCGGTGCAGCACCTGGGGCATCTGCGCAGGGTTGGTGACCAGCTCGATAAAGTGGCTGCACTCTTTGAACAGTTCCTGCGGATGGGTTTCCTGAAAGTAGTTCAGGCCGATCTCGGAGGAGGGGATTTGCGCCGCGATGGCCAACACCGGCACATGGTTGCGATGGCAGTCGAACAGGCCATTGATCAGGTGCAGGTTGCCCGGCCCGCAGCTGCCGGCGCATACCGTCAGTTCGCCGGTGGCGGCTGCTTCGGCGCCGGCGGCGAAGGCGGCCACTTCTTCGTGGCGCACGTGCATCCACTCGATGCTGTCCATGGTGCGCAGGGCGTCGGTGAGGCCATTGAGGCTGTCGCCGGTCAGGCCCCAGATGCGCTTGATGCCCGCCTGTTCAAGGGTGGTCGCCAACTGCTGGGCCAGGTTGATTTTCGCCATGAAGAACTCCAATCGTCAGTGAGGTTAAAGGCTGCTGATCAGTAGAGGACAGTTCCAACACCGCGGATGTTCACCCTTAAGTGTGAAGATTGCGTCATGGGGCCGACCAAACGGCGCCCATAAAAAAACCCTGGCAAGCCAGGGTTTTTCACAACAGCAGATTCAGCGGCGACGGAACAGCGGCAACGGTTCATCCGTGGCAGCCTGGTAGGTCACCGAGAAGTCCTTGAGGCTTTCCAGTGCTTCATACGGGTCTTTGTCGGCGCGCAAGGCGAAGGCATCGAACCCGCAACGGCGCAGGTAGAACAGTTGGTCGCGCAGCACATCGCCAATCGCGCGCAATTCGCCCTTGTAACCATAACGGTCACGCAGCAGGCGCGCGTTGGAGTAGTTGCGGCCGTCGGTGAAGGCCGGGAAGTTCAGGGCGATGACCTGGAAGTGCTGCACGTCGTCGCCGATCTCTTCGGCTTCCTCGTCGGCGTCCAGCCACACACCCAGGCCGCCGTCGCGGGCCTTGAGGGCGTGCCCGTGTTCGCGCCACAGGGCCAACGGCACGATCAGGTCGTCGCAGTTGGAGATGCCGTCGAAGCTCGCGTCCTTGGGCAGCAGGTGCCAGGTTTCGTCGAGGACTTCGTTGTTTTTAATGATTCGCTGCATAGACGCGCTCCTTGAACAGGTCGATGCCGATGCGCTGGTAGGTGTCGATGAAACGCTCATCTTCGGTGCGCTGTTCGATGTACACATCGATCAGCTTGCCGATCACCTCGGGCATGGCTTCCTGGGCGAAGGACGGGCCGAGGATCTTGCCCAGGCTCGCATCGCGGCTGGCGCTGCCACCCAGGGACACTTGGTAGAATTCTTCGCCTTTCTTGTCCACGCCCAGGATGCCGATGTGGCCGACGTGGTGGTGGCCACAGGCGTTCATGCAACCGGAGATGTTCAGGTCCAGCTCGCCGATGTCGAACAGGTAGTCCAGGTCGTCGAAACGGCGCTGGATCGATTCGGCAATCGGGATCGACTTGGCGTTGGCCAGGGAGCAGAAATCGCCGCCCGGGCAGCAGATGATGTCGGTCAGCAGGCCGATGTTCGGCGTGGCGAAACCGCCTTCGCGCAACTCGCCCCACAGGGTGAACAGTTGGCTCTGCTCGACGTCCGCGAGAATGATGTTCTGCTCGTGGGAGGTGCGCAGTTGGCCGTAGCTGTAGCGCTCGGCCAGGTCGGCGACGGCGTCCAACTGCTTGTCGGTGATATCGCCTGGTGCAACACCGGTGGGCTTGAGCGACAGGGTCACGGCCACGTAGCCCGGCTTTTTGTGCGCCAGGGTGTTGCGCGTGCGCCAGCGGGCAAAGCCTGGGTGCTGCTGGTCGAGGGCCGCCAGTTCGGCGTCCTGATTGCTCAGGGCTTTGTAGTCCGGGTCGACGAAGTGCTTGGCCACACGGTGTACTTCGGCTTCGGTCAGGGTGGTCTGGCCGCCGCGCAGGTGTTCCATCTCGGCGTCGACCTTCTGGGCAAATACCTCAGGAGTCAGCGCCTTGACCAGGATCTTGATCCGGGCCTTGTACTTGTTGTCACGACGGCCGTAGCGGTTGTAGACCCGCAGGATCGCGTCGAGGTAGCTCAACAGGTCCTGCCAGGGCAGGAACTCATTGATGAACGCACCCACCACTGGCGTACGGCCGAGGCCGCCACCCACCAGCACCCGGAAACCCAACTCGCCGGCAGCGTTGTGCACCGGCTCAAGGCCAATATCGTGCACTTCGATGGCGGCGCGGTCCGAGGTCGAGCCATTGATGGCGATCTTGAACTTACGCGGCAGGTAGGCAAATTCCGGGTGGAAGGTGGTCCACTGACGCACGATTTCGCACCACGGGCGTGGGTCGATCAGCTCGTCGGCAGCCACACCGGCGAATTGGTCGGTGGTCACGTTGCGCAGGCAGTTACCGCTGGTCTGAATCGCGTGCATCTGCACGGTCGCCAGCTCAGCCAGGATGTCCGGCACGTCTTCGAGTGCCGGCCAGTTGAACTGTACGTTCTGGCGGGTACTGATGTGGGCGTAGCCTTTGTCGAAGTCGCGGGCAATCTTGGCCATCATGCGCGTCTGGCGCGAGGTCAGTTGGCCATAAGGCACGGCAACCCGCAGCATCGGCGCAAAGCGCTGAACATAAAGGCCATTTTGCAGGCGCAGAGGGCGGAACTCTTCTTCGCTCAGTTCACCTGCTAGGTAGCGTCGGGTCTGATCACGGAACTGCTTGACGCGGTCCTCGATGATGCGCTGATCGTATTCGTCGTATACGTACATATAGGTCCTGTTCTCGGCAAATCTGCGCGCACGGCCGCGCACTCCCAACGGAGCCGGCGCACGATACCAGTTTGCGTTTATGCGCAAAAGTGATGTTTGAGTATATGTAAATAACCAAATTGACTAATGAGAACCGTTATCGCGATACCCACATTTGTCATGCGGGCAATCATCAACTTTACTGTGCTCGTGTCTTCGTGCAATCACCTATAAAACCGACAAGAGGCGATGCAATGAGCAATTCAACCAAAGCCCGTAAACCTGACAGTACCGTTGATGCCTGGGCCATTCTGTTTCTGATTATTCTGGTGGTGGGAACCGCCGTGTTCTGGGTGAGCCACCAGTAAAAGAAGGTTGATTTAACCTCGATTGACTGTCGCATTGCCACTATGATGGCGATCAACATTCGAGGCTTAAATAACCATGTTGAAGGTTCTGATTGCGTGTGTGTGGTTATTGGGATCCGCGTATGGGGCAGGCGCCCATGCGACGTCGGTGGTATTTCTCAACCCGGGCACGTCCACGGAAACCTTCTGGGTCAGCTACGCGCAATTCATGCAGGCCGCCGCCAAGGACCTCGGCCTGGATTTGCGTGTGCGTTATTCCGAGCGCAACGCGGATAACACCTTGGCCCAGGCCCGCGAAGCGCTGCAAGGCAGCGACCGCCCCGATTACCTGGTGCTGGTCAACGAGCAATACGTCGCCCCGCAGATATTGCGCCTGGCCCAGGGCAGTGGGGTCAAGTTGCTGGTCGTGAACAACGCGCTGACTGCCGACCAAGTGCAATTGCTTGATACGCGTAAAGACGCCCAGTGGATCGCCAGCCTGGTGGCGGACGACGAGCAGGCCGGTTACCTGATGCTCACTGATTTGTTGCGCAGCCATGGCCCGGTGGCGCCGGGCACCGCGTTGGACCTGCTGGCGTTTTCCGGCGCCAAGAACACGCCGGCCGCACAACTGCGTGAACAAGGCTTGCACCGCGCACTGGCCGAACACCCCGAAGTGCGTTTGCGCCAGTTGGTGTACGGCGAGTGGAGTCGCCAGCGCGCCTTTGAGCAGGCCACCCAACTGTTCAAGCGCTACCCGCAGGCGGCGCTGGTGTGGTCGGCGAATGATGAGATGGCCCTCGGCGCGATGCAGGCCCTGCAAGCCAGCGGGCGCGTGCCGGGTAAAGATGCGTTGTTCAGCGCGGTCAACAGCTCACCGGACATCCTCAGGGCGCGCCTGGACGGGCGCCTGAGCACCCTGGTGGCGGGGCATTTCACCCTGGGCGGCTGGGCGATGGTGCTGATCAATGATGACGCCAAAGGGCTTGACATGGGGGGTTATGGCGGGCGCGACCGTCAGGAGGCGTTATTTCAGCTGATCGACGCCAACCAGGCACAGCGCTTGCTCGGGCCGACGTTGCCGGTGGATTTCCGGGCATTGTCGGCCGTGGGCAAACCCGCGTCCTATCGGTACCCGTTCAGCCTGCAACTGTTGCTGCGTTAACCCGCCGCGCTGTCCAATGCCAGGCCCTGCTCACTCAGGTTCGGCATTGTCTCGATCAAGAAACAGCTTATCCAGGGGCGGCCTGATCTTGGCACTGTCCCGGTTTATCACGGCGTGCTTGCTGGCTGCCTTATTGAGCCGGTCTCTGCCGGTGAGCCCGCGCTCATCTTTGGTTTTCAAATGGGCGTACTCTGCGGGTGATGCGGGGGCCTCGACCGATTTGTAGTGGAAGTGTGCATACCACAAGCCGTCGTTCGGGTTCTGTGCGCCCGCCTGGATTTTGCTGCTGTCATAGATGACGTACTCGGTGAGGTAGTCGCCGGCGGCCAACAGTTTGCGTGATTTGACCCGTTGGATATTGATAAAGCCGTACTGCCACAAATAGTTGACCTTGGAAATGGTGGGGCGTTGCAGCAAATACCCTTCACTGCAGACTGTGCGGGCCTGTTGGGTTGCAGCCTGTGCCTCGTTCAAGTAATCGGCACGCAACTGGGTGTATTCTCCAGCCTCGGAGTGGTTGCGTTCGAGTTCTTCGGCCAGCGCCTCAAATTTTTTCGCATATTGGTTCAGCATGACATCCCAGTCATAAGGCTCGACGCTCTCCCGTTGACGGGCATCTCGAAGTTTTCGCTGTTGGAACTGAATATTTGCATCGATCCCTATACGCTTGGTTCTTTGGGCCTGTGCCTCGGCTTTTATAGCCCTTAGCGAGCGCGCCACGGTGGCGGGTTTGACGACCTCCCAAAGCCCGCTGCTGGCATCCTCTTTGTAGGTGGCGAGTACGTGCTCGTTGTTGGGGTCATTAATATCGACGAAATGATCCGGAGTGTCGGGTTGGCTTGAACGCGCGTCGCCCACCAACATGCCGTTATCTTTGGTCTTGATGACTTTTCGTTTGGCGGGTTTAGGCCGGGGTGCCCGTGTTGGGGGCGGCAGTGGGGCGACCCCTTCTTCATCGAGGATTAAGTCGGCCAGTTGTGTTTCAAGGCTGGTGCGCAGCTCCCCGAGTTGTTTCAGGTAGGCGTCTCGATAGTCTTCCCGCAGGAGAGGTGCATCCAATTCAGTGACCGAGTTTACGGCGTTTTCCAAGCGCTCATACTGTTTGAGTGCAGCGTTGAGTACGTCGATCCGTTCAGCCGAAGAGTAACCATCGGTGGTACGCATTTCTGAATGTGCAAAGATGCTTAAATAGACGTTGGCGTCCTGGATAATTTCAATGAAAGGACGCACTTCTGGCTTTTCAATGGCAACCCCGCGATTGAGGATAAGTTCGCTGAGGTCTAATAAAATGGCATGCTTTATAAGGTCCGGGGTTGGCGCATTCGGATACTTTCTCGAAAAGCTCGCACGTTGTGATGGCGTTGCTTTTTGCAATAGAGCGTCGAGTTCTTCTGCGATTTCACGCATGTCCTTGAATATGTCTGCTCGGTGATTTAATGAATTTATGTACTCGTCGTAAGCGTCGGTTATGTTAGGAAGTTCACTGTTGATACGTGAGATGAGTTCACCCGTCGTCTCTCCGCGTTGGCTTTGCAGTGTCAGCTCTATTTTATTTCTCAAGAACTTGTAGAGCATTACCTTGGTCCCGAGAATGTCCGCAATGGCAATATCCTGTGCGCTTCTGTAGAGCGCTTCGGTACTGTTCAGTTTGATCATTTTGGCAACGGTGACGTTTACCTTTTGTTCCGTGGAGATAATCGTCAGTGCGTTTTGCCAATAGTGGTCGACGGCAATGTTCCAACGGACCTTCGCGTCTACCATTAACTGTTGTCGCTGCTGATGGCGCGCAGTGATGCCGGGGACCAGCTCGGGGAGCAATTGCGGGTTGCTGAGCATTTTCCAATCCGCTCTTACGGCAATGACTCGCTTCGTCAGTTCATCCCAGGCGGTTTTCACTGTGGTATTGAGCGTTTCCGCCTGCAACGACAGGCGTGTTAATTCTCGAGTGTGAGTGCTATATGTTGAAGACAGTCCAGGCAATTGATCTCTCTCACTCTGCTGCTGTTTACCCACCCGGGCTTTGCGCATGCCTCCCTCCAGCTTGGCGCCCAGGTCCAGCCGCCAATGCCCTTGCCCATCGCTGACCAGTCTGAAACCGGGATGCAGCGGGTGCTGCGGATGAACGATATAGACATCGCCGAAACCAGGCACCACGCTGACCTGGAACAGTAGCCCGGCGGTGCTGGCGTGCCATTTGCCGTTGATCCAGTAGAGCCCTGTGAGAGTGCCGGTTGTCAGCGGGGTTGGCAGGGGATCGGGCCACGGCACATGGACAGCAAGTAACGCTTCGAGCAATTTCGCGGCGGCCTGGGGGCTGGCAAGCGAGTGGCTGAAGTCAAGCACCGTGTGGCCTGTAGCCGGTGGCTCACCGGGCACTGCGACTGGGCCGTGGTGCACCACGGCGGCGGTTTGCGGGCGAGGCAGCCCTTCAGGGTGGCGCCAGGCTTGCAGAGTCAGGTCACGATCTTCTGCAGCGGGTTCTGACCACGGCCGTGTGGATCTGCTGGAGGGTGCGGCGGCGTGCAGCAGTACCATCGCGGTATTGAGCAACAGGTCGATCAGCGCCAGTTCGCGGGTGGTCGGGTCATTGCTGTCAAGGCCGGCCAAATCCTGCTCTAACGTGCTGACCAGCACCAGGAACCAGCCCACCAGCATTGCTGGCCCTGTTACCAGTGGCAGCAGCAATGTGTTGAACAACAACCACACACCCTCCATCACCACCGCCCAGCGGCTTTCGCTGTTGGACACCGACTCGCGATCCGCCAGATCGACCAGTGTCCGGGCGGTGCTGCCGAACAAGTGGTTAAGCAGCTGGCCGTTGACTTGCGACTGCAGCCACTCGTCGGCGCCCTCATCGACGGCCAGTGTCGCCGGCGCCGGTTTTTCGGGAATGCTGGAATCATCGCCGGGCAGGAAGCGAATGATGTGCGGCTCTTTTATTCCACCGTGGTCATAGATCGGGCGTGCCTTGTCGGTCAGCCAGGTCAGCACACTGTCTTGCAGCTCGCCAGGCTCGGCGATGGCCTCCAGCAAGGCTTGACGGGTCGGGTACTCATGCAGGGCGTCGTCATACAGCGGCCGATACAGCAGGTGCGGGCCGACACTGACATCCCGCGGTTCGATAATAAAGACGTTGTTGACTTGATCGGGCGTGGCCCCAGCCTTACGGCACAGGGCCAACGGGCGCAGCACGATCTCTTTGCCGTCGACAATTCGGGTCGAGGGTGTTTCCTCCATCAGCGCTTTCACATAGCGATAGCCAGTGACGGTGACGCCGTTCAGTTGCCTGATCTTGAATTCCAGCGCCTGCATCGGCAGCCGGGCTTTGAGTTCGCGGGTAAACAGGGTTTCTCGACGCCGTGCATCGACGGTGTCGGTCAATAACAGCGCCTTGATTTTTTGCGGGTAGGTGGTGCCAATGTCGACGCGCTGGATCAGCCCTTTGCTGCCCAACAGGTAGTCTTCACCCAACCAGGCGGGAAGTGCATCAGCGCCTTTGGACGCAAGCGTCAGCGTGCCCTTGGGTTTGCCTGCCAGGTTTTTCAGGGCCAGTTCGGTCAGCGACATTTTCACGTGTGAGATGATCCCGGCACCGCCTGGGTAGCCGGCGGCCACGGCGAAATCCAGCACCACCTCATCAGGGTCGAAATCTTCATGGTCTGCCTGCATCTGCTTGCGCAACGCGTCACGGCTGAAACGGTGGATGTTCTCAATGTCTTCGTTGAATGAGCGGCCTTCGTTCAGTCGCAGCACTTGCGCCATGTCCTGCAAATGGCGGTGGTAGGCAAAACGGTCGGCAGCCGTTGCTTGGCTTAACCATGCCGGCAGTTGGTCATTGACCTTCTGCAGGAGTGGGGTGGGGGGCGTCGCAGCTTTGGTAAAGAGCAGCGCCGGGTCCGTGAGGTTTTCCAGGCGTCGCTCGAGGGCTTTTTCGTCTTGCCCCTCAAATGTCAGCGCCGCCAGGTCTTCCAGTTGTTGATTGAGGATCAGGCCGGCCTGCTGTTCGAATACGTTGCCATCATGTTCGTTGCGCCTCCAGGTGAGGCTGTCGAACTCAAACCGCGCCTGCATCCTGGCGCCCCAGGCATGGCCGAAGGCATCAAGGGAATCAAATGCCTGGGTTTCCCCGGCCACGCTGTAGAGCAGCACCTGTTTATCACGCACCAGCAACATGTCGGGCGTCAGCAGCCGGGCTTCTGTGCCGGCGCGTACCAGGGTGGTTTCAATGAAATATACATAAGTAGCGGGTAAGGAACGGGGCAGGCGCGAGGCCAGCACCGGCCAGGTGGCGACGACCTTGAGCATATCTCGTTGAGTTTCAGTCAGGCTGGATTGGCCCGCAACGACAGCCGTCATGCGCCCCTTGAGAAACTCGCCCAGCCACTGCCAACGACTGTTGCCGTGACTGTCGATTGCGCTCCAGTAGTCGGCGTGGTCGTGCTGGAAATGGAGAAAGATCGATGAGCGTAATTGGTCGATGATCTGGGCGATGACCTCCATGTCTATCAGCGGTAGGGTCGCGGGCTTGAGGATGTTTGGGATGTTTTGCGTCAGGTAGTAAGGCAGTTCGCGTTTTGAGTGCAGGTCCAGCAACTGCGGGTTCAATATATGTGCGATGGCGACTTCCATCAGCAGTTGGTAAGTGTAATGACCATCGGGGTGTGGACTGGCCAGTTTCACTGTGAGCAGGTCCAGTTCAAGCGACGGATAGCGCGTCAAAATGTCGTTTCGCAGAGCATTGAACACCACGGAATAGAGGGCCGGGCGTGTGGCAAAACGTTCATGGACGGCCTGGGCAGGCAATTGGTTGAAGGGCGAGGGCAGGGGAGCAATCGGGTCAGGCATAACGCAATCCTTTGTTGTATAACTGCCGGTAATGTTGAGGTTGCCGGGCAGTGGACCGATGATCGGTCTCTCGTAGGAAAGCGAATTTCGTCGTGGCAGGGGCGGTACTGGGTTAGTGCTGAGCAGACTCGATGCTGCGTTAAACCCCGGCCAGGTGCAGCACCAATTTGACGATGCCAAACAAGGTCAAGGCAAACACCGCAGTGAACAGCAGGCCCAGGATCACAAAGTGGCTGGGCTTGCCATGGGTGAAGTCGCGGGCGCGGTTTTTGCCGCTCTGTACGCCAAAGGCCGCAGCCATGACGCTATGGAGCATTTGCCAGAAGGTCGGCGGTTTGTTGCCGATTGGATCGTCCATAGCGCCCTCGCGAGTTGAATTATCCTACAGAGCATAGACAATTTGCCGGTGAGCGCTCGTGCTCATACGTATGCACCACCGGCCAAGGGCTGAGCGGTGCTGTGCTGTCACTCCAAATCACAGGAGTGACAACATGGCAGATTTACCGACCCCTAACGTTGCCGACAAACCGCCGGCAGCAACCCTGAGTATTCACGGCGATTTTCTCGAAAAGGCCGTGCCGCAATGGCTGGTCGACGCAACACCGGCGCGTAAGTCCGCGCTAAAAAAAGCCACCCCGGTGGTACCGGACTTGTACAAAACGCTCTCGCCTGAACAGCGCAAGACCCTCAATGCGAGCATCAAGGCTAGCGTAATCGCCCAGGTCCAATTGGACACCACCATGGCCACATTCAAGGATGTCGACGCCTTCGCCAGGCCATTGTTGCTCAACGCCTTGAAAGACCAGTACCAAGTGGAGGTCGATGTCGACACGACATTGCTCTGCCTGCGGCGTGCGCTGCAGATCAGTGTGCTGGAGGTTGAAATCGACTCATTCGAGTTTCTCAAGCTGTCGATGCTGCAGGCGTGCCTGCATAACTTTGAAGCCTGGGAGTGCAGGTCGGGCGCTTACCACTCAACCTCCGGATTTATGCTGGAGACCACCACCGGCGGCAACTTTGAGTCGGCCACCCTCAACTTGACGGTCAGCCAGTTCATGACCTTGTGCCGCAGTCTTGATATCGGCGCGCAGTACCAGACTTATCTGAAAGGGTTCTTTGCGCCGGTAGATGCGAGCCCTGAACCGCCGCTTCGTCAACACTTTATTGCCAGCCAAAAGGCGAGCATGAAGGCTGCCGCAGAGCACGCCTTAGTGACCGGCGATATCGAACCTGCGGATCATGCGATGATCCTTTCGGTGGTCAATGGCAATCTTTACCCCACCCTTGGCAGCAAACGGGTGTGGCCGTTCGACATGAGCCTGATGAAAAAAAGACTGGTCGGCTGTGTTTACTTTGCTATCGGAGACGCCTACAGCGACGAATTGATTCTTTACATCCCGAATGACCCGGCGCACCCGCTCAAGCGCTATACCAAACAAGGCATGCGCGACGAGCTCAAACGCCAGTTCACCGCACGTGAAGGGATGGCGGCCGACGATCCCGCACCCACGGCCTATCAGCGCTTCTTCAGTCAGTTTGTAGCCTATGATCAGCGGCCCTACTATTTCAGTCAGTTCACCCAGAAGTCCGCTGACTCCCCAAGTGGTCCGTTGAACTCTCCGTGGCGAAAGTTTGTAGAGATCCTGTTTGGCAGCACGCCGATTACACGGATCAAGGAACTGCCACCTGAAAGACCCGCGAAGATGGAGCCGGTAAGCGACCCTTACCTTGCGCCCGGCAGCATGAAGCCCTATCGCGGTACAGGCACCTTTTCCGGGCTGCTCGACCTTTGGCCGTTCCTGTACGAAAAGCATCGCGCCAAGATCCTCGCCGACGCCCGTGCCCATGCGGTGCCCACCGCTGATGTCGATGCCAAGGCGCGGGAGGCCAAACTGGCGCACTTGTTTGAGGTCGGGATGCTGGCGCTCAATCTGGTGTCGATGTTTGTGCCCGTGCTGGGTGAGGTCATGATGGCGGTGATGGTCGAGCAATTGCTCACCGAGACCCTGGAAGGCTCGATCGAGTGGGCCGAGGGCGACAAGCACGCGGCCAAGGCGCACCTGATTGATGTGGCCGAAAACCTGGCCCAGATAGCGCTGATGGCAGGCATCGGGGCAGCGGTCAGCAAATTCAGGGCCGCCAGGGCGGAGCCGGTGCTCGAAAACCTCAGCCCGGTCACGTTGCCCAACGGCGAAACCCGCCTATGGAAGCCGGACCTGGCGGGCTATCAAAGCGCCGTCACCCTGGAGGCAGGCGCAGTGCCCAACGCGCAGGGGCAATATACGCTCAACGGCAAGACCTATATTCGCCTGGGCGATCAGGTCTACGAGCAGGTTTTTGATGAGTCGATCAAAAGCTGGAGGATCAAGCATCCGACCAACGCCGAGGTTTATCAGCCGATTCTTCAAAGCAACGGTCGAGGATCCTGGCGTCACACCCTTGAGCGGCCTGCCGAGTGGGACCGCCTGACCTTGCTGCGGCGCATGGGGCCAGAAACCGACGCGTTTTCCGATACGCAGTTGCTCACGGTGGCGGATGTCAGCGGGGTCAGCGACAGCGCCCTGCGCAAGATGCACATGGACCTCGCGGCACCGCCGCCTGAACTGCTGGATGCCATGCGCTTGTTCAAGGCCGACGCGGGCAGCGGGCAGGTGATAGAGCAGCTGCGCGGCAACCAGCCAATTGACGAGCGTTATCTGTTTGCATTGCCGCTGGTGGCCGAAATGCCGCGTTGGCCAAAAACGCGCGTGCTTGAGGTGTTCAAGGGCGTTGAGTTCTCTGGGGAGTCCGTGAAGTACGGTGTTGGGCGTGTGCCGCGTGGTGGCGTCGCGAAGACGCCGATCCGGATTTCCCGCGCTGACGTCCTGGGTGGGCGCTTACCTGCGGTCATACTGGCGGCATTGGATGAGACGGAAGTCACCAGTCTGTTGGGCCCTGAGGGCGCGTGGGCCCGTGACGCGAGGCCGCAAACGTTTCGCCAGCAAATCGCCGACTATGCCCAAACCCGCAAACCGGCAATTTTCGACAGTATTTATGCAGGCACCGAACCGGTCGATAGCCAGGTCAAGCTATTGCAACGAACCTGCCCCGGACTCAGCGAAGCCGCTGCCCGGGAGACACTGGCCCACGCGTCCCTGGACGACCTCAAACGCCTGGAAGCGACGCGCAGGGTGCCTTTGACCCTGCTGGAGGAGGCGCGCTGGTACGCCACCCAAGGTCGGCAGACCCGGGCCTACGCGGGTTTGCGCAGCGAAACCATGGCGTCGGCGGACAGCCGCCGGCTGGCGCTGCACACCCTGGAAAAATTGCCGGGCTGGCCCGACACCTTGCGCCTGGAGGTGCGCGAAGGCAGTGACAGCGGCCTGTTGCTGGACAGCATCGGCAGTCCCACGGCACAGGACAAGAAGTACCTGGTGAAAAAAGGCCCGCGCTTTCAAGCGTTCGATGAGCGGGGAGAGGCACTCAACAGCCTGCCCACGCAGGGCGATAATTTTTACGCCTCGCTGATGCATGCCATGCCCGATGGCGCGCGCCAAGCGCTGGGTGTACCGCACGTTGGTCAAAGTGCGCAGCTGCAAGCAAAACTCATCGCGTTTGCTGACCGTCATCGCAGCCAGGCACCGCAATGGCTGGCGCCGCAACGCAGCTGGTTCAAGCCGCCGGTACGCATCAACGACAGGTTGGTGGGGTATTACGCCAGTGGGCGAGCGGC
The DNA here is from genome assembly GCF_019352915.1 of Pseudomonas sp. Xaverov 259. Classification (NCBI taxonomy): domain Bacteria; kingdom Pseudomonadati; phylum Pseudomonadota; class Gammaproteobacteria; order Pseudomonadales; family Pseudomonadaceae; genus Pseudomonas; species Pseudomonas sp. Xaverov 259. The sequence goes on along the minus strand of NZ_JAAAFV010000017.1, from coordinate 63,048 downwards.
GGGCCAGACCTTGAGTCTTGAGTCACGCGCGCAAGCGCTCTATGGCCTGAGCGAAACCCAGGCCGGTGAGTACATTTTGGAGTTGCAGGCACAGGGCAAGGACAACAAGGCAATCTTCAACCATCTGCAAAACCGTGAACGCCAATACACAGAACTGACGTCCACACTCGACGAGTGGGCCACGCCCTCGCAGGGCACTGTTTCCAATGCTCGCCAGTCCTCTTATAGATCCAGCCTGGCGCAACAGCTCAAGGATGCCTGGCGCAATGAACCGTTGGTGGGGCGGGTCAACAACGCGGATCGCTTGTACGTCAGCGTCGATGGGGATCTACCGCCTTTGACGGTTGATTTTTCTCATATTCGTATGCTGATGGTGACCGGAGGGCCGGTGAACGAAGCCCAATTGGAAGCTTTTTTGACGCGGTTTCCCAATGTACAAACCCTGGGTATTGGCCAGCCCCCCGTGTTATGGGGGCTGGCTGAGACAGGGCCCAGGTCGACACTGCTGACAGTACCCTCGGCGGTGACCGGTATGACCCGCCTCAAAAGCCTCAGGTTTGGCGCGTCGGTGGTGCAACTGGCGCCTGAGTTTTTCTCAAGGCTTAACGCTTTGACTTCGCTGGAGGAGTTGCATATCGCTTACCATGGATTTTCCGGCACCGCGCTCAACAGTCTGAACCTGTCAGCGCTGGTACAACTGAAAAAGTTGACAATCGAGGCGCCGATTGGCCTGTCGCAGTGGCCTGCCTATGTTGAAAACCTGCCGAGCCTGGAACGTCTCGATTTGAGCCGCACCGCGATCGGTGAGCTGCCCGCCAGGCTCTACAGCGGGCATGAACAACTGTGGGCAGGGCTGTCGATGGACTGGTCAAGGTTCTCGCGCGAAGCGTTCAGGCCTGCCTACGAGTACATCACGGCCTACAAGGGCAACAGGGGGCACTTGGTTGACTTGCACCAGATGGTCAGTGACTACACCAGTGGCGAGCTGCGGTTCCTGACCCCTGACTCTATATTGGCTAGCCAACTGCATCGAAAAATGATCATAAAGGCGCAAACCCCTGAAGCGCGGTTTGATGCTATTGAGCAACTCAGCGACAAATACACCGGCGTTTTTGCGCAGTTTTACAACCTGGCAGCCACTAACGCGCAGCGGTTCAGGGTGCGTTCGGCGGGTTGGCAGACAGGGGCAAATGCCCATGTAATCAGTGCGCTTGAGGCCAATTGGTGGGCGGCCGTAGGCGAGGAGTATGGAATCATCAGCACTTGTTCGGTGTTTGAGTTGCCGGCACCGGAGTTTGCAGTGAGCACCCCGCTGTTGCAGGTGGATTCGGTGGAACTGCCCGAGTTACCCGCCGCAAGCTTTGCCCATGTACGCACGCTGCGCCAGCGTTGGCCGGGCGCATCCATTGAGCAGACACGCGGCTTTATTCGCGCATTCAGCAATACGCAAACCCTTGAACTCAACGGCCTGGGCTTGACTGAAATACCCATAGGCAAGGGCGATCTTCCGGCCTTGACCCGGCTCGACCTTTCCAACAACCGCCTGGCCATGCCGGCCTTGCAGGCGCAACTCAATGATCTCAAGAGCCTTGAATTCCTGGATCTGAGTCACGGCAGCAACCCGCTTACCGGCGTGGATGTCAGCGAACTGACGCAGCTCAAGGCGTTGAACTTACGCGGGACAACATTGCAGGCCTGGCCGGCCGGAGCCGAGCGCCTGCCGCGATTAACCTGGCTGGACCTGCGCGACAATCAACTGGTGAGCCTGCCGCCCGAGGTGCTGGCCAATGACGCGCTATTGTTGAAAACCAACATGGCGGCAAACCCCTTCAGTACGGCGGGTGCGGCCGAGCTGGAATCAGCACGCCAGCGGGTCGAGGGCGCCGGAGCCTTGCCACAGGGTGCGTTGGCGCGGTTTGAACAGCAAAGTGTGCCGGCCGTCTTTCCTCCGGCGGAAACTGGCCTGACGATGATGAATTATTTGTTGCCCTTGCCCCGGCGAATCACGGTGATCAAAGGGCGTGTGGGGTTTGTCGGGCGCTTGCAGGAACTCACCCCATCGGTGACCGAGGAAGAGGCTCTGCAATGGTTCGAACAGTTACGTACTGTCGGTGGGATGAGTGACCTGCAAATAGATGCCATGTTGACCCACTGGCACCAGGAATATGAGGCCCTGACGCGCGCGCTTAACGGCTGGCTGTATACCCGCGAGTTACCTGGCCCGAACATCAGCCAAGTGGCGCAGACACGTCGTCTTGTCGCAAGCAAAATCGCTGAGTGCTGGCAAACCGGCTTGTCAGCCGAAACCGGTTATGAACTGAACCTGCAAGGCCTGCAAACCGACAGTCTGCCTGAATTGACGGTGCAGCATAATTATGTGCACACGCTGAATTTAACCGGTTTAGGGATCTCGGTGGCGGGTGTCGAAGGCTTCCTCAACAGCTTTCCTTCGGTACGCAAGCTGGTCTTGAGTGGAAATAATCTGTCGGTCGTTCCCGAGGCGGTGGGGCGCATGGCTGAGCTTGAGGAACTGGAGTTGACCGCTAATGTCATCACCGATCCCGAGCCTCTGTATCGCCTGGTGGGAGGCGAAAGCTTGCACCGGTTGGATCTGGGCAGAAACAACCTGAGAGAGTTCAGTATCCAAGCCTTCAGTCGGCTTGAAACGTTGGACCTGAGTTACAACGTTCTGGACGAATGGCCCGACGGTACACTGCAATCTTCGAGCCTGCGAACGCTGAACCTGAGTGGCAATGAGATCAGAGAGCTGCCCTACGGCTTGCTCGATGGCCGTCATCATGCGCTGGTGCAGGGGACGGACCTTTCCGAGAACGAATTTCTTTCATTCGACAGCCTTGATGAGATGAGGGTCTACAGCGATGGGCCGGTGATGGGCTGGAGTCGCGCAGATATCGAGCGGGGGATCGAGGCGCATGAAGAGTCCGATCATTCCGATGGCGATGGCGATGGCGATGGCGATAGAGGGGTAGATGAACCCCTGGAGGATATCCAGAACCCAGAGGGGGACGCTGGAGACGCGGTGCTGGCCTCCTGGCTGGCGTCCTCACCTCAAGAGTTGGTCACGGCCCGGCAGCAGTTGTGGCTGCAATTGTCCCAGGAACCACTGAGTGAGCGCTTCTTCCATCTGCTCGAACGGCTACGTGACACCCCTGAATACCGGTACAGCCAGGCTGATCTTACCCGTCGGGTATGGGCGGTGATCGAAAGCGCCTCCGGCAGTGCGCAGATGCGCGAGTCGTTGTTCGCCGCCTCGGCAACCCATGGCACCTGTGTTGACGGGCGCATCCTTACGTTCAGTTCAATGGAAGTGATGGTGCTCGTAGAGCAGGTGTTGCGTGAAGTCCCGGTCAACACGCTCAGGCTAAGAGGGCAACGTCTGCTGGAGCTGTCCCGGCAATTATTCCGGGTGGAGCAGATCGATACCATTGCCATGCGCGATACTCGTGGGGGAGACGAGGCCGAGGTGCGCCTGGAGTACCGGATTGGTTTGACCCGCGGCTGGCCCGACGGGCTGGAGCTGCCGGGGCAACCCAGGCATATGAGATACAGTAGTCATCTCGGGGAGCAAGTGTTCAATCGCGTGCGCAGCCAAGTGTTGGCGGCGGAAGCGTCCAGCAGGTTTTATGAACGCCTTGTTCGCGAAGATTACTGGGTCCTCTATCTGAAAGAGCGTTATCCCGATGAGTTCGAACAGCTTGAGAGCAACGCTCGTGCAAGCCATGAGGCGCTCGAGGACGAATATGAAGGGGATCTCAGCGATCCACTCTACACGGCGGCACTGAACCAAATGCAGTTTGCTCGAGATAGCGCACGGGTGCAGTTACTGCTTGGATTGTCTCGCGACGCGGTGTTGGAACTCGCGACGGGTACTGTGGCTCCGGCAACGAGCGGCCCGGCTTCACCGCAGCCCGGCCCGTCGACACGGCCGTAATAAAGTCAGGAAGCGGGCGTGCTCGCTTCCTTCCTTTAGCCTTGGTTATGATCGTTCCCATGTGTGGGAACGATCAAGAAGCGCCTTACACTTCCAGGTGCAGGAACAGTTTCTGATCCAGCGGTGCCTCGATCCGGGCGTCATCCAGATAGATCACGACGCGGTTATTGGCCTTGTCCCGCTCCATCAGTTGTTTGCGCGTAAACAGGCGTTCTGCGGGGGTTTTCAGGTGGCCATAATTAGGCGGTGAGACGGGCGAGTCGACGGCGGTGTAATGGAAATGCGCGTACCACAGGTTGGCTTCCTCCCCCTTTATTCCTGCTTCGATTTTACGTTTGTCACGTATGACATATTCGGTGAGAAAGTCACCGGCCTTCAGTGCAATGCGTTTTTTCACCAGGTTGATATCGACAAACCCATGGGTGTGTAAATAGTCGACCTTGTAGGCTTTGGGGCGTTGTAGCAGATACCCTTCGGCGCACACCTGGTAAGCCTGTTTAGCGGCCGCCTTTGCTGCGTCATTGTAGTGATTGCGCAGGGTAGTGACTTGTTCGCCAGCCCCGCTCTCAAGTTCCTTGGCAAGTGCTGCAAATTGCGCTGCATGTTGACTCAGCATCTCTTCCCAATCCTTGGGGTTGACGGTCTCTCGTCGACTGGGATCCTGGAGTTTGCGCTGTTGGTAGCTGATAACGTTATCAATGCGGGTTCGCTCGGTTTCGAGGGCTTGTGCATCCTCTTTGATTCTTTTCATTCTTCTCAATGGGCGAGCCACAGGCCTGGGCGCTGTTGTCGGCGCACTCGCGGCTTCGACGACGTTCCAAACACCGTCACTGGCGTGTTCGTGGTAAGAGGCGATGACTGTCTCGGTGAATGGGTCCGTAATGTCGACAAAACTGCCTTCAACACCTGGCTCGCTCGGGCGTAGGTCACCCACCAGGGTCCCACGGTTGCGGGTCTTGATCACTCGGCGGTTGGTGGGTTTTTGCCGGACGGTCCGGTTGGGGGCGGGTTTACGGGCAAAGCCCTGCTCAGACAAGATCAAGGAGGCCAATTGTTCTTCCAGGGCTGTGCGTGACTGACTGAACTGTTTCAGGAACGGGTCTGTGTATTGTTCTCGCAACATCCTGGAAGGCATTTCAACTAATGCGTTGACGGCGTTTTCCAACTGGACGTACTGCTGGAGCGAGTCCCTGAGTATGGCGATTTGATCGGTCGGCGAGTAACCGCCGGTGGTTTGCATTTCGATATGGGTGAGTAGGGGTGTAGTCGCTCGCAGATCAGTGAGTAGATCGAGGTAAGGACGCTCCTCTGGGGTGCTGGTGCCAAGCGCCCGATTGACGATCAACTGAATAAACGTCATCAGGATGTGCTGTTCCACGATAAATGAAGAAATCGGTTGGGAGGGCTTGAAGGTTTTCCTTAGTTTTTCCCTCAATGTCTCACCGGCTTGTTCCAGAGTGGCTTCAGTCTTTTCTGCGATTGTGAATAAGTCTTTGAGCAGTTCCAGTCGCTGCGTGGCAGCGCTGATGAGCTCATCGTAGGCGTCCGTGATGTTCTCAGGCAGTTCTCTGCCGGCACGGAGCTGCAACTCAGAATGTCTTTCACCGCGCCCGCTTTCAAGGGTGTTCGAGATTTTTCTATGCAAACTTGAATAGGTGAATAACAAGTGATTGTAAAAATTCGTTGTTGCGATACCGCGTACTTCCTCGTATTGAACTTGTGTCCTGTCCAAGCGCATCAATTCTTTGGCCGCGTTCAGGGATTTTTCCTGTATGGACGTATACGTTTGCGTGTTTCTCTGATAGTTGTCGACTGCGATGTTCCAGGCGTTTGTGGCGCGCAATGCCGAGCGTTGCCGTTGTTCATGACGTTCGGCCATTCTGGTGCGCACTGCGGGAAGTAATGCAGGGTTGGCGAGCAGTTCCCAGTCCGATCTCACGGTTTTCCTGTGGTCTTCCATTTGCTTCTTGGCGTCGTCGGCTGCATCTTTAAACTGTTGCCACAAGGGCGCCAATGCGTTCCCTTCGACACTGAGTATTTCTAATTCCGAGGCCAGCGCCTCCACTTGTTTCTTGCGGTCTGTGGCCCATTTAGTCCTCTGTTCGTTAGGCATCCCCCCCTCCAGCCGGGCACGCCGGTCCAGCCGCCACCCCCCCTGGCCATCGCTGGCCAGCTTGAAGCCGGGATGCGGGGGATGGTCCGGATGCACCAGATAGACCTCGTTGGAAACCGGTACCACGCTGACCTGAAACAACAACCCGGCGATGCTGGCGTGCCTCTTGCCGTCAACCCAGTACAGCCCTTTGAACACACCGTCTGGTATACGGGCCGGTAGCGGGGTGGGCCAGGGCACACTCACTTGACGCAATGCGTTGAGCAGCCGGGTGCCGGCCTGGGGGCTGGGAATCGAGTGGCTGAAGTCCAGGGCCGTGTGGCCGGTGGCGGGTGGCTCACCGGGCAACGCCACGGCGCCGAGATGCACCTGTGGCGTCGCTTGCGCAGGTGCCCGTCCCGCCAGGTGGCGCCAGGCTTCCAGTTGCAGGGCATGCTCCTGCGCGGAGGGCTCCGACAACGGCTGTGGCGACCGCTCGGCAGGCGCGGCGGCGTGCAGCAGCACCATGGCGGTATTGAGCAACAGATCGATCAGGGCCAGCTCACGGGTGGTGGGGTCATTGCTGTCCAGGCCGGCCAAATCCTGCTCCAGGCTGCTGACCAGCACCATGAACCAGCCCGCCAGCATGGCCGGGCCCTGCACCAGCGGTAACAGCAGGGTATTGAACAGCAGCCACGCGCCTTCCATCACGATGGCCCAGCGGCTTTCATGGTTGGACACCGACTCGCGGTCCGCCAGGTCGACCAGCGCCCGTGCCGTGCTGCCGAACAGATGATTGAGCAGTTGACCGTTGACTTGCGATTGCAGCCATTCGCCCGCGCCTTCATCGACGGCGATCGTCGCAGGTGCTGGCTCTTCAGGGCGGTTGAATTCATCCCCCGGCAGGAAGCGAACAATGTGCGGTTCCTTGATACCGCCATGGTCATAGATGGGGCGAGCCTTGTCGCTCAGCCACGCCAGTACACTGTCTTGCAGCGCGCCGGGTGCAGCCAGTGCGTCGAGCAAGGCCTGGCGGGTCGGGTATTCATGCAGGGCGTCGGCATACAGCGGCTGGTACAGCAGGTGTGGGCCGACACTCGTATCACGCGGCTCGATAATGAACGCGTTGTTGACTTCATCCGGCGCAGCCCCTGTTTTGCGGCACAGGGCCAATGGGCGCAGGACAATCTCCTGTTCGTCGACGATCCTGTCCGAGGGCATTTCACCCATCAATGCCTTCACATAGCGATAACCGGTGACGGTAACGCCATGCTGCCCGCGGATCTTGTATTCGAGCGCCTGCATCGGCAACTTGACCTTGAGTTCGCGGGTAAACAGGGTTTCCCGGCGGCGTGCGTCAACGGTGTCGGACAACAAGGTGTCTTTGATTTTTTGTGGATACGTGGTGCCGATGTCGACGCGCTGGATCAGCCCGCTACTGCCCAGCAGGTAGTCTTCGTTGAGCCAGCTTGGAAGGGGCGTTGCATTTTTGGAGAACAGCGTGAGTGTGCCTTTAGGCTTGCCGGCGAGGTTCTTCAGGGCCAGTTCCGTCAGTGACATGCGCACATGCTCGATAATACCGGCGCCGCCTGGGTAGCCGGCAGCCACGGCAAAGTCCAGCACCACTTCGTCAGGGTCGCAGTCGCCATGATCGGCTTGCATCTGCGTGCGTAGCGCGGTGCGGCTGAAACCGTAGATGTTTTCAATGCCCTCATTGAACGCACGGCCCTGGTTGTGTTGCAGCACCTGCGCCATGTCCTGCACGTGGCGATGGTAGGCAAAGCGGTCGGCGGCGCTGGCCTGGGCGAGCCATGGCGGCAGTTGTTCACTGACCTTCTGCAAGGTCGCTGCAGCGGCTGTCGGCACCTGGGTAAACAGCAGCGCCGGATCGGTGAGTTTTTCCAGGCGCCGCCCAAGGCTTACTTCCTCCTGGCCCTGAAACTTCAACGTCGCCAGGTCTTCCAGCTGTTGATTGAGGATCAGTCCGGCCTGTTGCTCGAACACATTGCCGCCCGGCTCGTTGCGCCGCCACGTAAGGCTGTCGAACTGGAAACGAGCCTGCATCCTCGCTCCCCAGGCAACACCGAAATCATCCAGGCCGCCAAACGCCTGGATATCCCCGGCCACGCTGTACAGCAGCACCTGCTTGTCGCGTACCAGCAGCAGGTCCGGCGTGAGCAAACTGACGGTCTCGGCGGCGTTGGTGAAGGTGCTCTCTATGAAGTAAACATAAGTGGCGGGCTTGGACTGTGGCAGGCGCTCGGCTTGCACCGGCCAGGTCGCGACGACCCTGAGCATGTCCCGCTGAGTCGGGTTCAAGCTGGATTGGCTGGCGGCCATCGCGGTCATCCGGCCGTTGAGAAACTCGCCCAGCCACTGCCAGCGACTGCTGCCATGGCTGTCGGTTTCGCTCCAGTAGTCGGCCAATGCCGTCTGGAAATACAGGTAAATCGATTCGGGCAGGGCATCGATGATCTTTGCGATTTCCAGCATGTCTATAAGCGGCGCGGTATCCGGCTTGAGGACCGTGGGGATCTGTTGAGTCAGGTAGTACGGCAGTTCGCGTTTGGGGCGCAGGTCGAGTAACTGCGGGTTGAGCACATGGGCGATGGCGACCTCCATCAATGACCGGTAGGTGTACACCCCGTCCGGGTGCGGGATGGCGAGCTTGACGGCCGACAAGTCCAACGTGAGCGATGGGTAGCGCTCCAGGATACGGCTGCGCAAGGCATTGAACACCACGGAGTACAAGGCCGGGCGCGTAGCGAAATGCGTATGGATGGCCTGGGCGGGTAACTGGCTCAGGGCGGTGGGGGAGCTCGGGGTGGGCATGATGAAATCCTTTTGCCTGTTTGATGGGAAGCGACAGGAAATCGAATGTGGTGACCGCGCAGGCGGTACTCGAATACCGCTGCCGGTGCCCCGCACCGACCGCGCACGAGGGCATATATGCACCGCCTGGCGCGGCCAGCGCCGTGATGTGCTGTCAGTCCATTTCAAAGGAGTGACACGATGGACGATTTATCCCAGCCTTCCTCGCCGGCCGTGCCGGCAAACGACGCACCCAAACCGATAAAAAAGCTCATCGCCACCCAAAGCCTGCACGGCGACTTCCTGGAGCGCAGCAGCCCGCAGTGGCTGGTCGACACGACGCCGGTGCGCAAGCAGGCGCTCAAGGACGCCGGCACGGTCATGCCGGCGTGGTTCGCGAACGCTACACCTGAACAGCGCAACGAGGTGACCGGGCGTTTCCTCGCCAACCTCATCACCCAGACCCAACTGGACAACACGATGGCCGCCTTCCAGGACATCGATGACTTCGCCCGACCCTTGTTGCGCAAAGCCCTGAAGGATCAGTACCGACTGGACCTCGATGTCGATAAAAACCTGTTGTGCCTGCGCCGCCCACTGGCGGCGGGGACTGGCGAAGTCGAGCCGGGGGACTTCGAATTTTTGAAACTGTCCCTGCTGGAAGCCGCCTTGCACAACTTCGAGGCCTACGAGTGCAAGGAGGGCGCGTACCACAAGACCTCCGGGTTTATGCAAGCCACCGGCACCTCGGGCACCTACCACTCGGTGGCGATCAACCTGAAGGTCAGTCAGTTTTTGACGCTCTGTCGTGACCTCGATATCGGTGCCAAATACCAGGCCTATCTGCAAGGGTTTTTCTACCCCGAGGACGCCAGCGCCCAAGCCACCCTGCGCGAGCAGTTCATCGCCAATCAGAAGGCCGCTGTGAGGGCCGCCGCCGAGCAGGCACTGTTGAGCGGCGATATCGAAGCGGCCGATCACCGCATGCTGCTGGCGGTGATCGACGGTGAAATTCATCCGTGGATGGGCGATAAGCAGGTGTGGTTCAGGACCCTGGGCCTGATGCATATGCGGATGACCGGCTGCATGGTGTTCTCGATCTGCAAAAAATACAGTTACCCTGACGAGGTGATCGTCTATGTGCCCCAGGACCCGGAGCACCCACTCAAACGCTACCGCTGGCGGCAAATGGAGGCCGAGTTCAAGCGCCTGCTCACCGCCCGCGACCCGGCCAGGCCGAATGACCCGGCGCCGACGCCGTACCAGCAGTTCTTCAGTCGCTTCGTGCCCTACGACAAGCGGCCCTATTACTTCAGCCAGTTCACCCGGAAGGCCGCCGACTCACCCTCAGACTCACCCTCCGACATCGGGCGCTCGCCCTGGAAGAAACTGGTGGATTTCTTCAACACGCCGATCTTCAACGCAGGCATCAAGGAAGTGCCGCCCGAGGCGCCTGCCAGGCTTGAGCCCAACCCCGACCCTATCCTTTACCTCTCGACGCGCACACGGCGCGGCAAAGCGATCTGGGCGGAGAACATCGACCCGTGGAAGTACTTCTACGAACAACACCGCGAGCAGGTGATCGCCGATGCCCGCGCCCATGCCGTGCCGACCGCGGATGTGGATGCCAAGGCGCGTGACGCCAAGTTGGCGCACCTGCTGGAGAGCGGCATGCCGGGCTTGAACATGATGTTGATGTTTGTGCCGGTGCTGGGTGAGGCGATGATGGTGGTGATGGCCGGGCAATTACTCTACGAAACCCTGGAAGGCGTGATCGAATGGAGCGAGGGCGACCGCCAGGCCGCCAAGGCCCACTTGATTGATGTGGCCGAGAACCTGGCGCAGATCGCCGTGATGGCCGGCGTGATGGCCGGCGTCAGCCGTTGGCAAGCGGCCAAGGCGGAGCCGGTGATTGAAGCGTTGGGTGAGGTTAAGCGGCCCGATGGCCAGGTGCGTTTGTGGAAGCCGAGCCTGAGCCGCTATGAGAGCCCGGTGGTCCTGCCGCGCGACCTGCATCCCAATGCCCTGGGTCAGTACGTGCAAGATGGCAGAACCTATATCCGCCAGGGCAGCCAGGTCTACGAGCAATACTTAGATGCGCAGGCGAACACATGGCGGATCAAGCATCCGACTGACACCGAGGCTTACCAGCCGCTGCTTGAACACAACGGTCACGGCGCCTGGCGGCATACCCTGGAGCGCCCGCTGGAGTGGGACCGTCTGATGCTGTTGCGGCGTATGGGGCACGACGTTGAGGCCTTTTCCGATACCGAGCTGCTCAAGGTCGCGGATGTCAGCGGGGTCAGCGACAACACGCTGCGCAAGATGCACATGGATCACACGGCTGCGCCGCCTGAACTGGCCGATGCGATACGCCTGTTCAAGGCGGATGCGGATGCGGCACGGGTGATCGAGCAACTGGAGGGCACCCGTACGATTGATGACCTGTATTTGTATGCGCTGCCCTTGATCGTGGAAATGCCGAGATGGCCTGCAGGACGTGTACTTGAAGTGTTCGATGGGGTCGTGCTGACCGGCAAGTCGGTTAAATATGGTATTGAACGGTCGGTCAACGGTGTCGCGGCGAAGCCGGCGATCCAGGTGAGCCGATACGACGTGCTGGGCGGTGAAGTGCCCGCGCGTATTCTGGCGGCTCTGGATGAAGCAGAAATCACTCAGCTGCTTGGCGCTGAGGCTGCGAGGGTCAATGAGAACAGGGTGCTGGAATTCAACAAGCAGTTGGCCGATTACGCCCGTCGCCGAAAACCGGCGATTTTCGACAGCATCTACACGGGCACCGAAGCAGTGAATGAGCGTGCCCAACTGTTGAAAAGTGCGTGTCCAGGCCTCAGCGATGCAGCGGCGCTGACCGTGCTCAAACATGCCCGTGCCGATGACCTTCAACGGCTGGAGACGACTCGTCGTGTGCCTTTGAATCTGCTCGAAGAAGCGCGTTGGTATGCGCGAGGCGGGCGTTTGACCCGCGCTTATGCAGGGCTGCGCAGTGAGTCGATGGCCTCGGCGGACAGTCGGCGCCTGGCCCTGCATGCGTTGGCCGCACTGCCGGGCTGGCCCGAGACGCTGCGTCTTGAAGTGCGTGATGGCAGCCCCGGCGGTGCACTGCTCGACAGCATCGGCGCAGAAGCGGCGAATGAGAAAAAGTATCTGGTCAAGCGCGGGCCCAGCTACCAGGCGTTCAATGAGCGGGGTGAGGAACTCAACAGCGTGCCGCCTTACGGTGACAACTTTTTTGCCTCGCTGATGCATGCCATGCCTGACGATGCCCGTCAGGCACTGGGGGTGCCGCACGTCAGTCAGCACGCGATGCTGCAACGCAAAATCATCGAGCTGGCCGACGCACATCGAGCCCAGGCAGCCGGTTGGCTGGCGCCGCCAGCGCGCAGGTTCAAGCCGCCAGCTCGGATAAACGAAACACTCATGGGCTATTACGCCAGCGGCCGAGGGCACAGCGCTGCGCCGGCACTCATCAGCCTTGTGCGGGACGTCTACCCGGCCTTGGAAACCGGCCCACAGGTCCAAGAGTTCCTGCTCAGGCACTACCGTGCAGGAAAAAGTGACAGAGATATCAAAAACCTGTTGCAGGCGCGTCTTCAAGAAGTTACGCACCTGAACACGACCCTCGATAAATGGGTCAGCGATTCATCATCGGCCAACGTTGAGTACAACACCCAGGTCGCGCAGGCACTCAAACGCAGTTGGAGGCGTTCTGTGCTGGTTGGGGTAGAACAGGATGCCGATGTGTTGTCGTTGGACCTGCATGACCCGTTGCCGCCACTGACCGCAGATTTTTCACATGTGCGTGATCTGACGGTGACAGGGAAGGCTCTGAATGACGCTAATGCCGATGAATTTCTGCAGCTTTTTCCCAATGTTGAACAGTTATGGATCTATTCCTCCGTTATCCCGCCCGCAGCGCCAGCCGTGCATCTGACGTTGGCGAACGTGCCCCAGGCGCTGAGTCAGATGAAACGGCTCCGGCAGCTATCGATCAGCATGAATGCTCCTCGATTGGCAGAGCAATTCCCGTCGAGGCTGGCGGAGTTGACCACCCTTGAAGCGCTTGAGGTTACTTACTACGGGCAGCATGGTGGCGTCTTTGATACGTTGGACCTGAAGCCTCTTGAGCAGTTGAAAACGTTGAAAATCGTGGCGCCCAACGTTTCGTTCAAATGGCCGGCCTATGTGAATGCGCTTGCCTCGCTTGAGCGACTGGACCTGGTACATACGTCAATCAATAAAATCCCCGATGAGCTGTATTCCGGCCATGAGCAGCTATGGAGCGGGTTGTCGCTGAATTGGTCAACATTCAGCTATGCAGCGTTCAAGCCTGCCTTCGAGTACGTCAGCAATTACTCCGGGCCTTTCGGGCCGCATTTGGCGGATGTGGACGAGATGTTCAAGGACTATGCCAAAGGAGCATTGAGGCCGCTGGTGGGAGAGATTGCGAGTTGGGTGTTGACTGATGCCATCAGGGCCCAATCCCAAACCCCGCAGGCAAGCCTTGCCGCCGTTGAGTCATTGCGTGTCGAATACGCTGCGATCTTCGACCAGTTCTATCAACCGGCCGCCCTGGTAGGCGCGGCAGGCCGGCCTTTGAGGGGGAACTGGGCGACGATGGCCAACGAGAATGTAGTGCAGACCCTTGAGAGAAGCTGGAAAGAAGCGGTGTTCCAACGCTATGGTCATGGCGACGATGCAGAGCCGCCGACGCTCATGCTCTCGAGGTTTAGCTTGAGGGAAACGCAACGATTCACCGAGTTACCCGAATTGCCGGCCGGCAGTTTTTCCCATGTGAAAATACTGTTGCTGAGTCGGTTGGAGGATGTGCCTGCTGCTCAAGTCCGTGGTTTTCTCCAGGCGTTCAGTGGCGTAGAAGAGTTGGAACTGTTTGGTGGGCTGACCGAAATACCTTTTGCAGGTGGGGAGCTGCCCCCGTTGACGAAGCTCGATTTATCCAACAATCGCATCGTTGTGACACCCGAGGTACAGGCTCAACTTGATCAGTTGAACACCCTGCAAGTTCTGAAGCTGAAGGGTAATCGACTGCGCGTACTGGACGTCAGTGCATTTACTCACCTGAGGGAGCTGAATTTGCAGGGCTCCCAACTGCAAGAATGGCCAACGGGAGCCGAGAGGCTGGCACACTTGAGCTACCTGGATATGCGTAACAACCTTTTGACGACACTGCCGGCCACTGTGCTCAACCACCCGGATATGTTGATGCGTACAGAGCTTGGAGGTAACCCGCTGAGCCTTGAGGGGGATGCGGCACTGCAAGACGCACGGCGCCGGATCGAGCGGGTCAGAGGGTTGCCTGAGGGGGTATTGAGTCGGTTTCCTCCACCGGAGACTGAGTTCAGAACTGACGTGGGCACGATCAAGACGGCTGCCTGGGTCGCAACGTATTTGCTGGCGCTGGTTGAACGTACCGAAGGTCTCGCAGGCCCCATGGGCTTTGCTGCGCGCGTGCGACGTCTAGACCTGACAATGACCGAAGAACAGGCCGAGGCCAGAATAGAGCAATTGCGTAACGTCGGACTGGATGATCAGGCGATAGAAACACAGCTCGGCCAATGGTACGAAGCCGATGATGCGCTGACGCGAGAACTCAATGGCTGGATCTTTACCCAGAGCGGGCAGGACCCTGTCCATGCGCGAGTTTCCCCGCAAGCGCGCGGGCAGGCCGCCGGGTACATTCGCTCATCGTGGCGCCAGGGCGTGGTGGCAGCCCGCACGGACGTTGGGGTTGACACGCTGAGGTTCCAACGTCTGGATATAGGTGATCTGCCTGCGCTTACGCTGGAGTTTCCCCATGTTCGCACCCTGGAACTGTCAGGCATCGGGATCTCCGCACAGGGCAGCAATGGGTTCCTGACGGCCTTCAGCCAAGTGCATCATTTGATACTCAATGGTAATTACCTGAGGGCGCTGCCAGAGGCCCTTCAGCATATGGCGCAGCTTGAGCGGCTGGACCTGACTGGCAATCTGATCGACGATGCGGCCTCCCTGTCTGCGCAACTGGGCGGCGGCGAGCGTCTGCGCGTACTGGACCTGAGCAATAATAGCCTGCAGTTTTTTGACGTCCGCCCTTTCAGTCGCCTGGAGACACTGAACCTCAGCCACAACCGGATTTCGCATTGGCCGGACGGCGCCCTGGAGGCGCGGCAGTTGAAGACGCTGAACCTTCGTCACAATCGCTTGAGCCGTTTCCCGAATGAGCTGCTCGATGGAGAACATGATGACATCCTTGCTGCTACGGACCTGCGTGATAATTTCACGCTGGGTTTCGGCTATTACCTGAAAATAGACGATTACATGCTTGCACACGGGCATGCGCAGGTCATGGGGTTTTCGCGCGGCTATCTGAATCAACTTATGGATCGTGGACAGGGTGCGAGCTTTGGTGCTGGTCGGGATCCGGACACTGATTCCAGCTCCGACTCCCTTCACGACTCCGACTCCGATTCCGACTTTGATCCCGGTGCTAACCCCGTTCCAGGCGACGTCAATTCTGACAGCGACGGCGATCTGGAGGTCATTGGTGATTCAGCGCAGTATGTCGCACAAGCAGCGCTGCAGCCTTGGTTGAGCGCGGCCAGCCCGGAGCAGGCAGCGCAACGCAGAACGCTGTGGAATCAGTTGGCGCAAACCGAAGGGCACGCAGGCTTTTTCCATCTGCTTACGCGATTGCGCGATACCTCTGAATACGCGCTGCGCCCTGCAGCCCTTACGGAGCGGCTATGGGACGTGATCGCGGCAGCCACGGAAAACGCCGATCTGCGCGCCCAAATCTTTGCGGACGCTGAAACCCATCAGACGTGTATCGACGGGCGCATTCTAGTGTTCAGCGAGATGAGTGTGCGGGCTTACCAATACCGTGCTTTGCAGGACGTTCCCTTGGGCGATGCCGACCTCAGAGGCCAGGCATTGCTGAACCTGTCGCGGCAGTTGTTTCGACTTGAAAGGACCGAACAATTGGCAGAGGCCGCTGCGGCGACAGGTGCCACGATAACGGACAGGGCCGAGGTACGTTTGCAATATCGAATCGGTTTGACTGCCGGTTGGCCCGACGGGCTGGAGTTGCCAGGGCAGCCCTCTACCATGTTCTTTTTTCGGCCGATAGCGGGAGAGCAATTGGTGCAGTCGCGGGCGCAAATCCTGGCCGCGGAAAACTCCGACGCGTTTATCGAATACCTGGTTGACCAAGGCCACTGGGTTGAATACTTGAAAGAGCGCTACAGCGAACCGCTCGCAGCCCTCGAGACTGAACTCGACCGGCAATACGACGCGCTGGAAACGGCACACATCCATCGCTCGGACCCCGAGAGTTACCGGGTGTACAACGAGGCGATCGGGCAGTTCGAGGTCGAAAAGCTGACGGCCCGCAAACAGAAACTGATGGAGGTATGCCGAGCGGAGATTCAGCGCTTGGCAAACGCCCTGCCAGAGGGCGTGGTGCAACGTCCGTCTTCGCCTCAACCCGGCCCGTCATCAGCGCCGTAAGCTGACCACGCCCGCGCATCGAACGCTATGCCAGCTGATTGACCTCAGTTGTCATACCCAAGGTTTGGCGCCAGCCAGCGCTCGGTCACGCTGAGGTCCTGGCCTTTGCGTGCGGTGTAGCTGGCGACCTGGTCCTTGTCGACCTTGCCCACGGCAAAGTACTGCGCCTGTGGGTGGGCGAAATACCAACCGCTGACTGCGGCGGCCGGGAACATCGCGTAGTGCTCGGTGAGGAACACACCGCTGCGCCCGGCCTGCATTTCGCGGGCCTCGGGGTCCAGCAGTTGGAACAGCTGGGCTTTCTCGGTGTGGTCCGGGCACGCCGGGTAGCCGGGGGCCGGGCGGATGCCGCTGTACTGCTCTTTGATCAGGGCCTCGTTGTCCAGCTGTTCGTCCTGGGCGTAACCCCAATGCTCTTTACGCACTTGCTGGTGCAACCATTCGGCGCAGGCTTCGGCCAGGCGGTCGGCGAGGGCCTTGACCATGATCGAGTTGTAGTCGTCACCGGCGTCCTGATACGCCTTGGCGACTGCTTCGGCGCCGATGCCGGCGGTGGTGATAAAACCACCGATGTAGTCGGTCACGCCGCTGTCTTTAGGTGCTACGAAGTCGGCCAGGGAGAAGTTCGGTTTGCCGTCGGTCTTGATGATTTGCTGGCGCAGGTGGTGCAGCTTGGCAATTGGCTGGCCGTCGTCACCGTAGACTTCCAGGTCATCGTCCTGCACCTGGTTGGTCGGCCAGAAACCAAACACGGCGCGGGCGCTGATGAGTTTTTCGTCGATCAGCCTGTTGAGCATTTCCTGGGCGTCGGCGTACAGCGCAGTAGCGGCTTCACCGACCACTTCGTCGTCGAGGATGCGCGGGAACTTGCCGGCCAGGTCCCAAGAGATAAAGAACGGCGTCCAGTCGATGTATTCGGCCAGCACCTTGAGGTCGATATTGTCCAGCACCCTGGAACCGGTAAACGTCGGCTTGACCGGCGCATAGCTGCTCCAGTCGAACTGCGGCTTCTTGGCGATGGCGGCCGGGTAACTCAGGCGCTCGGTGCGCGCACTGCGGTTGGCGGTGCGCTCACGCACATCGATGTATTCCAGGCGGGTTTTTTCGACAAAACCCGCTTTCAGCTCTTTAGACAGCAACTGCGTGGCCACACCCACGGCACGCGAGGCGTCGGTGACGTAGATCACCGCGTCGTTGCTGTACTTGGGCTCGATCTTCACCGCCGTGTGCGCTTTGGAAGTGGTCGCGCCGCCGATCATCAAGGGCAGGTGGAAGTCCTGGCGCTGCATCTCACGGGCCACATGCACCATTTCATCCAGGGACGGCGTGATCAGACCGGACAAGCCAATGATGTCGCACTTCTGCTCCTTGGCCACCTGCAGGATCTTCTCCGCCGGCACCATCACGCCCAGGTCGACAATGTCATAGCCGTTGCAACCGAGTACCACGCCGACAATGTTCTTGCCGATGTCATGCACGTCGCCTTTGACCGTGGCCATCAGGATCTTGCCTTTGGCTTCCGGTTTATCGCCTTTTTCCAGCTCGATAAACGGAATCAAGTGCGCCACGGCCTGCTTCATCACGCGGGCGGACTTTACCACCTGGGGCAGGAACATCTTACCGGCGCCGAACAGGTCGCCGACGATGTTCATGCCGGACATCAACGGGCCTTCGATCACTTCGATCGGGCGCGCGAACGACTGGCGCGATTCTTCGGTGTCTTCGACGATATGCGTGGTGATGCCTTTGACCAGCGCGTGCTCCAGACGCTTGTTGACGTCCCAGCCGCGCCATTCCTCGGTCTCGGCTTCTTTGACACTGCCGTCGCCCTTGTACTTGTCGGCAATCGCCAGCAGGGCGTCGGTGCCTTCCGGCGTGCGGTTAAGCACCACGTCTTCCACCGCGTCGCGCAGCTCGGCCGGGATCTGGTCGTAGATCTCCAGCTGGCCGGCGTTGACGATGCCCATGGTCAGGCCGTTGCGGATCGCATACAGCAGGAACACCGAGTGGATCGCCTCACGCACCGGGTTGTTGCCGCGGAACGAGAACGACACGTTGGACACGCCACCGGAGGTCAGCGCATACGGCAGCTCGTCGCGGATATAAGCACAGGCGTTGATGAAATCGACGGCGTAGTTGTTGTGCTCCTCGATACCGGTGGCGACCGCGAAGATGTTCGGGTCGAAAATGATGTCTTCCGGCGGGAAGCCAACTTCATTCACCAGGATGTCGTAGGAGCGTTTGCAGATCTCTTTTTTACGCGCTTCGGTGTCGGCCTGGCCGGCTTCGTCGAAGGCCATCACCACCACCGCCGCGCCGTAACGCTTGCACAGCTTGGCGTGGTGAATGAACTGCTCGACGCCTTCCTTCATGCTGATGGAGTTGACGATGCCCTTGCCCTGGATGCACTTGAGGCCGGCTTCGATCACTTCCCACTTGGAGGAGTCGATCATGATCGGCACACGGGAGATGTCCGGTTCGCCGGCAATCAGATTGAGGAAGGTCACCATGGCCTTCTTCGAATCGAGCATGCCCTCGTCCATGTTGATGTCGATCACCTGCGCGCCGGCTTCCACCTGCTGCAGGGCGACTTCGAGGGCTTCGGTGTAGTTGTCTTCACGGATCAGCCGGGCGAACTTGGCGGAACCGGTGATATTGGTACGCTCGCCGACGTTGACGAACAACGAGCTGCGATCAATGGTGAACGGCTCGAGGCCCGACAAGCGGCAGGCCTTGGGAATGTCAGGGATAACACGTGGCGCATAACCGGCCACGGCCTTGGCGATGGCCTCAATGTGGCCTGGCGTGGTGCCGCAGCAACCGCCGACAATGTTGAGGAAACCGCTCTGGGCGAACTCTTCGATGACCTTGGCGGTTTCCGATGGCAGTTCGTCGTACTCGCCGAATTCGTTGGGCAGGCCGGCGTTCGGGTGCGCCGACACATGGGTGTTGGCCTTGTTCGACAGCTCTTCCAGATAGGGGCGCAGTTCGCTGGCGCCCAAGGCGCAGTTGAGGCCGACCGAAATCGGCTTGGCATGCGCCACCGAGTTCCAGAACGCCTCGGTGGTCTGGCCTGACAGGGTACGGCCGGAGGCGTCGGTGATGGTGCCGGAGATCATGATCGGCAGTTCGACGTTCAATTCTTCAAACACACCTTGTACGGCGAAGATCGCGGCCTTGGCGTTGAGCGTGTCGAAGATGGTCTCGATCAGGATCAGGTCGGCGCCGCCTTCGATCAGGCCTTTGGTGGCCTCGGTGTAGTTTTCCACCAGTTCATCGAAGGTCACGTTGCGGTAGCCGGGGTTGTTCACGTCCGGCGACAGCGAGCAGGTGCGGCTGGTCGGGCCAAGCACGCCGGCAACAAAACGCGGCTTGGCCGGGTTCTCGGCTGTTTTGGCATCGGCGACCTTGCGCGCCAGGCGGGCGCCTTCTACGTTCAGTTCATAGGCCAGTTCTTCCATGCCGTAATCGGCCATGGAGATGCGTGTGGCGTTGAAGGTGTTGGTTTCCAGAATATCGGCGCCGGCATCCAGGTAAGCCTTTTCGATACCGCCAATTACGTCCGGGCGGGTGAGTACCAGCAGGTCGTTGTTGCCCTTGACGTCACTCGGCCAGTCAGCAAAGCGTTTGCCGCGATAATCCTGCTCTTCGAGCTTGTAGCTCTGGATCATCGTGCCCATACCGCCATCGAGGATCAGGATACGGTCCTTGAGGGCTTGATGAAGGGCTTGCAGACGAACGCTACGGTCGGACATGGGGCTACTCTGGTCAGGCATTTCGGAGGGCGTGAATCATAGCAAACCTGTGCCGATTTAGAGCATGTACTGGTTTTGCATGAATATCGTTCATGTTGGTGCAGGTCGTGGCCCGGTAGACTTGCCGGCACTTATAGCGCACGCATTGAATCGGGACCGGATACATGTCACTTCGTCTACTCACCAGCGCCGTCCTGGCACTGGTCGCCTGCGTTGCACAGGCCAACGGACCCGCCCCGGCGATTTCCTATACCCGCGACATTCAACCGATTTTCACCGAAAAGTGCGTGGCCTGCCATGCCTGCTACGACTCTGCGTGCCAGTTGAACCTGGGCAGCGCCGAAGGCGCGGCCCGTGGCGCGAGCAAAACCCCGGTGTATGACGGCGAGCGCAGCCAGGCCACGCCGACCACGCGTTTGTTCTACGACGCCTTCGGCAAGCAGGCCTGGCAGCAAAAAGGCTTCTATTCGGTGCTCGACGCCCAAGGCAGCCAGGCCGCATTGATGGCGCGCATGCTGGAACTGGGGCATAACGCGCCGCTGCAACCGAATGCCAAGCTGCCCGACGAGATCGTGTTGGGCCTCAACCGCCAGAACATGTGCGCTATGCCCGGCGAGTTTAATGCTTACGCTGGCAGCCATCCCAAGGAAGGCATGCCGCTGGCGGTCACCGGTTTGACTGACCAGCAATACCAGACTCTACAGCGCTGGCTCGCCTCCGGTGCGCCGATTGATGAGCAAGGCCTGGCACCGAGTGCCAAGGAAGCCTTGCAAGTGCAGCAGTGGGAAAACTTGTTCAACCAGCCCGGCGCCCGCGAAAGCCTGGTGGCGCGCTGGCTGTATGAACATTTGTTCCTGGCACACATTTACTTCGAAAACGGCGAACCGGGGCATTTCTTCCAGTGGGTGCGTTCGCGCACGCCAAGTGGCCAGCCCATCGACCTGATCGCCACCCGTCGCCCCAACGATGACCCAGGCACCCAGGTGTATTACCGCCTGTGGCCGGTGCAGGGCGTGATCGTGCATAAAACCCACATCACTTATCCGTTCAGCGCGGCGAAAATGGCGCGGATCAAAGACCTTTTCTACTCCGGCGGCTGGCAGGTCAGCGCCTTGCCGGGCTACGGCCCTGGTCGCCGCGCCAACCCGTTCGAGACCTTCGAAGCCATTCCGGCCAAGGCCCGCTACCAGTTCATGCTGGATAACGCCGAATACTTCGTGCGCACCTTTATTCGCGGGCCGGTGTGCCGTGGGCAGATTGCTACGGATGTGATTCGCGACAACTTCTGGACTTTGTTCCAGGACCCGGACCACGACCTGTACATCACCGATGCACGTTATCGCGGCCAGGCCACACCGTTGCTGGCGATGCCAGGGCAGAACGATGACGTGGGCAGCGTGCTGGGCCTGTGGCTGGCGTATCGCGACAAGCGCAACCAATACGAAGCGTTGCGCCGTGACAGTTATGCGGATCTGCCGCCGCCGAGTTGGTCGACCTTGTGGGCGGGGAATGACAATGCCTTGCTCTCGATTTTCCGGCATTTCGACAGTGCTTCGGTGACCAAGGGCCTGATCGGCGAGGTGCCGCAGACGATGTGGCTGTTTGACTATCCGCTGCTGGAGCGCACTTATTACCAGTTGGCGGTGAATTTCGATGTGTTCGGCAATGTGTCGCATCAGGCGCAGACGCGGTTGTATTTCGACTTGATCCGTAATGGCGCTGAGCAGAATTTCCTGCGTTTGATGCCGGCTAATACCCGCGATGACTTTATGGATGATTGGTATCAGAACAGCGGCAAGCTCAAGTTGTGGCTGGACTATGAAGCCATTGATGATGACAAGCCGAGCGGGCTGAACCTGGATGAAAAACACCCGAAACGTGATTTTGCCAACCAGTTGCTGACGCGTTACGGCGCTTTGAACGCCAGCCCGGATCCGATCAACCGCTGTATCGGCGCTTATTGCTCGCGCGATGGGATTGATCCGGCGTTGCAGGATGCGGAGCAGGTGTTGAGCCGGCTGACGTCACGCCCGGCGGCGGGGCTCAAGGTGATTGACCAGTTGCCTGAGGCGACCATGCTGCGTATCGAGACCGCCAGCGGCAAGCGCGTGGTTTACAGCATGCTGCGTAACCGGGCGCACAGTAATGTGGCGTTCCTGCTGGGTGAGGCTTATCGCTATCAGCCGGGTTTGGATACCGTGACTATTTATCCGGGAGTGCTTAGCAGCTATCCGAATTTCATCTTCAATATCCCTGCGCAGGAAGTGCCCGAGTTTGTGGCGGCGATGGAGAAAGCCAGGGATGCCAAGCGGTTTGAGAAGATAGTTGATCGGTGGGGTGTGCGGCGTAGTCATCCGTTGTTCTGGCAGTATTTCCATGATTTGTCGCAGTACATTCGTGAGACTACGCCGGTGGAAGAGGGTGTGCTGGATATGAATCGGTATGAGAATTTGTGAGGGGGGTTGGTGGGGGTACATATCCGTTGCTGCGGTAACGGCGGCTTAGGGTTCCGCTCTTACAGCGGGTCACTTTTGCAAGGCGGTGTGCCCTCACTCCGGCCATCGTTGTTGACGGGGCGCCTCAGATCAAGATCAAGATCTACAGCACGGCGGCCTGAAAGCCGACCTGAGTGGTTGAAGCAAGAGCCAGATCAAGTGCAAAGCAAAAGCCTATGTACCTGATGTGACGCGGTCTAAATGTGGGAGCGGGCTTGCTCGCGAATGCGGTGGGTCAGTGACAGATGAATTGACTGGCCCACCGCATTCGCGAGCAAGCCCGCTCCCACCTTTGACCGAGTATGGCTCTGCTGTTGCTGTTGCCCTTACATCCTTCAAACAAAAAACTATCCCGACAAAAACACTAGGACTTTGTACCTGCGTAACAATTTGGCGTAAACTCCGAGCAAGCCTGTGAGGAGTTTCCATGACTGCCATAACCATTACCGACGCCGCCCACGATTACCTGGCTGACCTGCTGTCCAAGCAGAACACCCCAGGCATCGGTATCCGCGTCTTTATCACCCAGCCCGGCACTCAATACGCCGAGACTTGCATCGCCTACTGCAAGCCTGGGGAAGAGAAACCTGAAGACACCGCCCTGGGGCTTAAAAGCTTCACCGCGTACATCGACAACTTCAGCGAAGCCTTCCTCGATGACGCCGTGGTCGACTACGCCACCGACCGCATGGGCGGCCAGTTGACCATCAAGGCGCCCAACGCCAAGGTGCCGAACGTCAACGCCGACAGCCCGGTCAACGAGCGCATCAACTATTACCTGCAAACCGAGATCAACCCGGGGCTGGCCAGTCACGGCGGTCAGGTCAGCTTGATCGACGTGGTTGAAGACGGCATCGCCGTCCTCAAGTTCGGTGGCGGCTGCCAAGGCTGCGGCCAGGCGGACGTGACCTTGCGTGAAGGCATCGAGCGCACCTTGCTCGAGCGTATCCCGGAGCTCAAGGGCGTGCGTGACGTGACCGACCATACGCAGAAAGAAAACGCCTACTACTGAGTAAGGTGTTCACTGCGAAGAAAAAACGGCGTCCCGTGAGCGCCGTTTTTTATGCTTAAAATTCAATGTTTTACGCGGTATACCTAACAAAGCAGATCAACTGTGGGAGCGGGCTTGCTCGCGAATGCGGTGGGTCAGTCAGCATAACTGTAACTGACCCACCGCATTCGCGAGCAAGCCCGCTCCCACCGTTTGACCGCGTTTCTTCAGGGGCGATATAGGTGCGCATGCCCCGCCCGATATAGCGACGACTCGCTGAAACCGTCACTGGCCAACACCCGGCCCACCACAATCAACGCCGTGCGCCGAAACCCTTTGGCCGCCACTTTCGCGGCAATATCCGCCAGCGTGCCCACCACCCAATCCTGATCCGGCCACGTCGCGCGGTGCACCACGGCAATCGGGCAGTCCGCCCCATAATGCGGCAGTAGTTCGGCGACGATCTTCTGCAGATGGTTGACCCCCAAGTGAATCGCCATCGTCGTGCCATGTTGCGCCAAACTGTCGAATGCCTCACCCGCCGGCATGCTGGTTTTATCGGCATAACGGGTCAGGATCACACTTTGGGCGATGTCCGGCAGCGTCAACTCCGTCTCCAGCAACGCTGCGCAAGCCGACACCGCCGTCACACCCGGGATGATCTGGAACGGTATGCCCAACTCACGCAAATAACGGATCTGCTCGCCAATCGCGCCATACAGGCTCGGGTCGCCGGAGTGTACGCGGGCCACATCCTGGCCGTTGGCGTGGGCTGTCTTGATCAACTCAATGATCTGTTCCAGGTGTAATTCGGCGCTGTTGACCACCTGTTCGGCCTGATGACCTTGCAATACCGCCGCCGGCACCAGGGAACCGGCATAGATGATTACCGGGCAACTGCGGATCAGCCGCTGGCCCTTGACGGTGATCAATTCCGGGTCGCCGGGGCCTGCGCCGATAAAGTAGACGGTCATGGGAGTTCCTGTTGAAAAGCGGGCGAGCATGAAAGTTGCTCATGATCGAGGAGGGCAATTATCGGGATTTTAGTCGGCGCACGCCAATGCAAAGGTGGCCTGGGCGGTTTTTTTGCGCGTGATCATCAGGCGGGCAGGGCGTTGGGATAGCTGTTCAGCCAGGGCCAGGGCGGCGCTTTCGGCGATGCCGTAGCAACCGGTATGTGCAAAAGCGACGGCTGACTTGTGGCTCAAGCGCTCCTCATAACCGGCCAATTGTTCTGCACTGAAACACTGCAAGGGCAGTTCCAGCAGTCGGGCCAAGGCCAGCAAACCGGGTTCAGCCTGTTTGTGCTCAATGCTCGCCAACGCGGTGATGCGTTGGCGTTCAATGCCGGCGTCGGCGAGGGCTGCGTCAAACAGGCCGAGCAGGGTGTGAACATCACAGCCGCGCTGGCAACCCAGGCCGACCACCAGCGTCATGCCGAGTATTGGCCGTCGCGGTTGCGGCGAAACAGCCACGCGCTGATCCAGCCCAAGGCCAGCCAGAAGGCGACGTTGGTCAGTTGCGAGGCGATCTTGAACTGCGCTTCCAGGGCTTCGGGTGCCAGCATCGAATGCACTTGTGGTTGCGGCGCACCGATCACGTGGGGCACGGCCAGGATCGCCACGCCCAGTATTTTGAGCAGCCAGCTACGACCAAACACCAGCAGAGCGATACCCGCAGCGGTGGAGGCTGCGGTGCCGATCCACCAGATCTGCCGTTGCGCCAGGTCGGCAGCTGCGGTGCCCGGCAATTCCGGCGGCAGGCCCAGAGTGGGTGCCAGTACAAACGTCGCGTAACCGGCCAGGCCCCACAACAACCCTTGAGCCGTGCGGGTCGGCGCACGCAAGGTGTAGAGGCCGGCCAGCATCAGCGCGAAACCCACCGCTACCACCAGGTTGCCCCCGGTGGTCGACAGCACACGCTGCCAGCCATTTTCCGGCTCCCAGGCTTGGGCGTCGTGGGTGTGGGCTGCGGCCCCGGCGGCGTGTTCGTGCGCGACTTCGGCAACCGGGGCCTTTTCAAAGGTTTCCGCCTGCAAAATCAGCGGGGCGACCCAAAAGCTTTGCAGCAGGGTCAGCAACAGGGCAGCCAGCAGGCCGGTGAAACCTGCGGTTTGGGCAATACGCTTGATCATGTCGGCAGGCCTCAGTGGCACGGGAACGCGGCGCTGTGGCGGGTATCGTGGGCGGCGTTGTGCACCGCCTCGATATGTGAGAACCCGGCGAAGTACACCAGGCACGCGCCGAGGATCGACGCGCCGATGGCGGCGCTCAGGCGTTGGCTCAAGGTGGCGGTGCTGCTGGCGGTGTGCGAGGTGCTGCTGATGATCGACATGGCGCGTCCCTTCAGGGTTTCAGGGTGACACGAGCGCATGAAAACCCCGCGAGCCAGGCACGCAGGGTTCCGAACAGCGCCCGCCCACCGCGGGTATGTTATCTGATTTTTCGGGCCGGTCTCCGGGCTTGCGAGGGGCGCTCTTGAGAAAAGAGGTGGGCCGTATCAAGCATCGCCTTCCCATGCACAGGCACAGTGGATTTGACGCTTCGCTCGCTTACCGTTGCGGGGGCAGCACCGGACTCGTCATAACGCGATGACTCACCGGTTTCCCGTTTCACCCTGTGAAGGGCACCCGAAACAAGATGTGTAGGAAAACATGAGCGAGCGCTGGCCGTCAATTGGAGCGAGGAGAACGAGTGGTGATAAGCGAGCGGGCGCGTAGTTGATCTATAGGGCGATGTGCTTTTTATGGAAACCATGCACAAATGAAATTTCCTACGGGCTTGCCGTCGCGCAGCTGATTTATTTTTGTTCTCGCTTATTAGAAGGTGCCCGTCCTTAACGCCTTGCGTGATTTATTTGTTCAATGGGATATTTAATTATGTCGTCAATATCGCATAGCCGTTCTAACGGGCCTGTTTTTTTTGAAAGCATTAATCAGACACACGCTAACCAGCAACACTCTCCAGACGCCAATGCTTCCGAGCCTGCCGCTACCGTATTACGTGCAGACGATCCGTACGTTCGAGCAGGTTCCGGCAAACGCTCATTGTCGAGTGGCGAGGTCGCCGACCAAATTGATCGAAAACAGCGCAAGTTAAACAGTACCAACGACGGTAAGTCGTTACGCGTTGCTTATTATTTTAGTGATGTAAGGGCGGGTGAAAGTGGTTTTAACGAGGTGCAAAAACAGCAAGCCAGGCGCTCGCTGCAATCGTGGTCGGATGTTGCAAATATTACCTTTGAGGAAGAGGCAAGCCAGGCTGATGCTCACCTGAGCATGGTTAATAGCAAGGTGCCGGCGGTGGCCGATGCCGCTTTTTCAAAGTCTTGGGGGCTTGTGCGCGTGAACCCCCATTACTCCGATAGCCGCACACCGAAAGTCAATGGCTTTGGGCGTCAAACACTCACCCATGAGATTGGGCATGCGTTGGGTGCTGCGCATACCGGCAACTATAACAACGATGGCAAAAGTGGCCCCTTCACTTATAAGGAGCATGCAACCTATGCCCAAGACAGCCGGGCCTATTCTGTAATGAGCTACTTCGACCCCAGTAATACGCATCAGGATTTTAAAGGTAAATATGCCTCGTCCCCGTTGATGGCAGACATCGCTTGGGCTCAGAAAGTCTACGGCGCCAACCACAAGACCCGTAACACCGACACGACTTATGGGTTTAACTCCAATACTCATCGAGATGACCTTTCTTTGAATTCATCGCGTGATGACGCTGTGTTTTGTGTTTGGGATGGCGGTGGTAACGATACGTTGGACTTCTCCGGTTATGATCAGAACCAAGTGATCAATTTACGCGCAGAATCGTTCTCGGATGTCGGCACAATGAAGGGCAATGTCTCCATTGCCAAAGGCGTTACCCTGGAAAATGCGATTGGCGGTTCGGGCAGTGATGTATTGATCGGTAACCATGTTGATAACCGCCTTACGGGCGGCGGCGGGGCAGATCAAATGACAGGTGGCGCAGGTAATGACACATTTGAATACGCCAATGCCAGCGATTCAACCTTATATGCCCCCGATCAGTTGGTTGATTTTGTCAGCGGTGAAGACAAAATCGATGTCTCCAGTTTGCTGCGCAAACATCAAATCAACGCGCTGACGTTTGGCAATAAACTCACGGGTAAGGCGGGGGAGGCGGGAGTAGGGTATGACCCAAAAAAGAACGAGTCTTGGCTGGTTATGGATCTGACGGGCGACGGCCAGATTGATTTTTACCTTGAAAGCCTTGGTCAGATCAGGGTTTCCGATATCGTTGGGAATGTACCTGTCAATTACCGCTACGTTTAAGTGGCTTGTCCCAAGCACCTCCTGGGGCGCCAACCTGCAAGGCGTTGCGATCGCGCAACCCGCGAGTAAATCTGGGGTGTTGAACATTGACCGCTCGCCATGCACTGCGTAGCCTTGTTCGTTCGAGGTTCTTCGGCCCACGCCGAAGCTAAGAAGGGAACGCGGTCCAAGCCGCGGCTGCCCCCGCAACTGTGAAGGGTTTATCTGCCTGCCACGCCACTGCCATAACGGCGGGAAGGCGCAGCCAGCGCGGGTCGCAAGGCCTGCAAACCCCAAGCCAGGAGACCTGCCTCGTAACCGATTTTCTACTTAACCGGGCGGGGTGATCCGGTGACGAAATCCGCTGCTGCGCGCCGTCGCAGGGTCTATCGTCCCGTATGCCCGCCCCCAAGGGCATCCGATGAAAACACTGGCCAAACTCCCCGTCACCATCGTTACCGGCTTCCTCGGTTCGGGTAAAACCACTTTGTTGCGCCATATGCTCGACAACGCCCAAGGCCGTCGCATCGCCGTGATCGTCAACGAATTCGGCGAACTGGGCATTGACGGTGAGATCCTCAAGCAGTGCTCCATCGGTTGCACCGAAGAAGAAGCCAACGGCCGCGTTTACGAATTGGCCAACGGTTGCCTGTGCTGCACCGTGCAGGAAGAGTTCTTCCCGGTCATGCGCGAGCTGGTGGCGCGTCGCGGCGACCTCGACCATATCCTTATCGAAACCTCGGGCCTGGCCCTGCCAAAACCCTTGGTGCAAGCCTTCCAGTGGCCGGAAATCCGCAGCGCCTGTACGGTTGACGCAGTAATCACCGTGGTCGACAGCCCGGCCGTGGCCGCCGGCACCTTCGCCGCGTTCCCGGACCAGGTTGACGCCCAGCGCAAACTCGACCCGAACCTGGACCACGAATCGCCCTTGCACGAGCTGTTTGCCGACCAACTGGCCAGCGCCGACCTGGTAATCCTCAACAAATCCGACCTGATCAGCTCCGAAGACCTGGCCCGCGTGCGCCTGGAAGTCGCCGAGGAACTGCCGCCGGCCGTGAAGATCATCGAAGCCAGCAGCGGTCGCTTGCCGCTGGACGTGCTGATCGGCCTGGGCGCGGGTTCCGAAGAACACATCGACGGCCGCCACAGCCATCACGATCATCACCACGACGGTGAGGACGACCACGATCACGACCACGATGCGTTCGACTCCATCTCCATCGACCTGCCGCAGGCCGACGAAGCACTGCTGCTCGACGCACTGACCCAATTGGTGGTGCAGCACGGCATCCTGCGCGTCAAAGGCTTCGCGGCGATCCCGAACAAACCGATGCGCCTGCTGATCCAGGGTGTGGGCACGCGTTTCGACAAGCACTTCGACCGCGCCTGGGGCGCCGACGAAGCGCGCATCACACGCCTGGTGCTGATCGGTCAAGAGTTGGACGCGGCGGGCCTCGAAGCGCAACTGCGCGCAGCGCTCAGCGTTTAACCCATGCACCTGCTCAGGACTCAGCCGGGTGGTTTCGTCTCGGACGACAATATTGCCGACCTTGGCCAAACCCCTGCCGAGCTGGTGATCCTGTGCAGCGGTGATTCCAGCCTTGCACTGTTGGCCGAGGCCGGCCAGCAGTTGCCCGACGACTACCCCAGTTTTCGCCTGGCCAACCCCATGCAGGTGCAGAACCACGCCTCGGTCGACCTTTACGTCGACGAGGTGCTGCGCCACGCCAAGGTCATCCTGATTTCGCTGCACGGCGGCATCGGTTACTGGCGCTACGGCATTGAGCGGCTGGTGGAGTTGGCCGAGCGCGGCGTGCAGCTGATCCTGGTGCCGGGAGATGATCGCCCCGACCCGGAGCTCAGCGGCTTAAGCACCGTTGGCATGGCCGAGCGCGACCGCCTCTGGCACTTCCTGCGCCAGGGCGGCTTGGGCAATGCGCTGGATTTTTATCGTTGCCTGGCCAGCAGCCATCTGGGCCGCGACTACGCCTGGGACGAGCCGCAAACCCTGGCGCGTACGGCCATTTATCACCCGCATAAACCCCACCCACGGCTGAACGACTGGCAGGCCGATTGGCACGCCGACTGGCCGGTGGCGGCGGTGTTGTTCTACCGCTCGCACTTGCAGGCGGCCAATACCGGGTTTATCGATGTGTTCTGCCAACGCCTGCAGGCAGCGGGTCTTAACCCGTTGCCGATAGCGGTGGCCAGTTTGAAAGAGCCCGGCTGCCTGACGGTGGTCGAGGACTGGCTCGATGAAGTGCAGGCGGCGGTGATCTTGAACACCACCGGCTTTGCCCAATCCAGCCCCGAGGCCCCGCACCTGCGTCCGTTTCGGCGCAATATCCCGGTGATCCAGGCGATTTGCGCCCAGGACAACCAGCCCGGCTGGGAGGCCAGTGAACAAGGGCTTGGCCCGCGCGACCTGGCCATGCACATCGCCTTGCCGGAGCTGGACGGGCGCATTATCAGCCGGCCCATCAGCTTTAAAGATTTGGCCTGGCGCAGCGAGCGCAGCCAATCCGACGTGGTGTGCTACCGCGCAGCGCCAGAGCGCATGGATTTTGTCGCAGAACTGGCGCGGCGCTGGGTCGAACTGGCGCAGGTACCGAATGCCGACAAACGCATCGCACTGATCCTCGCCAATTACCCGACCCGCGACGGCCGCATCGGCAATGGCGTAGGCCTGGATACCCCGGCAGCGGCGCTGAATATCCTGCGTGCGCTGCAAGCCGAAGGGTACCCGGTGCCCAGTGAGTTGCCCGCCAGCGGCACTGCGCTGATCCATGAACTGCTCGGCGGCGTCACCAACGACCTCGACAGCCTCGACCTGCGCCCGTGCCATCAAAGCCTGAGCCTGGACGACTACGAGGCGATGTTCCAGCGCTTGCCCGACGCCAATCGCCAGGCCGTTCTGGAACGCTGGGGCGCGCCGCACAACGACCCGATGTGCCGCGACGGGCGCATGATGATCGCCGGCCTGCGCCTGGGCCTGACCTTCGTCGGCATTCAGCCGGCACGCGGTTATCAGGTGGACCACAGCGCGGTGTACCACGACCCCGACCTGGTGCCGCCCCACGGCTACCTCGCGTTCTACTTCTGGTTGCGCCACACCTACGGCGCCCATGGCGTGATCCACGTAGGCAAGCACGGCAACCTAGAATGGCTGCCGGGCAAGGGTGTCGGGCTATCGCAACATTGCTGGCCGGATGCGCTGCTCGGGCCATTGCCGAATATCTACCCGTTTATCGTCAATGACCCAGGCGAGGGCGCCCAGGCCAAGCGGCGCACCCAGGCGGTGATCATCGACCACTTGATGCCGCCGCTGACTCGCGCCGAAACCTACGGCCCGCTGCGTAACCTGGAGTTGTTGGCAGACGAATATTACGAAGCGCAACTGCTCGACCCACGCCGTGCCCTCGAGCTGCAAAAAGACATTCTCAAGCTGGTGCGCGAAACCCGCATCGACCAGGAGCTTGAGCTGGATAACGACGCCGACGCGGCTGTTTGGCTGCCGCGCCTGGACACCTACCTGTGTGACTTGAAGGAGTCGCAGATCCGCGACGGCCTGCATATTTTTGGCGAGTCGCCCGAGGGCCGCCTGCGGATCGACACCTTGCTGGCCCTGCTGCGCATTCCCCGTGGCGATGGCCGTGGCCCGCAATCGAGCCTGCTGCGGGTGCTGGCCAAAGCCTTTGACCTGGGTTTCGACCCGTTGGACTGCGCCCTGGCCGAACCCTGGACCGGGCGCCGGCCCGAGGTGTTGCAGAAGATCGACGCGCAGCTGTGGCGCACCGCCGGCGACACCCGTGAACGCCTGGAGCTGTATGCCGCGCGACTGATCGAGCAGGCACTGGAAGGCCCGCTCGAACAGCTAGAAGAACCCGGCTGGGAAGACGTGAAGTCGGTCATCGAGAGCCTGCGCATTGTCGTCGCGCCACGCCTCGACGCCTGCGGCCCCGCCGAAATGCGCGGCCTGCTGGATGCCCTGAGTGGTCGCTTCGTACCGGCAGGCCCCAGCGGTGCGCCAAGTCGTGGCCGCCTGGATGTGCTGCCCACCGGGCGTAATTTTTTTACTGTGGACGTGCGCAACCTGCCCACCACCACGGCCTGGCGCATCGGCTTTCAGTCCGCCAACCTGATCCTCGAGCGGCACCTGCAAGACCACGGCGACCACCTGCGCCAGCTCGGCCTGTCTGTATGGGGCACCGCCACCATGCGCACCGGCGGCGACGATATCGCCCAGGCCATGGCGCTGATGGGCGTGCGTCCGGTGTGGGCCACCGGCAGCCAGCGCGTGGATGACTTTGAAATCCTGCCGATCAGCCTGCTGGATCGCCCACGGGTGGATGTGACGCTGCGCGTGTCCGGGTTCTTCCGCGATGCCTTCGCGAACCTGATCCGCCTGTTCGATGCGGCGGTGCAGGCGGTGGCGGCGCTGGATGAGCCGGACGACATGAACCCGCTGGCCGCCAAGGTGCGCAGTGAGCGTGAAGCGTTGCTCGAGTCTGGCCTGGATGAAGCGGCGGCTGCGAAGCAGGCCGGCTGGCGCATCTTTGGCGCCAAACCTGGCGCCTATGGCGCAGGCGTGCAGGGCGCGATTGACGGTCGCTTATGGCAAAGCCGTGAAGATTTGGCCCAGGTCTATCTGAACTGGGGCGGCTACGCCTATGGCGGCTCCGACGAGGGCACTGCCGCCCGCGACCAATTTGCCCAGCGCCTGAGCCAGGTGCAGGCGGTATTGCAAAACCAGGACAACCGCGAACACGACCTGCTCGATTCCAACGATTACTACCAATTCCAGGGCGGCATGCTCGCCGCCGTGGAAACCCTGAGCGGCGACAAGGCCGCCAGCTACCATGGCGACCACAGCCAGCCGGACCTGCCGAAGATCCGCACCTTGAAGGAAGAGCTCAACCGGGTGATCCGCTCCCGCGCCGCCAACCCCAAGTGGATCGACGGCGTGAAACGTCACGGCTACAAAGGCGCATTCGAGATGGCGGCCACGGTGGACAACCTGTTCGCATTCGACGCCACCACGGCGCTGATCGACGATCACCAATACGCTTTGCTTGCCGACGCTTACCTGCTCGACACCGACACCCGCGCCTTTGTGCAACAGCACAACCCCGCGGCGCTGCGCGACATGACCGAGCGCATGCTCGAAGCCCAGCAGCGCGGCCTGTGGCAGGAGCCTGGCGCGTACCGCGAGGCGTTGGAAAACCTGTTGCTGGACATAGAAGAAGACAGCTGATGACCGATATTCCCACACTGTGACCGATCGTTCCCACGCTCCGCGTGGGAATGCAGCCAGTGACGCTTCGCGTCACAAAAGCGGACGCAGAGCGTCCAGTGAGGCGTTCCCACGCGGGAGCGTGGGAACGATCCAGAATTTAAAGAGAGCAGGTATGACCGATATTCCCCATTTCCCGCTGTCCGCCGTGGTCGGCGCCGATGACCTGAAACTCGCGCTGTGCCTGACCGCCATCGACCCTAAAATCGGCGGCGTGCTGATCGAAGGCCCGCGCGGCATGGCCAAGTCGACCCTGGCGCGTGGCCTGGCGGACCTGCTCGCCAGCGGCCAATTCGTCACTTTGCCGCTGGGCGCCACCGAAGAGCGCCTGGTCGGCACCCTGGACCTGGACGCCGCGCTGGGCGAGGGCCGGGCGCAGTTTTCCCCTGGTGTATTGGCCAAGGCCGATGGTGGTGTGTTGTATGTCGATGAGGTCAATTTACTGCCCGATCACCTGGTGGACCTGCTGTTGGATGTGGCCGCCAGCGGCACCAACCTGATCGAGCGCGATGGTATCTCCCATCGCCATTCGGCGCGTTTTGTGCTGATCGGTACCATGAACCCGGAGGAGGGCGAGTTGCGCCCGCAACTGCTCGACCGCTTCGGCTTCAATGTGGCGCTCGGCGGGCAGACCTTGCCCAGCGAGCGCGGGCAGATCATCCGGCGCCGCCTGGATTTCGACAGCGACCCGGCTGCGTTCTGCCGCCAGTGGAACGAACCGCAGGCGGCGCTGCGTGAGCGTTGCACCCAGGCGCGCCAGCGGCTCGACAGCATTGAACTGGACGACCAGGCCCTGGCGCAGATCACCGAGCGGTGCTTTGCCGCCGGCGTCGATGGCTTGCGCGCCGACCTGGTCTGGTTGCGCGGTGCCCGTGCCCATGCTGCCTGGCGCGGCGCGGCTGCGATCGCCGAAGAAGATATCGAAGCGGTGGCCGAGTTCGCCTTGCGTCATCGCCGCCAACCGCAGTCAGCGTCGACAAGCCCGCCCGATCAAGGCCAGGCCGCAAAACCGTCTGACCCGTCACCCGGCCAGGGCCAGTGGGGCGATATGCCCGCGCCCGCATTGCCCACGGGCGCCCGCCGGGAAGTACCCACCTGGCCAAAAAAGCCCTAGGCATTCGCCCTCGCCCTGACGCGGGGGCGGATGCCCGGCCCAAGGCGGGGCGACTGGAACACGGCAGGCACGGCAAGGCACGCAGCGCCCAGCGTGGCGCGATCAATTGGCCGGGCACCTTGCTCGGTGGTCGCCCGCAATCGCGTGAGGAGCTGCTCTATCACCTGCGCAGCCGCGCGGCCCATGAGCTGTGGCTGGTGATTGTCGACGCCTCGGCGTCCACCCGCCGCCATGGCGCACTGAGCGACGCCAAAGGCCTGCTTGCCCAGCTGTTTGACGACGCCTACCGGCAACGCGCGCGCATGGCGTTACTGACCGCCAGCGGCCAATCGCCTAAATGGCAGGTGCAGGGGCTCAAGGCCGCCAAAAGCTTGACCGGCTGGTTGGCGCAGTTGGGCGCCGGTGGCGGCACACCCTTGCTGGCGGCGTTGTCCGAAGCTGGCCAATGGCTGCGCGCGCGCCGCCAGCGTTACCCGGCCGAGCAGCAACGGTTGCTGGTGATCACCGATGGGCGGCTCAAGGCTATCGCTGGGTTGCCCGTGCTCGATTGCCCTGGATTACTGGTGGATATCGAGCGCGGCCCGATCAGGCTGGGCCGCGCGAAACAGCTGGCGCTTGAGCTGCAACTGGACTATCGGCCTATCGATAGTTTGTAGGCTCAATAAAACTGAACCTTGCCTGATTCCCGCTTGTCCCCGCTTCCCATGTCACCCCCTGCCTGCCAAATCCCTTAATTTTCCAAGCCTGTCGGAAGCCTCTCCAGGCCCCCGGCTGCGCCCGCGATTTTTTCTGGCGCCCAGCACACCCGATTCAAACGGCAGCTGAATACGGACGTTCTCCTCAACCGTGACTTACCAGGCAGGTTACCCCCATGCAGTTCAGTGAATTATTGGCAGCGATTTCCACCCATGCGATCCGTCTGCAACTGGAAGAAGGCGACCTGATTATCCTCGGCGACGACGACGCCCTGGACGATGTGCTGTGGGATCAACTGATCGCGCACAAACCCCAACTGCTTGCCTTTGTGGCTGAACACGGGGGTGACTGGCTCAGCCCGGCCTACCGCATTACCCCGGACATGCTGGCACTGGTCACGCTCGACCAGCCCGCCATCGACCGCATTGTCGCCGCCATCCCCGGTGGCGCGGCGAATGTGCAGGATATCTACCCGCTGGCGCCGCTGCAGGAAGGCATGCTGTACCACCACCTTTCGGCGCAACAGGGCGACCCCTATGTGCTGCACGCGCAGTTTGTGTTCGACAGCCGCGTGCGCCTCGATGCATTTGCCCAGGCGCTGCAATGGGTGATCGACCGTCACGATATCCTGCGTACGTCCATGGCCTGGGAACGTCTGGACGAACCGCTGCAAGTGGTGTGGCGCAAAGCGACCCTGGCCTGCGAAGAAGCGCATTTTGCCGACGGCGACCGCCTGGCACAGTTGCTCGCCCGCTACGACGCCCGCGCTTATCGCATGGACCTGGGCCAGGCGCCGCTGCTGCGCCTGGTGTTCGCCAATGACCCGGCCAACCAGCGCGTGGTGGCGATGCTGTTGTTCCACCACACCATCCTCGACCACACCGCGTTGGATGTGGTGCGCCATGAGATCCAACTGTATCTGGCCGGTGAGCAAGCCCACGCGGCCGAGCCGGTGGCGTTTCGCAGCTATATCGCCCAAGTGCGCCATGGCGTCAGCGAACAGGCGCATGAAGCGTTCTTTCGCGACATGCTGGCGGATATCGATGCGCCGACGTTGCCTTTCGGCTTGCAGGACGTGCAGGGCGACGGGCACGGCATTGATGAAGTGCGTGTGCCGGTCGACAGCAGCCTGAGCCGCCGGCTGCGCAGCCTGGCACGGCCGTTGGGCGTCAGCGTGGCGAGCATCATGCACCTGGCCCTGGCGCGCGTGCTGGGCGTGGTGTCCGGGCGCGATGCCGTGGTGTTCGGCACGGTGATGCTCGGCCGCATGGGCGCCGGCGATGGCGGTGAACGCGCGCTGGGTATGTTTATCAACACCTTGCCGTTGCGCGTGGACGTGGGCGAGCAGGGCGTGCGCGCCGGGGTCAAGGCCACCCACGAACGCCTCACCACCTTGCTCAATCACGAGCATGCATCCCTGGCGCTGGCTCAGCGTTGCAGCGGTGTGGCAGCGCCGACGCCGCTGTTCAGTGCGATGCTCAACTACCGTCACAGTGCCGCTACCGATATGGCGGCGGTGATCGAGGTGGCCGAAGGCATTCAGGTATTGGGCGCCGAAGAGCGCACCAACTACCCGCTGACGGTCAACGTCGACGACTTGGGTGAAGACTTTGCGCTGACGGTGATGGTCGATGCGTCCATCGGTGCGCAACGGGTCGCCGGTTACCTGCACACGGCCCTGCACAGCCTGGCCGAGGCCCTGGAACAGCGACCGGATATGCCGCTCTGCGGCCTGAACATCCTGCCTGATACCGAACGTCACCATCTGCTGCACCGCCTCAATCAAAGCCCCGCACACTACAGCGACACGGCCCTGATCCACGCGCAAGTCGAAGCCCATGCCGCCGCTCAACCCAATGCTATCGCGTTGCGCTTCGACACTCAGCGCATCACCTACCGCCAACTCAACGAACGCGCCAACCAGGTCGCCCACCGCCTGCTGGCCCAAGGCATTCGCGCCGATGACCGCGTGGCCATCTGCGTCGAGCGTGGCCCGCAGATGATTATTGGCCTGCTGGGTATCCTCAAGGCCGGCGCCGGTTATGTGCCCATCGACCCGGCTTACCCGCTGGAGCGCATCGCCTATACCCTGGCCGATAGCGCGCCATTGGCGGTGTTGGTGCAAGCCAACACCCAGCATCTGGTCGGTGATTTGACTCGCATAGACCTCAACAGCCTGCGCGCCGAGTCCATCGTCAACCCGCGCGTTGCGCTCAGCCCGGCCAACCTCGCCTATGTGATCTACACCTCCGGCTCCACCGGACTGCCCAAAGGCGTGATGATCGAACACCGCCACGTGGCGCGGCTGTTCACCGCCACCGAGCATTGGTTTGGCTTCAACGCCAACGATGTGTGGGCGCTGTTCCATTCCTTCGCGTTCGACTTCTCGGTCTGGGAAATCTGGGGCGCGCTGATGCACGGCGGCCAGTTGCTGATCGTGCCGCAACTGGTCAGCCGCTCGCCGGATGAGTGCTACGCGCTGATTTGCGATGCCGGTGTGAGCATCCTCAACCAGACGCCCAGTGCGTTTCGCCAGTTGATCGCGGCCCAGAGCGCCCAGGCGCACTCGCTGCGCCAGGTGATTTTCGGCGGTGAAGCCCTGGAACCGGGCATGCTCAAACCCTGGTACGGCCGCGCCATCAACGCTGGCACCCAATTGGTCAACATGTACGGCATCACCGAAACCACCGTGCACGTGACCTATCGCGCCCTGGAAGCGGCGGATGCGCAATTGGTCGGCGTCAGTCCGATTGGTGTGCGCATCCCCGACTTGCAGCTGTATGTGCTGGATGCGCGTCGCGAGCCGCTGCCGATGGGCGTGGTCGGCGAGTTGTATGTCGGCGGCGCCGGTGTGGCGCGCGGTTACCTCAACCGTGATCAGCTGAATGCCGAACGTTTCCTGGCCGACCCGGCCACCGGCCTGCGCATGTACAAGACCGGTGACCTCGGCCGCCTGCTGGCCGATGGCAGCGTTGAATACCTGGGCCGTAACGACGACCAGGTGAAGATCCGCGGTTTCCGCATTGAACTGGGCGAAATCGAAGCCACGCTGGCCAGCGCCGACGGCGTGCGTGACGCGGTGGTCATCGCCCGCGAAGACGAACCAGGTGACAAACGCCTGGTGGCCTATGTGATCGCCGAGCGCGAACTCGGTGCTGCCGAGCTGCGCGACCATCTGCTGCTGAGCCTGGCCGAATACATGGTGCCCAGCGCCTTCGTGCTGCTGGACCAGTTCCCGCTGACCACCAATGGCAAACTCGACCGCAAAGCCTTGCCCGCGCCGGATGCCGACGCCCTGGCGCGGCGTGACTATGCCGCCCCGCAAGGCGCTGTAGAAAGCACCCTGGCCGGTATCTGGCAGTCGCTGTTGAAACTCGACAAAGTCGGGCGAGACGACAACTTCTTCGAGCTGGGCGGCCATTCGCTGCTGGCGGTCAAGCTGATCGAGCGCATGCGCCAGGTGGAGTTGAGCTGCGACGTGCGCGTGCTGTTCGGCCAACCCACCTTGCGCGCACTCGCCGCTGCGGTGGGCGGGCAGCAGGAAGTCCAGGTGCCGGTCAATCGGATCACGGCGACCAGCGAGCACATCAGCCCCGACATGCTGCCGCTGGTGGCGCTGGACCAGGCCGCGATCGACCATATCCTCAAGCACGTGCCCGGTGGCATCGCCAACGTGCAGGACATTTACGGCCTGGCGCCGTTGCAGGCCGGCATTCTGTATCACCACCTGGCAACCACCGAGGGCGACCCTTACGTGTTGCAGGTGCAGTTCAGGTTTGCTGACCAAACTGCGGTGGGCGCGTTTACCCACGCCTTGCACAGCGTGATTGAACGCAACGACATTCTGCGCACCGGTATTCTGTGGGAAGGCCTGGATGAGCCGGTGCAAGTGGTATTGCGCAAGGCGCAGCTGCAGGTCGAGCGCCTCGACGTGGCGGCCGATGATGCGTTGGCGCAGCTGCAACAGCGCTTTGACCCACGCCATTTCCGCCTCGACCTGAGCCGCGCGTCGCTGATGCATTTCGGTTATGCGCAACAACAGGAGGGTTTCGCAGGCATTCTGCTGCTGCACCATATCCTGCTCGACCACACCGCCCTGCAGGTGTTGGTGGAGGAGATGAGCGCCAGCCTGGCCGGCCACAGCGCGCAACTGCCGCCGGCGGTGCAATACCGCAATTACGTGGCCCAGGCGCGTTTGGGCGTGACCCAGGCGCAACACGAAGCCTTCTTCAGCGACATGCTCGGCGATATCGACGAGCCCACGCTGGCGTTCGGTTTGCAGGATGTGAACGGCGACGGCAGCGGCATCGTCGAGGCGCATTTGCCGCTGGCCCCGGCACTGGGCCAAGGCCTGCGCGAGCAAGCGCGGCAACTGGGCATCAGCAGCGCCAGCCTGGTGCACCTGGCCTGGGCGCAGGTGCTGGCCCAAGTCTGGGGCCAGCAGGAGGTGGTGTTCGGCACCGTACTGCTGGGGCGTATGCAAGGCGGCGAGGGCGCCGACCGGGCGCTGGGCATGTTCATCAATACCTTGCCGCTGCGCGTCAGCCTGGGCGCCACCAGCGTGCAGGCCGGTGTGCGTGCGACCCATGCGCGCCTGGCGCAGTTGCTTGGGCACGAACACGCCTCGCTGTCCCTGGCTCAGCGTTGCAGCGGCGTACCGGGTTCGTTGCCGCTGTTCAGTACCTTACTCAACTATCGCCATAGCGCCCCGGACCAGGCACCGGGAGACAGCCCGTTTGCCGCTCACGGTATCGAGATTCTCAGCTCCCAGGAGCGCAGCAACTACCCGTTGGTGCTCAACGTCGATGATCTCGGCACGGGCTTTGCGCTGACCGTACAAGGCGTAGCCAGCCTGGATGTGCAGCGCGTGGGCGACTACATGCTCACCGCGCTCAGCCATCTGGTGAGCGCGCTGCAACAAGCGCCGACCACCGCGTTGCAGGCGGTGTCGATTTTGCCGGCGGCCGAGCGTCACCAGCTGTTGGTCGAGTTCAACGCCACCGCGCGCCAATACCCGTCGCAGCTCACCGTACACCAGCTGTTCGAAGCTCAGGCCCTGGCGCGTCCCGAAGCCGTGGCGGCGGTGCAGGGTGCGTTGTCCTTGAGCTACCGCGACCTCAACCGCCGCGCCAACCGCCTGGCCCATCACCTGATCAACCAGGGCGTGCAACCGGGTGACAGCGTGGCGATTGCGTTGCCACGCTCGCTGGATTTGCTGGTGTGCCAATTGGCGATCCTCAAGTGCGCGGCGGTGTATGTGCCGCTCGACGTCAACGCGCCGCGCGAACGCCAGGCCTTTATGGTGCAGGACAGCGGTGCGCGCCTGGTGCTCACGACCCTGGCCGACCTCAACCTGGACAGCCTGTCGCCGCGCAACCCGGAGCTTGCGCAGTCTGCGGACGACGTGGCGTACATCATGTACACCTCCGGCTCCACCGGCGCGCCCAAAGGCGTACAAGTGCCGCACCGGGCAATCTCGCGGCTGGTGCTCAATAACGGGTATGCCGACTTCAACGAGCGCGACCGCGTGGCCTTCGCCTCCAACCCGGCGTTCGATGCCAGTACTCTCGATGTGTGGGCGCCGTTGCTCAATGGCGGTTGCGTGGTGGTGGTCGAGCACGCGGTGCTGCTTTCCCAGGCCGCATTTGCCGGGCTGTTGCAGGAGCAGGCCGTTAGCGTACTGTGGATGACCGCAGGCTTGTTCCATCAATACGCCGACGCGTTGCTGCCGGTGCTGCGCCAGTTGCGCTACCTGATCGTCGGCGGCGATGTACTCGACCCGCTGGTGATTAGCCGCGTGCTTAAGCACGGCAAGCCGCAACACCTGTTGAACGGCTACGGGCCGACCGAAGCCACCACCTTCTCGACCACCTTTGAAATCACCACACCGGGCGCGGGCGCCGTGCCGATTGGCCGGCCCATCGCGAATGCCCAGGCCTACGTGCTGGATGCGCGCCAGCATCCGCTGCCGTTGGGCGTGGTCGGCGAGCTGTACATCGGCGGTGCAGGCGTGGCCAAGGGTTACTTGAACCAGCTGCAACTGACCGCCGAAAAGTTCATCCCCAACCCGTTCGGCGAAGGCCTGCTGTACCGCACCGGCGACCTCGCCAGCTGGCAGGCCGACGGTACCTTGCTGTACCAGGGGCGTAATGACTTGCAGGTGAAGATTCGCGGTTTCCGTATCGAACCCGGCGAAATCGAAACCTGCCTGGCGGCCTTCCAAGGCGTGCGCGACGCAGTGGTACTGGCCCGCGAGGACGAGCCCGGCGACAAACGCCTGGTGGCGTACTACACCGCCCAGGCTCCGTTGGAAATCGAAGCCCTGCGCGCCCATCTGCAAGGCCAACTGCCGGATTACATGGTGCCGTCGGCCTATGTGTGGCTTGAGCTATTGCCGCTGACGGCCAACGGCAAACTCGACCGCAAAGGCCTGCCGGTGCCGGATCAAAGTGCGCTGCTCAGCCGTGGCTACGCAGCCCCGGAAGGTGAAGTGGAAACCGTGCTGGCGCAGATCTGGCAGGACGTGCTCAAACTCGAACGCGTTGGGCGCCATGATCATTTCTTCGAGTTGGGCGGGCATTCGTTGCTGGCGGTCAGCCTGATCGAGCGCATGCGCCAGGTCGGCCTGAGCGCGGATGTGCGCGTGCTGTTCAGCCAGCCAAGCCTGGCGGCACTCGCGGCGGCAGTCGGCAGCGGGCGTGAAATTGTGGTACCGGCCAATGGCATTGCGCCGGGCTGCACACAGATCACGCCGTCGATGCTGACCCTGGTGCAGCTTGACCAAACGGCCATCGAGCGCATCGTCGCCAATGTGCCCGGCGGTGCGGGCAATGTGCAGGATATCTACCCGCTGGCGCCGTTGCAGGAAGGCATTCTTTATCACCATATCAGCGCCGAACAGGGCGACCCGTACCTGCTGCAATCGCGTATGGCGTTCGACAGCCTGGAGCGTTTGCACGGCTTTATGGGCGCGCTGCAACAGGTGGTGGCGCGTCACGACATCCTGCGCACCGGTGTGGTCTGGGAAGGGTTGGACAGCCCGGTGCAAGTGGTCTGGCGCGACGCACAACTGAGCGTGCAGGAGGTGATCCTTGACCCGGCCGAAGGCGGCATCATCGAGCAGTTGCATGCGCGTTTCGATGCCCGTCACTACCGCCTGGACATTACCCAGGCGCCGCTGCTGCGCATGGTTTACGCCCAGGACCCGGCGAATAACCGGGTCGCGGCTATCCTGCTGTTCCACCACCTGGCGCTGGACCACACGGCCATGGAAGTGGTGGGCCAGGAGATGCGCGCGTTCCTGTTCAACCAGGCGGACGCGCTGCCCGTGGCGGCGCCGTTTCGCAACTACGTGGCCCAGGCACGCCTGGGCGTGAGCGTGGCCGAACATGAGCAGTTCTTCAGCGCCATGCTCGCCGATGTTGCCGAACCGACTTTGCCGTTCGGCGTGCAGGATGTGCAGGGCGATGGCCGCGATATCGAAGAGGCCGAGCAGCACCTGGACGCGGCGCTGGCCGTGCGTGTGCGTGAGCAGGCGCGTCTGTTGGGCGTGAGTGCGGCGAGCCTGATGCACTTGGCCTGGGCACAAGTGCTGGGCCTGGTGTCCGGGCGTGATGACGTGGTGTTCGGCACCGTATTGATGGGCCGCATGCAGGCGGGTGAGGGGGCCGATCGGGCACTGGGCATGTTCATCAACACCTTGCCGCTACGGGTGAATGTTGCGGCGGGCGCCGCCGTGGCGGTCAAGGCTACCCATTCACGCTTGAGCGCCTTGCTGGGGCACGAACACGCGTCCCTGGCGCTGGCCCAGCGTTGCAGCGGCGTGCCCACCAGCGTGCCGCTGTTCAGCGCCTTGCTCAATTTCCGCCACAGCAGCCCCGGCGAAATGGCTCGCGACGGCCACGGCATCTGGGAAGGCGTGCAACTGCTGGGCGGTGAAGAACGCAGCAACTACCCGCTGACCTTGAGCGTGGATGATTTTGGCGCAGGCTTTGGCCTCAGCGTGCTGGCGCTGCCGCAGATTGGCGCCCAGCGCCTGTGCGGCTATATGCATAATGCCGTGGAGCAATTGGTCGAGGCCTTGGAAAACGCCGCCGATACCGCGCTCAACCGCCTGCCGGTGCTGCCGTCGGCCGAACGCGACACCCTGTTGCGCGAATTCAACGCAACGGCTGCGGATTTCCCCGTCGGGCACACCCTGCACGGTGCCTTCGAAGCCCAGGTCGAGCGCCAACCCCACGCGATTGCGGTGCAGCAGGGCGAGCTGTCGCTGACTTACCAGCAACTCAACCAACGCGCCAACCAACTGGCCCATCACCTGCTCGCGCTCGGCGTGCAGCCGGACGACCGCGTGGCGATCTGCTGCCGTCGTGGCCCGCAGATGCTGATCGGGCTGCTGGGCATACTCAAGGCCGGCGCCGGTTATGTGCCGGTCGACCCGGCTTACCCGGCCGAGC
Source organism: Pseudomonas sp. Xaverov 259 (assembly GCF_019352915.1). NCBI lineage: Bacteria > Pseudomonadati > Pseudomonadota > Gammaproteobacteria > Pseudomonadales > Pseudomonadaceae > Pseudomonas > Pseudomonas sp. Xaverov 259. The sequence continues at coordinate 19,587 of NZ_JAAAFV010000017.1, read as the reverse complement.
GCATCGCCTATCTGTTGCAGGACAGTGCGCCGGTGGCCGTGCTGGCTGAGTCCAGTACCCAAGCGCTGCTGGGAGCATTTGCCACCGTCGACCTGCTGGGCGAAAGCTGGCAGCACCACGCGGTCAGTAATCCCCAGCTCGCAGCGCTGACCCCGGCGCACCTGGCCTACGTGATCTACACCTCCGGCTCCACCGGCCAGCCCAAAGGCGTGATGGTGGAACACCGCAACGTGGAAAACCTGGTGCACTGGCACTGCGAAGCCTTCGGCCTGGACGCGCGCAGCCATACCAGCAGCGTCGCCGGTTTTGGCTTCGACGCCATGGCCTGGGAAGTCTGGCCGGCGTTGTGTGCCGGCGCGACCCTGCATTTGCCACCTGCCAGCGTCGGCAATGAAAACATCGACGAACTGCTGGCCTGGTGGCTGGCGCAGCCGCTGGACGTCAGCTTCCTGCCCACGCCAGTCGCCGAATACGCCTTCAGCCAGCACCTGCAACACCCGACCTTGCGCATCCTGCTGATTGGCGGCGACCGCCTGCGCCAGTTCACCCAGGAGCGACGTTTTGCGCTGATCAACAACTACGGGCCGACCGAGGCCACGGTGGTCGCCACCTCCGGTCGCGTGCGCGCCGGGCAGGCGCTGCATATCGGCCGGCCGGTGGCGAATGCCAGCACCTACTTGCTCGATGCACAGCTACGCCCGGTGCCGGTGGGTGTGGCCGGTGAGCTGTATGTGGGCGGCAGCGGCGTGGCGCGCGGTTACCTGAACCGTGCGGACCTGACCGCCGAACGCTTCCTGCAAGACCCGTTCAACCCTGGGCGCATGTACCGCACCGGCGACCTGGCGCGCTGGTTGCCCGACGGCAATATCGAATACCTGGGCCGTAACGATGATCAGGTCAAAGTGCGTGGTATCCGGGTCGAACTGGGCGAGATCGAAAGCCGACTCGCTGCACTCGAAGGCGTGGCTGAAGCGGTGGTGCTGGTGCGCGAAGGGCGCCTGATTGCCTGGTTCACTGAACACCAGCCGCTGGCGATCGAAACCCTGCGCGCGCAACTGCAGGCGCAACTGCCCGACGCGCTGGTGCCCGCCGCTTATGTGAGGCTCGACGCACTGCCCCTGACCGCCAACGGCAAGCTGGACCGCAAGGCGTTGCCGGAACCTGATCAAGCAGCGTTGCTCTCGCGCGACTATGAAGCGCCCCACGGCGAGGTTGAAACCACCCTGGCAGGCATCTGGGCCGAGGTGTTGCAGGTGGAGAAAGTCGGTCGCCACGACCATTTCTTCGAACTTGGCGGCCATTCGTTGCTGGCCGTGAGCCTGATCGAACGCATGCGTCAAGTGGGCCTTAGCGCGGATGTGCGCGTGCTGTTCAGCCAGCCAACCCTGGCCGCGCTGGCGGCTGCTGTGGGCAGTGGCCGCGAAGTGCAGGTGCCGGCCAACCGGATTGCAGCCGATTGCCTGCGCATCACGGCTGATATGCTGCCCTTAGTTGATATCGACCAGTCGACCCTCGATCAAGTCGTCAGCCGCATCCCCGGCGGCGCCGCCAACGTGCAGGATATTTATCCGCTGGCGCCGTTGCAGGAGGGCATTCTTTACCACTACCTCACTGCCGAACAAGGCGACCCGTACCTGCTGCAATCGCACCTGGCCTTCGACAGCCTCGAGCGCCTGCAAGCCTTCGCCCAGGCGCTGCAACAGGTGATCAACCGTCACGACATCCTGCGCACCGGCGTGGTCTGGGAAGGCCTCGCGCAACCGCTGCAAGTGGTGTGGCGCCAGGCCCGATTGCCGCTGGAAGAGCTGCAGCTGCACGGTGATGTCCTCGCCGGCCTGCACGAACGTTTTGATGCGCGGCGTTATCGCCTGGATATCAGCCAGGCGCCGCTGATCTGCCTCAAGTACGCCAAGGACCCGGCCAACCAGCGCGTGGTGGTGGTGTTGCTCTATCACCATATTGCGCTGGACCACACCGCGTTTGACGTGGTGTTGCGTGAGATGCAAGGGCACTTGTTGGGGCACGCCGCCCCGACGGCGGCGCCGATGCCGTATCGCAACTATGTGGCCCAGGCGCGATTGGGTGTCAGTGAGCAGGAGCACGAGGCGTTCTTTCGCGAGATGCTCGCCGATGTTGATGAGCCAACCTTGCCGTTCGGCTTGCAGGATGTGCGCGGCGACGGCAGCGCGATTGAGGAATACAGCCTGCACCTGGACAGCGACCTCAACCGCCGCCTGCGTGCCCAGGCGCGGTTGCTTGGCGTGAGTACGGCGAGCCTGTTCCACCTGGCCTGGGGCCAAGTGCTGGCGGCCACGTCGGGGCGTCACAGCGTGGTGTTTGGCACCGTGCTGGTCGGCCGTCTGCAAGGCGGCGAGGGCGCTGATCGCGCGCTCGGGGTGTTTATCAATACCTTGCCGCTGCGCCTGGATATCGACGCGCAAGGCGCACGTGATGCGGTGCGGGCTACCCACACGCGGCTTACCGCATTGCTCGGCCATGAGCACGCGTCCCTGGCCCTGGCCCAGCGTTGCAGTGGGGTGGCGGCCCCGGCGCCGTTGTTCAGCTCGATGCTCAACTATCGCCATCGCGGCGCCGCGACGCGTTCTGCCCAAGCGCAACACGCCTGGGAAGGCATGCAGACGCTGGTCAACGATGGCCGCACCAACTACCCGCTGACCCTCAACGTGGATGACTTGGGCGATGGTTATGATGTCACCGCCCTGGCGCAGATTGACGCGCAACGGGTGTGTGGTTACCTGCAGAACGCCTTGGCCGGGCTGGTCGAAGCTTTGGAACAGGCGCCGCACCAGGCGCTCAATCGCCTGCCGATCCTGGGCGCCGAGGAACGCCAGAAACTGCTGGTGACGTTCAACGCCACCGAGGTCGATTACAACCTCGACCAGACCCTGCACGGCCTGTTCGAGGCCCAGGTCGAACGCACGCCGGAAGCGGTGGCGGTCAAGGCCGGTGACCAGCAGTTGACCTACCGCGCACTTAACGAACGCGCCAACCGCCTGGCCCATCACCTGCGCGAATTCGGTGTGCAGCCGGATACGCGCGTGGGTATCTGCGTCGAGCGTGGGCTGGACATGGTGGTCGGCCTGTTTGCCATCCTCAAGGCCGGTGGCGGTTATGTGCCGCTGGACCCGGCGTATCCACTCGAACGCATCGCTTACATGCTGCAAGACAGCGCACCGGTGGTGGTGCTGGCGCAAGGCACCACCCGCCAGTTGTTGGGTGACGTGCCAGTGCTGGACCTGGATCACGTCACCTGGCAACACCAGAGCCCGAGCAACCCACAGGTGCCGGGCCTTACCGCCCGGCATCAGGCCTATGTGATCTACACCTCCGGCTCCACCGGCCAGCCCAAAGGCGTGATCAACGAACACGCCGGCGTGGTCAACCGCTTGCTGTGGATGCAGGATGCCTATGGCCTCAAGGCCCATGACGCGGTGCTGCAGAAAACCCCATTCAGCTTCGACGTGTCGGTATGGGAATTCTTCTGGCCGCTGTTTACCGGCGCAAGGTTGGTGATGGCGCGCCCAGGTGGGCACAAAGAACCGGAGTATCTGTGCCAGGTGATCGAGGCTGAGCAGATCACCACCTTGCACTTTGTGCCGTCGATGCTTGATGTGTTCCTGGCCCATGGCGATGTCAGCCAGGCCATAGGGCTGGCGCGGGTGATGTGCAGCGGCGAGGCTTTGCCGGGCAGCCTGGTACGGCGCTTCAAAGCGCAACTGCCGGGAGTGGGTCTGTACAACTTGTACGGCCCGACGGAAGCGGCGGTCGACGTCACCGCGTGGAACTGCGCGCGGCCTGACGTGCCGGACAACACACCGATCGGCAAGCCGATTGCCAATACACGCCTGTACGTGCTGGACGCCCAGTTGCAGCCGGTGCCGTTGGGGGTGGTGGGTGAATTGTTTATCGGCGGCGTGCAAGTGGCGCGCGGGTATCTGAACCGCCCGGAACTGACCGCTGAACGCTTCCTCAAGGACCCGTTCACCGGCGGGCGCATGTACCGCACCGGTGACGTCGGCCGTTACCTGCCCGACGGCAATATCGAATACCTGGGCCGCAACGATGACCAGGTGAAGATCCGTGGCCTGCGCATCGAGCTGGGCGAAATCCAGGCGCGCTTGCTGGAACACCCGCAGGTCAAAGAGGCCGCCGTGGTGGCCCGCGAAGAGCGCCTGGTGGCGTACTACACCGGCGCGCACACCGACATCGACAGCTTGCGTGCCCACCTGTTGCAGCACTTGCCGGACTTTATGGTGCCCGCGGTATTTGTGCACCTCGACGCATTGCCACTGAGCCCCAACGGCAAGCTCGACCGCAAGGCGCTGCCGGTGCCGGGCATGGACGCGCTGAGTGTGCGCGAATACGCAGCGCCCGAAGGCGATACCGAAATCCTTATGGCAGCACTGTGGGCCGAGCTGCTTAACGTTGAGCGCGTTGGGCGGCATGACAACTTCTTTGAGCTGGGCGGGCACTCGCTGCTGGCCGTGAGCTTGATCGGACGCCTGCGCCAGGAAGGCCTGGAAGCCGATGTGCGGGCGCTGTTCGAACAGCCGAGCCTGGCCGGCTACGCCGCCATTACCGAACGAATGGAGATCGTCCTGTGAGCATTTTTGAGTTATTGACCACGCTGAAAACCAAGGACGTACAACTGGCGCTCAAGGGCGAGCAGTTGTCGGTGCAAGGCAACAAACAAGCGCTGAGCGACCCGGCAATCCTGGCGGCGTTGCGCGAGCACAAAGCGGCGTTGATCGAGCTGATCAAGGCCGGTGAATACTCGGCCTCCAAGGCCGGTGAAGTGCAGGTGCCGGCCAATGGCATCCCGGCGGGTGCCGAGCACATCACCCCGGCCATGTTGACCCTGTCGACGTTGAGCCAGGACGAGATCGAGCGCATCGTGGCCACGGTCGACGGCGGTGTGGCGAATATTCAGGACATTTACCCGCTGGCGCCGTTGCAGGAAGGCATTCTGTTCCACCACGTCAGCGCCGAGCAGGGCGACCCGTACGTGATGCAGTCGCAGTTCGCGTTCGACAGCCTGGAGCGTTTCGAGGCCTTCGCCCAGGCGTTGCAAAGCGTGATTGACCGCCACGATATCCTGCGCACGGGCGTGGTCTGGGATGGTTTGCAGCAACCTTCGCAAGTGGTATGGCGCCGGGCACGCCTGCCGGTGCAGGCGCTGCAATTGAACCCGGCCGACGGCGATATTGCCGCTCAACTGCACGGGCTGTTCGATGCCCGCCACTATCGCCTCGACGTGACCCAGGCGCCGCTGCTGCGCCTGGTACGGGCCGACGACCTGCTGAACCAGCGCATTGTCGCCACCTTGCTGTTCCACCATATGGCCCTCGACCACAGCGCTCTCGAAGTGGTGTGCCATGAAATGCAGGCGTGCCTGCTGGGGCAGGGCGCGGCGCTTGGCCAGGCCGTGCCGTTTCGCAATTATGTAGCGCAGGCACGCCTGGGTATCAGTGAGCCGGAACACGAAAACTTCTTCCGCCAGATGCTCGGCGACATCAGCGAGCCGACCTTGCCATACGGCTTGCAGGACGTGCAGGGCGATGCCCGTGGCATCAGCGAAGTCAGCCTGCCTGTGCCCGCAGCGCTCAGCCAGCGGTTGCGCGCGCAAGCCCGGCAATTGGGCGTGAGTGCCGCCAGCCTGTTCCATATGGGCTGGGCGCAGGTGTTGGGGGTGCTGGCCGGTAAAGAGCAGGTGGTGTTCGGCACCGTATTGATGGGCCGCATGCAAGGCAGCCATGACACGGATCGGGCGCTGGGTATCTTCATCAACACCTTGCCGTTTCGCGTCGACGTGGGCGCCCAGGACGTGCGCGCCGGGGTCAAGGCCACTCACGCGCGGCTCACCACCTTGTTGCGCCATGAACACGCGCCGCTGGCCCTGGCCCAGCGCTGCAGTGGCGTGGTGGCGCCAACGCCGCTGTTCAGCGCCTTGCTCAACTATCGCCACAGCGCCCCGGCCGCCAGCGCCGAAGCCGTGTCGGCCTGGCACGGGATCGTCGCGCTCAGCGCCGAAGAACGCACCAACTACCCGTTGACCCTGAGCGTGGATGACTTGGGTGACGGCTTTGGCCTGAGCCTGCTGGCCAGCCATCGCGTCGACCCGCAGCGCGTGTGCGGCTACCTGCAAACCGCCCTGGAAAACCTGGTGACGGCGCTGGAGCAAGCGCCGCATACCGCGCTCAATCAGCTGTCGGTGCTGCCCGCCGCCGAGCAGCAACTGTTGCTGGAACAGTTCAACGCCACCCAGGCCGATTTCCCCCAAGGCAACACCTTGCACGGGCGCGTCGAAGCCCAGGCCGCGCTCACGCCGGACGCGATCGCCGCCGTGCAGCAGGGCCGCCAACTGACCTACGCCGAACTCAACCAGCAAGCCAACCTGCTGGCCCATCACCTGTTGGCGTTGGGGGTCAAACCCGATGACTGCGTGGCCATCGTCGCGCGCCGTGGCCTGGACACCCTGGCCGGATTGCTGGCCATTCTCAAGGCCGGTGCCTGCTACGTGCCGGTGGACCCATCGCACCCGGCCGAGCGCCTGAGCTACCTGCTGGCCGACAGCGCCCCGGTGGCGGTGCTGACCCAACAGGCATTGCTCGAGCGTCTGCCGGCGCTGGAGGTTCCGATCATCCAGCTGGACCGCTACACCTGGCAGCACCATTCAGCCAGCAATCCCAACGCCGCCGTCAGCCCTTCGAACCTCGCCTATGTGATCTACACCTCCGGCTCCACCGGCTTGCCCAAAGGCGTGATGGTCGAGCACCACACGGTGGCCAACCTGGTGGACTGGCATTGCCGCGCCTTTGACCTGTGCGCCGGGCGCCACACCGCCAGCGTGGCCGGCTTTGGTTTTGATGCGATGGCCTGGGAAGTGTGGCCGGCGCTGTGTGTCGGCGCGACCCTGCACCTGCCGCCCGCCACGGACGGCGCCGAAGATATCGACGCGCTGCTGAGCTGGTGGTGCGCGCAGCCGCTGGACGTGTGCTTTTTGCCGACGCCGGTGGCCGAGTACGCGTTCAGCCAGCAGATCGAACACCCTGTATTGCGCACCTTGCTCATCGGCGGTGACCGCCTGCGCCAGTTTGCGCGGGCACAGCGGTTTGAACTGATCAACAACTACGGCCCCACCGAAGCCACGGTGGTGGCTACTTCCGGCAAGGTCGAGGCGGGCCAGCCGTTGCATATCGGCAAACCGGTGGCCAATGCCACGGTGTATCTGCTCGATGAACAACAACGGCCGGTGCCATTGGGTGTCGCCGGTGAGCTGTATGTGGGCGGCAAGGGTGTGGCGCGGGGTTACCTCAACCGCCCGGAGTTGACCGCCGAGCGCTTCCTGCAAGACCCGTTCAACCCGGGGCGCATGTACCGCACCGGCGATCTGGCGCGTTGGTTGCCGGAGGGCAATGTCGAGTACTTGGGGCGCAACGATGATCAGGTAAAAATCCGTGGCGTGCGCATCGAGCTGGGCGAGATTGAAACCCGGCTTGGCCAACTGCCCGGAATTCAGGAAGCGGTGGTGCTGGTGCGTGAGGACCGCTTGGTCGCTTATTTCACCCAGAACCCGCAACTCGACCCGCTGGCCGTGGGTGATATCCGTGCCCACCTGGTCGCGCATCTGCCGGACTACATGGTCCCGGTCGCCTATGTGAAGCTCGAGGCGTTGCCACTCACCGCCAACGGCAAGCTCGACCGCAAGGCGTTGCCGGCGCCGGACATGGCCGCGGTGTTTACCCGCGAATACGCAGCGCCCGAGGGCGAGATCGAAAGCGCGCTCGCGCAGATCTGGGCCGATGTGCTGCAGGTGCAGCGTGTCGGGCGGCACGACCATTTCTTCGAGCTGGGCGGGCACTCGTTGCTGGCGATGCGCATGGTGTCGCAAGTGCGCCAGCGCCTGGGGGTGGAACTGGTCCTCGGCGACTTGTTTGCCAATGCGGAGCTGGCGGCGGTCGCCGAAGTACTTGCGCAGTCGGGGCGCAGCACCTTGCCGGATATCCTGCCGGCCAATCGTGATGAAGACGTGCCGCTGTCGTTCGCCCAGCAGCGCCTGTGGTTCCTGGCACTGATGGAAGGCGCCAACACCGCCTACAATATTCCCATCGGCCTGCGCCTGCGTGGCCAGTTGCATGTCGAGGCGCTGCAGCGCGCGCTGGCGCGTATCGTCGCGCGCCACGAAACCCTGCGCAGCCGCTTTGCCCAGCAGGGCGACCAAGCCCAGGTACTCATCGTACCCGCCGAAGAGATGCTGCCCCTGCAAATACAGGATTTGCGCCGCCACCCGCAGCCGCAGCAGGCGCTGGATGCCTTGATTCATGGCGAAGCCTCGGCGCCGTTCGATCTGGAGCGCGGCCCCTTGCTGCGCGGGCGCCTGGTGGTGATGGCCGACGATCACCATGTGCTGCTGTTGACCCTGCACCATATCGTTTCCGATGGTTGGTCGATGGGCGTACTCACCCGCGAGCTGATGGCGCTTTATCAAGCCTTCAGCCACGGCATGCCTGACCCGTTGCCAAGCCTGCCGATCCAGTACGGCGACTTTGCCGTGTGGCAGCGTTTATGGCTGAGCGGCGAAGTGTTGCAGCGCCAAAGTACCTATTGGCAACAGGCACTGGCCGGTGCGCCGGCCTTGCTCACGCTGCCTACCGACCGCCCACGCCCCGTGCAGCAGGACTACGCCGGCAACAGTGTTGAAGTACGCCTGGACGAACGCCTGACCGCCGGGCTCAAGGCCTTGAGCCAACGCCATGGCACCACGCTGTACATGACCTTGATGACGGCCTGGGCCGCGCTGCTGGCGCGGCTCTCGGGGCAAGCGGATGTGGTGATCGGCTCGCCGGTGGCCAACCGTACCCGCAGTGAGGTGGAAGGGCTGATCGGCCTGTTCGTCAACACCCTGGCGGTGCGCATCGACACCTCGGGCGAGCTGAGCACCGAAGCCTTGCTGGCACGGGTCAAGAGCCTGACGCTGGCAGCCCAGGCGCACCAGGACTTGCCGTTCGAGCAGGTGGTGGAAATCACCCGGCCGGTGCGCAGCCTGGCCCACAGCCCAGTGTTCCAGACCCTGCTGAGCTGGCAGGACAGCAGCGCGCCGACCCTGGCCTTGGGCGACCTAGCCCTGGAAGGCATTGTCGAGAACAGCCACTTTGCCAAGTTCGACCTGTCGCTGAACCTCGGTGAAGTGCAGGGCAGCATTCTCGGCGCGCTGGAATTTGCCGTGGCGCTGTTTGATGAGTCGACTGTGCAGCGTTATGCCGATTACTTCATCCGCACCTTGCAGGCCATGGTCGATAACGACCAGGCGGTGCTGGAACACGCGCCGTTGGTGGATGAGCGTGAGCGTCAGCACCTGCTGGTCGACTTCAACGCCACCGCAGTGGACTACAACCTCGACCAAACCCTGCACGGGATGTTCGAAGCGCAGGTGACGCGCACGCCGAACGCGATTGCAGTGAAGGCGGGCGAGCAGCAACTGACCTACGCCGAACTGAATGCCCAGGCTAATCAGCTGGCCCATCATCTGCTGGCGCTGGGCGTACAGCCGGGTTCGCGGGTGGCGATCTGCGTGGAGCGCGGCCTTTCAATGGTCGTTGGCCTGTATGCGATTCTCAAGGCTGGCGCTGCGTATGTGCCGTTGGATCCGGCCTATCCGCAGGAGCGCCTGGTGTACATGCTGCAAGACAGCGCGCCGTTGGTGGTGCTGGCCCAAGGTGCGACCCGTGGCTTGCTTGGCGAGGTGGCGGTGGTCGATCTGGACCAGCCAGGCTGGCAGCACCTGCCCGCAGGCAACCCGCAGGTACAGGGCGTGAGCGCCTATGTGATCTACACCTCCGGCTCCACCGGCCAGCCCAAAGGCGTGATCAACGACCACGCCGGGGTGGTCAACCGCCTGCTGTGGATGCAGGACGAATACGGCCTGAACGCGCAGGATTCAGTGCTGCAGAAAACCCCGTTCAGCTTCGACGTCTCGGTGTGGGAATTCTTCTGGCCGTTGTTTACCGGTGCGCGTCTGGTGATGGCGCGCCCAGGCGGGCACAAAGAGCCCGAATACCTGTGCGCAGTGATCGAGGCCGAACAGATCACCACCTTGCACTTTGTGCCGTCGATGCTTGATGTGTTCCTGGCCCACGGCGATATCCGCCAGGCGGCCGGGCTGGTGCGGGTGATGTGCAGCGGCGAAGCCTTGCCGGGCAGCCTGGTGCGGCGCTTCAAGCAGCAGTTGCCGGGCAGCGAGTTGCATAACCTGTATGGCCCGACCGAAGCGGCCGTCGACGTCACCGCCTGGAACTGTGCCGGTCCGGTAACGCCGGACAACACGCCGATCGGCAAACCCATCGCCAATACGCGCATGTACCTGCTCGACAGCCAATTGCAACCGGTGCCGCTGGGCGTGGTGGGCGAATTGTTTATCGCGGGCGTACAAGTCGCGCGCGGGTATCTGAACCGGCCGGAACTGACCGCCGAGCGTTTCCTTGACGACCCTTTCATGCCGGGGCGCATGTACCGCACCGGTGACGTCGGGCGTTACTTGCCGGACGGCAATATCGAGTACCTGGGGCGCAATGATGACCAGGTGAAGATCCGTGGTTTGCGCATCGAACTGGGTGAAATCCAGGCGCGGCTGATCGAGCATCCGCAGGTTAACGAAGCCGCCGTGGTCGCCCGTGAAGAGCGGCTGGTGGCGTACTATACCGGCACGCCGAGCGACATCGACGCACTGCGCAGCCATCTGCTGCGGCACCTGCCGGAGTTCATGGTGCCGTCGATTTTCGTGCATTTGCAGGCGTTGCCGCTCAGCCCCAACGGCAAACTCGACCGCAAGGCGCTGCCGGCGCCGGGCCTGGATTCAGTGGTGGTGCACGCGTATGAAGCGCCTCAGGGCGATAGCGAAATTGCTTTGGCCAGCCTGTGGGCCGAACTGCTCAATGTTGAGCGCGTGGGCCGTCACGATAACTTCTTCGAACTGGGCGGGCATTCACTGCTGGCCGTCAGTTTGATGGGGCGCATGCGCCGCCTGGGCTTGTCGGCGGACGTGAAGGTGCTGTTCGGCCAGCCGACGCTCTCGGCCTTGGCGGCGGCGCTGGGCAGTGGGCGCGAAGTGGCGGTGCCGGCTATTGGCATTGCCGAAGGTTGCACCCACATCACCCCTACGATGTTGCCCTTGATCCAGATGGACCAGGCCGCCATCGACCGCATCGTCGTGTGCATTCCCGGCGGTGCTGCGAATGTGCAGGATATCTACCCGTTGGCGCCGTTGCAGGCCGGCATTTTGTATCACCATCGGGCGGTGCTTGAAGGCGATGCCTACCTGTTGCGGGCGCAATTTGCCTTCGACAACCGTCTGCGCCTGGACGCCTTTGCCCATGCATTGCAGGCGGTGATCCAGCGGCATGACATCCTGCGTTCCTCCTTCCATTGGGACGGCCTGGAGGAACCGGTGCAAGTGGTGTGGCGTGAGGCCTCGCTAAGCGTTGAAACCGGTGCCTTGCCACAGCGCCTGAATCTTTCGCAAGCGCCGTTGATGCGGCTGATCTATACCGAGGAGCCGCAGCGCGTGGTTGCCACGTTGCTGTTCCATCATTTGGTCATGGACCACATCGCGCTGGACATCCTGCAGCATGAAATGCAGGTGTTCCTGCTCGGTACTCAGCACACGCTGGGCGCAGCGGTACCTTACCGCAACTATGTGGCCCAGAGCCGCCTGGGCGTTAACGAGCACGAGCTTTTCTTCCGCGAGATGCTCGGTGAAGTCGATGAGCCAACCGACGTCGAATATCTGGGCGTCGATGAAAAGGCGCACCTGGCCGTCGACCCTCAGTTGAGCCAGCGCCTGCGCACCCAGGCCCGCCAGGCGGGTGTGAGTGCCGCCAGCCTGATGCACCTGGCCTGGGCGCAGGTGCTGGGCAAGGTCAGCGGCCGCGAGCAGGTGGTGTTCGGCACCGTAATGCTCGGCCGCCTGCAAGGCGGCGAAGGTGCGGAGCGGGCCATGGGCGTGTTTATCAACACCTTGCCGCTGCGCGTCGACCTGGGCGAATACTCGGTGCGCACCGCGCTGCGGGCCACCCATGCGCGCCTGACCCAATTGCTCAGCCACGAGCACGCGCCGCTGGCCTTGGCCCAGCGTTGCAGCGGCGTGCCAGTGGGTACGCCGTTGTTCAGCGTGTTGTTCAACTACCGCCACAGTGCGCCGCACAGCGGTGGTGTGGCACAGGCGTGGCAGGGCATTGAGCTGCTCAGTGCCGAGGAACAGACCAATTACGGGCTGTCGGTGAGTGTCGATGACCTGGGTGAGGGTTTCAGCCTGACCGCCATGGGGCAGGGCGCCCAGCGTTTGTGTGATTACCTGAATATTGCCCTTGAGCAACTGGTAGAGGCGCTGGAGCAGCACAGTGATAGGGGCATCAGCCGCTTGCCCATCCTGCCGGCGGCCGAGCGCCAACAGCTGGCAGGTTTGAATGCCACCACCCGTGTGTTTCCCCGCGAGCACACGGTGCAGCGCTTGTTCGAAGCCCAGGCCCAGGCACGGCCAGACGCGGTGGCTGCATTGCACGCTGAGGCGGTACTGAGCTATGGCGAACTCAACACCCGCGCCAACTGCTTGGCCCATCACCTGATGAGCCTGGGTGTGCGCCCGGCCGATAACGTCGCGATCCTGCTGCCACGTTCCCTGGACCTGCTGGTCAGCCAACTGGCGATCCTCAAATGCGCGGCGGCCTATGTGCCGTTGGATATCAACGCGCCCGCCGAACGCCAGGGTTTTATGCTGCAGGACAGCGGCGCGAGCTGGCTGTTGACCCACAGTGACGCGGCGCTGGAGCACTCGGCGCGGCGTCTGGACCTGGATACGTTGGTCATGGACCCGCAACCGAGTCACAACCCCGACTTGTCGCAGTCCTCGGACAGTGTGGCGTACATCATGTACACCTCCGGCTCCACGGGTACGCCCAAGGGCGTATTGGTGCCCCATCGCGGCATCACGCGGCTGGTGCTCAACAACGGTTACGCCGACTTCAACGCCGCCGACCGCGTGGTGTTTGCCTCCAACCCGGCATTCGACGCGAGCACCATGGACGTGTGGGGTGCACTGCTCAACGGCGGCCAGGTGCAGGTGATCGACCATTGCACCTTGCTCGACCCGGCTGCATTCGGCCGTGCGCTGCACGGTGCGAGCGTGTTGTTCGTGACCACCGCGCTGTTCAACCAGTATGTGCAGATGATCCCCGAGGCCCTGGCCGGCTTGCGCATTTTGCTCTGCGGCGGCGAGCGTGCCGACCCGGCGGCGTTCCGCAGCCTGCTGGCGCAGGCGCCGGGCTTACGCCTGGTGCATTGCTACGGGCCGACCGAAACCACCACCTATGCCACCACTTACGAGGTGCAGGCGATTGCCGCCATTGCTGACAGCGTGCCGGTCGGTCGGCCGATTTCCAATACGCAAATCCACGTGCTGGACGCGTACTTGCAACCGCTGCCGGTGGGTGTGACGGGAGAAATCTGCATCGGCGGTGACGGCGTAGCCAAGGGCTATTTGAACCGGCCGGAGCTGACTGCCGAGAAGTTTGTCGACGACCCGTTCAACCCGGGCGCCTTGATGTACCGCACCGGCGACCTCGGCCGCTGGACGGCGGACGGCTTGCTGGAGTGCATCGGGCGTAACGACGACCAAGTCAAGATCCGCGGTTTCCGTATTGAATTGGGCGAGATCGAAGCACGCCTGGCGACCTTCGCCGCGATCCAGGACGTGGTCGTGTTGGCCCGTGAAGATGTGCCGGGTGACAAGCGCCTGGTGGCGTATTTCACCTGGGCTGGCGAGCCTGTCGACGTCGATAGTGTGCGTGCGCACCTGCACGGCCAGTTGCCGGACTACATGCTGCCGTCGGCCTATGTGGCGCTGGCGCAGTTGCCGCTGACGGCCAATGGCAAGATCGATCGCAAAGCCTTGCCGGTTCCGGCGTTGGAGGCCTTGCTCAGCCGCGACTTCGAGGCGCCGGCCGATGCGCTGGAGCAGTCGCTCGCCAGCCTGTGGGGCGAGGTGTTGAAGCTTGAGCAGGTGGGGCGTCACGACAGCTTCTTTGAGCTGGGCGGGCATTCCTTGCTGGCGATTCGACTGGTCAATCTGATGGAAGCAGCGGGTTTGCAGGTGTCGCTGGCCGAGCTGTTCCAGCACGTCAGCGTGGCCTCGGTGGCGGCGATGTTGCGCCAGCGTACCGGCGAGCCGGTGCGCGACACCTCACTGATTACCGTGCGCAGCAGTGGCTCGCAGCCGCCATTGTTCCTGGTGCATGAGTTCAGCGGCATGGACGTATATTTCCCGGCGCTGGGCCAGCACTTGCCCGGCGACTATCCGATCTACGGCCTGCCGGGCGCGGCACTGGGCGAGGCGCACCTGAACACCATGGAAGGCTTGGCGGCGCGCATGGTCGGCCTGATCCGTCAGGTTCAGCCACACGGGCCTTACCGCGTGGCGGGCTGGTCGTTTGGCGGCGTGCTGGCTTATGAAGTGGCGATGCAACTGCTGGGGCTGGATGAGCCGGTGGCGTTCCTCGGTCTGATCGACAGCTACGTGCCGCGCATGACCGATCAGGGCAAGGCGCGCTGGAGTGGGCCGGATGCACTCAAGCGGCATTTGCTGTTGCAGTGCACGGCGTATTGGAAAGCACAGGGAGGTGTGGATGAACTGGCGAGCCTTGAACAGCTTGAGGCGGGCATTGGACAGCTGGACTTTGCGGGTCTGCTGCAACGCTGTCGCGATCAAGGTCTGCTATACGCGCAAATGGCAGCGGCTGCGGACGCGGACCTCTTGAGTTTTATCGAGCGTGAAGTCGGCCACGGGCATGCGCTGGCGCACTACAGCCTGTTCCCGCTGCCGGTGCCGGTGCATCTGTTCAGTGCCCGCGAACGCCCGACCGAGCTGTCGCGGCGTAGTGAATCGCTGGGCTGGGAAGACGCCTTGGCGCCTGGGCAATTGCGCCGGGTCGAGGTGCCGGGTGATCACCAGAGCATGATGCAGGCGCCGCATATTCAAGGCTTGGGCGCGGCGATGGCTGAGGCCCTGGCCGTAAGTGCGCCGGTGATAGCAGCGGTGCATCAACCGTTGCTGCGCATTCAGAGTGGGCGTGCGGGCCATGCGCCGGTGTTCTGTGTGCCGGGAGCGGGGGACAGCGTCACCGGGTTTGTGGGGTTGAGCGAGGCCCTCGGGCGCGACTGGCCGCTGTTCGGTTTGCAGCCGCGCGGGCTGGATGGCGAGGCGGTGCCCCATAGCCAGGTGGAAGCGGCGGCGCAGTGTTACCTGGCGGCGCTGGCGCAGGAGTGCCCGCGTGGGCCGGTGCATCTGGTCGGGCATTCATTTGGTGGCTGGGTTGCGCTGGAGATGGCGCTGCGCTTGCAGGCGATGGGCCGCGAGGTGGCGTCGTTGACGGTGATCGACAGTGAGTCGCCGGGCGGTGCGGGCAAGCCGTATTCGACCACGGCAACGTTGTTGCGCTTGATCGAGGCCATGCAGTTGTCGGCGGGCAGGTCACTGGGCATTGACCGGGTGGACTTTGCCGGGCGCGATGAGGTGGCGCAGCAGCAATGGCTGCATGCCGGGATGGTAAGCGTGGGGTTGTTGCCGGGGCGTGCCAGTGTGGATGCGATGGCGGGGCCGTCGCGCACTTATGCGGCGGCGTTGCGTACGGTGTATCGGCCGGCGCAGCGGTTCAACGGGGTGGTGCGCTTGGTGCTGGCGCAGGATCCGGCGTTGGATGCGGCGGGTAATCAGCGTGAGCAGGGGTTGATGGAAGAGGGGTGGCGGCGCCAGGGGAGTGGGTTGCAGGTTTGGTATGGCGCTGGGAACCACTTTACGTTGCTTAAGGCGCCGAATGTTTTGGGGTTGGCGCAGTGGTGGCTTGAAGGGGTGGTGGTTGGGGAGGTGGTTTCGTGAGGGGGGGATGCCGGGTACATATCCGTTGTTTTTGTGATGACGACTTAAGGTTCCGCCCTGACGGCGGGTCACTTTTGGCAAACGCCCCAAAAGTAACCAAAAGGTCTTCGCCCCACCACTTGGTGCCTCGCCTAGGCTCGGCATGCCCTCACTCCGGCCATCGTGGTTAACGGGGCGCCTCAGATCAAAAGCAGATCAAGATCAAAAGCAGAGCACGGCGGCCTGAAAGCCGACCTGAGTGGTTAGATCAAAAGCGAAAAGCGGATTTGCATGCACCTGGGATCTGCTTTTCTGTGGGAGCTGGCTTGCCTGCGATGCAGACACCTCGGTGTGTCAGGTACACCAAGTTGATGCTATCGCAGGCAAGCCAGCTCCCACACTGGACCGTGCCGTTGTAGGCCCTCTTCATCTTTTTATGGTCATTTATGGAAAAGTCAAAGTTTCGCAAAATTGGAATGCTCGCGGTGTTGGCGGTTGCCATTGGCCTGGTGGTGTACACGGTGCAGGCACCCGCCGACGCGCCGCAGTACCTCACTGCCACGGCTGAACGCGGTGATATCGAGAATGCGGTGTTGGCCACCGGTTTGCTCGAGGGCATCAAGCAAGTCGATGTCGGCGCGCAGGTGTCGGGGCAGTTGAAGTCGCTCAAGGTCAAGGTCGGCGACAAGGTGAAGAAGGGCCAGTGGCTGGCTGAAATTGACCCGCTGATCCTGCAGAACACCTTGCGCAAGGCCCAGGTGGATGAGGAAAACCTGCAAGCCCAGCGCCGCGCCACGGCGGCGCAGCTCAGGCAGGCCAAGTCGGTATATGAGCGCTACAAGGGCTTGCAGGTTGACGAGTCGGTGTCGCGTCAGGATTTTGAAGATGCCGAGTCCACGTTCCAGGTGCAGCAGGCCAACCTGTTGTCCCTGGATGCGCAGATCAAAAGCGCGCATATCCAGATCGACACCGCCAAGGTCAACCTGGCGTATACGCGCATCGTCGCGCCCATCGACGGCGATGTGGTCGGCATCGTCACGCAGGAAGGCCAGACGGTGATCGCCAGCCAGTTGGCGCCGGTGCTGCTCAAGCTGGCCGACCTGGACACCATGACCGTCAAGGCCCAGGTGTCGGAGGCCGATGTGATTCATATCAGCCCCGGCCAGCAGGTGTATTTCACCATCCTGGGTGAAGCCGACAAGCGCTACTACGCCAAGTTGCGTGGCACGGAGCCGGCGCCGCAGAACTTCCTCGAAACCCAGACTGCCGGTACGCCCAAGCAGAACACCGCGGTGTTTTACAACGCACTGTTCGATGTCCCCAACCCGGACCATCGCCTGCGCATCGCCATGACCGCACAGGTGCGTATTGTGCTCGACACCGCCCAGGCGGCGTTGATGGTGCCGGTGGCGGCACTCGGCGCGCGCAATAACGACGGCACTTACCCGTTGCGGGTGCTGGACGCCAAGGGCAAGGCAGTGTCGCGGGATGTGAAGACTGGCATCAATAACAACGTCAAGGTGCAGATCCTGGAGGGCCTGGCCGAGGGCGACAAAGTGGTGATCGGCGATGCTACCCCAGCCGTGGCGGGGAACTGAACCATGACCCAACCCCTGTTGGAGCTCAAGGGCATTACCCGCAGTTTCATGGCCGGCGAGCGCGAGTTCATTGCGCTCAAGGGCATCGACCTGACGATTCATGCCGGCGAAATGGTCGCGATCATCGGCGCTTCGGGTTCGGGCAAATCCACCCTGATGAACATCCTCGGCGGCCTGGATTACGCTACCGCCGGCAGCTACAAGATCAACGGTATCGAGACCCGCTCGCTGGGCGATGAACAGTTGGCGGAACTGCGCCGTGATTACTTCGGGTTTATCTTCCAGCGCTACCATTTGCTCGCGCACTTGAGCGCCTTGCACAACGTGGAAATGCCGGCCATCTACGCCGGTACGCCGGAGAGCCAACGGCACAGCCGCGCACGCGATCTGCTCACGCGCCTGGGCCTGGCGGGGCACACCACTCACCGCCCGAGCCAGCTCTCCGGTGGCCAGCAACAGCGCGTGAGTATCGCCCGGGCCTTGATGAACGGCGGTGAAGTGATCCTCGCCGACGAGCCCACCGGCGCCCTCGACACCCACAGCGGCAAGGAGGTGATGCGCATCCTCGCCGAGCTGCACGCGGCCGGGCACACGGTGATCATCGTCACCCACGACCCCAAGGTGGCGGCCAATGCTCAGCGCATTGTCGAGGTGTGCGATGGCGAGATTGTCAGCGACAAAGCTAACGACAGTGTGGGGTTGGACCTACCCACCGAGGCGCCGATCGAACCCAAACGCAGCGGCGCTCGGCGTTTGGTGGCGAGCCTGGGGCTGTTCAAGGAGGCCTTCAACATGGCCTGGGTCGCGCTGATTTCCCATCGCATGCGCACTTTGCTGACCATGCTCGGTATCGTCATCGGCATTACCTCGGTGGTGTCGATCTCGGCGATCGGCGAGGGCGCCAAGCGGTATGTGCTCAAGGACATCCAGGCCATTGGCAGCAACACCATCGATATCTTTTCCGGCACCAGTTTCGGCGACAGCCGTGCGTCGGCCATCGAGACATTGATGCCGTCGGATGTGGAGGCGCTGAACCAGCTGTATTACGTCGACAGCGCCACGCCGGTGGTGGGGCGCAACCTGTTGCTGCGGTTCGGCAATATCGACCTGGATGCGCAGGTGAATGGCGTAAGCGATCGTTATTTCAAAGTGAAGGGGCTCAAGCTCGAAGCCGGGATTGCCTTCAGCGAAAGTGATGCGCGGCGTCAGGCGCAGGTGGTGGTGATTGACCACAACACTCGGCATCGCCTGTTCGGGCCGAATGTGGACCCGCTGGGGCAGGTGATCCTGGTCGGCAATCTGCCGTGTACGGTGATCGGGGTGACGGCTGACAATAAAAACATGTTTGCTGCCAGCAAGGCGTTAAACGTGTGGGTGCCTTATGAAACGGCGGCGGGGCGGCTGTTGGGGCAGCGGCATCTGGACAGTATTACCGTGCGTATCAAGGATGGGCAGCCGAGTAAGGTGGTTGAAGACAACGTCAACAAGCTGATGCTGCAGCGGCATGGGACCAAGGATTTTTTCACCAATAACCTTGATAGCATCATGCAGACGGTGCAGAAAACCAGCCGGTCCCTGGCGTTGCTGTTGTCGCTGATTGCGGTGATTTCGTTGTTGGTGGGCGGGATTGGGGTGATGAATATCATGCTGGTGTCGGTGACTGAGCGTACCCGTGAGATTGGCATTCGCATGGCGGTGGGGGCACGGCAGTCGGATATTCGCCAGCAGTTTTTGGTGGAAGCGGTGATGGTGTGTTTGATCGGCGGGGTGATTGGGATTTCGTTGTCTTACGCCATTGGTTATCTGTTTTCGCTGTTTGTGAAGGAGTGGGAGATGGTGTTTTCCGTGGGGTCGATTGTGACTGCTTTTGCGTGTTCGACGTTGATCGGGATTGTGTTTGGGTTTGTGCCGGCACGTAATGCGGCGCGGTTGGACCCGATTGAGGCGTTGGCGCGGGATTGACTGGCTTTGGTGGCGGTTTGTCGGTGTGTGTATCCGTTATTTGGGTGATGGCGGCTTAGGGTTCCGCCCTGACGGCGGGTCACTTTTTGAAGGACCAAAAAG
>NZ_JAAAFV010000004.1:0-493 GCF_019352915.1 Pseudomonas sp. Xaverov 259 | reverse complement strand
GATGGAACGATCCAACGTAGGGTGGCGGCTGTACGCAGGTTAGTCGACCGGACCAAAAGGTAAAAACCGGCGCATCCGAGGGCGCCCTGCGCACAGCCACCATAAAACCTCATGGAGGGCCATGCACCTTTTGGAATACCGAGCGACTAAACCCGATCACTGATAAGCAGTGACGGATCGCAGACTAGCCATCGATTCCAGCAGGCACAAGGCGGCAAGGATTGTCTAGGAGACGTCCTGCAATTTAAAGAGACGCGGCCTGCTGGCCCTTTAAAAACCATGAGCAAATGCCACTCGCCTCGCCACAGATCGTTCCCACGCTCTGCGTGGTAACGCAGCCTGGGACGCTCCGCGTCCCGCCCACAACATTCAAGTTTTGCGCAGATGTGACGCGGAGCGTCACGGGATGCATTCCCACGCAGAGCGTGGGAACGATCTAACTGACAGAATCGATCAACTGTGGGAGCAGGCAGGCGGGGCTGTGGGTTTCAGG
>NZ_JAAAFV010000016.1:0-23663 GCF_019352915.1 Pseudomonas sp. Xaverov 259 | reverse complement strand
GCTCCCACAGTTGACCGCATGCAGCTTTGAAAATGAAGTCGACTGCGGATTTGCATGCACTGAAGAGCTCCCACATTAGACCGAGTATGGCTCTGCTGTTGCTGTTGCTGTTGCTGTTGCTGTTGCTGTTGCTCTGGCTCTTACATCCTTTTCGCTGACGAAGTCAGCGGTCTTTTGATCTGCGCTTTTGATCTTGATCTTGATCTTGATCTGAAATCGCCCCGTCAAACACGATGGCCGGAATCTGACAGGGATTTGGGGGGTAAACCGGCAGGGATGCCGGTTTAGCCGCCCCGCGCCATGGATGGCGCGTGGCGGCGGCCCCCCAAATCCCTGTCGGATTACGGGCATGCCGAGCCACAGCGAGGCACCGAGTGTTGGGGCGAAGACTTTTTGGTTACTTTTGTGTCTTTACAAAAGTGACCCGCCGTCAGGGCGGAACCCTAAGCCGCCGTTACCGCAGAAATGGATATGTACACCACCCGACCACCATAGCAGCCAATCCAGCGCCCACCTTAGAACGCTAGCTTATACCCAATAGTCATCAACATAATCGCCAGACACGGCCGCAACACGCCGTCCGGGACTTTGCCAGTCATGTGGCTACCCAGGTAAATCCCCGGTAACGACCCCATCAGCAAAAAGCCCAGCAAGTGCCAGTCCATATTGCCCATGCTGGCATGCCCCAGGCCCGCCACCAAGGTCAGCGGCACGGCGTGGGCGATCTCGGTGCCGACCAAACGCCGCGTGGCCAAGAACGGATACAAGATAAACAACGCCACAGTCCCAAGCGCACCAGCACCAATAGAGGTCAGCGCAACCATGGTGCCCAGGACCGCCCCGGTGACCACCGTGAGCGCATTCAGGTTACGCGGGCTCATGTGATAATCATCACCGGCATGCCGCTGAGCAAACGCCAACAGGCTTTTCTTGAACAGAATCGCCAGTGCCGTCAGCAACAGCACAAAACCCAGCGCCTGCTTGATCACCGCATTCATCGCGCTGGGATCGGTGTGCAGGCTGGCCAGGAACCACAAGGTCAAGAGCACCGCCGGCACGCTGCCCAAAGTCAGCCAACCGGTGATGGTCCAGTCGATGTTGCGGTTTTTGCTGTGCACCAGCACGCCACCGGACTTGGTGATGGCGGCATACAGCAAGTCAGTGCCCACCGCAGTGGCCGGGTTGATGCCGAACCACAACAGGATCGGCGTCATCAAGGAACCGCCGCCGACCCCGGTCATGCCAACGATAAAACCAACGATCAGGCCAGCGACTACAAAACCAAAATTGCCCACATCCATTACAACTACCCGCGGCCTTATAAAATTCTGGCCGCAGGATAGCGATTTTTCTTATAACGACTTATATCAATATGATCTGACTTTATGCTTTTTCTGCCAGACGATGGCAGACATAGGCCTGGGTCTGATACGGGAACGCCACAGTGTCACGCCCGCGCAGCGCCGGGTGCGTGTCGATCAACTGGCGCAATTGCTCAGTCACCGTGGCCTTTTGCGCCGCCGGCAGCGCCGCGATGAAGCTCACAGAGAGGAAGCGATCCATGATCACTTCCTGGGGGCTGCCCACATGCTGATAGGCAAAACAGCTCACTTCAGGTGCGGAAAAATACTCACCGGTGAAGGCTTCGCGCCAACGCCCTGTATGAAACCGCGGCGTGTCGCCTTCATAGGGGGTAATGATTTCGGTGATGGCCGCAACCCAATCCACCGACTCATCGCGCACATTCCACACCAGGCCCAGGCGGCCATCGGGCTTGAGCACGCGGTGGATCTCTGCCAGTGCGGCCTCGGTGGAAAACCAGTGGAAGGCTTGCGCGCACACCAGCGCATCGGCGCTGGCATCCGGCAACGGGATAGCTTCAGCGGTGCCGCTGAGCAGGCGCACCTGCGGCAACAGTTTGCTCAGTTGCGCGCCCATGGCCTCGACCGGCTCGACGGCAATCAGGCTGGGCGCCAGGGTGCTGAGCAAGCGGGTGAATTTGCCGGTGCCGGCGCCCAGGTCGATCACGCTCGACTGCGGGTTGATCCGCAGCGTATCGGTCAGCCAGCCGGTGAGTTGGCGGGGATAATCCGGCCGACCTTGGGCGTAGGTGACGGCCTGGGTCGAGAAACCTTGTTGAGCAGACGTGTGAACACCGGTCATTGCGACTCTCTCCTCGGGTAAAGCGGGGCGCACAGTGTGCGCCCTCTAAGGTTTATTTTCTAATCCGTGCATCCAATCGTGCGTATGGCGTGTAGTCCTTGCAGTCACCCCGCTGTTTTACTCAAATGGAGCACTACCCATGAACGCTAAAGCACTGCTTTGCCTCACGGCTGCACTCACCGTCGCGCCTGCGGCTTTCGCCCAGACCGGCTTGCCTGACAGCATCAAGGTGCCGGATGGCCACAAGGTCGCGATGGAAACCACCGGGGTCGGCGAAATCACCTACGAATGCCGCGACAAAGCCAACGCCGTCGGCCAGACCGAATGGTTCTTTGTCGGCCCAAAAGCCGTGTTGAATGACCGCAGCGGCAAGCAAGTGGGCAGCTACTTCGGCCCGCCCGCCACCTGGCAGGCCCAAGACGGCTCGAAAATCACCGGCACGCAACTGGCCGTAGCGCCTTCGAGTGCAGGCAACCTGCCCTATCAACTGGTCAAGGCCAACCCGGCCGAAGGTAAAGGTGCTATGAGCGGCGTCAGTTATATCCAGCGGGTCGCGCTTAAAGGCGGCGTGGCGCCGAGCAGCGAATGCACGGCAGCGAACAAAGGCCAGCAGGCCGTGGTGAAGTACCAGGCCGATTACATCTTCTGGGCGGCCAACTGAGCAAACTCGGCTACGCTGCCTGTGGCGAGTGCGCTCGCCACAGGACTCAGCCTTTTTAAGGATGCCGTGTTTGTTTGATTATGAAGCCTGCCTGGCGGCGTGTGCCCGTGGCGACCAACGCGCCTTGCGCCAACTCTATGCCGAGGACAGTAGCCGTTTGCTCGGCGTGGCGTTGCGCATTGCGCGCGACAAAGCCCTGGCTGAAGATGTCGTGCATGACGCGTTTATCAAGGTCTGGCGCGGCGCCGGCAGTTTCGACTCAAGCCGTGGTTCGGCGCGGGGCTGGGTGTTCAGCATCACCCGGCACCTGGCGCTCAATGCCGTGCGCAATCACTACCGGGAGGTGGCCTTGAGTGATGAACACGAGCAGATTGCCGCAGCCCATGACAGCTTCGAATTCAGCGCCCGAGAAGGTCAGGTGTACCGCTGCCTGGAACAACTCGACCCGACCCGTCGCACGTGCATCCTTCACGCCTATGTCGACGGTTATTCCCACAGCGAAATCGCCCGGAAACTGGACACGCCCCTGGGCACCGTCAAAGCCTGGATCAAACGGAGCCTCGTCGCGCTGCGCGAGTGCATGGCATGAGCAACCCACTGGATGAACTCGCCAGCGAATATGTACTGGGCACCCTGCCCGCCGAGCAACGCGCCGAGGTCGAGCAACGCTTGAAACATGACAGCGAGCTGCGTGCGGCGGTGGATGCCTGGGAGCAGCGCCTGCTGCCGCTGACCGCCTTGGCCGAGCCCGTGCCGCCGTCCGCGCAACTGTGGCGGCGCATCGAACGCAACACGGCCAATCAGAATACTGACGTGCCGTGGTGGAACCTGCTGGCGCTCTGGCGTGGGTTAGCCGGCGCTGGCCTGGTGACCACTCTGGTGTTGGCCGCGCTGTTGCTGACCCGCCCACCCGTAGCCGATCCGACCTTTGTGGTGGTGCTGGTAGCGCCACAGAGCCAGGCACCCGGCTGGGTGATCCAGGCCAGCCATGATCAGCAGATACAGTTGATTCCGTTGGGTGTGATGGAGGTACCGAGCGACAAAGCCCTGCAATTCTGGACCAAAGGCGACGGCTGGCAGGCTCCGGTTTCGTTGGGACTGGTCAAGCCGGGGCAAACCTTGTCGGTGCCGCTGGACAAACTGCCGCCGCTCACACCCAACCAGCTGTTCGAGCTGACCCTGGAGGACCCTCGCGGCTCACCGACCGGCAAGCCGACCGGGCCGATCCAGGCCATCGGCCGCGCGGTCAAAGTGCTTTGATCAGCTGGAGCTGGGCAACCACACCCTGAACCGCGCCCCGCCCAGAGGCGAGGCCAGGGCCGTCAAGGTGCCGCCCTGGGCTTCCATGGCGCGCCGGCTGATCGCCAGGCCAAGGCCGAAGCCGCCGGTGGCGCGGTCGCGGCTGCGGTCGAGGCGATAGAAGGGTTCGAAGATACGCTCGCGCTGTTCCACCGGAATGCCGATGCCGTCATCGTCCACGCAGATTTCACAGCCGTCGGCGCACACCTTGACCCCCACTTGGATGCGCCTGTCGCAATAACGCGTGGCATTGCGCAACAAGTTCTGCAACGCCCGGGCGGTGAGGCGTGGGTCGAGGCTGAAACGCTCCACCGTGCAGTCGAGCGCGACGTCGATGACTATCTCGGGGTTTTCCAGTTCGTCATCGACACTGCCCAGCACGCTGTCGATAAACTCATCGAGCACCACGTCGACCCGCTCCGGCAACTGCGCCGGGTTTTGCAGGCGGCTGTAGGAAAGCAATTCCAGCACCAGCTCGTCCAGCTCGCGAATATGCGCCACCAGGCTTTGCAGGCGCTCGCGGCTGGCTTCGGGCAAGTCTTCGGACAGCGCCAGGGCCAGGCCGAAGTCCAGGCGCGTCAGCGGCGTGCGCAGTTCATGGGACACGGCGTTGAGCAAGTCGCGCTGCTGGTTGAGCAGGCCTTCGATGTCGTCGGCCATGGTGTCGAACACCGACGCCAGGCTGCCGATGTTGGAGCTGGCGGGAATCTGTGTGCGCTCGCTGAGGTTGCCCCGGCCCAATTGCGCGGCGGTGCTTTTCAGGCGCTCCAGGTCACGCCAGTGCGGGCGCAGCCAGAACAGCAGGCAAGCAAGCAAGGCGGCGCCGATCAGTACGTTCATCGACCAGTACAGCAGGTTCATGTCCAGCGGGTCGGGCGGGATGCTCAGTTTCACCGCAAACTGCTGGTTGATCGGCGAGCTGATGTCTTCCATCCAACCCCACTCGCCCAGGCGGATCACCGGCTTGCCGTGCTCCAGCAGTTGTTCCTCCTCAGGCGTATAGCTGGCGTCCTGGCGCAGCAGCAACTTGACTTGCAGCGGTGCGAAATCCCGGTTCAGTTGCTCGGTCACGTGCGACCAACGCTCCACCGGCGCGCGCAGATACTGCTTGACGATAAGCTTTTGCAGGCCACGGGTCTGTTCGACGTTGTAGTCCATGTAGCGGTGTTCAAACAGCTGAATCACCAGTTTGGGAATCAGGAAGATCGCAGCACTGAAGGTAATGATGGTGATCAGGTAGAGGCGCAGCAGTACACGAAACATCGATCAGCATTCCCACTCGGAACGGCTGAACAGATAGCCCTTGCCCCACACGGTCTTGATCTTGCGCGCCTCGCCTGCGTGGTCGTCGAACTTGCGCCGCAGCTTGGAGATGGCCACATCCACCGAGCGGTCGGTGCCATTGAACTCGATACCGCGCAGGCGTTGCAGGATCTGGTCACGGCTGAGCACTTCACCGGCGTGCCGGGCCAGCACCACCAGCAGGTTGTACTCACCGCTGGACAGCTCCACCGCCTGCTCGCGCCAGGTTACGGTGCGCTCCGACAGGTCGATGCACAGGTTGCCCATGACGATCTGGTCGTTGGCCACCTGTGGTTCGGACAAACTGCTGCGGCGCAGCAAGGTGCGTACACGGGCAAGCAGCACGCGCGGCTCGCAAGGTTTGGTGACGTAGTCATCGGCGCCCATCTCCAGGCCCAGCACCTGATCGTGGCTGTCATCGCGGGCGGTGAGCATCAGAATCGGCAGGCCCGCCGAGTCGGCACGCAGCAGGCGGCACACCTGCAAGCCGTCGAGGCCGGGCAGCATCAGGTCGAGGATCACCAGGTCCGGCGGGTTAAGCCGCGCCCGTTCGCGCACATGGTCGCCACGGCTGAGCACGTTGACGTGGTAGCCATTGCGTTCCAGGTAGCTGGCAATCAGCTCGGAGAGTGCGGCGTCGTCTTCCACCAGGAGGATATTGGGCATGGTGTTTCCAAATAATACTGTTTGTTGGTGTGTTGCAGGATTGTGCAAGGATATACGCCCCCGGCGCGCCGCGCGCCGCACCTTACACTTCTTCACACACGGCCTACACAGCTTCACAGCACCACGGCGCAGGTGTCTTTAGGATGCGCCAGTCAATATTGGGATATGAGCATGTCGAAGAATCTGTTTGCGCCGTTTTGCCTGCTGGCCCTGACGCTGGCCCTGAGTGGCTGTGGCCAGTCGGCCGATGAAGCGCCAGAGGCGCCACTGGCCAAAGTGCGCATCGAAACCCTGCAAGCCAAACCCCTGTCGATCACCAGCGAATTGAGCGGGCGTATCGCCGCGCCGCGCATTGCCGAAGTGCGCGCACGGGTCGCCGGCGTGGTGATGCAGCGGGTGTTCAAGGAAGGCCACGACGTCAAACAGGGCGATGTGCTGTTTCGCATCGATCCCGCGCCGTTCAAGGCCGACCTGGACAGCGCCCAGGCCAACCTGAGCAAGGCCGAGGCCAATGCGTTCCAGGCGCGCCTGCAAGAGCAGCGCTACAGCCAGTTGGTCGAAGGCAACGCCATCAGCGGCCAGGACTACGACAACGCCCGCGCTGCCGTGCGCCAGACCAACGCCGAAGTCGCCGCCAACAAGGCCGCGGTCGAGCGCGCCCGGTTGAACCTGGGCTATGCCACCGTCACCGCGCCGATTTCCGGGCGTATCGGGCGTGCGCTGGTGACCGAAGGTGCGCTGGTCGGCCAGAACGAAGCCACGCCGCTGGCGATCATCCAGCAACTGGACCCGATCCACGCCGACCTCACCCAGTCGACCCGCGAGCTCAATGACCTGCGCCGCGCCTTTCGCGCCGGCAGCTTGAAGCAGGTTGGCCAGGACCAGGCCAAGGCCACGCTGATCCAGGACGACGGCAGCTTATACCCGTTGCCGGGCAAGCTGCTGTTTGCCGAAATCAGCGTCGACCCGGGCACCGGGCAGATCATCCTGCGCAGCGAGTTCCCCAACCCGGACCTCGACCTGTTGCCGGGCAGTTTTGTGCGCGTGCGCCTCGAACAGGCCGTGGACAAGCAAGGTATCAGCGTGCCGCAACGCGCCATCACCCGTGACAGCGCCGGCATCCCGATGGTGCTGCTGTTGGATGCCGAGCAGACCGTCAGCCAGCAGCCGGTAGAACTTGGCGCGGTGATCGAGGACCGCTGGATCGTCAGCAGCGGCCTCAAGCCCGGTGACCGTATCGTCGTCGAAGGCCTGCAACACGCGCGCCCCGGTGAAAAAGTCGAAGTGGACGACAGTCCCGCCTCCGGCCAGCCAGTCAAGGAATAACCCGCCATGCCGCAGTTCTTTATTGACCGCCCGATTTTCGCCTGGGTGGTGGCCCTTTTTATTCTGCTGGCCGGCGCGCTCGCCATCCCGCAGTTGCCGGTGGCTCAGTACCCCAACGTTGCGCCGCCGAAAGTGGAGATCTACGCGGTGTACCCGGGCGCCTCGGCCCAGACCCTGGATGAAAGCGTGGTCAGCCTGATCGAGCAGGAGCTTAACGGCGCCGATCACTTGCTGTACTTCGAATCCCAAAGCAGCCTGGGCTCGGCCACCATCACCGCGACCTTCCAGCCGGGCACCAACCCGGAAATGGCCCAGGTGGACGTGCAAAACCGCCTTAAAGCGGTAGAGCCGCGCTTGCCGCAAGCCGTGACTCAGCAAGGTTTGCAGGTGGAGAAAGTCTCCGCCGGCTTCCTGCTGCTGGTGACCCTGACCTCCAACGACGGCAAGCTTGACGACGTAGCGCTCAGCGATTACCTGGCGCGCAACGTGATGAACGAACTCAAGCGCCTGGACGGTGTGGGCAAGGCCCAGCTGTACGGCGCCGAACGCGCCATGCGCATCTGGATCGACCCGCAAAAGCTGATCGGCTTCAACCTGACGCCGGCCGACGTGAACGCCGCAATCAGCGCGCAGAACGCCCAGGTCTCGGCGGGCAGCATTGGCGATTTGCCGGGTACCAAGACCCAGGAAATCACTGCCGCAATCCTGGTCAAAGGCCAGTTGTCGACCCCGGCGGAATTTGCCGACATCGTGCTCAAGGCCAACCCCGACGGCTCCACCGTGCGCATCGGCGATGTGGCGCGGGTGGAAGTCGGCAGCCAGGAATACCAGTTCTCCACGCGCCTGAATGGCAAACCGTCGACCGCCGTCAGCGTGCAACTGTCGCCCGGCGCCAATGCGCTGAACACCGCCACCCTGGTGCGGGCGAAGATGGACGAGCTGTCGCGCTACTTTCCGGCCAACGTAGAGTACAAGATCCCTTACGACACCTCGCCGTTCGTCAAAGTCTCGATCACCAAGGTGGTCTACACCTTGCTTGAGGCAATGGCGCTGGTGTTTGCGGTGATGTTCCTGTTCCTGCAGAACGTGCGCTACACCTTGATCCCCACTCTGGTGGTGCCGATTGCACTGATGGGCACCTTCGCCACCATGCTGTTGCTGGGTTTCTCGATCAACGTGCTGACCATGTTCGGCATGGTGCTGGCGATCGGCATCCTGGTGGACGATGCGATTGTGGTGGTGGAAAACGTCGAGCGCATCATGGCCACCGAAGGCCTGTCGCCCAAGGACGCGACGAAAAAAGCCATGGGCCAGATCACCGGCGCCATCGTCGGTATCACCTTGGTGCTGGTAGCGGTGTTCCTGCCGATGGCGTTCATGCCGGGTTCGGTGGGGGTGATCTACCAGCAGTTCTCGCTGTCGATGGCCACCTCGATCCTGTTCTCGGCGTTCCTGGCCCTGACCTTGACGCCGGCGCTGTGCGCCACCTTGCTCAAGCCGATCGCCAAGGGCGAGCACCACGCCAAGGGCGGTTTCTTCGGCTGGTTCAACCGGCGCTTTGAGAGCCTCACCGACCGCTATGAAGGCTGGGTAGCCTATGCCCTCAAGCGCAGCGGCCGCTACCTGCTGATTTATCTGGTGCTGCTGGTGGGCCTGGGGTGGATGTTCAGTCGCCTGCCCTCCTCGTTTCTGCCGGTGGAAGACCAGGGTTACACCATCACCGATATCCAGCTGCCACCGGGCGCAAGCAAGAACCGCACGGTGCAGGTGGCCCAGCAGATCGAAGCGCACAACGCCGGCGAGCCTGGAGTGGGCGATACCACCATGATCATGGGCTTCAGCTTCTCCGGCTCCGGGCAAAACGCGGCGCTGGCCTTTACCACGCTCAAGGATTGGTCCCAGCGCAGCAGCGAAGATTCGGCCTCGGCAATTGCCGAGCGTGCCAACGCCGCGTTCAGTGAGCTAAAGGATGCGATTGCCTACGCGATCCTGCCGCCGCCGGTAGACGGCCTGGGTACTTCCAGCGGCTTCGAGTTCCGTTTGCAGGACCGTGGCGGCGTCGGCCATGCCGCGTTGATGCAAGCACGCACCGAGTTACTGGCCGCCGCGGAAAAAAGCCCGATCCTGGCCAACGTGCGTGAAAGTGCCTTGGCCGAAGCACCGCAAGTGCAGTTGCAGGTGGACCGCAAGCAAGCCAACGCCTTGGGCGTGTCGTTTGCCGATGTGGGCAATGTGCTGTCCTCGGCCATCGGCTCGGCCTATGTCAACGACTTCCCCAACCAGGGCCGCATGCAGCGGGTGGTGGTGCAGGCTGAAGGCGACCAACGCAGCCAGGTGGCGGACTTGATGAAGATCAACGTGCGCAATAACGCCGGCAAGATGGTGCCCCTGTCATCCTTTGTTGAGGCCAGCTGGACCCAAGGCCCGGCGCAACTGACGCGCTACAACGGCTACCCGGCCATCTCAATCAGCGGCGAAGCGGCGCCGGGGCACAGCACCGGTGAGGCCATGGAAGAAATCCAGCGCCTGGTCAGCCAATTGCCGGCCGGCCTGGGCCAGGAATGGACCGGGTTGTCGTTGCAGGAACGTTTGTCCGGCTCTCAGGCACCGTTGCTGTTGGGCCTGTCGCTGCTGATCGTGTTCCTGTGCCTGGCGGCGCTGTATGAAAGCTGGTCGATTCCGACCTCGGTGTTACTCGTGGTGCCGCTGGGTGTGCTTGGCGCCGTATTGGCGGTGAGCTTGCGCGGTATGCCCAATGATGTGTTCTTCAAGGTCGGCTTGATCACTATCATCGGTTTGTCGGCGAAGAACGCGATCTTGATCATCGAGTTTGCCAAGGACCTGGTTGACCAGGGTGAGGATCTGATCGAGGCCACCCTGAAAGCCGCGCGGCTGAGGTTGCGGCCGATCATCATGACCTCGCTCGCGTTTATCCTCGGTGTGGTGCCATTGGCGATTGCCACTGGTGCCAGCTCGGCGAGCCAGCAGGCGATTGGTACAGGCGTGATCGGCGGGATGATCACCGCGACGCTGGCGGTGGTGTTTGTGCCGGTGTTCTTTGTGGTGGTGATGAAGCTGGTGCGCAAGCGCAGCAAGCCTGATTAACCCGACAGAACTCGGTCAAAATGTGGGAGCGGGCTTGCTCGCGAAGGCGGCGTGTCAGACAGCACATCCGATACTGACACACCGCCTTCGCGAGCAAGTCGAAGCGTCGAACCGCCGCTCCCACAGAGGGCATCGTGCAGTTCATCATCAAGTCCGCCTGAATAAGCTATGGTGCTCACAACCTCCCCTTGTTGTGAGCACCTATGGCCTTCCTCGCCCGCACCCACCCTCGCCTCTCATCCGCCGCCGTGCTTGGCCTTGCCGTGGGCATTTTGGCGCCGGCCGATACGCTGATCAGCAAAATCCTGATTGGCTGGAATGCCGGGGTCTGGACCTACCTGGCATTGATGCTGTGGCTCACCAGCCGTTCACGTGCCGATGACGTAAAACGCATCGCCGAGATCGAGGATGAAAACGCCGGGTTGGTGCTGTTCATGGTGTGCATTGCCGCGATAGCCAGCCTTGCAACCATCACGGTGAACCTGGTGGGCAGCAAAGACCTGGACAGCACGGCGCGCCTGCTGCACTACGGTTTTACCGGCATGACGGTGATTGGTTCGTGGTTGCTGACCGGGGTGATTTTCAGCGTGCATTACGCCCGCCTGTTCTACACCTGGGACGGCGACGAGCCGGCGCTGCGCTTTGCCGAAGGGCTGCGCAACCCCAATTACTGGGACTTTCTGTATTTCTCATTCACCATCGGCGTGGCGGTGCAAACCGCGGATGTGGGGGTTGCAACACGTGCAATGCGCAAAGTTGTGCTGGGGCAGTCGTTGATTGGGTTTCTGTTCAATACGGCGATTCTGGGTTTCTCGATCAATATTGCTGCCGGACTGTTCAGTTGAACCTTAATGCATGGCGACAAGCCTGAGCTCACTGGGAAAAGCTGGTGCATAGCGCTTTTGAGCTGACAAAAAAAACCCTGATCTTGCGATCAGGGCTTTTTAGACTTGCCTGTTTATTTAGAACGCGTAACGCAGGCCAACGTTAACAGCGGCTTTTTGCTTGATTTTGTCACTGGTGCTGGTTTCCACGTCGATATGCGCCTGCAGGTCCTGGGTAAACGACACCGCCACACCGGCACCGTACTTGGCGCGCGAGCCCGACAGATCATTGTTGAAGGTCTGGTTGTTGACCAGGACCTTATTGTTGTTGGCAAACTCGTGGACCACTGCTGCACGCAGGTAAGGCTTGATCAGCGTGCCATCATCGAGTTGGAACTCATGGCCAACGGTCGCGCCGGCCTCGGCGGTCCTTGAGCGGGTGCGTTCACCCTCCACTTGCAAACCGTTTTTCAGGCTGTACGTGCCACCTTGGACCACGATGGTCGACAGTCGGCCGTAGGGTTCAATAAAGGAGCTGTCACCGAGCTTGATATGACGGCCGAACTCAGCCGATACACCACCGCCTACGTTGTTGTAGCCACCCTTGGTGGACGTGTTGTCACTGAGGGTTGCCTTGGCCTCGTTCTGGAACCGGTTGGCTTTAGCGACGGCATCAAAGTAGAAACCGCTTTCTTCGTCCATCCAGGTTGCATAGGTACCCAGGAAGTAGCTCTTGACGGTACCGGCAGCGCCGCGAGCCGGGTTTACGTCAGAGTTACTGTGGCCGCCGAATACACCCACTTTCCATTGGCTGTCGCCCAGCGGCATGTCAGCACCGATGGAAAAACCCTTCAGGTTCTGCGAGTAGCCGGTGCCCGAACTCTGGGACACATCATATTTACTGCCGAAACCACGGATCCAGAGACCGGTGCTGTGCGGGGAGTAGCGCAACTCACCCATACGGGCGCGCAGCGAACCCTCTTCGGCGGTCATGATGGTCACCGGGGTGTTGAACAATGCCGTCACCACGCGGGCACTGCGGCTGACTACACGGGTTTGCGTGTCCAGAAACCAGTCATTGCCTTCCTGTTTCAGGTTGTAGGCATAAGCACCCATGTCGACCGGGCCGCCCTCCAGGGAGAACGCTGCATCACCGCCGCCGGTGTGCACAACCTGGGTTTTGACCAATTCGCTGCCGCTGGCTGCGAGTGCCAGGCTGTGGTTGCCCGTGGCTTCGCCGGTGACATTGATAAAGTCGGTTTTGCCTTGGTCAAAATCGGTGCCCATGACAAAGGTGCCGTTACCCGAAAGCGTCTGAAGGTTGAGTTGGTAAAACTCATTCGCCGCGCCCATGGTCACCGTACCACCGGCCATATTCAGCGCGCCCACCTGGCTGTCGCCGGTCATGTTCCAGTTGGAAGCATTGCCTACGCTCATGGTGGAGACGTTCTGCAACTGGCCCGTCAGCTCGGCGTTGTTCTGCAGGTTCAAACGCACGGTGCTGGTGGCATCGGCGATTACATTACCGGCCAGGTTTCGGCTGTTATCCACATTCATCGTTGCCGTGGCACCGCCAGACACCGACAACAGATTGCCATTACCGCCTTTCAACGTAGAACCGTTGAGTACATCGATGGACACCACTGGCACTCGATTTGGCGCGCCCCTGACCGAGATGGCCGAGCCGCTACGACCCTCAACTACAGACTGGTCCAAAACCAGTTTGCCATCCGTCAAGTCGTCCCGATTACGCGTGAACGTCACGCCATGACCATTGCCGATAATAGTACTTTGAGTGGCCGTCGCCGTGGCGCCTGTAAGGGAGAGCCCAAATGCCCCTGCTCCCGTACCTTGTACCAGCGAGTTTTGTTTAAAGTGTAACTCACTGCCAGTGAATGCTTCCGCACCGCCGATAGCGCCGCTGATCGTCGTGTTGCTGACTTCGGCCGATGAGCCCCTCAACGCGCCTGCAACACCAAACGCCTGCAACCCTAAGCCATTTGAATTGGTCAGGGTACTGTTGTTAATAACCGCCTTGCTGCTGTCCAGCCGCACGGCGCCGTATTGGGAATCGCTCGAAGTAACACGTGCAGCGTCCATGTTGACTGTGGAGCCCTGCGCAGCACGCACACTATTCGCGACACTGCCGCTGTTCATGTTCAACGTGGAATTTGCCAGGTCGATCGTGGTAGCTGTTGCACGGTTCATCGTCAACGCTGATTGGCCCGCCAGTTGCCAATCCGTTGATTGCTCAGTTGCGCCAATGGTTCTTTGCTCACCGTTACCCAGCTGAACCGCCTGAGCTTGCCCCTGCAACGCGGCAAACAAACAAAATGTAATGGTTGGGACTTTCATCATCGCACTCAAGGGTTTGAGTTCGAACGTGTTCAGTGCCGACATGGTCAATCACTCTTTTGGTAAGGCCTACAAAAGCGGTTCGGCTCACTTCTTGAAAGTGACGCCTTACCTGTGCGGCACGTAGAGTAAGAATTAAACAGCCACGCTGATGTAGGACTAATCTGTAACCTATTGGTAAGAAAGCGGCACGTTGGGTCTTCCAATCGGCCGGTACTGTCAGGGAATTCCCCTCTCAAGTTGAGAGGGGAACCCTGCAGCGTATCAATGTCGCCTCTAAGGAACGATGATTGCTCCCACGTTATCGCACCGTGTGTAACTCAACGTCGTACGTACGTTAACGCCCGCGGTACCACGCCCCAACGTGCCGTTGTTCAGCGGCGCGGTGTAAGTCAACTCCGCACGCCCTAGCTGGGCATGTTCGAGGAAACCCGCGTAGGGAATCTGGAAGGTATAGCCATTAGTTTTAATGGCAGAGGAAATGGTTACGTTGTAACTCTGCGTTTGGTCAAAAAGCCGAGGTGTGCCCGTGCGAGGCCTGAACACCTGCAGCACCAAGGTCAGTAGCTGACCTTCAACCATTCTCGAGTCCCCTGGCACAGTAATCCTGCCTTCCCAGTTTATCGGCGGCGCTGCTGTTAGTGCTTGGCAGGCCCATTGACCAAACGTCCCCGTCGTCGCACCGATATATCGGGCCGCGGGCAGGGGTGTAGTTACCGCATCCAGCACTTTAACCGGTGTAGGAGCCGCGCGATTGAGGTTAGTAGCAGCCGTTGGCGTTGCCGTTGGTGATACGACATAACTGAGGTTATGTATGCCATTGCCCAGTTGTTGAAAGACACTCCAATCGATGTCCCAGGAGACAGGCTGTCCAGGTAACTCAGTGGTGAGTTCCTTAGAGGGCGCGATGAACGTACCGTCAGGGTTTACAAGGATAAGAAACATGCCTGGCCCCGGCATTTCAAGAGGGTCAGTGGTCTGCCATAACTCGATCGTAACTTTAACCGGCAGGCCAGCCTGTGCAAACGCCAGTTCGTTATCCACAGCCGCGCCGGTACCACGGAACGATGCAGGAACCAATCGGGTATTGATACTGCCTGGTATGCCCGGATTGCCCGGCCCTGTCACACTAAAGTCCACTCTGAACTGTGTGATCGGGCCTGGGAAAGTGTCACCATTTTTGCGTATTTCATAGTTGATAACGACCGTTTTCGGGCCTTTCGTGGTGCCGTAGTCCGCTATAGCCAGCGGATTCAGCAAGGCCTGATCCAACGTGATTGGAACCGAAGCGACACGAATCCATTGGCTCCAAGCCCCATTGTTGTATCGAACCCGATACTCGTCCTTGGTAAGGTCAACGTTCGTATAGGCCGGAATTACGCCCGTAGGGCCTGTTTTCAAGTCTTCAATAGTGACCAAGTCATCAACGAGGTCTGGCGCCTGGTGAATGATAATCGGCAGTAAATTGTCGGGTGCCGGATCCAACGCGATAGTGAACGGCATTGAAGGCGCAGAGACCAAACTTGTATTGCCCTGCGCGTCCGCAATTTGATAAGTAAAGAAGCACGGCCCCCCTTGCGTGATCTCACTGGCGAGCACTGTCACCGTGTTACCGGTTTGTGTCATGGGCCGGGGTGGAGTCTGACTGGCCACTTCTGTGGCTGTCGCGGGGGTGCCGTGGTTATAGAAAATGGTCAGCGTATCTCCTGGCTTCCAAGCCCCGAGGCCCGTCGTTGTGTTGTCAGGAATAGAGAACGGCAAATTGAACTGCGTCAGTTGTGCCAGACTAATAACCTGGCCCGGAGGGAAGGTCCCCGTGTATATCGGTGCAGGTGGCTGGCGACTTAAGTAGGGTGGATCCAGGTCCATTTTATAAGTTGAAAAGGGTGAACTCTGGCCGAGAGAACCAGGTCTGTCTACGTCGCCTGGAATACTTGGATCCGCACCAATATTCTGGAACAATTCCGAACGTACTTGAAAATCACCCGACAGCTGTTTTCCCGAACTTGTAACGACAGGAATATCCACCGTAAACGTGTCGCCTGGTGCGTTGATTACAAATTGCTTTTCAGCCACCAACGTCCATGCGTCAGGAAAGTCATTTATGACGTCTCTTCGATAGATTCGAACCCAGTCACCCGCGTCTGAACCTGCGCCAGAAGTGATGGTCAGCACTATAGGCTTGTCCGCTTCAGACGCTGGAATATACCGTGTTACCGGGTCTACTCCTTGGATATCAGGAGGGAATGCTCCAGGGGTAATAGGGATTGCCTTTACCGTAATTTGTTTACCGATCATGTCGTGTTCTCCATTCGCAATTGTATTATTTACCGAATAAAACCAAACGACCAAGGACCTCTGGATGACTGAAGCCCCCTCACGCCACTTACCTCACTGCTACCTGCACTTAAATCTTCATGAATGGTTTATCCAGCGCTATGCTGGCCCACAATACTTCCCATTCGGATATTTAAGATCAACTTGTACATACCCGACCTTCGATACGCCGACTAATGCGCCGTCTCGAAAAACACTATATTTTGCTGATGCGCTGGCATAATCCCTCAGCGGCTTTATGATGTTTTGATAATCCGTGATTTTGAATATATGCGACACTTGATTGATGCCCCACGTATGACTCAGGGTCAGCGCCGTCGACACCAACGGGTTAAGATCCGGGGAATCTTTGAACCCCAGGAAGGCCAGCGTAAACAAATCCCCTGCTGATACACCGACCCCAGGCGTCACCTGAATCTGAAATTCCTCATAGGGAAACGGCAGCGGTTTGCCGTCTGGGCCAAGGCCCGGTGTGCAATTAATAATTTTAACAGGGTGGTTCACATTTTGAGGGAACGTGGGTTTGGGAAAACTCATAGGCGGCGTGATGGTTATGACAACACTTTGATGACCCGACTGTTGCTCGTTAACACCGTTAGTGGTCACGTAATACACTTGGGCAGTCGTATTACCACCGGCCTGTATGATCGACCAGTTAATGCGAGTGTCAAAAACAATGAGGGCGCCAGCGGTATCACCCACCTTGACGGTATAGGTCGCCACCGGTGTTGTCTGCCTCGGCCAGTACAGTGACAGCATGTCACCGATTTGCGGGTTACCGGACAGGCGCGCTTCAACCCTGACAGGTCCGATACTGTCGCGACTGTCGAGTTTATTGGCCGTATTGGACACCGCGCCATAAAGATTGACCAAGTCCAACATGGGGTTAAGTAACGCTGGCGCCTGATTGTGATCGCGGCCGAATACCGTGAAATCCATATTGAGCAATTTCAGCGGAGACCTCGCCCCAGGGCCTACCGTGTCGGAAGCACGTCTAATATTATAGTGAAACGGCACATTGTCCTTTCGCTGCAGATTAGAACCGTTGGCAATCAACTGCGGCCAGGTCAGGGTTCCGGTAAACGGCAATGAAGTGACAGGTATCGGCGGAAGTTTAACGCCCGCCAATTCAGGGATACATAAATCCCCCGGTATAAAATTGGTGTAGCTGCTGATACCAAACGAGACGATATTACGCGCATCGTCACGCTTGATGAGTTGGTCAAAATCAAACGCGGGCACCGTAGGCACGGGCAAATTGCCGGGCAATGGCGTTAGACTCAGCAAGACACTTCCGGGCAAGGAAAGTTGACTGATGTTACCCGCCTCATCCTTGACTCGGTACACCGCATACAATCGTTGAGCACCTGAGAACTTGCGAAATTCCGCGACCAGCACCTTCAAAATAATTGCACCTGTCACGGCAACTACTTTTTCAACGTGAATCGGCAAACCGGCCGGAACTGAATTGCTGTCCATAAACCACAGAAATACTTCGTCAAGCGCGCCGCGAACGTTATAATCGCCCGGCACCACGACATCCAGTGTCAAATTATTGTCCAGATCAGGCGTAGTAATAACAGTATTTGAAAACACGGGTGCTTTAAGCACCTCACCTTTACCCGGCGCACTGCGGTCGATAATAATCCTGACGGCGCTCGAGAAATTGGCCACGGGCGCGTCCGGTTGGTCATTGTGTATGCGATAAGAAAGATCGATGACAGCGTCATTCAGCAACAATTCCTTAGGCAAAAACTTCTGCAGCGGGAAGGAGCGGGGAAACAACTCTCCCACCACGGGCATCGGTGTAACGTAAACAGGCAGTTGCAATCCGACAACATGCAAAACAAAAACAATATAATCAATGGCCCCCGGTCTAGTCAGTTCAATCCATGGGCCAGGTATCAACACTTCAAGATTATCGTTCGCAAAGCGTGTTGGAATTACACCACTCGGCAATCGTTCCACAACAACTGGCGGAGGGGCTTGAGGCACGGAGCTCGCAACTGTGCCGTTGGGCAAACCTGTGGCACTATTGGTTTGAACATTGCTATTAGTTGAGGGGGGGCTCATATCATTCTCCGTAACAGCAACATTGGGCCAGTCATTGGTTTTTATTGAAGGCTGTGACGTTGATTGAATACCCGTTTTTAACTTTCCGATACTGTCAGAACTAACAGGTCTTACCGCCATTCGTCGGTTGCACGCGCGAATGAACGCTCGCCGTGCGCTGAATGACACTTGACGTTGTTTCGGGAATGAGGTCTCCTGAAACCGGTTTCACAGCATCACAACATCCAATAAGAAAGGCCTGACACCGTGACTCCATTTTCCGCCGCCCAGCGCAGCCGCGTGACCATGCTCGACGTCGCCGAACGCGCCGGCGTTTCCAAAGCCAGCGTGTCGCGCTTTATCGGCGATGACCGTGCCCTGCTCTCCGATGCCATTGCCTTGCGCATCGAGCAGGCGATCAGCGAACTCGGCTACCGCCCCAACCAGATGGCGCGCGGTCTGAAACGCGGTCGCACGCGCCTGATCGGCATGCTGGTGGCCGACATCCGCAACCCCTACTCCATTGCCGTAATGCACGGCGTCGAAACCGCCTGCCGCCAGCATGGCTACAGCCTGGTGGTGTGCAACACTGACCGCGATGACGAGCAAGAGCGCCAGCACCTGGCGGCGCTGCGTTCGTACAACATCGAAGGGCTGATCGTGAACACCCTCGGCCATCACCTCGACCAACTGCTGGAGCTGCAACGGGAAATGCCCCTGGTGCTGGTGGACCGCAAGGTCGAACCGTTGCACAGCGACCTGGTGGGGCTGGATAACCCGGCGGCGGTGCGTATTGCCGTGGAGCACCTTGCACAGCAGGGTTATCGCGACCTGTTGCTGGTGAGCGAAAAAGCCGATGGCACCAGCTCCCGCCTGGAGCGTCAGGCCAGCTTCAATGCCGAGATTGCGGCCCGCCCAGGGTTGACCGGCGCGGTACTGGAACTCGATGGCACGCTGGAAAACCGTCTGCAAACCTTTCTTGCCAAGCCAGGCCCCAAGGCGTTGTTCTGCGCCAATGGCGTGGCGGCGCTGGCCTGCACCCACGCGCTCAAAAAGCTGGGCTGCACGCTGTTTGATGACGTTGGCCTGATCGCCCTGGATGACCTGGACTGGTACCCGCTGGTGGGCAACGGTATCACCGCCCTCGCCCAACCCACCGAAGCGATTGGCGCCAGCGCCTTTGACTGCCTGCTCAAACGCTTGCGCGGCGATGACGCGCCGCCGCGCACCCTGGATTTTTTGCCCGAGCTGATAATCCGTGGCTCCACCCAATCCCTTGTGGGAGCTGGCTTGCCTGCGATAGCGATGGGTCAGTTGGCTACGGCTTCGTCTGATTGACCGCTATCGCAGGCAAGCCAGCTCCCACATTGGTTTTTTGTATAAAAATGAAACCGGTTTCAGAGGTAAACAACAATGCATAAATACCCAGTTTCCATCAGCCTATCCAGCTACGGCGCCGACCTGGTACGCCAGCAGGGCCAATTGAGTTTCGTCCCATTGCTCAGTGCCGCCGGCGCCCAACGCATCGAGTGGCGCGAAGAACTGTTGACCAGCGAACACCCCGCCACCCTCGCCCAAGCCGCTGCCGACCACGGCCTGGAATCGGTGTTCTCGTCGCCTCTGGAGCTTTGGATCGCCGGGCGCGCCCAGCCCAACGCTGAACTCAGTGCAACCCTGGACCGCGCCCAAACCTTCGGCTCGCGCTGGCTGAAGGTTTCTCTCGGTTATTTCACCGACACCAACGACCTGCAAAGCCTGCACGCCCTGCTCAACCGCCACCCGGTCAAGTTGCTGGTGGAGAACGACCAGACCCTGCACGGCGGGCGCATCGAGCCGATGCAACGTTTCTTCACTGAGGTGGAACGCCTGGGCTTGCCGGTAAAAATGACCTTCGACATCGGCAACTGGCAGTGGCAGGACCAATCCGCGCTCACTGCCGCGCGGCTGCTGGGCCGCCATGTGGATTACCTGCACTGCAAGGCCGTGGCGCGGCGCCAGGACGGCAAGCTGGTGGCCTTGCCACCCGGCGCCACCGACCTGCATCTGTGGGAACAACTGCTCAAGCATATGACTCAAGGTATTACCCGGGCCGTGGAATTCCCGTTGCAAGGCGATGACCTGGTTGCCGTCACTGCCCAGCAGGTGAGCGCCCTCGCCCTCCTTGGCCAGCCCCGTGCGGAGAATGCCCATGTCTGAGATCGATATCCTTTCGTTTGGTGAAACCATGGCGATGTTTGTCGCCGAACAGACCGGCGACCTGGCCCAGGTGGCGCAGTTTCACAAGCGCATTGCCGGCGCTGACAGCAATGTCGCCATAGGCCTGTCGCGCTTGGGTTTCAACGTGACGTGGCTGAGCCGTGTCGGTAACGATTCCCTGGGGCGTTTTGTGGTCGACACCCTGAAGAACGAAGGCCTGGATTGTCGGCATGTGGCGGTCGACCCGCTGCACCCGACCGGTTTTCAATTCAAGTCCCGCGAAGAAGCCGGCGCCGACCCGCAGGTGGAGTACTTCCGTAAAGGCTCGGCGGCCAGCCACTTATCGATTGCCGCGATCAGCCCCGCCTTGCTGCAAGCGCGTCACCTGCACGCCACCGGCATCCCGCCCGCCTTGTCCGAGGCCACCCGCGAGTTGTCCGTGGAGCTGATGACGCAGATGCGCAAGGCCGGGCGCAGCGTGTCGTTCGACCCGAACCTGCGCCCGTCGCTGTGGGCCAGCCAAGCGCAGATGATCGGCGAAATCAACGCCCTCGCCGCCCTCGCCGATTGGGTCCTGCCGGGCTTGAGCGAAGGCCGCTTGCTCACCGGTTTCGACGACCCGGCCGACATCGCCGCGTTCTACCTCGACCAGGGCGCCGAAGCCGTGGCGATCAAACTGGGCGCGGACGGCGCTTACTACCGCACCCACATGGACCAGGGTTTTATCGCCGCCGTGCCGGTGCAAACCGTCGTCGATACCGTCGGCGCCGGTGATGGTTTTGCCGTCGGCATGATCAGCGCCCTGCTCGAAAACCTGAGCTTCCCCGAGGCGGTACAGCGCGGCAACTGGATCGGCAGCCGCGCCGTGCAAAGCCGTGGCGATATGGAAGGTTTACCCAGCCGTACTGAATTACCCACCCGATCTGTTGCATGACCCACTCCCTGTTGCCACAACTACAACAAGCTCAGGAGCAACCCCATGGAAACTGTGAAACTCGCCACCCGCCGCTGGTGGTACATCATGCCTATCGTGTTTATCACCTACAGCCTGGCCTACCTGGATCGCGCCAACTACGGCTTCGCCGCGGCCTCCGGCATGGCCGAAGACCTGATGATCACCCCCGGCATGTCGTCGTTGCTGGGTGCGCTGTTTTTTCTTGGCTACTTTTTCTTCCAGGTGCCAGGAGCCATCTACGCGCAAAAACGCAGCGTTAAAAAACTGATTTTCGTCAGCCTGATTCTGTGGGGCAGCCTGGCCACACTCACCGGCGTGGTGTCCAACGCCTATATGCTGATCGCCATTCGCTTCATGCTCGGCGTGGTCGAAGCGGCGGTGATGCCGGCGATGCTGGTGTACCTGTGCCACTGGTTTACCCGGGCTGAACGCTCGCGGGCCAACACCTTCCTGATCCTCGGCAACCCGGTGACCATGATGTGGATGTCGGTGGTGTCGGGCTACCTGGTGCAGCACTTCAGCTGGCGCTGGATGTTTATCATCGAAGGCCTGCCGGCGGTGATCTGGGCGTTTATCTGGTGGAAGCTGGCGGATGAAAAACCCGCCGACGCCAAGTGGTTGAGCGAACAACATAAACAAGACCTGCAAAGCGCCCTGGCTGCCGAACAGGTCGGGATCAAGGCGGTGAAGAACTACGCCGAAGCCTTCCGTTCGCCCAAGGTGATCATCCTGGCGCTGCAGTTTTTTTGCTGGAGCATCGGCGTATATGGCTTTGTGCTGTGGCTGCCGTCGATCCTCAAGGCCGGCTTGCAGATGGACATGGTCGAAGCCGGCTGGCTCTCGGCGCTGCCGTACCTGGCGGCGGTGATCGGCATGCTGGCGGTGTCGTGGGGCTCGGACAAGCTGCAAAAGCGCAAACGTTTTGTGTGGCCGCCGCTGCTGATTGCCTCGATCGCCTTCTACGCGTCCTACGCACTGGGCGCTGAGCACTTCTGGTGGTCCTACACCCTGCTGGTCATCGCCGGGGCGTGCATGTATGCGCCCTACGGTCCGTTTTTCGCCATCGTCCCGGAAATCCTCCCGGCCAACGTCGCCGGTGGCGCCATGGCGCTGATCAACAGCATGGGCGCGCTCGGCTCGTTTGGCGGTTCGTACCTGGTTGGCTACCTCAATAGCAGCACCGGCTCACCCGGCGCCTCGTACCTGCTGATGAGCGGTGCGCTGATGTTTGCCGTGGTGCTGACGATTTTCCTCAAGCCCGGCGCCAGCGACCGCGTGCCGGTGCCCACCCTGGAGTTGAAGGTAAAAACCTCATGAAAAAGTCTGTCGTCCTGTACAAAAAACTCTCCGCGCCGTTGATGGCCCGCTTGCACGAACAGGTCGATGTGACCCTGATCGACGCCCTCGACGAACCCGGCCTGGCCCAGCTGCGTGACGCCTTGCCCGGCGCCCACGGCCTGCTGGGTGCCAGCCTGCGCCTGGATGCCAAGCTGCTCGACCTGGCGCCCAAGCTCGAAGCGGTGGCCAGTGTGTCGGTGGGCGTCGACAACTACGATATCGACTACCTGACCCGGCGCGGCATCCTGCTCAGCAATACCCCGGATGTGTTGACCGAAACCACCGCGGATACTGGTTTCGCGCTGATCCTGGCCACCGCCCGCCGGGTGGTCGAGCTGGCCGATATGGTGCGTGCCGGCCAGTGGAGCAAGAACATCGGGCCGGCGCATTTTGGCACCGATGTGCATGGCAAGACCCTGGGCATTATCGGCATGGGCCGCATCGGCGAAGCGCTGGCTCAGCGCGGGCATTTCGGTTTTGGCATGCCGGTGATTTACCACAGTCATTCGCCCAAGCCGCTGGTAGAGGAGCGCTTTGGGGCGCAGTTTCGAAGCTTGCCTGAGTTGCTGCAGCAGGCTGACTTTGTGTGCCTGACGTTGCCGCTCACGGCTGAAACTGAAAAGCTGATTGGCGCGCGTGAGTTTGGGTTGATGGGGCCAGAGACGATTTTCATCAATATCTCGCGTGGCAAGGTGGTAGACGAGGTAGCGCTGGTTGAAGCGCTGCAACAGCGCACGATTCGGGCGGCGGGGTTGGATGTGTTTGAGCGTGAGCCGTTGAATCATGACTCGCCGTTGTTGCGCTTGAACAATGTGGTGGCCACGCCGCATATCGGTTCGGCGACCCACGAGACGCGAGAGGCGATGGCTGCCTGCGCGGTGGAGAACCTGCTTTTGGCGCTGGCTGGGGAGCGGCCGAAGAATCTGGTTAATACGAGTGTGTATGCTTGATTTTGCGGTGGGTCAGTTGGTGTGTTCGGTGACTGGCACGCTGCTGTGTACATATCCGTTACTTGGGTGATGGCGGCTTAGGGTTCCGCCCTGACGGCGGCTCACTTTTTGAGGGACCAAAAAGTAAGCAAAAA
>NZ_JAAAFV010000015.1:0-523 GCF_019352915.1 Pseudomonas sp. Xaverov 259 | reverse complement strand
GCTCTTTGCTCTTCATCAGATTTCTGACGGTGCGTATCTCTTTTATCTCTTCTGTATTTAGCAGCTTTTGATTTACCGCCTTTACCTTGAAGTTTTTCAAGAGTTTCTCTAATTTGGTTTTTTACTTCCTCTTCAGTAGGCTCTACTTTTGCTACAATTGCCGGACGGTTTCCTTTTACGAAACCAGGTCTTGCACTTCTGTTTGCATTAAAACCTCCTCCACCAGTATTTGGTGTAATTTTATTCGGATTTGGCGTACCAGGCGCATTACCTGCTGCAGGTTTTGGCGCTCCCGGCGCACCAGGTTTAGGAGCAATTCTTTTACGCTTATTTTTATTAGCGTTATTATTATTTCCAGCTCCCGGAGCTCCTGGTTTATTAGGAGTAATTTTTGGATCTTCTTTCTTTTTCTTAGGCTTATTAAATTGAGATAAATCAATTGTCTGCCCAGTAAGAGTAGTTCCTGATAATTTTTGATATTGAGTAGTGATAGTTTCCTCAGCAGTTGCAGGATCCGTTGAAA
>NZ_JAAAFV010000003.1:0-5233 GCF_019352915.1 Pseudomonas sp. Xaverov 259 | reverse complement strand
ACAAGCGAAACAAAATTGAAACACGTTCGTAGACATATTGAATTGACAGCCGTTTTAACAGAGATGTTAGAACAAAAGAATAAAGAGTAAGATAATCGAGAGATTAGAAAGAACCGATAGAGACTGATTCGAATAACAATACGATCTGATGCGAATTAGATCAACAATATACGATGAAGAGTTTGATCCTGGCTCAGGATGAACGCTAGCGGCAGGCTTAACACATGCAAGTCGAGGGGTAGAGTAGCAATACTTGAGACCGGCGCACGGGTGCGTAACGCGTATGCAATCTGCCTTTCACAGAGGGATAGCCCAGAGAAATTTGGATTAATACCTCATAGTATTATAGGATGGCATCATTTTATAATTAAAGTCACAACGGTGAAAGATGAGCATGCGTCCCATTAGCTAGTTGGTAAGGTAACGGCTTACCAAGGCTACGATGGGTAGGGGTCCTGAGAGGGAGATC
This sequence comes from Pseudomonas sp. Xaverov 259, assembly GCF_019352915.1. Taxonomy (NCBI): domain Bacteria; kingdom Pseudomonadati; phylum Pseudomonadota; class Gammaproteobacteria; order Pseudomonadales; family Pseudomonadaceae; genus Pseudomonas; species Pseudomonas sp. Xaverov 259. The sequence continues at coordinate 4,764 of NZ_JAAAFV010000003.1, read as the reverse complement.
CCCCACACTGGTACTGAGACACGGACCAGACTCCTACGGGAGGCAGCAGTGAGGAATATTGGACAATGGGCGCAAGCCTGATCCAGCCATGCCGCGTGCAGGATGACGGTCCTATGGATTGTAAACTGCTTTTGTACGAGAAGAAACACTCCTATGTATAGGAGCTTGACGGTATCGTAAGAATAAGGATCGGCTAACTCCGTGCCAGCAGCCGCGGTAATACGGAGGATCCAAGCGTTATCCGGAATCATTGGGTTTAAAGGGTCCGTAGGCGGTTTAGTAAGTCAGTGGTGAAAGCCCATCGCTCAACGGTGGAACGGCCATTGATACTGCTGAACTTGAATTATTAGGAAGTAACTAGAATATGTAGTGTAGCGGTGAAATGCTTAGAGATTACATGGAATACCAATTGCGAAGGCAGGTTACTACTAATATATTGACGCTGATGGACGAAAGCGTGGGGAGCGAACAGGATTAGATACCCTGGTAGTCCACGCCGTAAACGATGGATACTAGCTGTTGGGAGCAATCTCAGTGGCTAAGCGAAAGTGATAAGTATCCCACCTGGGGAGTACGTTCGCAAGAATGAAACTCAAAGGAATTGACGGGGGCCCGCACAAGCGGTGGAGCATGTGGTTTAATTCGATGATACGCGAGGAACCTTACCAAGGCTTAAATGTAGTTTGACCGTTTTGGAAACAGAACTTTCGCAAGACAAATTACAAGGTGCTGCATGGTTGTCGTCAGCTCGTGCCGTGAGGTGTCAGGTTAAGTCCTATAACGAGCGCAACCCCTGTTGTTAGTTGCCAGCGAGTCAAGTCGGGAACTCTAACAAGACTGCCAGTGCAAACTGTGAGGAAGGTGGGGATGACGTCAAATCATCACGGCCCTTACGCCTTGGGCTACACACGTGCTACAATGGCCGGTACAGAGAGCAGCCACTGGGCGACCAGGAGCGAATCTATAAAACCGGTCACAGTTCGGATCGGAGTCTGCAACTCGACTCCGTGAAGCTGGAATCGCTAGTAATCGGATATCAGCCATGATCCGGTGAATACGTTCCCGGGCCTTGTACACACCGCCCGTCAAGCCATGGAAGCTGGGGGTGCCTGAAGTCGGTGACCGCAAGGAGCTGCCTAGGGTAAAACTGGTAACTAGGGCTAAGTCGTAACAAGGTAGCCGTACCGGAAGGTGCGGCTGGAACACCTCCTTTCTAGAGCCTGAGTGTTAGTAGAGATACACGCTTAGGAAAAAAGAAGAAGCTTTATGGGTTTTAATTTTAAGACTATTTTACTCTTGCTGTTAGTTCAAATAATAAATTTTAAGTAAAACAGAGTCTCGTAGCTCAGCTGGTTAGAGTACTACACTGATAATGTAGGGGTCGGCAGTTCGAGTCTGCCCGGGACTACTTTTTTAAAGATTTCAATTAAAAATTGAGAATTAAAAAATAAAAAAGACTGTAATGCTTAGAAAAAGGAAATTTTAGAAGTTGAAAGATTTAGGATCAAAAGTTCATAATTTTTAATTCACGATTTTTAATTTTTAATTAAAATGGGGGATTAGCTCAGCTGGCTAGAGCGCCTGCCTTGCACGCAGGAGGTCAACGGTTCGACTCCGTTATTCTCCACTGGTTAATTAGATAATCAGAGAATTGGAAAATGAGATAATTAATTATCAAATTGACTAATTGGCGTATTATCTAATTGATAAAAGTTCATTGACATATTGAGATAAGAAAATAATAAAAAGTAGAAAGCGTTTTTTATTATAAGTAGTGATACGAGTAATAAAAGACAAAAAAAAACGGTCATAATTGATTTTATGATTGGTACAATAAGCAAAATAAGGGCGTATGGGGGATGCCTAGGCTCTCAGAGGCGATGAAAGGCGTGATAAGCTGCGAAAAGCTGCGGGGACGGGCACACACCGATTGATCCGCAGATACCTGAATGGGGCAACCCACTATGTTGAAGACATAGTACACCGATAGGTGGGCAAACCCGCTGAACTGAAACATCTAAGTAGGCGGAGGAGAAGAAAACAAAAGTGATTCCGTAAGTAGTGGCGAGCGAACGCGGATTAGCCCAAACCAGTGCTGTTACGGCAGTGCTGGGGTTGTAGGACCACGACATTTTATGTGCAAGGAACCGGAAGTTACTGGAAAGTAACGCCATAGAGGGTGATAGCCCCGTATGGGTAACGAGTATAATAGATAGTGGTATCCTGAGTAGGGCGGGGCACGTGAAACCCTGTCTGAATTTGGCGGGACCATCCGCTAAGGCTAAATACTCCTGAGAGACCGATAGTGAACCAGTACCGTGAGGGAAAGGTGAAAAGAACCGTGAATAACGGAGTGAAATAGATCCTGAAACCATACGCTTACAAGCGGTCGGAGCCCTTTCGTGGGGTGACGGCGTGCCTTTTGCATAATGAGCCTACGAGTTAACGTTGCTGGCAAGGTTAAGTGGTTAAGCCACGGATCCGCAGCGAAAGCGAGTCTGAATAGGGCGCTTTAGTCAGTAGTGTTAGACGCGAAACCGTGTGATCTACCCATGGGCAGGATGAAGCTGTGGTAACACACAGTGGAGGTCCGAACCGGTTGACGTTGAAAAGTCTTCGGATGACCTGTGGGTAGGGGTGAAAGGCCAATCAAACTCGGAAATAGCTCGTACTCCCCGAAATGCATTTAGGTGCAGCGTTAGTTATAAAGTTATACAGAGGTAGAGCTACTGATTGGATGCGGGGGCTTCACCGCCTACCAATTCCTGACAAACTCCGAATGCTGTATAATGTTCACTAACAGTGAGGGCTTGGGTGCTAAGGTCCAAGTCCGAGAGGGAAAGAACCCAGACCATCAGCTAAGGTCCCCAAATATATACTAAGTTGAAAGAACGAGGTTTGTCTGCCCAGACAGCTAGGATGTTGGCTTGGAAGCAGCCATTCATTTAAAGAGTGCGTAACAGCTCACTAGTCGAGCGGACGAGCATGGATAATAATCGGGCATAAGTATATTACCGAAGCTATGGATTTACAGTTTACTGTAAGTGGTAGGGGAGCATTCCAGCAGGGCTGAAGGTGTATCGTAAGGTATGCTGGACCGGCTGGAAAAGAAAATGTAGGCATAAGTAACGATAATGCGGGCGAGAAACCCGCACACCGAAAAACTAAGGTTTCCACAGCTATGCTAATCAGCTGTGGGTTAGTCTGGTCCTAAGGCGAACCCGAAAGGGACAGTCGATGGCTAACGGGTTAATATTCCCGTACTACTAATTACTGTGATGGGGTGACGGAGTGATGAAAGCGCCGCGAACTGACGGAATAGTTCGTTGAAGTACCTAGCTATATGCTCTATAGGCAAATCCGTAGAGCGTGGTGAAATACGATAGTACTCGGAGTCTTCGGACAAAGAGATAGTGCGCCTAAGGGCTTCCAAGAAAAACCTCTAAACTTCAGGTAATTAGTACCAGTACCGTAAACCGACACAGGTAGTTGAGGAGAGAATCCTAAGGTGCTCGAGAGATTCATGGCTAAGGAATTAGGCAAAATAGACCCGTAACTTCGGGAGAAGGGTCGCCCTGAGTAATCAGGGCCGCAGTGAAGAGGTCCAGGCGACTGTTTATCAAAAACACAGGGCTCTGCAAAATCGTAAGATGAAGTATAGGGCCTGACACCTGCCCGGTGCTGGAAGGTTAAGAGGAGATGTTATCTTCGGAGAAGCATTGAATTGAAGCCCCAGTAAACGGCGGCCGTAACTATAACGGTCCTAAGGTAGCGAAATTCCTTGTCGGGTAAGTTCCGACCTGCACGAATGGTGTAACGATCTGGACACTGTCTCAGCCATGAGCTCGGTGAAATTGTAGTAACGGTGAAGATGCCGTTTACCCGCAGTGGGACGAAAAGACCCTGTGCACCTTTACTATAGCTTAGTATTGACCTTGGATAAATGATGTGTAGGATAGGTTGGAGACTTTGAAGGGGCGTCGCCAGGCGCTTTGGAGTCATTGTTGAAATACAACCCTTTGTTTATCTGAGGCCTAACCCCGCAAATGTGGGGGACATTGCTTGGTGGGTAGTTTGACTGGGGTGGTCGCCTCCAAAAGAGTAACGGAGGCTTCTAAAGGTTCCCTCAGTACGCTTGGTAACCGTGCGTAGAGTGCAATGGCATAAGGGAGCTTGACTGAGAGACATACAGGTCGATCAGGTACGAAAGTAGAGCATAGTGATCCGGTGGTTCCGCATGGAAGGGCCATCGCTCAAAGGATAAAAGGTACGCCGGGGATAACAGGCTGATCTCCCCCAAGAGCTCATATCGACGGGGGGGTTTGGCACCTCGATGTCGGCTCGTCACATCCTGGGGCTGGAGAAGGTCCCAAGGGTTGGGCTGTTCGCCCATTAAAGTGGCACGCGAGCTGGGTTCAGAACGTCGTGAGACAGTTCGGTCTCTATCTACTGTGGGCGTTAGAAATTTGAGTGGATCTGATTCTAGTACGAGAGGACCGAATTGGACAAACCTCTAGTGTATCTGTTGTCCCGCCAGGGGCACCGCAGAGTAGCTACGTTTGGAAGGGATAAGCGCTGAAAGCATATAAGCGCGAAACCCACCACAAGATGAGATTTCTTTTAAGGATCGTGGAAGATGACCACGTTGATAGGCTATAGATGTAAAGGCAGTAATGTCATAGTCGAGTAGTACTAATAATCCGTAAGCTTATGTACACCCTTTTCTCTCCCGTCCAAAAGACGGGAGAGAAGAAACTTTCTAAA
>NZ_JAAAFV010000014.1:339-547 GCF_019352915.1 Pseudomonas sp. Xaverov 259 | reverse complement strand
GAAAGCCGACCTGAGTGGTTGAATCAAAAGCCAGATCAAGTGCAAAGCAAAAGCCTGTCTACCTGATGCAACTGGGTCTAAATGTGGGAGCGGGCTTGCTCGCGAATGCGGTGGGTCAGTCAATTTATCTGTCACTGACCCACCGCATTCGCGAGCAAGCCCGCTCCCACAGTTGACCGCATGCAGCTTTGAAAATGATGTCGGCTGC
>NZ_JAAAFV010000014.1:0-329 GCF_019352915.1 Pseudomonas sp. Xaverov 259 | reverse complement strand
GCGAATGCGGTGGGTCAGTGACAGATGAATTGACTGACCCACCGCATTCGCGAGCAAGCCCGCTCCCACAGTTGACCGCATGCAGTTTTGAATATGAGATCGGCTGTGGATTTGCATGCACTGAAGAGCTGCTTTTCTGTGGGAGCTGCCTTGTCGGGTCGCCGCATCGCTGCGATGCAGGCACCTCGGTACATCAGGCACACTGAGTTGATGCCATCGCAGGCAAGCCAGCTCCCACCTTTTGACCGAGTATGGCTTTGCTGTTGCTGTTGCTGTTGCTGTTGCTGTTGCTGTTGCTGTTGCTGTTGCTGTTGCTGTTGCTGTTGCTG
>NZ_JAAAFV010000013.1:8324-86849 GCF_019352915.1 Pseudomonas sp. Xaverov 259 | reverse complement strand
TGGTTACTTTTGGCTGGGCCGGCATTCCGGGCGTTTGCCAAAAGTGACCCGCCGTCAGGGCGGAACCCTAAGCAGCCATCACCGCAGCAACGGATATACACCCCCATCAAGAACAACCCCGCGCCCCAGCCAATCACGCCTGATGCAGATACCAACGCCAATCCTGCTCCCCCACCTCCCCCATGAACTGGCGATACTCCGCACGTTTCACCGCCAAATAAACACCGAGAAACTCACTGCCAAACGCCTCCCGCGCCCAGCTGGAACCCTCCAGCGCACGCAAGGTGGTCAGCCAGTCGGTGGGCAGCAATGCATTGGCCTGGGCGTACCCGTTGCCTTCCACCGGCGCACCGGGGTCGCGCTGTTCGCGAATACCTCGGTGAATACCCGCCAGGATTGCGGCGGCAGCCAGGTAAGGGTTGGCGTCGGCTCCGCAAATCCGGTGTTCGATATGCCGCGAATGAGCCGGCCCGCCCGGCACGCGCAGGCTGACGGTGCGGTTGTCCACGCCCCAGGTGGCCGCCAGCGGCGCATAACTGTTGGTCTGGAAGCGCCGGTAGGAGTTGGCATTCGGGCAAAACATCAGCAGCGAATCGAGCAAGGTGCTGAGCATGCCGCCCACGGCCTGGCGCAGCAGCGGCGTGCCATCGGCCGCCTCACTGGCGAACAGGTTATTGCCCTGGGCATCCGCCAGGCTCACATGCATGTGCATGCCGGTGCCCGCCAGGTCATCGAACGGCTTGGCCATAAAGCAGGCCGTCATCCCATGCTTATGCGCCACGCCCTTGACCAGGCGCTTGTAGCGCACCGCTTCGTCCATGGCCTGCAGGGCATCGGCGCGATGTTCCAGGGTGATTTCCACCTGGCCCGGCGCGTACTCGGAAATCGCCGTGCGCGCCGGAATGCCTTGCAGCTTGCAAGCGCTGTAGAGGTCGGCCAGGAACGGCTCGATCTGCTCCAGCTCACGCAAGCCGTATACCTGGGTCGAGCGTGGGCGATTACCGTCAACATCCCGCGCCGGTTGCGGGCGGCCGTTGCTATCGGGTTTCTGGTCGAGCAGGTAAAACTCCAACTCCGCCGCCATCACCGGGTAAAACCCGTCGGCCTTGAGCCCGTCGATCACCTTGGCCAGCACATGCCGAGGGTCCGCCACGGTGGCCGGCAAGCCTTCGGTGGGGTGCATGCTGACTTGCACAGCGGCCGTCGGGATCAGGCGCCACGGCATGCGCTGCAAGCTGCCGCTGACCGGGTAGGCACGGCAGTCGATATCGCCGACTTCCCACACCAGCCCGGAGTTTTCCACGTCGTCGCCGTTAATCGTCAGGCCCAGGATGGTGCTGGGCAACGGGCGGCCACTTTCATACACCGCCAGCAGCTCATCGCGGTGCAGCAACTTGCCGCGGGGTACGCCGTTGTTGTCGAGGATAAACAGCTCGAACATTTCGATGTCCGGGTGTTGCTCAAGAAAAGACTGGGCTTCTTGCAGGCTGGCAAAAACACTCATGGGAACTCTCATACGTTTGCGTCAGGCAGGCGCACGGGCGCCGCCGGGCAGATGCGCACAGGTGCGCGTCATCCATGGGGCAGATCAACGTAGGAGAAAGGTATCTGGTGGGCGCGCGTGTCGGCAGTGGAACAGGGCCCAAAAGGCGAGCGCGGACGGCAGTGTCGCGAGGTGAGTGTCGGGTGAGCCGTCCATGCGGGATTCACAGTGAGGTAGATGCCCGGCAGCGTCACACGCGCGCAAAGGTTGTTCAATTCAGGGTTGACGGAGTTTGGTTGCAGCCTGGCTAAACAATTGCCATCCCCGCGTTTAGCTGGAAATAATGGCGACCCGAGCATGCCCAAGGATTCGACCGCATGAAAGCGCCCCTGGCCTTCTGTTTACTGGCAAGTGTGACCAGCCACGCCCTGGCCGACTCACGCCTGGACGAGGTGCTGCAAAACGGCACCCTCAGCGTCTGCACCACCGGCGACTACAAGCCCTACACCTCGTTGCGTGCCGATGGGCGCTATGAAGGCATTGATATCGCCATGGCCGAGTCCCTGGCCAAGAGCCTCAACGCCACCATCAAGTGGGTGCCCACCACCTGGAAAACCCTGATGCCGGACTTTCTCGCCCAGCGCTGTGATATTGCGGTGGGCGGCATTTCGGTGTCGTTGGAGCGCCAGAAAAAAGCCTTCTTCAGCCAGCCGCTCGGCGTGGACGGCAAGATCCCGCTGGTGCGCTGCGCCGATGTACAGCGTTACCAGACTGTCGAGCAGATCAACCAGCCACAGGTACGGGTGATCGAGCCGGCGGGCGGCACCAACGAGGTATTTGCCCGCGCCCACCTGGCCAAAGCGCAGATTCGCCTGCATGACAACGTGACGATTTTCGACGAACTGCTGGCGGGCAAGGCCGACGTGATGATCACCGACGCCAGCGAAGCGCGCTTCCAGCAAAAACAGAAGCCTGGGCTGTGTGCGGTCAACCCCGAGCGGCAGATGCAATACAGCGAAAAAGCCTTTTTGCTGCCTCGCGACGACGTGGCGTGGAAAAGCTATGTCGACCAGTGGCTGCACTTGAGCATGGCCACCGGGGTGTATGACGGCATCGTCAATCAATGGCTGGCGGCGCCCTGAGCAGGAGCCGTCTACGCTGTGCTCACATCAACAATAAAGAGGGATCGGTAATGAAGGGATTGCTCCGACTCACCTGCCTGCTGCTGTTGGGTTTCAGCCAGGTGCACGCGGCCACTCAGGATGAGGACGCCCAGGCCGCCAAGGCGTTGCTGGAAAAGGCCGTCACCTACTTTCAAAGCAACGGCGACAAGGCGTTCGCCGCGTTCAGCCGCCAGGGTGAGTTTATCGACCATGACCGCTACGTGTTCGTGGTTGATACCAAGGGTGTGCTGCTGGCCAGCGGCGGGCCCTCCTCTGCATTGATCGGCCGCGATGTGTCCGAAGTGCTCGGGCCAGACCTGCAAGCGTCGTTCAAAAAGGCACTGACCGTGCCCGAAGGCCAAGGCATCCAACAAGCCGACTACCGCTGGCAGAACTGGAACGACGGCAAGGTTGAGCACAAGCATGTGTTTTACCAGCGCGTGGGTGAGCGCATCCTCGCGGTGGGTTACTACTTGCCACGGGCCACGCCGGAGCAGGCCCGGGCGCTGCGCAACAAGGCAGTGAATGCTCTGCTCAAGGATGAAGCCGGCACGCTCAAGGCGATCAATTCACTGCAGGGCGGGTTTCTGCAGGATGATCTGTATGTGTTTGTGGTCGACCTGGATACCGGGCGCTATGTGGCGCATGGCACCAACCTGCGCCTGATCAATACCGACTTTCGCAAGATCAAAGACCCGGATGGCAAGCCGGTGGGTGAGCCGATCCTGAAGCTGATGGCCGAGCAGGATCAGGGGGAATACAAGTACCGCTGGAAGAACCCGGTGACCGACAAGGTTGAAAACAAACATGCGTACGTGCGCAAGGCCGGGCATTTTATGGTGGCGGTTGGGTACTACAGCCCCTGATCTAAGTTGGAATGCCAGCTCCCACAGTTTGATCATCATTGTGTCAGTTAACGTGCTTTGTCTTCACGGCCACGCAGCACACGATTGGGCATCGCAATCGCCGCCGCCAACCCCAGCAACGACACTGCCGCACTGACCATCAACAAATGCCGGAACGTCACCGCCAGCTCCCCGCGCAAAGCATCCTGCGCAGGCCCTGGCGCGGCATTCAGGCCGTCGAGCAACACGCTGCCGGAACTGCCCTCGGCGCCCAGCGCACCGCTGGCCAAATGCGCAAAGCTTGAATCCTGCAACAACGCCAGCAACAGCGCCGACATGCACGCCACACCGACCGCCCCGCCCAACGAGCGGAACAGGTTAGTGGTGCTGGTAGCCACGCCAATGTCGCGCTGCTCCACCGAGTTCTGCGTACCCACCAGGGACGTCGGAAACTGCATCCCCGCCGCAATTCCGCACAGCAGCATAAACACCGCCGTGAGTTCCACCGCCTGCGGCGCGCTGTAGGCCATGCCGAGAATCGCCAGCGGGCTCAAGAACGCGCCGGTCAGAATCATCGGCTTATAACGCCCGGTCACCGAGGTCATGCGCCCGGCGAAATAAGCGCCCATCGGCAAGCCCATGGCCAACGGCAGCAAGTGCAAGGCGGCGCTGTCGGCACCCGAGCCGGTCACCGTCTGATAGCGCAACGGCATCAACACCGTCAGGGAAATCGCCTGGAAGCTGGTGAAGAAAATCGTGCACCAGCACAGCACCGCGCTGCGGTTGGCAAACAGGTGCATCGGCAACAACGGCTCGCGCGCCCGGCGTTCGTGCCACACGAACACCGTCAAGGCCACCAACGCGCAGGCCAACAGCCCCAGCACTTGCTCGTCACGCCAATGATGGCCCTGGCCGATTTCGGTGATGCCCAGCAGCAAGGCAGTCAGGCCGATGATCATCAGCACGGTGCCGAGGTAATCGATAATCGGCTTGCGCTGCGGCACCGGCAGGCCCACCAGTGTGCGGTGCGCCACGTACCAGGCGCCGGCGCCCAGCGGCAGGTTGATCAAAAACACCCAGCGCCACGACAGGTATTCGGTCATGTACCCGCCCAGCACCGGCCCGGCCACACTGGCCACCGCGTACATGCTGCTGAAATAGCCCTGATAACGCCCACGCTCGCGGGGTGGGATGATGTCGCCAATGATCGCCTGGCTGACCGAGATCATCCCGCCGGCACCGATGCCCTGGAGAATCCGCGCCAGCACCAACTGTTCCATGCTTTGCGCCATGCCGCAGAACAGCGACGCCACAGTGAACACGCCCATGCCGATCAACATCATCGGCCGACGCCCGTACAGGTCGCCGAGCTTGCCGTAGATCGGCACGGCCACGGTCATCGCCACCATATAGCCGGAGATCACCCAGGCCAGCAGGTTTACATCGTGAAACTGCGCGGAAATGGCCGGCATCGACACGGCGACAATGGTCTGGTCCAGGGCGCCCAGGAAGATCGCCAGCATCAAGGCGGCGAGCACACTGCGAACGGCGGGAACGGGTGGAGCGGGTTGGTTGACGCTGGTCACGGCAGAACCTTCGAGCAAGGCCCGCAGGCAAGGAAGGGCCTGCGGGAATGCTGGATACGATAGCAGGCTACTCGATAGCTTCGTAAGGAAGCCCAACGTAATTTTCTGCGATGGTCTGGCGCCCCGCCTGTGAGTGGATGAAATACTCCAGCTCGCTCTGCGCAATGCGCTGGCTGAAGCCGTCGGCTTGCGGGAACTGGTGCAACATCGAGGTCATCCACCAGGAAAACCGCTCGGCCTTCCACACCCGGCGCAGGCAGATGGCCGAGTATTTTTCCAGCAGGTCCACGCGGCCCTCGCGGTACACCTTGAGCATGATCCGAAACAAGGTGCTCACATCACTGGCGGCCAGGTTCAAGCCTTTGGCGCCGGTGGGCGGCACGATATGCGCGGCGTCACCGAGCAGGAACAGGCGCCCGTACTGCATCGGCTCCACCACAAAACTGCGCAGCGGCGCGATGCTTTTTTCGATTGAAGGCCCGGTGACCAACTGTTCAGCCAACTGGCTGGGCAGGCGGGTTTTCAGCTCGGCCCAGAAACGCTCATCCGACCATTCTTCCAGCGGCTCATCGACCGGCACCTGCAGGTAATAGCGGCTGCGGGTCGGCGAACGCATGCTGCACAACGCAAAGCCACGCGAATGTTTGGCATACACCAGCTCGTCATGTACCGGCGGCGTATCGGCGAGGATGCCCAGCCAGCCGAACGGATAGACACGCTCGAACACTTGCAACGACTGCGCCGGAATCGACTGGCGCGCCACCCCGTGAAAACCGTCGCACCCGGCGATGTAGTCGCAGTCCAGGCGCACGTGTTCGCCGTCATGTTCGAAGGTGAGCCAGGGCCGATCAGTTTTAAGGTCATGGGGCTGCACGTCGCGCGCTTCGTACAGGGTCACAGCGCCGGCAGCTTCGCGGGCGGCCATCAGGTCGCGGGTGACTTCGGTCTGGCCGTAGATCATCACCGACTGGCCGCCGGTCAAGCCTTTGAGGTCGATATGGGTCAGTTGGCCATCGAGTGCCAACTCAAAGCCGTCGTGTACCAGGCCTTCGGCATCCATGCGTCGGCTCACGCCCGCCTCGCGCAGCAGGTCGACCATGCCTTGTTCCAACACCCCGGCGCGGATGCGGCCTTGCACGTAGTCGGCGCTCTGGCGCTCTAGAATAAGGGTCTGGATACCGGCGTTGTGCAGCAGTTGACCGAGCAGCAATCCGGAGGGACCGGCGCCAATAATGGCGACTTGGGTTTTAAGCGTTTTCATTATTTTTATGGCCCGCAAGCTCCACCCGAACGGATCAGGTGAAAGAGTTGTCATTCATCTTGTTGCTGATCATTTTTCACTTGAGTGGCCGCCATAAGAAGGTGAAAACTGAGACAAAGCCTGCGCTTTTTGCCAATTGGGGCGATTACCGCACCACTATCCTGAGTATCGGATTGAAACCATGACCAAAACTGCCAGTACCGCGATTCCGGTCTTCAAGCTTTACGGGGAAAGCCAGCAATGGCCGACCCCGGATTTGTTGCACTGTGAAACCATTTCCCGACGGAGCCGGGAATACCAGTGGGAAATCCAACCCCACCGGCACGCGGATCTGTGCCAATTGCTGTACGTACACAAAGGCCAGGCGCAACTGGAAATCGAAGGCCAGCGCACCACGCTCAGCGAAGCCACTTTGCAGGTGCTGCCGCCTTTGTGTGTGCACGGGTTTCGGTTTTCTGAAGATGTGGAAGGTTTTATCGTGACGCTGGCCGCGCCGCTGGTCAGCCATTTGCAGACGCAGCTGGGCGCGACGGTGGACGGTTTGAACGCTTTGGGCAATTACCCGGCCGGCAAGGACAGCGACTACCTCAACAGCCTGTTCGCCCGCCTGCAGGATGAGTACGCCGATGAACAACCGGCCCGCGACATGATGATGCACGCCTTGGTCAGCGTGCTGCTGGTGTGGATCAGCCGCCAGGCGATCCAGCGCCGCCATGCGCGCGCGCCGCGTGGGCGTGAATATTTTCGGCGCTTTACGCAGTTGGTCGAGCAGCATTACCGCGAACACCCGAAGATTGAAGACCTGGCCCACAAGCTGGGTATCTCGGTCTCACACCTGAACGGTACGTGTCGGGAATTGGGTGGGCAGCCTGCCTTGCAGATCATGCATGACCGCCAGTTGCTGGAAGCCAAGCGCTTGCTGACCTATACCAGCATGACCATCAATGAGATGTCGGAAGTATTGGGGTTTTCCGACCCGACCAACTTCTCCCGGCTGTTCCGTCGCCGAGTGGGGTTTTCGCCAAAGGCGTTTCGCGAGCAACTGAAGGCCGATTGACGCGGGACGCGGAGCGTCCTGGGCTGCATTCCCACGCAGAGCGTGGGAACGATCATCCCACACGGAGCGTGGGAACGATCATCCCACACGGAGCATGGGAACGATCATCTGAGCGCGCTGAAGCTGCCGGTACGCGGCACACACAGATCCTGGTGGCAGCTGATCGCGAAGGTCGGCTGCATGCGGGTCTGTTCAACCCGGTAGGCGGCCGTGCCGTACAGCGCGGTGGCCAACGCGGACAGGATGAAAATCATCAGGTACTTTCTAATTTTTAGGGTCATGGCACACCTCTGAATAGATCGACTCGGTGCTGGTTAAAGCATAGGTCAGTCAGGGCGAGTTGCCATTATTGGGCGTCATTCAACACGTTTATGTCGATTAGAGGCCAATGTCCCATACCGGCTCTTCCGGAAAGCTGTTCACCAGAAAATCCACAAAGCTGCGCAGCACCAACGGCATGTGTTTACGTGAGGCATACACCGCATACACATTCATCTGTTGCGGCTCGGCTTCGGGCAACAGACGGATCAATTCGCCGCGACGGATATAGTCCCCCGCCTGGTTGCTGGGAAGCCGCGCCACTCCGGCGCCCGCCAGGGTCACCCGCAACAGAGCCATGGCCTCATTGGCGGTGATATTGCCCTGCACCGCCACCGACGTTGGCTCGCCGTTCTCGGTGAAGTGCCACAGGCTTTTACCGAAATAAGAGTGCGTGAGGCAATTGTGCGCTGCCAGGTCGCTGACTTGCCGGGGCAGCGGATGTTCCAGCAGGTACGCGGGCGAAGCGCAGATCACCGAGCGGCACAGGGTGAGCTTGCGGGCGATCAAGTTGGGGTCCAGCTCAAGGCTGGTTCGGATAGCCAGGTCGATACGCTCATCCACCAGGTTCACCGTGCGATCCAGCATCTGCATATCGATACTGACTAATGGGTAAAGCTTGACGTAGGCGGCCACGGCATCCGCCAACTGCGCCTGGCCAAAAGAGCTGCTGACACTCAGGCGCAACTGGCCGCGCGGCGCTTCATCCGGCTCACTGACGGCCGCCTGCATGTCACTGCACAGCTCGAGCATTTGCCGGCAGCGCGGCAGCGTTTCACTGCCGGCGGCGGTGAGGCTGAGCTTGCGCGTGGTGCGATGCATCAAGCGCGCACCGACCCAATCCTCAAGTTCAGCCAGGTAGCGCGAGACCACCGGCCGCGACAGGTCCAACTGATCAGCGGCGGCGGACTGGCTGCCCAGGTCAACTACCGTGACAAACACCCGCATTGCTTGAAGACGATCCATGATTTGCACGCTTTTAGAAACAAACTATGTCCAAGCATCGCATTTTTTGTTGTGTTTGGTGCAACTAAGCTCTGTGCATCACTTACCTGCTGCTGGAGCTGCACATGATCTCGGTACTTAAACGATTTGCCCTGGCTTCGGCCGCCCTGGCGTTCGCCGCCCATGCTGCGGCTGCCGACCTGAAGCTGGATGCCTACAACCCTGGCACCTCGGCCATGATGCCAGTCAGCTCGGTACTGGTCAGCGGCGAAAAAGACCTCATCCTGGTCAACGCCCAGTTCGGCAAGCCCCAAGCCGAGCAACTGGTGCAAAAAATCCGCAGCAGCGGCAAACACCTCACCACCATCTACGTCAGCGACGGCGACCCGGACTTCTACTTCGGCCTCGACACCCTGACAGCCGCGTTCCCCGACGCCAAAGTGCTGGCGACCCAGCCGGTGGTGGACCATATCAAGGCCACCGTCGAGCAAAAAATCGCGTTCTGGAGCCCGAAACTCGGCGCCGACAAACCAAGCAAAGCCGTGATCCCGCAGGTGTTGCAGGGCCATACCCTGACACTGGAAGGCAAAAGCCTGGAAGTGATCGGCCTGGACGGTCCGCAGCCGGAGCGCACCTTTGTGTGGATCCCGTCGATCAAGGCGGTCGTTGGTGGCGTCGTGGTGTTTGAAAACACCCACGTGTGGATGGCCGATACGCAAACCGCCAAATCCCACACCGATTGGCTGGCCACCTTGCAACGTATCCAGGACCTGAAACCGGCCACTGTGATCCCTGGCCACTACCTGGGCACACCGACCGTGCAGTCCGTGGCCTTTACCGCCGACTACATCAAGGCCTTCGATATCGAGACCGCCAAGGCCAAGGACTCGGCTGCGCTGATCGCGGCAATGAAAAAGCGTTACCCGAACCTTGAAGACGAAAGCAGCCTGGAACTGGGTGCCAAAGTCGCCAAGGGCGAAATGAAGTGGTGATTGGTTTTAAACCCTAACGTACTGGAGAACGTCATGAGCAAGATTGCAATCATTGGTGCCACCGGCCGTGCCGGCAGCCAACTGCTGGAAGAAGCGCTGCGTCGTGGGCATACCGTTACTGCCATTGCGCGTAATACCGACAAGCTGGCTGCACGCCCAGGCCTTACCGTTAAAAAGGTCGACGCCCTTGATGCGGCTGCCTTGCAGCAAGCGGTGAGCGGCAACGACGTGGTGATCAGCGCGGCGCACTTCGCCACCCTGCCCGCCAGCGCCGTGATCGGCCCGGTGAAAAAAGCCGGCGTAAAACGCCTGCTGGTGGTAGGCGGTGCGGGTTCGTTGTTGTTGCCAGGTGGCGGTCGAGTGATCGACAGCGAGGGTTTCCCGGCCGAATACAAAGCCGAAGCCAGCGCCGGTGCTGAGTTTCTCGACGTGCTGCGTCAGGAAAAAGAACTGGATTGGACCTTTCTATCGCCGTCGGCGGAGTTTGTTGAAACCGAGCGCACCGGCAAATTCCGTCTGGGCCAGGACGACCTGCTGGTGAGCGCCGAAGGCCGTAGCTGGATCAGTTTTGCTGACTTTGCCATTGCGCTGATCGACGAAGTGGAAACACCGAAGCACTCGCGCCAACGCTTCACTGTCGGTTACTGACCCTGTAATGATCGTTCCCACGCTCTGCGTGGGAATGCCGCCCCGGACGCTCCGCGTCCCGAAGCGAGACGCAGAGCGTCACCAGAGGCATTCCCACGCAGAGCGTGGGAACGATCATCGGACGATCATCGGTGTGCCTCGCTCACCAGCCACGCCATCAACGCTTGCAACCCAGCCGAAGGCTCTGTCCCCGGCGGGTACACCAGGTAATAGCCCATCCCCGTCGGCACCCGCAGTTCAAACGGCGTCGCCAGCCGCCCGGCTTTCACATCCTCGCCAATCAGCGCACTGTCGCCAATCGCCACGCCCGAGCCTTGGGACGCCACCGTCATGGCTAAGTCGAGCGTCTCGAAATGATGCCCCTGGGCCAGGTTGCTCAACCGCGTATTCGCCGCTTTTAACCACAACGCCCAATCCCGCTCGTCCCGCGTGGGGTGCAGCAGCACCTGTTGCTGCAAGTCTGCCGGCGTGTGCAAACCGCCGAGCAACGCCGGTGCGCAGACCGGCGTGAGTTGCTCATCAAACAGGTGCCGTGCCTCGGCCGACTGCTCGGCGATGGGCGCATAGATAACCGCCGCGTCAAATTGCTCTCGGCGAAAGTCCACGGTGTAGGCCACAGTGGTAGTCAACTCCACCGGCACTTCCGGGCGCTCCTTTTGCCATTGCATCAGGCGCGGCAGCAGCCAGCGCATCACACAGGTGGAAGCCTTGAGTTGCAGGGTGGCGCGGCGGCTGCCGATCTGCTCCACCGCGTCACCGATCAGGCCGAATACTTGCTGGGCACGCAACGACCATTCACGGCCTTCTTCGGTCAGGCTCAAGCCCCGCGCCTGGCGCTGGAACAGGGCGTAACCCAGATGGCTTTCCAGCCCCGCAATCTGACGGCTCACCGCGCCTTGTGTGATGTGCAGTTGCTCGGCGGCACGGGTGAAGTTGCAGCACTGGGCGGTGACCCAAAACGTGTGCAGCGCAGGCAATGGTGGAAGGCGTTTCATCGGGGCAAGCCATGACGTGGGGACATGGCTAGTATGACTTTTTATCGATTGTTGCCGCTACGGGCCAGCCGCTCCAATAGCGCCTCGAATCAATAACAAGAGCGACATGTATGGCGACCTGCGGCGAAGTATTGGTCAACCTCCTGGAAAGCTACGGCGTGGACCAGGTGTTCGGCATTCCCGGCGTACACACCGTTGAACTGTATCGCGGCCTGGCGCGTTCCAGCATTCGCCATGTCACCCCGCGCCACGAACAGGGCGCCGGTTTCATGGCCGACGGCTATGCACGCACCCGTGGCAAACCCGGCGTGTGCTTCATCATCACCGGCCCGGGCATGACCAATATCACCACCGCCATGGGCCAGGCCTACGCTGACTCGATCCCGATGCTGGTGATTTCCAGCGTGCAGTCGCGCAGCCAATTGGGCGGCGGGCGCGGCAAACTGCATGAGCTGCCGAACCAGAGCGCGATGATCGCCGGCGTGGCGGCGTTCTCCCATACCCTGATGTCGGCGGCGGAGTTGCCTGGCGTGCTGGCGCGGGCATTTGCGGTGTTCCAGGCGGGGCGACCGCGCCCGGTGCATATCGAGATCCCGCTGGATGTGCTGGTGGAGAACGCCGATGCATTGCTGACCAGCCTGCCGGTCAGCGTCGCCCGCGCAGGCGCAGCGCCGTCGGCGGTCAAGCAGATGAGCCAGTTGCTCGCCGCGGCCAAACGCCCGCTGATTCTGGCCGGTGGCGGTGCCATCGACGCCGCGCCAGAGCTGACGCGCCTGGCCGATACCCTTGGCGCGCCGGTCGCGCTGACCATCAATGCCAAAGGCCTGTTGCCATCGACGCACCCGCTGCTGATCGGCTCGACGCAAACCCTGGTCGCCACCCGTGCGCTGGTCGCTGAAGCCGACGTGGTGCTGGCCATCGGCACAGAACTGGCCGAAACCGACTACGACGTGACCTTCGCCGGCGGCTTCGAGATTCCCGGCGCACTGCTGCGTATCGACATCGACCCCGACCAGACGGTGCGCAACTACCCGCCGCACGTGGCACTGGTGGCCGATGCGCAAATAGCCGCCGACGCCTTGCTGGCCGAATTGGACAAAACTCCACTACCTGCGCGCAACGGCGATTGGGGCGCTGAACGAGTCGCGCGCTTGTGGGCCGAACTGGCGCCCACCTGGGACGCGGCCACCCGCGCACAAACGCTGTTTCTCGACACCGTGCTGCAAGAACTGCCCGACGCCGTGCTGGTGGGCGACTCCACCCAGCCGGTGTACAGCGGCAACCTGACACTGAACCTTGACCACCCACGCCGCTGGTTCAACTCGTCCACCGGCTACGGCACCTTGGGCTACGCCCTGCCCGCCGCCATCGGTGCCTGGCTGGGCCGAGGTGACGGCCAGCCGGTGGTGTGCCTGATCGGCGACGGCGGCCTGCAATTTTCCCTGCCGGAACTGGCCAGTGCGGTGGAAGCGCAGGTGCCGGTCATCGTGCTGCTGTGGAATAACCACGGCTATGAAGAGATCAAGAAATACATGCTCAACCGCGCCATCGAGCCGGTTGGTGTGGACATCTACACCCCGGACTTTATCGGCGTAGCCAAGGCCTTGGGTTGCGCCGCAGAAAGTATCCAGGGCGTCGAGCAATTGCGCAGCGCGTTGCGCGCCGCCGCGGATCGCCAGGGGCCGACACTGATTGAAATCAACCAAGGGCTGTGGATGCAGGAGGCGGCGGTATGAGCGCAGTCTTGAACGGTGTGTTTATCAACGGCCAATGGCAGGCGGGCCATACGGTGCTGGAGGTGATTAACCCGGCCACCGAGGCGACCTTGGCCCACGTCAGCGTGGGCGATGCATCAGCAGTGCAGCTGGCGGTTGATGCAGCCAGCGCGGCTTTTGTCGATTGGTCGAAAAGCAGCGGCCGTGATCGCGGCGCCCTGCTGCGCAAGGTCGCCCAAGGTGTGAGCGAGCAGCGTGAACCGCTGATGCAGTTGCAGTCGAGCAACAACGGCAAGCCGCTGTTTGAAGCCGGTATTGATGTGGATGACGTGATCGCCACCTTCGAATACTACGCGGGTATCTGCGATGCGATGGACGCAGCACAAGACAGCCCGGTGGCATTGCCCAGCGACGATTTCAGCGCACGCCTGCGCCGCGAACCATGCGGCGTGGTGGGCTTGATCGTGCCGTGGAATTTCCCGATGGTGACCACCGCCTGGAAGCTTGCTCCCGCATTGGCGGCCGGTTGCTGCGTGGTGCTTAAGCCGTCAGAGGTCACGCCCCTGGCGGAGTTGCAGTTGGCGCGGATTATTGCCGAGGCGGGCTTCCCGGCAGGGGTATTTAACCTGGTGTGTGGCACCGGCCTTGCGGTCGGTGCGCCGCTGGCGGCGGACCGTCGCGTGGCGAAAATTTCCTTTACCGGCAGCAACGCGGTGGGCGTGCAGGTGATGCAGCGCGCCGCCGAAACCATCAAGGGTGTGAGCCTGGAACTGGGCGGCAAATCCTCATTGCTGGTGTTGGCCGATGCCGACCTCGATCTGGCGGTGGAGCTGGCCTGTGGCGGTGGTTTTTTCAACGCCGGGCAGATCTGTTCGGCCACCAGTCGCGTGTTGGTGGCCGACAACCTGGCAGATGAATTCCTGCGGCGTTTGCAGGCGCGGGCTGAAGGGATTCGCGTGGCGGACCCGTTTGCCGAGGATGTGGAGATGGGCGCGCTGATCAACCGTGCGCAGTATCAGCGGGTGCTGGGGCATATCCAGCGCGGCATCGATGAGGGTGCCCGGTTGGTGTGTGGCGGCGCTCGCCCGGTGGGCCTGGAAAAAGGCTTTTTCATTCGCCCGACGGTGTTTACCGACGTGCCATTGGGCAGCGCCTTGTGGAATGAAGAAATCTTCGGCCCGGTGCTGTGTGTACGACGCTTTGCCACTGAAGCCGAGGCCATCGCCCTGGCCAACGACAGCGATTTCGGCCTGGTCGCCAGTGTGGTGAGCGCCAGCGCCGAAACCGCTGAACGCGTGGCGAATGCCTTGCAGGCGGGCCTGGTGTGGATCAACGCACCGCAGGTGATCTTCCCGCAGACGGCGTGGGGCGGTTACAAGCAAAGCAGTATCGGCCGCGAGCTGGGGCCGTGGGGGTTGGCGGCGTTTCAGGAGATCAAGCATGTGATTCGCGCCGTTTAATGATCGTTCCCACGCTCCGCGTGGGAATGCCTCAATGGACGCTCCGCGTCCGCTCTTGGGACGCGGAGCGTCCTGGGCTGCGTTCCCACGCGGAGCGTGGGAACGATCAGTCATCCGCAATTTTTAGATAGCTCGTGCGACTTTCTGATTTGCCCCGCTGCCCCGCCCATGGCCTGATTCGCCCTTGTTCACTCAAGGTCCACCCATGGAAAACGTTCAGACAAAACCCACCACCGCCGTGTGGCTGATGATCAGCGTTGTGCTGGTCGCGCTTAACCTGCGCCCGTCAATGGCCGCCGTCGGCCCACTGCTGTCGTCAATTCGCGGTGATGTGCCGTTGAGTTTCAGCAGCGCGGCCTTGCTGACCATGCTGCCGGTCATGGCCATGGGCCTGGCGATGTTTTTTGGCATGGCCCTGGCCAAGCAGCTTGGCGAGCACCGCAGCATTGTGGTGTCGCTGGTGGTGATCGGCCTGGCCACGCTGTCGCGGTTGTTTGTGGATTCGGCGCTGGAGCTGATCGTCAGCGCAATGGCGGCCGGTGTGGGTATCGCGCTGATCCAGGCCTTGATGCCGGCGCTGATCAAGTCGCGCTTCAGTGACAATGTTTCGCTGTTCATGGGCCTGTACGTCACCGCAATCATGGGCGGCGCAGCACTGGCGGCTTCGTTCGCGCCGTTCGTGCAAGTACAGACCGGCAGCTGGCGCATCGGCCTGGCGATCTGGGCGGTACTGGCATTGATTGCCCTGGTGTGCTGGTACGCCCAGCGCGCGGCGCTGCCCCCATTGTCCCAAGCCGGGCCGGGTAAACAGGCGTCGTTTTTCGGCAATCGCCGCGCCTGGTTGCTGGCGGTCTTTTTTGGCCTGGGTACGGCGTCCTACACCTGTGTGCTGGCGTGGTTGGCGCCGTACTACGTGGAGCAAGGCTGGAGCGAACAGAACGCCGGTTTGTTGCTCGGTTTTCTGACCGCGATGGAAGTGGTCTCCGGCCTGATTACCCCGGCCATCGCCAACCGCCGCCAGGATAAACGCGGGGTGGTCGCCGTGTTGCTGGTGTTGATCATCTTTGGCTTCTGCGGCCTTATTCTCAGCCCGCAACACCTCAGCCTGCTGTGGCCGTGCCTGCTTGGCCTGGGCATCGGCGGCCTGTTCCCGATGAGCCTGATCCTGTCCCTCGACCACTTGGACAACCCGCGCCGCGCCGGCGGCCTGACCGCCTTTGTGCAAGGCATCGGCTACCTGATTGCTGGCCTGTCGCCACTTATCGCCGGCATGATCCGCGATCAACTGGGCAGCTTCGAATGGGCCTGGTGGTCACTGACCGGCGTGATTGTGCTGATGCTGGTGATCGTTACACGCTTCAATCCAAAGCATTACAGCCGACATATTCAGTAACGTCGTGTTGCCAACATTTTATGTCCCACACCAAACATAGAAACGTCCTACAGCGCTTTCTATTGGCACGACCGTTCCGTTAAGCTTTTGCCAGTCTTGTACTGAGTTCGGTACAAAGGGTTTACGGACGAAACCGATGCTAAACAGTAACTTGCTCAGAAAGCTCGATATGCAGGACTTGATGGTGTTTATTGCCGTCTATGACCAGAGCAGCGTTACCGAGGTGTCCGAGACGCTGTTCGTCAGTCAGTCAACCGTGAGCTACAGCCTGAAGAAGCTGCGCACCAGTTTTGAGGATGAGCTGTTTATCAACACGCGGGCCGGCATGCGCCCGACGTACAAGGCCACCACCATGTACGAACACGTGCAGAAGATCCTTGAAAGCATCAACCTGTGCCATGCCGGCAGCCAGGCCTTCGACCCGACGCAGAAGGCGGTGACCTTCAACGTCTGTGCCCCGGAATACTTCGAGCAACTGATTTTGCCGCGCCTGTTGAAGAACTTCGACCGGGCCGACTTGCCGGTGATCGTCAATGTGCAAAAGCTGGAAACCGAGCTGCCCGCCGACGACCTGCGCGAAGGCCGCCTCGATCTGGTGATTTGTTTCGGCCCGCACTTTCACCGTGCCCACAAAGACTTCAAGACCCAGATGCTGCTGGAAGACGACTTGGTGTGTGTGTTCGATAAACGTTCGAGCCCGCGCGAGCCGGCTTTCAGCCTGCAATCGTTTGTCGAACGGCGCCACGTGTTCCCCACGCCCTGGACCTCCGACACCAACATGATCGACGGCTGGCTGGCACGCCAGGCCCACAAACGCCAGGTGATTGCCCGTGCCAACAGCTACAGTGCCGCCTTGAAGATGATCAGCGGCACCGACTTTATCGTCACCCTGCCCCGCCGTGTGCAAAAGCTGCTGGCACCGGCCAGCGTGTTCGGCCATTGCGAAGCGCCAAACGGGTTGCCGGGGTTTACCCTGGACATGCAGTGGAATGAAACCAGCGGCCAGGACAGCGCCAATACCTGGTTTCGTGAGCAGATCGTCAAGGTGTGTGCCGATCAGGGCTTGTTGTAACCCTCAGCCAATAGCGACTTTGCTGTAAGAATCACGATCCATGTCCAGCAACTGGACACTGAGTTGAACCTGCAAATCGGCCGGCCACTCAGCGGCGTCCTGCAGGGCCGCCAACAAGCTTTCCGACAACTGCTGCTTGACCTGGGGTGAGCGCCCGCTGAGCAGCGACAGCTTCACCGCAATAAAACCGCGCGGGCTGAGTGAAGTACCCACCTGGAAACTTTCGACCTTGATTGCGCGGCTCTTGATATCGAATTCGGAACCGAACTGCCCGGACGCCATCAGCACATTGTTCAGGCGCAGCAGGGTTTTCTCGACGGCAAGGCCAGTCAGGTTGGCGGTGTATTCCAGGTGCAGGTGCGGCATGAAAAGCTCCGAGTGGGCTTGAAAAGAAACCTACATATAGCATGCAGTTGAACGAAGTCAGACCGATTTCAATGTGAAACTTCGGTCAGCCCTCGCAACGACCGAACGGGATAACGTCATCGGTGGATCTCCCTGAAGGCTTATCTCAAGATTTTTCCGCGAGTACCGGCAGCCTGTCGCGTTCACTCATGAACGCCTCCAGCCGTGAACGCATCCAGCGTTCGGCAGGGTCCGTGTCGACATGGCTGAGCCAGACCATCGACAGGTCCAGGGTTGGGGTTTCGAACGGGAACGGCTCACAGAACAGGTTGCCGCCGGCGGCCATAGCATGGGCGGTGTAATCCGGCAGGCTGGCGATCATGTCGGTGCCGGCGAGCAATGCCGGCAGTGCGCTGTATTGGGGTACAGACAGCACCACGTGCCGTTTGCGACCAATCTCGGCCAGCCACTCGTCAGCAAACCCCGACACGTTGGCGGTGTGGGACACCAGCACATGGGGACGGGCGCAATATTCGTCGAGGGTCAGCGGTGTAGCCGAGGCATCGGCACGCAACAGGCAGGGGCGGATATGCCGCAGCAATTTGCGCTTGGCATTGGCCGGCAGGCCGCGAGTCTGGGTGATGCCCACGGTGATATCGCCGGAAGCCAGCAGGTCGGGGATACGCCAGTAATCGACGTGCTGCACCACGAACACCACCAACGGCGCTTCCTGGCGCAAGGCTCGAAGCAGCGGTGGCAGCAGGCCGAACTCGACATCATCGGACAAGCCGATGCGGAAGGTCATGGTGCTTTGGGTCGGGTCGAAATCGTGGGTCAGGCTCAAGGCTGACGACAATGAGTCAAGGGCCGGCGACAGGTGCTGGATGATCTCCTCAGCCCGCGCGGTGGGTTCCATGCGGTGTCCGACGCGAATAAACAGCGGGTCGTTGAACAAGGTGCGCAAGCGATTGAGGGCCGAACTGATGGTCGGCTGGCCGAGAAACAGCTTCTCTGCCACTCGCGTTACATTGCGCTCGAGCATCAGTGCTTCGAAAACCACCATCAGGTTGATGTCGGCCTTGCGTAGTTCATTACGATTCATCGGCACCTGCCCCTTTCCCCAAGACAAGCCGCAGTTTAGAAAGCCCGGCGGGCTGCGTCTATGTGAACACTGTTCATCCGGCGCCTTTGGGACTATAAATCAGCGCTTGAGGGTCAAAGGATCGCTATCGTGCTGGTCATTATTGGCTTAGCCATAGCGTGGGTTTTCCTATCGCCGTGCTGGTGCCTTGACCGGTTATTTTTCAGCAAGGAGTGCCTGTCTTGAAATTCGCCTACACCATCATCTATGTGCCTGACGTTGCCGCGTCACTGGCTTTCTTTGAAACAGCCTTCGGTTTCAGTCGCCGTTTTTTGCATGAATCCGGCACTTATGGCGAGTTGGAAACGGGTGACACCACGCTGTCGTTCGCTGCGCATGAACTGGGCGAAATGAACTTCGACGGCGGGCACGTCGAGGCGCACGCCTCCCGAAAGCCGCTGGGGATGGAAGTGGGGTTTGTCACCGAGGATGTGTTCGTCGCCCACGCCAAGGCGCTGCTGCACGGCGCGAAGGAGCTGTCGCCTCCGAGCACCAAGCCCTGGGGGCAAGTGGTGTCGTATGTGCGCTGCCCGGATGGCACGCTGGTGGAGTTGTGTACGCCAATAGTGGGCTGAACACAGATCTAATGTGGGAGCGGGCTTGCTCGCGAATACGGTGTATCAGTCAACACTTCAGTGGCTGACACACCGTATTCGCGAGCAAGCCCGCTCCCACATTTGGACCGAGTACGCTTTTAATCAGGGTTTTAGCGGTCGCTCCTGATCGCGCTCGGACAGCTCGGTGCCGTCGTCCGGGTGTTTCCAGGTCTGCGGCTTTTCTTCTTCGCGTTGCCGGGGCTGCTCGTGCTCCGGCTCGTCCTGGCGTTCGTGCTCGTTACCCATACGCACCTCCCATCCGTAAGAATTGGTCACCTGTGAAGCATAGAACAGCCGTGTGATTTTGGCGGACGCGTCGATTGATAGCCAAGACGCATCAATACATCCAAATTACTCACTTATCATTTCTAAATGTGTCAGCCACTATCCGCGGTCTTAAGCGAAACAAGCACTTTAAAAAGAACGCTGGAGACACAAAACCATGACTAGCCCTTCCCGGCCCGACTCTGCCCGCTCGAAAGTTGGTGCGGTATTCCGCGTTACTTCGGGCAACTTCCTCGAACAGTTCGACTTCTTTCTGTTCGGCTTCTACGCCACCTACATCGCTGCCGCGTTCTTCCCCGCCGCTAATGAGTTTGCGTCATTAATGATGACCTTCGCCGTGTTCGGTGCAGGCTTCCTGATGCGACCCCTGGGCGCAATTATTTTGGGTGCCTATATCGATGACGTCGGTCGTCGCAAAGGCTTGATCGTAACCCTGTCGATCATGGCCAGCGGTACGCTGCTGATCGTGCTGGTGCCGGGTTATCAGACCATTGGCCTGTGGGCGCCGTTGCTGGTGCTGCTGGGCCGCCTGCTGCAAGGCTTCTCGGCTGGCGCAGAACTGGGCGGTGTCTCGGTTTACCTGTCTGAAATGGCCACGCCAGGCCGCAAAGGCTTCTACACCAGCTGGCAATCGGGCAGCCAACAGATCTCCATCGTGGTGGCCGCCGCGCTGGGCTACGGCCTGAACGTGTGGATGGAACCTTCGGTCGTTGCCGATTGGGGCTGGCGCATTCCGTTCGCCATCGGCTGCGTGATCATCCCGTTCATCTTCGTGCTGCGTCGCAACTTGCAGGAAACCGAAGAGTTCGCCAACCGCAAGCATCGTCCGACCATGCGTGAAGTGCTGGCGACCCTGGTGAAGAACTGGACCGTTGTCATCGGCGGCATGCTGATGGTGGCCATGACCACCACCGCGTTCTACCTGATCACGGTGTACGCGCCGACCTTCGGCAAGACCGTGCTGCACCTGAGCACCTCCGACGCCCTGCTGGTGACCTTGCTGGTGGCCGTGTCGAACTTTGTCTGGCTGCCGATCGGCGGCACCCTGAGTGACCGTTTTGGGCGCAAGCCGGTGCTGGTGGCAATGACCGCCCTGACCGTGATCACCGCCTACCCGGCGCTGTCATTCGTGGTCAACGCGCCAAGCTTTGCGCATATGCTCGAAACCCTGCTGTGGTTCTCGTTCCTGTACGGCATGTACAACGGTGCGATGATCCCGGCGCTGACCGAAATCATGCCGGTGGAAGTGCGTGTGGCGGGCTTCTCCCTGGCCTATAGCCTGGCAACGGCGATCTTCGGTGGCTTCACGCCAGCGATCTCCACGTGGTTCATTCACATCACCGAAGACAAAGCCTCGCCGGCCTATTGGATGATGTTTGCCGCGCTGTGCGCCCTGTGCTCGACCCTGGCGCTGTACCGTAGCGCCAACACGCGTGGGCAGGTGATGCAGGGGGCGGTGTAATGAAGCTGCTGCTCAACACCCTGACGGCCCTGGCCCTCGGCGCCCTGGCGCTGACGGCCCAGGCCGAACAGCTCAAAATAATGACCTCCGGCGGTTTCACCGCCGCCTATAAACTGCTCGGCCCGCAATATGCCCAGCACAGCGGTGACACCCTGGACACCATCCTCGGCCCGTCGATGGGCAAGGCGCCGGAAGCGATTCCCAACCGCCTGGCCCGTGGCGAACATGCCGACGTGGTGATCATGGTCGGCTATGCCTTGGATGACTTGATCAAACAAGGCAAGGTCGACCCGGCGTCCCGTGTGGAACTGGCCGATTCGCGGATCGGCCTGGTGGTCAAAGCCGGCGCAGCCAAACCTGCAATCGGCACTGACGCCGAGTTGAAGGCTGTGCTGAGCAAGGCCAAGTCCGTGGCGTATTCGGACAGCGCCAGCGGTGTGTATGTCGAGAAGGAGTTGTTCAAGAAGCTCGGCATGCCCGCCAAGGGCACGATGGTCGAGCGCACCCCGGTGGCCGAAAAGGTCGCCAAGGGTGACTACGAGGTGGGCCTGCAGCAGGTGGCCGAATTGTTGCCGGTGCCGGGCGTGACGTACGTGGGCAAGATCCCGGAAGACGTGCAGTCGGTGACGCGCTTTGCGGCGGGCATTCCGGTCAACGCCGAACACCCGGCCCAGGCCAAGGCGTTGCTGCAATTCCTCGCCTCGCCCGAGGCGCAACCGGTGGTGCAATCCACCGGCCTGGACTCGGTGTCACACTGACCGAAACGGCATCTCGCGCACCAACCGCTCCAACTCCAGCGCCGCTGGCGGCAATGTTCGCCCGCGGCGTTTTATCAAGCCCACATGGCGCATCACCTGCGGCTCGACCAGCGGCACACTCACCAGAATCGGGTGTTCGCACGCCGGCATCGCAATCGACGGCACCATCGCCACGCCCAGCCCCGCCTCCACCAGCCCGATCATGGTAGTCACGTGGTGGGTCTCGCAGATACTCGGTTTTTTCACCCGCACACCCCGCAACGCTTGGTCCAGCAGGAAGCGGTTGCCCGAGGTTTTGTCCACGGTGATGTAGTCGTGCTCATAGGCTTCGGCCCAGCTCACGCTGTCGCGCTCGGCCAATAGATGGTCACGACGGCAGGCCAGCACATAGCGCTCCTGGAACAACAACTCGAACTCCACCTCATCGGCCAGGCTGCCGCTGAAACTCACGCCGAAATCGGCCTCGCCGCTTTCCACCGCATTGCACACCTCGCCGGCGCTGGCATCCAGCACGCGCAGGCGAATCTTCGGGTACAGCTTGTGGAACTCGGAAATCACGTGGGGCATGAAGTAGTACGCAGTGGACGGCACACAGGCGATGGTGACGTTGCCCATGCGCGTGGAGGCGACGTTACTGATGCCCATCAAGGCGATATCGAGGTCGTCGAGGATGCGTTCCACCTGAGGCAGGAACGCGCGCCCGACCATGGTCAGGCTGACCCGTCGCGTGGTGCGCTCGAACAGCTTGACGTCGAGGGCCGATTCGAGCTTTTCGATACGCCGGCTCAGGGCTGGCTGTGAGATGCGGATGGCCTCGGCGGCGCCGCGAAAACTGCCCTTGTCTACCACGGCGCGGAAGGCTTGGAGGTCGTTGAGGTCGAAGTTGATGATCACGGGGGATGGGCCAGTGTGGTCGATTTGGGGGGCATTATCGTATGGCCGGTGGTAAGGCGCCATGCGTGCCGGGACGGTTGGCGTTAATAACCTTGCTACAAATATGAAGTCATACATATCAGTGCGTTATTGGCTGAGTGGCTCCACGCAATCGCTGAAAAGCGTCAATACTTGCAACCTGAGTTACTCAACAGGAGAGAGAAACGCTCATGGAAACCTGCCAGAACCCCTACCTATTTTGGATTGATGATGAGACGCCGGACACCGACATCGGTCAGTTGCTCCTTGCAACACGCCAATGGTCGAGTAGGATTGAATCCTACCCATTACTCGCGGGCTTCGACATGCGCTCAACTCAGCAAATGAGCATTACCTTGCCACTCGAGATGGCCGCGCTGGTCAAAGCCAAGGTCACCTCCGGTGAATATGCGAGCGAAAGTGAAGTGATACGCGACGGCCTCAGGGCGCTGATGGCCCGTGATCGCGCTATGGAAGACTGGTTGCGCGACCAAGTAATCCCAGCCGCCACCGCTCTCGAGGCAGACCCTGACCGAGCGCTCTCCACCGAGCAGGTTCGCGAACACATGGCAGCCAAGCGCCAGCGAACAGGCGCAAAAAAACCGTGAGCTATACGGTAGCCTTTGCGCCTGAGGCGTTAGCCCAACTGGACGCCCTCGAAGACTACATCAGCAAAACCGAATCCCCCATTGTTGCAGCACGTTTTATCGACAACATCATCAGCTACTGCGACAGCCTTAGCGTGTTTCCGCTTCGCGGCAAATGCCGTAACGACCTGCTGCCCGGCTTGCGCATCACCCATTACCGGCACACCACCGCCATCGCATTCAGCGTGTCCGCCGAGACTGAAACCGTGTCGATCCTGGGCGTGTTTTACGGCGGCCAGGATTATGCCGCCCAATTTCAGACTCACGGGTGAGAGCAGCCCCCACGGCCACCCACGGCATGCCCAAAAAACAAGGAAGAAAAAATGACTGACACCCCAAACCCGCGTCGACCTTTGCGATGGGGGTTAAGCCTGACCGGGTTGCTGGCTGTTGCGACCCTGGGCTTTTTCGCCTGGCAAAGCTTCTACCCCGTCAGCGCTGCAACGGGTTGGAGCGTGCAAACCGTGCACCGTGACGTGCCCAAAGCCGCTTCGTTGATGCCGATGCCGGATGGCTCGCTGATGATCAGCCAGGAACTCAATGACGCCAAAGGCAGCATCGTACGCATCCATCCCGACGGGCGACGTGACGTGGTGGTGGGCAGCCTGTCCAAGCCCGATGGCATGTTCGCCACCCACGGCGGCTGGGTGTTCAGCCAGGAAACCGGCGACGCCCCGGTCAGCTTTCTCAAGGACGGCGTGGTGACCGAGCTGTTTCGCGGCGAAAACGTACAGGGCTTGTGGGTTGAAGGCGACGATCTCTACGCCATAGAAGACCGCAAGGACAATGGGCGGCTATTGCGATATCGCTGGAGCGATCAAACGCTGACCGTGGTGCGCGACAAACTTCACGAAGGCGAGTCCATCACCCGTTGCACCGATGGCCGAATGCTCTACACCGAAAAGAAGAAAGGCGTAGTGCGCGAGCTGACCGATGACGGCAGCGATCCGGTGGTGCTGGCAGGGTTGAACAAACCCACGTTTTTGATGTGCGATGAGCGGGGGTTGTGGGTCAATGAAGATTCGACGCACCGCGCAAGGTTGTTGTTGATTGATAAACAGGGGCGGCAACAGACGATTTTGTCGTTCCTGAAGGCGCCGCAGTCGATTGTACCGACGGATCGTGGCACTTATCTGCTGGCGGAAGGCGGGAGGAATCGAGTGTTGGAGTTGACGCCTGCGACTCGCACGCTGTCGCCTTAAAGTTTTGCAGTACGGGCCAATTTGAATGCTCGCAAACCTGTCATAAATTGAACAGGACACTTCTTTCGCAACACCACCTCTCGCCAGAGTGGGTTGGTGTTGCGAGAGGGGCAGGTCGTCACCTATGAACGGGTAAGAGAGTGGATGGCCGCCAATATCGAGATTGTGGAGCAGCCGACGCTGAATTAGCGCTTCCAGGCCTGCGGGCTGCGAAAAAACGCCTGCGCATTACTGTCCAGCGTCTCCAGGTGATACCCACCTTCCTGCACGATCACGCACGGCAGCTCCAATGCGCGAATGCATTCGCCCAACCGCGCAAAACCTTCGCGCGTCACCGCGACTTTGCTTTGCGGGTCCAGCTCGTAAATATCAAAGCCCAGGGACAACACCAGCACGTCTGCGGAAAAGGCCTTCACTGCTGCCAGGGCCAGTTCGAGCTGCTCAAAAAAAACCGCTTCACTGGAACCGTGGGCCATCGGCAGGTTGAGGTTGAACCCTTCACCGGCAGCGCTGCCGCGCTCGTCGGTAAAACCTGCAACGCCAGGGTAGAAGTTGGTGGGGTCACCGTGGATCGACACATACAACACGTCATCGCGCTGGTAGAAAATCTCCTGGATACCTTGGCCGTGGTGCATGTCGGTATCAAGCACCGCAACGCGCTGGAAACCTTCACGTAACACCTGCGCCGCCACGGCTGCATTGTTGATATAGCAAAAACCACCCGCCGCATCGAAACGCGCGTGATGGCCCGGCGGGCGACACAACGCGTAGGCGGCCGGTGCGCCGTCGAGGATGTCCTTGGCGGCGGCGACAGCACTTTGCGCCGACCAATAGGCCGAGCGCCACGTGAGTTCGCCAATCGGGCAGCTGCCATCCGCCAGGTAGCGCGCCGCCTGGGCGAGGACGCCGCGCAGGGCGTTGGGTTCGCGCACAAAGATGTTGGACATGACTTCGTCGCCCCAGTCTTCGGGGATTTCCTTCCAGCGCTGGTGGGCTTCCTGAAGGAAGGTCAGGTAAGGCGCACCGTGTACGGCGAGCAGTGGTTCAAGACCGAAGTCTGACGGTTGCTGAATCTCAAAGCCCAGACTCTGCGCGGCCACCAGCAAGTTGCGGGCGCGCTCGGGGACTTCCTGCGGTGTACGCATCTGGCCACGGGAGTAATAGCTACGCGGGTGGTGCAAAAGTTGTTCAGGATGAAAGAAAGTACGCATGGAGTGCTCCTGGCTGAACACCGAACCTGTGGGAGCTGGCTTGCCTGCGATGGCGGTGTATCAGTGCCAGAGATGTCGACTGATAGCCCGCTATCGCAGGCAAGCCAGCTCCCACATTTGAATCCGGTGTGGCTAGTAAATGTGAGTCGTCAATTAGTGCGGCCGGCGCGTTGCAGCACGGCGTTAAGCAATACATCGGTGCCCTGGCGCACGTCCTCGGGCAATACATCTTCGGCTTCGTTATGGCTGAGGCCGCCGACACACGGGATAAAGATCATCGCCGTCGGGCAAAAGCGAGCCAGGTGAATTGCATCGTGACCGGCGCCGCTGACAATGCGTTGCTGGCTGTAACCCAAGGCATCCACCGACGACTGCACACAGGCGACACACTCGGTATCGAATGGCGTGGCCGGGCTGATCCAGTGAGGGCTGATAGTGACCGTCAGGCCACGCTTCTCGGCAATCGCCTGCAAGCGCGCACGCACTTGTTGCTCCATGGCTTCAATGTCGGCATCGCGATGATGGCGCAAGTCGACGGTGAAGTTCAGCAAGCCGGGAATAGTGTTGCGCGAGGATTTGGCAATGCTCAACTCACCGACGGTGGTCAGCCCTTCGGGGGCGAAATCCGTCGCCAGGTTTTCCAGGGCCTGGATCATTTTCGCGGCGCCATACAGGGCGTCTTTACGCAATGGCATCGGCGTGGTGCCAGCGTGCGCAGCCATGCCTTCGACCCGTACATCGAGCCAGCGAATCGCCTGGCCACCGGTGACCACGCCGATGCTCTTGGCGTTGTCTTCAAGGATTGGGCCTTGCTCGATATGCGCCTCGAAATACGCATCCACCGCACCACCCAAAGCGCGCTCACCGTTGTAGCCGGTGGTGCGCAACGCTTCGGCCACGCTGACACCGTCGACATCGGCTGTAGCCAGCGCCTGTTCCAGCGCAAGAGCGCCGGTGAATACCGCCGAACCAAGCATCGCCGGCGTAAATCGGGCGCCCTCCTCGTTGGTCCACACGGCAATTTCCAGTGGTTTGCGGGTCTGAATGCCATGGTCATTGAGGCTGCGGATCACTTCCAGACCCGCCAGTACGCCATACACGCCATCAAAGCGCCCGCCTTCGGGCTGGGTGTCGAGGTGGCTGCCCATCATCACCGGGGCCGCATCCGGGTCGGTGCCGGCGCGACGGGCGAACAGGTTGCCGATGGCGTCCACGCTCAGGCTCAGCCCGGCGGCAGTGCACCAGTGGCTGAACAGCTCGCGACCGGCCTTGTCTTCAGCACTCAAGGCCAGGCGGCAACTGCCGCCACGCGCCGTGGCACCGATCTCGGCCATGTCCATCAGACTGGCCCACAGGCGCTGGCCATTAATCTTCAACATTGCAAAACCTCCCTTAAACACCCTGTGCCATTTCAAGCCGGTGCGCGGTGGCATGGCGGCGTGACAATGCCAGCACGCACACCAACGAGACCGCCGCGATCAGGCTGTAAAACACTGCCATCGGCCACCATTGGCCCTGATATTCATGGGCCAGCCAGGTGCCGATCAATGGCGTCAAGCCACCGGCCAGCGCACCACACACCTGGTAGGCCAACGAGATCGCGGTGTAGCGCACGCGCGTCTCGAACAGGCCGCTGACAAAACCTGCGATGACGGCATAAAACGACGCCATGCACACCACCGCCAAGGCGATACCCAGGATGATCAACGGCGCCTGGCCACTGCTGACCAGCACGAACATCGGGTACGGCGAGGCCATCGCCAGCACCGTCATGGCGCAGAGAAAACGCGTAGCGCCGACCTTCTCGGCGACCCAGGCGGCCAGTGGCTGTACACAGAATTGGATGATGGCGACAACGAACAGACATTCCAGAATCAGCGAGCGCGGCAGGCCCAATTGCTGAGTGCTGTAGGCAATCATGAAGGTGTTGGTGAAATACACACCGGCGATGCCCAAGGTATTGGCACCGATGCACAACAGCAGTGGACGCCAGGCAGTTCTCAGCACTTCGATGACGGGCGCCTGGTCTTTCTTGATCGTCCGCGCCTTTTCGGCGATGGCTTTGTCTTCCAGGAACTCGGGCGATTCATTGACGCCCAGGCGAATCGCCAAGCCGACGATCAGCAACAGCGCACTGGCCAGGAATGGCAAACGCCAGCCCCAACTGAGCAGGTCTTCTTCCGGCAACCGCGTGACCGCACTGAAGGCCAACAGCGACAGAATCAAACCTGCCGGGCTGCCGAGCTGCGCAAAGGAAGCGAAGAAATTGCGCCGGCCTTTAGGCGCATGTTCGCCGGCCATCAACACCGCCCCGCCCCACTCGCCACCGACGGCGATGCCTTGCACCACGCGCAGCAGGACCAGCAGCACCGGCGCCGCGACGCCGATCTGTGCATAGGTAGGCAACAAGCCGATACACACGGTGACCACGCCCATCATCACCAAGGTGATCACCAGGGACTTTTTGCGCCCGATACGGTCACCGATATGCCCGAACACAATGCCGCCCAGCGGCCGTGCGAAGAAGCCCACGGCAAAGGTGCCGAAGGCGGCCATGGTGCTGAACAGCTTGTCTTCGGAGGGGAAAAACAGTTGGCCGAACACCAGCGCAGCGGCGGTGGCGTAGATGTAAAAGTCGTACCACTCGATCATGGTGCCGATAAAAGCGGCGGCGGCAGCACGGCGCGGCTGCGGCGAAGCGGATGGCTTCATGGGCGGGCTCCTTTGGTTATTTTTTTGGCAGGAGAAAGTCAAACCGATGCGCTCTAGGGGCGCTTGTTAAGGGTGATTTATCGTCGCGGGGCTATGATTAGTCAATTTTCTATTTATTATTCAAATTATAAATCCTGCTTATTATCGAGCGATTGCATGCCCGAGACGCGCCGCGACATTCACCCGCTGCTCAACGACCGCCTGGACTGGAACCTGCTGCGCACCTTCCGCGTGATCGGCCAGGAGCTGAGCATCAGCCGCGCCGCCGCGCGCCTGCACCTGACTCAACCAGCGATCAGCCAGGCGCTCAAACGCCTTGAAGAACAACTCGACTGCCAACTCATTGCCCGCCGTGGCCCGCGCTTTGTACTCACCGAAGCCGGTGAGCAGATTTTCGCCATTGCTGGCGAGATCTATGGCCAGGTTTCGCAGATGAGCAACGCCCTGCAAAAGCCAGGCGATGAAGTGATCGGCAAAGTGCGCCTGCTGATGATCAGCCGCATCAACTCGGACACCTTCGACGACTTCCTCGCAGGCTTTCATCGCGAGCACCCACGGGTGGACCTTGAAGTGGAGGTGATGCGCAGCTCGGACATCGTTGCCGCCCTGCTGGAAAAAACCGCGACCCTGGGCTTGAGCCTCAACCGTCGCCCACAACCACGCCTGGAACAGCATCTGTTTTTGCGCCAGCGCTATGCGTTTTTTTGCGGCAAACACCACCCACTGTTCGGGCGCACCGGGTTGGCCGAGGGCGATTTGCAGTCGGAAAACTTCGTCAGTTTTACCAGCGACCAGATCGGCGGCATGTTGTCGCCGCTGACGATTTTTCGAGACCAGCAAGGCTTCAGTGGGCGCATCGTGGCGTCCTCATCAAGCCTTGAAGAAGTGCGCCGGCTGGTGATTGCGGGCTACGGCCTGGGCTGCCTGCCGATCCATGTGGTGGCCAACGATGTGCAGCAGGGGCTGCTGTGGCGGCTACCGCCGGATGAAGGGATTGCGGATGTGGATATTCATCTGCTGTGGAATCGGGAGCAGAAGATGAGCCGGGCGGAAACGGTGTTTATAGAGTGTCTTTTGGCTCGATTGGCGCAGTAAAAACACCTGCCGTGTATTTAGAGATTTGCCTGACGCTCTTACCAGACGCGTCCTTCCGTGAAGACCTTGAAGGGGTGCCGAGGCAGCGCATACAGTCTTGTGAGCCAGCGCATGAAGGCGCTGTTTGATCAGTAATCACTATTCACTTAAGCTGGACGCCATGAACACACATCCTTCGGAGGCTCCGATGGCCACCACCAAAAAAGTCGACAAGTCGCGCAAAAAGGCCGTCAGCGAAGAGCTGACATTCCTTGATGTTCGGCAAGCCGCGCGTGATGGTCAAAAAGTCTTCGACACCTATGTGATCAGGGGCAAGTTTCCAATCTCCAAGTAGGATTGAATGCCCGCCGTCAAAATCTCCCCGCTGTTCCTAACAATCAATCGCTGGGAAAATTTCGCCGCACACTTTTTCAACTACAAAGTGTGCGGCGAACTCCCCTCTATCTTTGGTCGAGATGAAAGCCTCGACCTTAGCGACATGCATCATATCCACTTGGCCGGCACAGCTCGGACACAAGTCCAATGGGCCAAGATCAAGCGTCAGTACTACCGCACAAATACCTTGAATGACCCACAGAACGACTTCTGGTTTATTTACGCGTATGACGATTATTGTGACAGTTACCTCCTGCTAACTATCATGGGCCCGGATGCGCACAGTCGTGCCGAGTGGGGATCGTTTCGGACAATCCATAACGATGTGGTGACGCCGTGGATTTTGGGGCGCATCGCCTTTCCAGATTTTGAAGACTACTGACAACCTAAATTGGCGCCTTTTGCAAGTCACTTGGCGCCTTCCTGCTAGTGCCCTAAAAACCGCCATCGACCATCCTTCGTTCACTGGCTGCAACAGCCATCCCACACGAAGAGGTGTTCACATGTCCAAAATCTGGTTTATTACCGGCAGTTCCCGTGGCCTGGGCCGCGCCATCACCGAGGCCGCCCTGCGCGCCGGTGATCGTGTGGTTGCCACTGCACGCAACCCGCGCCAGCTGGATGATCTGGTCGCCGAATTCGGTGATGCGGTTTACCCGCAGGCTTTGGATGTGACCAACCACCAGCAGGTGGTGCAGGCAGTCGACGCCGCTGTGGCGCACTTTGGCCGCCTGGACGTGGTGGTCAACAATGCGGGTTACGGTGACTTGGCGTCGGTTGAAGATGTGACCCTGGAAGATTTCAAGGCGCAGATCGATACCAACTTTTACGGTGTGGTGTATGTGAGCAAGGCCGTGGTGCCGGTGCTGCGTGCCCAGGGCAGCGGGCATATCTTTCAGGTATCGTCGCTGGGCGGGCGGATTGGCATGGCGGGCCTGGCGGCTTACCAGAGTGCGAAATGGGCCGTCGGTGGGTTTTCAACCGTGCTGGCGCAAGAAATCAATCCGTTCGGTGTGCAAGTGACGGTGCTGGAGCCGGGCGGCATGCGCACGGATTGGTCAGGCAGTTCCATGACCATCCCGACCATCAGCGCACCTTACCAGCAAAGCGTCGGTGCGCTGGTTGAACTACTCAACTCCCCCGGTATTCTGCCGACGGGCCCGGCGCGGGTTGCCGAGATTGTGCTGGAGCTGGCCCTGAGCAAGGACGCGCCGTTGCGCCTGCTGATCGGCAGTGACGCGGTACAGTACGCAGCGCGGGCAGCGGCAGACCTGGCGGCCAGTGACGAAAAATGGCATGACCTGAGTGTGTCGGCCTCGAATTAATTAGAGATAGGTGCTGCATGCCTGACGCACGCCAACCGCGTTTCAATATCCCGGACGTTTTCTGGCAAGCCCTGCGAACGATCGGGCTGGAACCCGCGACGGTGTTGCGTCAGGCGCGCCTGCCCGTAACGCTCAACCTTCGTGAGCGTCGCGACAGGCGCCAGGTCAATACCGAGGAATTCTTCCGTTTGTGGGAGGCCGTGGGCGTACTTAACCACGACCCGGCGGCCGCCGTGCGAATGGTCACCCAACTGGACAGCAGCACCCTGCCGCCTTCCAGCTTTGCGGCGTTTATAGCCCGCGACTTTCGCGATGGCTTGCACCGTCTCGCGCGCTTCAAGCAGCTATGCACACCCGAGCGTGTACGGGTAATCGAAGACGGCGATTACTGCACCGTCACTGTCGACTGGCTGCGCACCCAGCAGCAGTCACCCACGTTGTTGATCGATGCGGCCTTTGCAACGTTTGTGGAGTTGGGCCGGCGTGGCTCGGGGGTACACATCACGCCGCGCAGTGTCGAGTTGGCCCGGCCTGCGCCGGACAATCACGCTCTGGCTGACTTTTTTGGCTGTGCTGTGCGCTTTGGTGCCGTGCGTAACGCAATGGTGTTCGACATCGCCGATCTGGAACGGCCGTTCGCCAGTCACAACCCCGAACTGCTCGACCTGTTGAACCCGGCCCTGGTCGCGGCCTTGGCCGAAGCGACGGCAGCGGCCACCATCAGCCATCAGGTCAAGGGCGCCCTCAAGCGCATCCTGGCCAGCGGTCGCCCGGAGATGGTCGAAGTAGCCCGCGAACTGGGCATGAGTGAGCGCACATTGCAGCGGCGTATTAACGAAGAAGGCAGCAGTTTTCGCCAACTGATGCTGGAGACGCGCCAGGAGGTTGTGCGTCATTTGCTGAGCGAGCCAGGTATCGAAATCGAGGAGATTGCCTGCCTGCTCGGTTATGAAGACACCAATTCGTTTTACCGCGCCTTTCGCACCTGGGAAGGCACCACCCCGGCGCGCTGGCGAGCACAGCAGACGACTCACTGAGGTCAGCCCAGCAAGCGCCGCTCTACGCCACTGGCCATGCGCTGCAAATCCTCAACCGGGTTTCGCCCAATCAGCATGAAAGCGTGCGCAGGATTGGCCCAAAACACCACGTTCATGCCTCGGCGCTGCTCGGTGGCCAGCGGCTGCACGCCCTTTTTACTGGCGGTGATGCACAGCGCCAAAGGGCCGTGGCGTGGGTCGAGGTAGGTGAGCTGGCCAATCAACACGCCGTCATAGTCGAGGATCTGCGCCCGTCGGAACTCGGCGCCAGGCAGGCGCACGGACTCAGGCGATAACGACACGCCCAGTTGTGCGCCCACGGCGGTCAACTGGGCCGTGTGGGAGGCCGGGTCAAGGCTGAGATTTTCCAGAGTGTCGGGCGTGTACAAGGCCATGTATTCGGCCACCGAGGCCCGCCAGCCTTGGCCGGGTTCAGCACGCTGCCAACCCATGAACAGGCGATCGGCCGCCACGCCGGCCACCGCGAAGCTCGCGGCCACGGCAAGAAAACGCCGACGGCTCCAGGCTTGGCGCGGCGCTGGTGGCAAGGCGTTGAGCATTGCGTGCAGGCGCTCAGTCGGGGCGTGTTCCAGCACCGCGTCGAAGGCGACCTTGAACGGCAAGTCGGCGCAGCGCAATGTGTTCAGGCGTGCGGCAAGCGCCGGGTCAACGCTGGCCTGGTCGGCGATCCGTTGATGTTGGTCGGTGCTCAGTTCGCCGTCCAGATAGGCCACTAGCTGCTCATCGGACGGGGTGTCGGTGTGGCTCATCGCCGTTCTCCGTTGGCTTTATCCTGCTGGGCTGTTGGGGAGGCCACTTCGGCCAGCTTCAAGCGGGCGGCCGCCAGCCGGCTCATCACCGTGCCCATAGGTAACTGCAGGATTTCGGCAATTTCCTTGTATGAAAGCCCTTCGACATACGCCAGAAATACGGTTTCTCGTTGCGCTTCGGGCAAGCCGTTAACGCGCTTGATCACTTGCGCAGCCAGGACTTGCTCCTGTGCCTGGCTTTCACCATCAAACGACAATGCCTGTTCGGCATCGACGAATCCCTGCCCTTGGCGCACCCGTTGCGAGCGCAGTTCGTTGAGCCAGATCGAGTGCATGATCGCCAGCAACCAGCGATCCAGCCGCGTGCCCGCCACGAATTGCCCGGCACGCTCCAATGCCCTGACGCAGGTGGCTTGCACCAAATCTTCGGCCAGGTGCTTTTGTCGCGACAACACCCACCCGTATCGCCATAACCGTGGCAACAACAGGCCCAACTCGCGGCGAAACTCAGCGTCCCGAACGATGGCGGCCTCCTGCCGATGGGTTGATGGCGTTCAAGCCTGTGGCGCAGCGGCGATGGCTGCGGCCAGGCAAGCGCCGAAGAACAGCGCGGTGCGGTAGGTAACGGGGTGTTGGTGGCGAGCCTTCATGGTTGTCTTACTCCGTAACGATAGGGGGGGAAACATCACTGTTAAAGCGCATTGCGTGAGCCCGGCAGCATGCGGCGTAAGGTGCTGTCGCCCAGCACGTAGTGATGCCAGAGCGCAGCAACGGCATGCACGCCCGCCAGCAGGATGATCGCCCAGGCCACATTGTTATGCAGGCCGCCAAAGGTGCCCCGCCAGGCATGATCGATCACAAAAGGCGCGGGCACGGTAAACAGTCCGAAAAAACTGAAGGGTTCACCTTGAGCCCAGCGAAACAGGAAGCCCAACACCATCTGCGACACCAGCAACAGATACAGGCAACCATGCGCCAATTTCGCCAGCAGGTTAAGCGCTAAGTGACTGTCGGCGTTGGGCCGATTGCCGCCGAACACACGCCACACAATCCGCGCGGCAACCAGCAGCGCCATGGCGATACCCAATGAGATATGCACCGATTGCAGGCCCTTGCGCAGCGGCGTGCCCTTCTCCAGGTTTTCCCAGATATGCGCACTGGCAAACATGAAGATCACCACGGCGGCGGTCAGCCAGTGGAAGCTGCGGGTGAGGCGGTCGTAGCGGTCGGATGCTGTGTTCATGGGCGTTTCCTGGGTGGTCTGTGGAGTGAACACCGCAGTGGCGAAAGTTATTCGGTGAGGGGCGAATAATTTTTGCTAATCGGGAAACGAAAAAGCCCCGTTGCTGATTCAGCGACGGGGCTTTTTTATGCGGTTTTTTATGACTCAGTTGCCGCGCTCTTTGTTGGCTTGAGAGAGGACCGATGCCGCCAGGGACTTGGTTTCCTCACTGTATTTATCGCTTTGAAGGGCTTTGCCGGCTTTTTCCTCCATGTGCGCGCTCGTTTGCTTATCAGTACCGGTCTGGGACAGCGCCGACGCGGCCAGGCTTTTGGCGATGGCCGAGGCGTTTGGGTTATTCAAGGTTTCGGCGGCCAACGTCGCCATAGTGCCGGAAGTCTTTTTGGTATTTTTGCTCACGGTGCATTTCCTTTGCGTTTGAGGGGAAAGCCTACGAGTGAATAACTCGTCGTCAGAAGATAGTGAGTTAAATATTCCTTCGCAACGAACTGGCTGTAGCCTTTGTTTTTAAAGCACGTAAGAAAAGTTTCAGAGTTATGTAGTACCCACCCAACTCGATGTTCAGCGCAATGATAAAGTTTGAAAAATCGCCTTGTTTTTATTAGATTCTCGCCCGGCCAGCGACAGCGACTTCGCTGACGCGCGGTTCTCTAACAACCTTCAAGGATGACCTGTATGTCCCAACCTGTACTCAACGACAATATCGTCACATGGACATTTCAAAACTACGCCGCCATCGTCGGGCTGCTCAGTGGCCTGGCAATATGTGCGCTGGTTTTGTACATCTACTCGCGCTCGGGCTCGTTGATATTTCTGCGTGACTTGATGTGGCGGTTTTTTGGTGGCTCGACCACGTTTGAAAACCCAAAATATGAAGCCACCCGCAAAGACCTGCGCGAAGTTGAATATTATCGGTTCGAATTCAATATCCCCGCGCAAAGCCTGGAACACGCGCGGCAGGCCGATAAATGGATCACAGATAACCACTTCAGTTACAACGATGTGGCCAGGATCAGAAAGTACATTGACTGGAAAGACTTCACTCAGTTGTCGCTTAAAGAGGCAATGTTCTCACCCTTCAAACGTAATTGGTTTTTGGGTTTGGGCGCCTTCTTCCTGGCCATTATCAGCATCACTCCGCCATTGGCCGACTCCAGCTACCTGATGGTGTCGTTGAAAAAAGCCACGGATGTACCGTCTTTTTATCTTTCGGAAAACAACGCCAAATTCCACTTCTGGCCCAGCGAAACATTATCGGTCGATGAGTGCAAATCACCGACAGCGCTGGAAAAGTTCTATAACGAGGACTTCTCTGAAGGCACCATCAATACCATTTGCACGCTATTTCTTTCGCCCACCTACGCTGAAAACGTAAAGACCGGACTGAAAGAGCAAAAAGGCTTTTTGCTGTTCATCGCCTGCCTGTCGATATTTGCGGTCTTCTGCATCTTGACCAAGCTCTCGCGTTTGGGCGTGGCCCGCAAACTCCATGATCAGATGGCAGCGCAGAGCAGCAATGCGCCAGCAGAGACCACCGCTTAACGGTAAACACTGTCTCTGTGGCGAGCAGGCTTGCCCTGCGTTGGGCGGCAAAGCCGCCCCATCCCAGGCGCCGAGTGCCAGGAGTAAAATCACGGTGGCAGGTTTTAGGGCCGCTACGCAGCCCAACGCAGGGCAAGCCTGCTCGCCACAACAAGCCTGCCCGCCACAAGGCTACTTGCTATAGCAAGCCGGCTCACCGGCCATCAAGGCCGCCCCAGAGCGTCGAATCGATTGCACTGATGGTTATTATCGAAACGAGCGCCTGTGTGATTGCCAGCACCGGTTCCTATAATCGCCTCCACTTTCCCTCCCCTTCGCCTGGCTTCAGGCGACATTCCTTCTGGAACCCAAGACCATGCCAAGCCCCAGCCAGGCCCACAGCGGCCGTCCCGAACATAATCAACAAAGTGTCAAACAGCAGTGGCTGGCGATTCTCTCGGTCGCCGTAGGTGCCTTCGCCCTGGTCACCAGTGAGTTCCTGCCGGTGGGCGTGCTCAACGACGTCGCCAGCGACTTGGGCATCAGTGCCGGTCACGCCGGCCTGATGGTGACCCTGCCCGGCATCATGGCCGCCCTCGCCGCGCCTTTGCTGTCAGTCATCATTGGTGGCATGGACCGTCGTTACCTGCTGATCGGCCTGACGCTGATCATGATCATCGCCAACACGGTAGTGGCCTACGCCAGCGACTTCAGCCTGCTGCTGTTCGGCCGTGTCCTGCTCGGCATCAGCATCGGCGGCTTCTGGGCCACGGCGATTGCCCTCAGCGGACGCTTGGCGCCCAAGGGCGTGGGCGTAGCGAAGGCTACCTCGATCATCATGATGGGCGTGACCCTGGCCACCGTGCTGGGCGTGCCCGTCGGCACCTGGCTCAGTGGCCTGATGGGCTGGCGCATGACCTTCCTGGTGACCGCGATTGTGGGCGTGCCGGTGCTGCTGGCGCAGGTGTTCCTGCTGCCGCGACTCACGCCGGAAAAAGCCATCCAGATCCGTGACCTGCCGGCCTTGTTTATCAACCCACAAGCGCGGGTCGGCTTGATCGCCGTGCTGCTGATCGGCCTGGCGCATTTTGCTGCCTACACCTATGTCGCGCCGTTCTTCAAAAACAGTTCCGGCTTCGACGGCCCGACCATCGGCTCACTGTTGCTGCTGTATGGCGTGGCCGGCGTAATGGGCAACGTCTTTGCCGGTTTCGCCGCCAACCGCAGCGTGCGCCACACCCTGCTGCTGGTCGCGCTGATGATCGGCACCAGCACCGCGCTGTTCCCTCACTTCGCCACCGGCATGACCGGCGCCGCGATGCTCATCGCACTCTGGGGCTTCGCCTTCGGCGCCTTCCCGGCCTGCGCGAGTATCTGGATGTTCGTGGTCGCACC
Source organism: Pseudomonas sp. Xaverov 259 (assembly GCF_019352915.1). Taxonomy (NCBI): domain Bacteria; kingdom Pseudomonadati; phylum Pseudomonadota; class Gammaproteobacteria; order Pseudomonadales; family Pseudomonadaceae; genus Pseudomonas; species Pseudomonas sp. Xaverov 259. The sequence continues at coordinate 49,884 of NZ_JAAAFV010000013.1, read as the reverse complement.
TAAGGATGTGGAACGCGGCATGCCGCTCTTCGTTGCCCTGTTCCAGGTGATCATCGCCTTGGGTTCGTTCTTTGGCGGCCGGATCGTGGACCAGATGGGCAGCGCAATGCTGTTGAGCCTGGCCACGGCGCTGGTGGGGCTTGGGTTTGTGACCGTGCTGGTGTTGGGGCGTAATGTGAGTAATAGCTTGGCGGCGCAGCCTGGCTGATACGACTCAGTAACCACTAAAAAGCCTGCTGAGCATTGAGTTCGGCAGGCTTTTTTTGTTTCAGGAATAGAGGGTTAGTTGCCTGGTTTATCCGTTGGGACATGACGCTCAAGTGCAGCGTCCACCAGTTCCTGAGCATTCTCGATCAATTGCGCCAGGCCCATGATCACGGGTGACTGCGTGCTGTCCGGGTCTTCGGCGCACTGGTAGGCGGTTTGAAGGGCGGATGCGAGGATTTCGGAGGCATTGGCCAGGGCTTCTTCGGTGCCGACGTCGGCGCCTACGTGGAAGATTTTGCGAGGTTCACCGTCGGAAGCGGCATTGAAAGCGTCGGTCGGGTTGGGGGTGATCTTTTTCATGATGTAACTCCACGTTATGAAAAGGAGCTACCACTCCCTGCTGTCAAACAGGATTAGGTGGCAGCTGTACGCGGGTTGACAGACCGGAAACGTGGAAACCCGGCGCACCCGAAGGTGCCCCACGCACAGCCGCCATAACAAATGGGCACAGACAAGAATCTGGAACCAGTTTGGGGATGCACAGAGATCGCACGTTATTCGGTCTGTCAAAACCGGTCGCCATGAGGGCGACGGCGGAAGGTTAGCGTCCTGCCTTGACCAGTGCAAGCCCGTGCCGAAGCAGCGAAGCCAATGCCACCGCTAATCACGCCTTTGGAAACGCCCAGTAATGAGTGTTCCCACAATGAAGCTTGTGTACCCAAGCCTCTGGGCTAGCCTCAGAAAGATCGCTGGTGTGCTGAGGAGCTTCTATGACACATGGACATTGTGATGCTGTAACAAGGGAGTATGCCAACGCCATACGTCCCGACAGGCTTGCCAATAAGCCCCTCTTGATCCACTGTAATGACCAATGTCATTACACGAAGATCTTTCCTATGGCGACTATAAGCATCCGTATCGATGACGACCTGAAAGCGCGCGCCTATCTCGAACTGGAAAAGCTCGGCGTTACGCCTTCCGAGTTGATGCGCCAAGCCCTGCAATACGTGGCGGACCGCGGCCAACTTCCTTTCAAGCCCGTTCTGATGACTGAGGAAGATGAAGCGTTGATGGCCACCGTCCGGGAACGATTGGCATCGCCTCAACGGGTAAAGGTTTCTATAGATGACCTATAGCCTTGATTTCGATGCGCGTGCATTGAAGGAGTGGCAAAAGCTCGGCGACACCATTCGTCAGCAGCTCAAAAAGAAGCTGGTGGAAATCCTGAACAACCCACGTATTGAAGCAAATCGCCTGCATGACCTGCCCGACTGCTACAAAATCAAGCTACGCAGCAGTGGTTACAGGCTGGTTTATCAGGTGATCGATCTGGAAATCACGGTGGTGGTGGTGGCCATTGATAAACGGGAGCGTGAACAGGCTTATCGTAAAGCGGGCGAGCGTTTGAGCTAGCAGTAGATCTGACATCCTTCGAAAGATTGCGCTCGAACAGAAAGCCCACGGGGGCCAAGTCAAGCTCGGTCAAATGAACCCAGTATCTGTGACTACCGCTGACTGCCCTGCATCCTTAGTCAGGATAAAGGCGCTAAATGCCAGAAAATCACCTAAATGCTGAGTGATGATTGCAACAGTGATCGGCAACTGAAGCGTTTGATACTCATGCACTGCGATATTGCGGAAACCGACCATGTTTTTCAGGTTGGTCAGCAGAGACGATTGGACCCAACCGCCTCGTGATAGCAACTCAAACACGTCCCGGGCGCCCTGAGGTACACCCAGTCGTTCACGTCGAATTAGATGCTGCCCCATATCCAGAGCGGCCTCACACGCACGCTGAATATTAAGAATCGCCGCATCCTGACGGGTGAAGTCAGTAGCGAAACTGGCGGGGTCCTTGTCGTATTCCTCGCGAGCGCGAGCGACACAACGCTCAATACTCGACGCTTTGTTGATGAGCACATCATCGACCATGCACTTTTCCTTCCTTCTGGATATCGGCCAGCAACCCTGCCCTTGCAGTGTCCAGCTCGGTTTTTTCGCTGAGAATGTAACTCTCGAAAATACCTGCCTGGCTGTCCTTGCTCCAGAGCCTGCGCCCTGTTGTTATGACTTGATATTGCATGACGGTAGACGCCGCCCGCAGGTCGAGTAGATCGACGGGCACCGCCACGATGTCAGCAAGCTCTCCAGCTAACCGCCACAACAGCAGCGGGTCAACAGAGCCCGCAGCAAGCACTGCCAAGTCCAGATCGCTGTCAGCATGTGCCTCGCCTGTCGCCTGACTGCCAAAGACATAAACCGCCATCAGATCAGGAATACCGACCATTAAGCGAGCCAACACTTGCTCAACATTCATGTTGCGCCCCACGTGTCATCTGATGAATGACCGTAGCAGAAATCACTTCGACATTTCTGCCCCAAACAAAAAACCCCCAACAACAATTAAGTTATCGGGGGTTTTTCGTTATTCAATAATGGCGGAGAGATAGGGATTCGAACCCTAGGTACCGGTGAAGGTACAACGGATTTCGAATCCGTCCCATTCGGCCACTCTGGCATCTCTCCAACGGCGCGCATGATAACAGTGTGTTTCGCGAAAGCAAACCAAAAAATCGATTTTTTTCCGTGCTATCAGATGCTTGCGTCGATTACAGCGGTACGCCGAGACGGTTGGCGACTTCTTCGTAGGCTTCGATGACGTCACCGAGGCCTTGGCGGAAGCGGTCTTTGTCCATCTTCTTCTTGGTGGCTTTGTCCCACAGGCGGCAGCCGTCCGGGCTGAATTCGTCGCCCAGGACGATGGTGCCGTCATGGAACACGCCGAATTCGAGTTTGAAGTCGACCAGCAGCAGGCCTGCGTCGTCGAACAGCTTGCTCAGCACGTCGTTGACCTTGAGGGACAACTCCTTCATGCGTACCAGTTGCTCAGCGGTGCCCCAGCCGAATGCCACGACGTGGGATTCGTTGATGAACGGGTCGCCCTTGGCGTCGTCTTTCAGGAACAGCTCGAACGTGTAAGGGTTGAGCTTGAGGCCCTCTTCCACGCCCAGGCGCTTGACCAGGCTGCCGGCGGCGTAGTTACGCACGACGCATTCGACCGGGATCATGTCGAGCTTCTTGACCAGGCACTCGTTGTCGCCCAGCAATTTGTCGAATTGGGTCGGAATGCCGGCCGCTTCGAGTTTCTGCATGATGAAGGCGTTGAACTTGTTGTTCACCATGCCTTTGCGATCAAGCTGTTCGATGCGCTTGCCGTCGAACGCCGAGGTGTCGTTGCGAAACAGCAGGATCAGGCGGTTGGCGTCGTCGGTCTTGTATACCGACTTGGCTTTGCCGCGGTAGAGTTCTTCACGTTTTTCCATGATGGGCTCCGCTTGCTAAATGGTGGGCTAGGCGATGTGTCGCCAGTCGAGCCCTGAATCTTGATCGGCCAGTTGCAGCCAGTCCGGGTCGCACCCGAGGGTGTCGACAAAACATTGCCGCGCAAGCGCCGGCAGGTTGTTCTTGCTGCTCAGGTGGGCCAGGACCAAGTGTTGCAAGTCTTGCCAGCCCAACTCATACACCAGGTACGCCGCCTGGTGGTTGTTCAAGTGTCCCAGCTCGCCGCCCACCCGCTGCTTGAGAAAGTAGGGGTAATGCCCACGTGCAAGCAGGTCGCGGCAGTGGTTTGACTCGATCATCAAGGCATCGAGGTCACGGTAACCGTCCAGCACCTTGGAGCAGTAGGAGCCCAGGTCGGTGAGCACGCCGAAACGCCGCTGGCCGCCACTGAATACATACTGCGTCGGTTCCTGGGCGTCGTGCGCTACGGCAATTACATCGATGCTTAACGCACCGACCTGCAGCGTCTCGCCACCGGCCAGGAAGCCTGCGGGTTCTATGGGTTTGCGCATCCCGCGCAAGGTGCCGCGACTGAGGTACACCGGAAGATTGTAGCGCCGAGACAGCAAACCCACGCCATGCACGTGGTCGGCATGTTCGTGGGTCACCACAATTGCGCTCAGCTGCGCGGGGTGAACCCCCAGGCGCAGCAGGCGCCGCTCGGTTTCTTTTAACGAGAAACCACAATCCACCAGTACATACGTGTCGTCATGTGCGACCAGCGTGCCGTTCCCTTGGCTACCGCTGCCGAGAACGGCAAAACGCATCGGATCAGCCCAGGTTGTCCTGAATCACGCCCAACACTTTGCGCGCTGTTTCAGCCGGTGCAACGGTGTTGATGTTCTTCTCGACGGTCACTTGTACGCTTTCGCCCACCTTGCTCAAACGAACCTGGTAACGCTCGGCACGGGTTTCGATCTCTTCCTTGGTCGGCTTGCTGCCGAACAATTTGCCGAAGAAACCTGGCTCGTCGTCTTTCTTCTCGGCCTTTTCCGCTACGTTGATGTAGTACAGGCCCAGGCTGCGGTTGATGTCTTCAACGCGCCATGGGCCTTGCTCCAACGCGCGGCCAACACTGGCCCAGGCACGGTCGAGGTCTTCACCCAGGGTGAGCACCACGTTACCGCTGCCGTCTTCGGTGAGGCTGACGCGGTTAGGCGTGTCGAAGTTACCGGCGGCGAGCAGGGAAACCGAACCGCCCTTCTCGGAGATACGGCTCATGCTGGCCAGCATCTCGTCGACCAACGCGGCGTCAACGCCCATGTTGACCGAACGCGGGGTGAAATCGACGTTGGCAGTGCTGCCGGCAGGACGCTCGGCGCTGACCACGTAGACTTCACTGGTATTACGCTGCACGCCCGGCTCGATGCGCACACGCACACGGGCTTCGCTGTCGGGCGCTACGCCGCTCGCTTGCAGGCGCTTGGCCATACTGGCGGAGAGTTCGCTGCCGTGCTGCCATGCCGTGGTGAACTCACCGGTTTGCGGGCGTTGTTGATCAATGCTGAAACCGTTGTCCTGAAAGAACTGCACCGCCACTGGCCAGACTTCAGCCGGTGGGCGCTGAGCCATGATCCAGCGGTTGTCGCCGCTCTTTTGCAGGCTGTAGTCGCTGGTGTCCGCCACGGCCGAGATCGGCTGCGGGCGTGGCACTACGTACTCGCCCTTGGTGGTGTCATCGGCGACGTTGCGCGGAATCGGCAGCAATGGGTCAAGGCGCTTGGCGACGTTGACGTCTGGCGGCAGTTGCATCGGTTTGGTTGCTTGTGCTTCCAGGTAATCGCTGCCGCGGTCACGGAAGTAGCCTTCCGGGCCCCATACCCAACCGCAGCCACTGGTGCTGGAGATAATCAAGGCAAGTGCGGAAAGTCCGGCCAATCGCTTCATGCGTAGTGCTTCCTCAATTAAACCAGGACGCCGGACTGGCGCAGGGCCTGTCGCAGCGGTTCGTGACAGGCTTCGCTGAGCCGGGTGAGCGGCAGACGGATACCGTCCGGCATCAAGCCCATCTCAAACAGCGCCCATTTCACGGGAATAGGGTTGGATTCGATAAACAGTGTTTTGTTGAGCGGCATCAGTTGCTCGTGGATCGCACGGGCTTTTACGGCGTCACCGGCGATGGCGGCGGCGCACATGTCGCTCATGGCGCGCGGCGCGACGTTGGCGGTCACCGAGATGTTTCCTTTGCCACCCAGCAGGATCAGCTCAACCGCCGTGGCGTCGTCACCGGAATACACCAGGAAGTCGCTGCTCACGCCGGCCAGGATGTCCTTGGCACGCTGCAGGTCGCCGGTGGCTTCCTTGATGCCGATGATGTTCGGCACGGTGGACAGGCGAATAACGGTCTCGGCCTTCATGTCGCAGGCCGTGCGACCAGGAACGTTGTAGAGGATCTGCGGGATGTCGACGGCTTCGGCAATGGCCTTGAAATGCTGGTACAAACCTTCCTGAGTAGGTTTGTTGTAATACGGGGTTACCAGCAGGCAGGCATCGGCGCCGGCTTTCTTGGCGTTCTTGGTCAGCTCGATCGCTTCACGCGTCGAGTTGGCGCCCGTGCCGGCGATTACGGCAATGCGGCCCGCCACGCGCTTGACCACGAATTCGATGACCTGGATGTGTTCTTCCACATCAAGGGTGGCCGATTCACCTGTGGTGCCGACCGCCACGATGGCGTTGGTGCCTTCTTGCAGGTGGAAGTCCACCAGTTTGCCAAGGCTGTCCCAGTCGAGATGACCTTGTGCATCCATGGGTGTGACCAGTGCCACCATACTGCCCGCAATCATGCAACCGCTCCTGCCGGAAAAAGAGAGCCGTAATGGTACTGGCGCCAAGATGCTTGTACAAGCGAAGTACCGCCTGAGGATGCGTTCTGGGCCAACTAAACGACGGGCAATGCCATCATTGGGCCAAAGCGCGGCTTGAAGCACGCTGAAATCAGACCGATCGCGTAATGAAAACGCCACCTCCTAGCCCTTGGCGATGGTTTTCGCTACCCTTCATCCTTTGATCGATACAGCCCACACGGTATCGACCGCTCATCGCTTTAGGAAGGCTGCATGTCCACCCCCACAGTTCGCGAACAATTCCTTGTTATCAGTGCCCTCGGCGCCAACCCCATGGAGCTGACCAACGTCCTGTGCCGCGCCAGCCATGAGAACCGCTGTGCCGTCGTGACCTCCCGCCTCACCCGCCACGGCGAGTGCAGCGCGTTGGTTCTGCAAATTTCCGGCAGTTGGGACGCCCTGGCGCGCCTCGAAACCGGCTTGCCGGGCCTGGCCAAGAAGCACAACTTCACGGTCAACGTCGTGCGCAGCGCCGCCCTGGAAAACCGCCCGCAAGCTCTGCCTTATGTGGCGTATGTCAGTTCGGCTTACCGCTCAGACATCGTCAATGAGCTGTGCCAGTTTTTCATCGACCACAACGTCGAGCTGGAAAACCTGACCTGCGACACCTATCAGGCCCCGCAAACCGGCGGCACCATGCTCAACGCCACGTTCACCGTGACCTTGCCGGCCGGCGTGCAGATCAGCTGGCTGCGTGACCAGTTCCTGGATTTCGCCGATGCCCTGAACCTCGACGCACTGATCGAGCCGTGGCGCCCACAGAACCCAATGTAAGGAAGTACCTATGCCGGTAGCCATCGACAAACCCGTGGCCGATTTCGAAGCCCAGGCCACCAGCGGCCAGACGTTCAGCCTTGCCGCCCTCAAGGGCAAGCAAGTGGTGATCTACTTCTACCCAAAGGACAGCACCCCGGGTTGCACCACTGAGGGTCAGGGTTTTCGTGACCAATACGCCGCGTTCAAGGCCGCCAACACCGAAGTGTTTGGCCTGTCGCGAGACAGCGTGAAGTCTCACGAGAACTTCAAGGCCAAGCAGGAATTCCCCTTCGAGCTGATCAGCGACAAGGACGAAGCGGTTTGCCAGCTGTTTGATGTGATCAAGCTGAAGAAGCTGTACGGCAAGGAATACCTGGGCGTTGACCGCAGCACTTTCCTGATCGACAAGGATGGCGTGCTGCGTCAGGAATGGCGCGGTGTGAAAGTGCCGGGCCATGTGGATGCGGTGTTGGCGGCGGCGCAGGCATTGAATAAAGCTTGAATCATAATTGGGGCGAACCTTTAGTTCGCCCCAATTGTTTACAGCAAAGGCGCCACCACCGGCTCTTGCCGCGGCCACGCATCCAGTACGGCCTTGAACAGTGTCGCCAGCGGGATCGCAAAGAACACGCCCCAGAACCCCCACAGCCCTCCGAACAACAGCACCGCGCAGATAATCGCCACCGGGTGCAGGTTGACGGCCTCCGAGAACAGCAGCGGCACCAGCACGTTGCCATCCAGGGTCTGGATAATTCCGTACACCGCCATCAGGTAGATGAACTGATCGCTCCAGCCCCACTGGAACAACGCAATCAACATCACCGGCACGGTCACCACCACCGCGCCCACATACGGCACTACCACCGATACACCCACCAGCAAGGCCAGCAGCGCCGCGTAGTTCAGCCCGAGCGCGACAAACGCGATGTAGGTGACGCCGCCACAAATCACGATCTCAATGACTTTGCCGCGAATATAGTTGGCGATCTGCCGGTTCATTTCTTCGGCCACCCGGGTAATCAGCGCCCGTTCACGTGGCAGGTAGCCACTGACCCAGCGGCCGATCATCTCGCGGTCCTTGAGGAAGAAAAACACCAGGATCGGCACCAGCACCAGGTAGATCATGATGTTGACCAAAAGCGGCAGGCTGGACAGGGAAAACGTCAGCGCCCATTGCCCGAATTTTCCGATTTCGCCGCGCGCCACTTCGATGGCCTGCAACACTTGCTCGTCCGACACCAGGTGCGGATAGCGCTCCGGCAACAGCAGCAACAGTGATTGCCACTTGGCGAGCATGCCCGGCAACTCGTTGAACAAGGTGATCAACTGATGCCACAGCAGTGGCAGCACCACGACGATAAACACCACTAACAGGCCCATGAACAGGGCAAAGACCAGCCCTACCGCCAGGCCGCCGGGCAAACGCAAACGCTCAAGGGTAGTGACCAGGCCCTGCATCAGGTACGCCAGCACCATGCCCGCCAGTACCGGCGCCAGCATGCCGCCCAAGGTGAGCACTGCGGTGAAGGCCAGAAACAGCAGGACAGCCAGCACCACCGCTTCTTCATCGGAAAAATAGCGCTGAATCCAGTCTCGTAACACTTTGAACATCAATCAACCTCGGGGGGTAGGGGCGAACAGTTCAGGCCTTGCGCAACCAGTAACGGTACACACCGCCAGCGTCTTCTTCGTGCAGCAGCGTATGCCCGGCCAGCTTGGCAAAAGTGCGGAAATCGCGCTGGGAGCCCGCGTCCGTGGCGATCACCTTGAGCACGGCACCGCTGGCCAATCGGTTGAGTTCCAGCTTGGCCTTGAGCAGGGGCAGCGGGCAATTGAGGCCACTGGCATCAAGTTCGGCGTCAAAGGCTACAGCGTCGGTCATCGGTTTGCTCCGGGCATGCGTTTGGGGTGCTTAGAATATCTGGTCCGAAGCTCAGTGTCCGGCTACAGTAAGCTCTTTGTCGAAAGGCTTTGTGCATGACTTTTTTGCGCCCTACCCTGCTGACGCTGGCTTGCCTGCTGGCCTCCCCGGCCTTCGCTGACGACCTGCCGTCACTCGGCGACGCCAGTTCTGCCATTGTCTCACCGCAACAAGAGTTCCAACTGGGCCGCGCATGGCTGGCCTACCTGCGGGGCCAGGTCTCGCAACTCAATGACCCGCAGCTCAAGGACTACGTCGAAACCAGCGTGTACAAACTGGTGGAGACCAGCCAGGTGAATGACCGGCGCCTGGAATTTATCCTTATCGACAGCCCGCAGCTCAACGCCTTTGCCGCACCCGGCGGGATTGTCGGGGTTAACGGCGGCCTGTTCCTGAATGCCCAGACCGAAGGCGAATATGCCTCGGTACTCGCTCACGAATTGGCTCACTTGTCCCAACGTCACTTTGCGCGGGGTGTGGAGGCGCAGTCGCGCATGCAGATCCCGATGATGGCCGCCCTGCTCGGCGGTATTATCGCGGCAGCAGCGGGTGCGGGCGATGCCGGTATTGCCGCGATTGCGGGCAGCCAGGCGGCAGCTATCCAGGAACAGCGCAGGTTCTCACGCCAGAACGAACAAGAGGCTGACCGTATCGGCATCCTCAACCTGGAAAAAGCCGGTTATGACCCACGCTCCATGCCGACCATGTTCGAACGCTTGATGCGCCAATACCGTTTCGACGCCAAGCCACCTGAGTTTTTGCTGACTCACCCGGTGACCGAATCGCGTATTGCCGACACCCGTAACCGCGCCGAACAAAGCAAACCCGGCGGCAAGGAAGACAGCTTGCGCTATCAACTGATTCGCGCACGGGTGCAGTTGCAATACGAAGATACACCGGGGCTTGCCGCCAAGCGCTTCCAGGCGCAATTGGACGAGAACCCGAAAAACGATATAGCCCGTTATGGCCTGGCCATCGCGCAGATCAAGGGCACTCAGTTCAAAGAAGCGCGGGAAAGCTTGCAGCCGCTGCTGGCCAAGGCGCCCAACGACATTACCTACAACCTGGCGCAGATCGAGTTGGATATCGACAGCAACCGCCTGCCCGATGCCCAGCAACGGACTGATCGGATGCTGGCCCAGTACCCCGGCAGCTATCCGCTGAATCAGATACGCATCGATGTGCTGCTCAAGCAGAACCGTACGGCCGATGCTGAAAAGGCACTGGACGGGTTGCTCAAGTCGCGGCCCGATGATCCGGATGTGTGGTATCAGGTTGCCGAGACTCGCGGCCTGTCCGGCAACATCATCGGCCTGCATCAGGCGCGTGCCGAGTACTTTGCACTGGTGGGTGACTTCAAGCAGGCTATTCAGCAACTGGACTTTGCCAAGCGTCGGGCCGGCAACAACTTCCCACTGTCTTCGCGCATCGACGCGCGCCAGCGTGAGCTGATCGAGCAGGAACGGCTGGTGAAAGGGATGATGAGCTAAAACCATCGCCCACAAAAAAGCCCCGCTTTCGTTAACCGAAAGCGGGGCTTTTTATTGAGCTAGCGGATTACTCGGCCAGCTTGAAGGTGATGAAGCTTGCACGACCCTGACGCAACACGCGCATCGACACCGAGCGATTCTTCGGCAACGCTTTGGCGATGTCGGTGAATTCCTTGGTGGAGTTGATCGCCTGGTTGTTCAGGTGGGTGATCACATCGCCTGGTTGCAGGCCGATCAAGGCGGCTGGGCCGTCCTGAACTTCTTTGATCACGACACCGCTCTTGAGGTCGAAGCTCTTCTTCTGCTCGTCGGTCAGCTCAACCACGGCAATGCCCAAGCGATTGCTGCTGCGCTCAGCGCCTGGTTTGGCGTTGCCCAGTGCATCCAGGGTTGCGCCCTCTTCCGGGATCGCGCCGACGGTCAGCTCAACGGTCTGGCGCTTGCCGTCACGAATCACTTCAAGCTTGGCTTTGCTGCCGGCTTTCAGGGCGCCTACCAGATGCGGCAGGTCGGCGGACATGATGATCGGCTGGCCATTCATGCTCAGGATCACGTCGCCCACTTGCAGGCCGCCTTTGGCAGCCGGGCCATCGTCTTGGATCTGCGCGACCAGGGCACCGGCCGGCTTGTCGAGGCCAAACGATTCAGCCAGGTCTTTGTTCACTTCCTGGATCACCACACCCAACCAGCCACGGCTGACCTTGCCGCCGCTTTTGAGTTGGTTGGACACGTCCATGGCCACGTCGATCGGAATGGCGAAGGACACGCCCATGAAACCACCGGAGCGGGTGTAGATCTGTGAGTTGATCCCCACCACTTCGCCCGCCAGGTTGAACAGCGGACCACCGGAGTTACCCGGGTTGATCGGCACGTCGGTCTGGATGAACGGCACGTAGTTTTCATTGGGCAGGCTGCGGCCGATGGCGCTGACGATGCCTTGGGTCACGGTATGGTCAAAGCCAAACGGTGAACCGATCGCGACTACCCATTGCCCGGCTTTCAGGTCCTGGGATTTACCCAGCTTCAGCACAGGCAGGTCTTTGCCTTCGATTTTCAGCAGGGCCACGTCGGAACGCGGGTCGGTGCCCACCAGCTTGGCTTTCAATTCACTGCGGTCGGCCAGGCGTACGAGAATTTCGTCAGCGTCGGCAATCACATGGTTATTGGTGAGGATGTAGCCATCCGGCGAGATGATGAAGCCCGAGCCCAGGGACTGTGCCTCACGCTGCCCGCCACCACCGCCACGCGGGGAACGTTGTTGCGGCATGCCACGCTCGAAGAACTCGCGCAGCATCGGCGGCAAGCCTTCCAGGTCGGGCATCTGCTGGTTCGAGACTTTGCGATCCGGCAGCTTCTGCGTGGTACTGATGTTCACCACGGCAGGCGAAGCCTGCTCCACAAGCTGGGTAAAGTCAGGCAACTCGGCCGCTTGCGCGGACACGGCCTGACCCAGCACCAATACCGTGGCGACTATGGTTAGGTAAGACTTCAAACGTGGTATCGACATACAGCTCCCGTTACGACGAGCAGGGTTGAGCGACAGGGTTCAAGAAACGCCGAAAACTTCGACCGGCATTTTTGTTCCGCGAACAAAATAAGGTCAGAGCCGACAAGCTCTGACCTATAAAAAACATGGGGATTTTTTGCAAGTGAAAATACTGATCCAGAAATTTCATGCTCTCAGCCCCCAACCACGCAAAGGCTCACATTGAAAGGTCAGGATGAACATAGGATTAACGGCTCATGGCTTGGCGACGGTCTTTTCGCCGCGCACCGACAGCGCGATGCGTTCGGCGGTGCCGATAGGGATTTCGCCGACAACCGTTACCATCACTTCGCCATCGACTGTGTTCAGGCGGCGCGACACGGCGACCGTTGGGCCAAGTTGCGTGCGTGTTTCGCTCACACTCGCACCGTCGGTAGACTCAAGAAACACTGAGAAACGTGCAAGGCCATCGTCGTACATCAGGCTGTCGACAGTGGATTGGGTTCGAGTGTCTTTTCGCGAAACGCTGTTGGTGAGCTGAAAACCTGGAGGCAGCCAGTCCAGATGCCATGCGTGGGTAGTGGGCACCTCGGGGGCTTTGGTGCTGGAAACAGCGACAGGCGAGCATTCGCTGCTGGGCTGCAGGTCACGATCCGTCAGCGCAGCCGAAGTGTTCAGTCGAGTGAACTGAAAACGCTCCAAGAGCTGGCCTTGCTCATTGAGCAACAGGGACTTGAGTGGCAGCGCGGTTTCACGATCCAGGTGCAACTCAAAGCCATATCGGTATTGATCACGCGGACTGATCGACACAATCACCGCATTGCGACCGGCCACGCGAGATTTGCCAATGACGGTCAGTTCGTAGAATTGAGTAAGTTTTTGCGGATCCAGAGCGCGCGAAGGCGCATCCGGTGAGTTGCCAAGGCCGGCAACCAAGGTGCCACTGACACATTGCGTACGTCCATCTACCCGCACAAGTTCCTGGGCAGAACCGTCGAGTTGCAAAAGCCGCTCGCGGACGTGACCGTCCTGGACGCGATGCCAGATGTCATGGGTAGAGAAACTGCCGTTACGCTCGTAGACGAACGTACCTGCAAAGCTTTGCTGCTGCTCTGCACGCCCAAGTCGAGTCAGCCAATCTTGGGCTTCGTCGGCATGGGCGGATAGTGCAAAACAACCACTGAGCAAAAGCGTAAGGAGCGGTATGGCGCGCATAGGGCCCCTTAGCGGTTTAGCGGTTTTCCAGGCTTGCTGCACGAGCGTATGGCAGAGCGCTTTCAGTGCCTTTCAAGGCCGATTCCTGTGCGTGTTGGCGCAGGTAGCCTGGAAGACGCTGGTCTTGCCAGCCGGATTGCCCTTGAAGTACGCCGTTGGCCATAGGGCCGGTGGCATCAGAGCTTTCCTTGTAGCCGGCCAGTACCGCTGGGCCTTTGACTTGCGGACCGGCCATGACCGGTTGCTGAGTCTGCTGGGCCAGTTCGGCACCGGCAATTTCGTCCTGGTTGTACAGGCGAACACCGGCCAGCACGGCAACAGTCACCGAGGCAGCTACTGCCAGGCGACCCAGGCTACGCCATGGACCACGAGCAGCTTTTGCCGGAACGGCTTCATCGGCCAACGCGGCAGAAACGGCCGCAGCAATATCCAGACGAGGGATTAAAAGATCCTTGTGCATCACCGCCCGAGCGACTTGGTAACGAGACCAGGTATCACGGGTTTCGGCATCATCAAATGCATTGAGCACTCGACGAAGTTCCAGTTCATCCGCTTCGTTATCCATCACTGCGGACAGCGATTCCTGCAGGGCATCACGACTCATGGCGGTTCCTCTCTTGGCTGTCGCCGCTGTCTTTAGTTTTCTTGCAACAACGGTTGCAAGGCTTTGTCGATGGCTTCCCGGGCCCGGAAAATCCGTGACCTTACAGTCCCCACCGGACATTGCATGACGCTCGCAATGTCTTCGTAACTGAGACCATCGAATTCACGTAAAGTTAACGCCGTACGCAAATCTTCTGGCAGTTGCTGAATAGTGCGATGAACGGTCCCTTCGATCTCGTCGCGCAGCAAAGCACGTTCCGGCGACTCGAGATCTTTGAGGCCGTGATCACCATCGTAAAATTCTGCATCTTCTGAACTTACATCACTGTCCGGTGGGCGGCGGCCGCGAGACACCAGATAGTTCTTCGCCGTGTTAATGGCGATGCGGTACAGCCACGTGTAAAACGCACTGTCACCGCGAAAATTGCCAAGTGCACGGTACGCCTTGATAAAGGCTTCCTGTGCAACGTCCTGCGCTTCATGGGTGTCGTGCACAAACCGCACGATCAACCCGAGAATTTTGTGCTGGTATTTCAGCACTAGCAGATCAAATGCTCGCTTGTCGCCACGTTGAACGCGCTCGACCAGCTGCTGATCCTCTTCCTGGGTTAGCATGAACACTCCTCGTTGTACTCGCAGGAGGCTTGCATAACTAAACGATCAGGCTTGCAAACATAGACTAGGACTTTTCGCAAAAGTTCTCCCCCTCCAAGCAAGTTTCCGGCATGCACTGATTTGGCACACACGAAAAACGCAGCGCGGGCTAGGCCGGCTGCGCGAATAATCTTGTCGCCGGTTTTCTGACGCGTCCAATGCTCCCGACGGGCCAATAAACTCAACGTTTTCCCAGCTTTCGGGCAACCTGCTATTGAGTCGGGGCTCATGCAAAAAGTTCCCATCTCAATAGCCGGCCCATATGACCCCAGCTGTGCACCGTAATTTCACATTGCCACGAATGCCCGGCTATTGTGCCGCTCCCCCCCTCTATATACTAGTGGCCCGTGTGACCCTTTGATTCGCCGATCCAGGCGTCCTGTTTGCGCCAGCCCTTTGGATCGCTTTTTGCGGAATCCTTCAAATGAGCCAACAGTTTCAACACGATGTTCTGGTGATCGGTAGCGGTGCGGCCGGCTTGAGCCTGGCACTCACCCTCCCCAGCCACCTGCGCATTGCGGTCCTGAGCAAGGGCGACCTGGCCAATGGCTCGACTTTCTGGGCCCAGGGCGGTGTCGCAGCCGTGCTGGACGACACCGATACCGTGCAATCCCACGTCGAAGACACCCTTAACGCCGGCGGCGGCCTGTGCAACGAAGAGGCGGTGCGCTTCACCGTCGAGCATAGCCGCGAAGCTATCCAATGGCTGATCGACCAGGGCGTGCCGTTCACGCGCGACGAACACGCCGGCAGCGATGACGGCGGATTCGAATTCCATTTGACCCGCGAAGGCGGCCACAGCCATCGCCGCATCATCCACGCCGCCGACGCTACCGGCGCCGCCATCTTCAAGACGTTGCTCGAACAAGCCCGCCAACGCCCCAACATCGAACTGCTGGAGCAACGCGTCGCCGTCGACCTGATCACCGAAAAGCGCCTGGGCCTGGACGGCGAACGCTGCCTCGGCGCCTATGTGCTCAACCGCGCCAGTGGCGAAGTCGACACCTACGGCGCACGCTTCACCATTTTGGCCTCAGGCGGTGCCGCCAAGGTCTACCTCTATACCAGCAACCCCGATGGCGCCTGCGGTGATGGCATCGCCATGGCCTGGCGTTCAGGCTGTCGGGTGGCCAACCTGGAATTCAACCAGTTCCACCCCACCTGCCTGTATCACCCGCAGGCCAAGAGTTTTCTGATCACCGAAGCCCTGCGCGGCGAAGGTGCGCACCTGAAACTGCCGAACGGCGAGCGCTTCATGCAGCGTTTCGACCCGCGTGCCGAGCTGGCGCCACGGGATATCGTGGCCCGCGCCATCGACCACGAAATGAAGCGCCTGGGCATCGACTGCGTGTATCTGGATATCAGCCACAAACCTGAAGCCTTCATCAAGACCCACTTCCCCACCGTCTACGAGCGCTGCCTGGCGTTCAACATCGACATCACCAAAGGCCCGATCCCGGTGGTGCCGGCTGCGCACTACACCTGTGGCGGCGTGATGGTCGACCAGCACGGCCGCACCGACGTGCCGGGCCTGTATGCGATCGGCGAAACCAGCTTCACCGGCCTGCACGGCGCCAACCGCATGGCCAGCAACTCGTTGCTCGAATGTTTCGTCTACGCGCGCTCGGCCGCTGCCGATATCCTTGAGCAATTGCCGCGTATTCCAGTGCCCGCCGCCCTGCCGCGCTGGGACGCCAGCCAAGTGACCGATTCGGACGAAGACGTGATCATCGCCCACAATTGGGACGAGCTGCGCCGCTTCATGTGGGACTACGTAGGCATTGTGCGCACCAACAAACGCCTGGCGCGGGCGCAACACCGCGTGCGTTTGCTGCTGGATGAGATCGACGAGTTCTACAGCAACTACAAAGTCAGCCGCGACCTGATCGAATTGCGCAACCTGGCCCAGGTTGCCGAACTGATGATCCGCTCAGCCATGGAGCGCAAGGAAAGCCGCGGCCTGCATTACACCCTCGACTACCCGCAAATGCTGCCCGAGGCACGCGACACTATTCTGGTGCCAGCCACCTACGGCGACTGAACTTCAAGCGTACCCGCAGGCGCCGGTGCACATCGGCGACCTGCGAATCCATCGGTACGCAAACAGAACGCACCCACCACTCGCCTTTCACCCGATAGCGCAGCACCACGATCAGCGGCAACGCCAGGCTGTCGGGGCGCAACTGCACGCTGTGCCAGCCGCGCGCGGCACTGAACAACTGCCAGCCATCTTCGTCGCGGCGCAGGCCACGAATCGACGAACGGTGAGTCAGCAGGATATGCCGCGGCAACACCCAGGCGGCATGCGCCAGGCACACCAGAATGCCGAGGCTTGCGAAGGGCAAATCAATAATCAACAAGGCACCCAGTGCGAACGCCTGGGCAAGCAGGTACGCCGCCAGCATCAGCCTAGAGGCCTGCCAGCGGCATTCAAACGTATTACTTGGGCTGGACACGATCCAGAATCTTGCGAACCATGCGCTGCAGTTCCGGGTCTTCGGATTCGGCGCGCTCCATGAACCAGCCGAACATGTCCTGATCTTCGCACTCCAGCAGCCGCACGTAGAGATCGCGATCTACCTTATCCAGCGTCGCGTACACCTCTTTAGTGAACGGCACCAGCAACACATCCAGCTCCAGCATGCCACGGCGGCTGTGCCAGTAGAGGCGGTTGATTTCTACTTCTTCTACCATGGACTGCTCCTCAAATAGCGCGCAAGTATACAGGCCCGACGGCAGCGGGACACTCGGCTTTGGTCGCCCCATACGGAAACTATCCATTTGCCGGGCGCCCCTCTATGATGCACCCATGACTTTTTGACCTGCGAAGACCCATGGCCGACTCTGCATTTTTCTGCCCCCTGACACACGAAGGCGTCCTTGCCGTCCGCGGCTCCGACGCTGCCAAGTTCCTGCAAGGGCAACTGACCTGCAACCTCAATTACCTGAGCGACACCCAGGCCAGCCTCGGCGCGCGTTGTACGCAAAAAGGCCGCATGCAGTCGAGTTTTCGCATCCTGCTGCAAGGTGACGGCGTGTTGCTGGCCATGGCCACCGAGCTGCTCGAACCGCAACTGGCAGACCTGAAGAAATACGCGGTGTTCTCCAAATCCAAGCTCACCGACGAAAGCGCCGCCTGGGCACGCTTTGGCTTGTCGAATGCGGACCACACCCTGGCCGCCCTCGGCCTTGAGCTGCCGGCCGACACCGACAGTGTGGTGCGCACCGACACTTTGATTGCCATTCGTGTCTCCCCGAACCGCGCCGAACTCTGGGTACCTGCGGAAGACGCCGAAGCGGTACGCCAGCAATTGGCCAGCCAGCTGCAACAAGCTGACTTGAATGCCTGGCTGCTCGGCCAAATCCGCGCCGGCATCGGCCAGGTCATGCCGCAGACCCGCGAACTGTTTATCCCGCAGATGCTCAACCTGCAGGCCGTGGGCGGCGTCAGCTTCAAAAAAGGCTGCTACACCGGCCAGGAAATCGTCGCGCGCATGCAGTACCTGGGCAAACTCAAGCGTCGCCTGTATCGCCTGAGCCTCAATGCCGAGCAATTGCCCGAGCCGGGCACACCGCTGTTCTCGCCCAACCATAACAGCGCGATCGGCGAAGTCGTCATCGCGGCAAAAGCTGACCAATCAATTGAACTTCTGGCCGTGCTGCAAGCCGAAGCTGCCGAAAGCGGCGATGTGCACGTCGGCACCCTGGAAGGCCCCGGCTTACAACTACTCGACCTGCCGTACCTACTGGATCGCGATAAAGAGATCCAGCGTTAATCGCCGTACCTTTTTGCAACACCCTAGAGAGCATGAATGAACAAGCTGGCGGAAAAAGTCCAACAGGCTTTGGTGACGGCCATCGACAACGATGACCTGGTTCTGCCGACATTACCGGAAGTGGCCTTGAACATTCGTCAGGCCGCCGAAGACCCGGAAATCAGCATCAGCCACTTGAGCAAAGTGATCGGTCGCGATACCGCTCTGTCGGCACGCCTGATCAAAGTGGTCAACAGCCCGCTGCTGCGCGCCACCCAGGAAGTCACCGACCTGCATACCGCCATCACGCGGCTGGGCACCAACTACAGCAGCAACCTGGCCATCGGCCTGGTCATGGAACAGATCTTCCACGCCCGCTCCGAAGTCGTCGAACTGAAAATGCGCGAAGTGTGGCGCCGCAGCCTGGAAGTGGCGGGCGTGAGTTATGCCCTGTGCCGCAACCATAGCCAACTCAAGCCAGACCAGGCCGCCCTCGGTGGGCTGGTGCATCAGATTGGCGTGTTGCCGATCCTCACCTACGCCGAAGACCATTACGAGCTGCTGGCCGACCCGGTCAGCCTCAACCATGTGATCGACAGCATCCACCCGTTGCTGGGCGATAAACTGCTGGGTGTGTGGGATTTCCCGGAGATGCTGGCCAAGCTGCCGGGGCAGTACCTGGACCTGGAGCGCGACTCCCCACGCCTGGATTACATCGACGTGGTGCAAATCGCCGCACTGTATTGCCACCGCGGCACCGCGCATCCATTGGCCAACGTAGACGTGACCAGCCTGCCGGCGCTCAAGAAACTGCGCATCGACCCCTACAGCGAGACGCTGCGTGCGGAGTTGGATGAAGCGCGCTCAATGTTTTATTGACTACCCCGCGATAAAACTCACCCGCACCTTCAACCCCGCCAATTCACCATCATGCAGGCTGATCTGGGCCAAATGCGCGCGGCAGATCTCGCCGACAATTGCCAGCCCCAAGCCTGAGCCCATGCCCTGCTGGCTGCGGCGGTAGAAACGTTCGAAAACCCGGTCCCGCTCATCCAGCGGGATGCCTGGGCCGTCATCTTCAACTTCGAGGATCGCCGGCGCGGTCACCCGCAAAATCACGTTACCGCCCGGTGGCGTGTGGGCCAGGGCGTTATCCACCAGATTGCTCAGCAGTTCATTCAACAACGTCGGCTCACCACGCAGCCACACCGGTTCATCCGCCTCTAACGCCAGGGCAACGCCTCGTGCGTGGGCCAGTGGCGCCATGGCCATGCCCAGTTCCCGCGCCAGCTGGCTGAGGTCGAGCAATTGCGCACCGCCTTCGGCAATCGCGCGGGCGCCGTTTTCGATGCGCGCCAGCGACAGCAATTGGTTGGCCAAGTGGGTCAGACGGTCGGTGCCTTGGGCCGCCGTTTCCAAGGTGCTGCGCCAGGTTACCGGGTCACTGCTGCGCAGGCCCAGCTCAAGCCGGGCCTTAAGCGCCGCCAGCGGAGTGCGCAGTTCGTGGGCGGCGTCGGCAATAAACTGCGCCTGGCGCTCGAACTGGCCGCGCAGGCGCTCGGTGAAATGATTGAGCGAGCGCACCAACGGGCCGAATTCATGTTGCACCTCCACCAGCGGCAGCGGGCGCAAATCATCGGGTTGGCGCTCTTCCACGGCGGTGCGCAGGCGCTCCAGCGGGCGCAGCGCCGCACTCACGGCAAACCACACCAGCAACAACGCACCGACCGCCAGCATGCCCAGGCGCAGCAGCGTGTCGGCCATGAGGCTGCGGGCCATGCTTTCGCGCGCTTCATCGGTTTCGGCCACGCGAATTTCCGCCATGCCGTTCATGTTCGGCTCCGACACCGCCTTGAGCAGGCTCACCACCCGCACATGCTGGCCCTGGTACATGGCGTTGTAAAACCTCGCCAACGCCGGGTAATCATCGGTGCGCGGCGTACCCGGCGGCGGGCCAGGGAGGTTTTCGTAACCGGAGATGAGCTTGCGATCGATGTCATTGACCTGATAGTAAATCCGCCCGGCGCTGTCGTAGGCGAACGTGTCCAGCGCCACATACGGCACATTGGCACTCAGGGTGCCGTCCACCTGGGTCAACCCGGCGGCGATGGTGCGCGCCGAGGCCAGCAACGTGCGGTCATAGGCGGTGTCGGCGGCTTCGCGACCATTCCAATAAGCACTCATGCCGCTGGCGAGCATCAACACCACCAGCAGCAGCGCCAGGTTCCATAGCAATCGCCAGCGCAGGCTGCTGGGCTTATGCATCGCGGGCTTCCAGCAAGTAGCCAAGGCCACGGAACGTCACGATGGCGATGGGCTGGCCGTCGAGTTTCTTGCGCAGGCGGTGCACGTAGATTTCGATGGCGTCCGGGCTGGCTTCCTCGTCCAGACCGAACACCTGAGAGGCCAGTTGCTCCTTGCTCATCACGCGGCCGGGCCGCGCGATCAGCGCCTCAAGCACCGCCTGCTCGCGGGAGGTCAGCGTCATCAGCTCGCCGCCCACGGTGAAACGCCGGGTATCCAGGTCGTAGACCAGCACGCCGCACGCCTGCTGACGCTCACCACCCAGCACACTGCGGCGCAGCAGCGCCTTGACCCGCGCTTCCAGCTCGGTCAACTCAAAGGGTTTGGCCAGGTAGTCATCAGCGCCCAGGTTCAGGCCATGCACACGGTCTTTAACATCACTGCGCGCCGTCAACATCAGCACCGGCAGATTTTTCCCACGCGCCCGCAGACGCGCCAACACCTCAAAACCGTCCATGCGCGGCAGCCCTACATCGAGGATCACCACTGCATATTCCTCGCTGCTCAAGGCCAGGTCCGCGGCCACGCCGTCGTGCAACACGTCGACGGTCAAACCCGTGCTCTTGAGCGCTTGGGCAACACTTTCGGCGAGTTGCAGATGGTCTTCAACCAAGAGGACGCGCATGGATTTTCACCTCGTTCGGGCATGGTCGACGCCACGCTTTGGCGGGCAGTTTACAGGCGCCGCCTGCCCTGTGAAGACCGAAAACATTGAAAGACAACTGAAAGGTTAGTGAAAGCTTCGCCCTTTAGCATCCAGCAACGGTGGGTAATGCCCGCTGAGCTACCTGATCCGTAGCGCCCGAAAAACGCCTCGAAGCGTTTTCGCCAAAATAAGAACAATAACGGAGTACACCACAATGCTGTCGACCCAGCCCCAGGCTTGCCCGCCTGTGCGTTTTTCCCGTCTTGCCAAGACCGCCCTTGCCAGTGCCACCGCCCTTGCCGGCTTTTCGCCGCTTAGCCAGGCTGCCTTCTTCGAAGACAGCAGCGCTACGCTGGAAACCCGCAACATGTATTTCAACCGCGATTTCCGTGACGGCACCAGCGCGCAACAATCCAAGCGCGACGAATGGGCGCAGGGCTTCATGCTCAATCTGCAATCGGGCTACACCGACGGTACCGTCGGCTTTGGTGTGGACGCGCTGGGCATGCTTGGGGTCAAGCTCGACTCCAGCCCCGACCGCACAGGTTCTGGCTTGCTGCCTACTGACAACGGCCGGGCTGTCGACGACTACTCCAAACTCGGCCTGACCGGCAAAGTGAAGATCTCCGCCACCGAACTCAAGATCGGCGCGCTGATCCCTGAACTGCCGATCCTCAAGCCCAACGACGGCCGCATCCTGCCGCAAACCTTCAACGGTGGCTTGCTGACCTCCAAAGAGTTCAAGAACCTGGTGTTTACCGGCGGCCGCCTGGATAAAGCCAAAGACCGCGACTCCACCGACTACGAAGAGATCGCCCTCAACAACAAGAACAGCCGTTTCGTCAGCGGTGCTACCGGCAAGCACTTTAACTTCGGCGGCGTTGACTACAAGTTCGCCGACAAGATCACCGGCAGCTACCACTTCGCCCAACTCGATGACGTGTACCGCCAGCACTTCCTCGGCCTGGTCGCCTCACGCCCGCTCGGCCCCGGCACCTTCGGCACTGACCTGCGCCTGGCCATCAGTGATGACACCGGTGCAGCCCATGGTGGCAAGATCGACAACAAATCCCTCAACGGCCTGTTCAGCTATGCCCTCAATGGCCATAAGCTCAGCGCCGGCTACCAGCACATGTCCGGCGACAGCGCCTTTCCGTATGTGGATGGGGCCGACCCGTACCTGGTCAACTTCGTACAGATCAACGACTTTGCCGGCGCCGAAGAACGCTCCTGGCAAGCGCGCTACGACTACGATTTCGCCAAGCTGGGCATTCCCGGCCTGAGCTTCATGAGCCGTTACCTGTCAGGTGACAACATCAAGCTCAAGAACGGCGAAACCGGCAAGGAGTGGGAACGTAACAGCGAGATCCGCTACATCGTACAAAGCGGCACGTTCAAGGATGTCGCGTTTCGCCTGCGTAATGCCACGTATCGTTCCAACTACTCGGCCCGTGATGCGGATGAAGTGCGCGTGCTGGTGAGTTACAGCCTGGCTCTTTGGTAGTCGTACCCCATAACAACAAGACGGAGTTAAAAATGACCTATTCACTGCGTAAATTGGCCCTCGCCGCCGGCTGCATGCTGTTCGCCGGGCAACTGCTGGCCGCCGACGAACCCAAGCGCCCCGAATGCATCGCCCCAGCCTCCCCCGGCGGTGGTTTTGACCTGACCTGCAAACTGGCGCAAAGCGCGTTGGTCAATGAAAAGCTGCTGAGTAAACCGATGCGCGTCACCTACATGCCTGGCGGCGTGGGCGCGGTGGCCTATAACGCGGTGGTAGCACAGCGCCCAGCGGACGGCGGCACATTGGTGGCCTGGTCCAGCGGTTCATTGTTGAACCTGGCCCAAGGCAAGTTCGGCCGCTTCGATGAAAGCGCTGTGCGGTGGTTGGCAGCGGTGGGCACCAGCTACGGTGCCATCGCAGTGAAAAGCGACTCGTCCTACAAAAACCTCGACGATCTCGTCAAAGCCCTGAAGAAAGATCCGGGCAGCGTGGTGATCGGTTCCGGCGGTACTGTTGGCAGCCAGGACTGGATGCAAACCGCCCTGATCGCCAAGGCCGCAGGGATCAACCCGCGCGAGCTGCGCTACGTCGCCCTCGAAGGCGGCGGTGAAATCGCCACCGCCCTGCTCGGCGGCCACATCCAGGTGGGCAGTACCGACATCTCCGACTCCATGCCGCACATCCTCAGCGGTGACATGCGCCTGCTCGCTGTGTTCGCCGAGGAGCGCCTGGACGAGCCGGAAATGAAAAATATTCCGACCGCCAAAGAGCAAGGCTACGACATCGTCTGGCCAGTGGTACGTGGTTTCTACCTTGGGCCAAAAGTCAGCGATGCCGACTACGCCTGGTGGAAAGAAGCGTTCGACAAACTGCTGGCCTCTGAAGAGTTCGCCAAGCTGCGTGACCAGCGTGAGCTGTTCCCGTTCGCCATGACCGGCCCGGAGCTGGACACCTACGTGAAGAAACAGGTGGCTGACTACAAAGTGCTGGCCAAAGAGTTCGGCCTGATCCAGTAATCGCCCCTCTTTTGCTCGGCCGCGCCCTCCTCAACGGGCGGTGCGGCCCAGGAGTTCCACATGCTCTTACAACGCATTTTCGCCTCGGTGATGCTGCTGCTCTGCGCCGGTCTTGCGCTGATGGCCTGGCCGTATCAGGCGGCGTTTTCCTACGAGCCGGTCGGCCCACGTGCCTACCCGCTGCTGATGCTTGGCCTGATGAGCCTGGGCCTGATCTACATGATCTTTCGCCCACAACCGACCAAACACACCGAAGAAGAACCGGCGCTGGACCGCGAAACCCTGATCAAGATCAGTATCTGCGTCGCGCTGTTGATCGTGTTCGCCGGCACTTTCGAGCCCTTGGGTTTCATCCTCAGCAGCATGCTGATCGGCATTCCGATGGCACGCCTGTATGGCGGGCGCTGGTTGCCCAGCGTAGTGATCGTCACCCTCATGGCTATCGGCCTGTACCTGCTGTTCGACAAGGCCATGGATGTACCGCTGCCCCTCGGCCTGCTTGAAGTTCTGGAGAACTGATATGGATACGTTCAGCTATTTGGGCCAGGGCTTCGGCGTTGCGCTGACCCCTTACAACCTGGTGACCGCGCTGTGCGGCACCTTGATCGGCACCGTGGTCGGCCTACTGCCGGGCCTGGGCCCGATCAACGGCGTGGCCTTGTTGATCCCCATCGCGTTCGCGTTGGGGTTGCCGCCGGAGTCGGCGCTGATCCTGCTCGCAGCCGTGTACCTGGGCTGCGAATACGGCGGCCGTATCAGCTCGATCCTGCTCAACATCCCGGGCGAAGCGTCTACCGTAATGACTACCCTCGACGGCTACCCGATGGCCCGCAAAGGCCTGGCCGGTGTGGCGTTGTCGTTGTCGGCATGGAGTTCGTTCATCGGCGCATTTATCGCCACCTGCGGCATGGTGCTGTTTGCGCCGCTGCTGGCCAAATGGGCGATTGCCTTCGGCCCGGCCGAATATTTCGTACTGATGGTATTCGCGATTGTCTGCCTGGGCGGCATGGCCGGTGACAAACCGCTGAAGACGTTTGTTGCGGCGCTGATCGGCCTGTTCCTCTCCGCCGTCGGCATCGATGCCAACAGTGGCGTGTACCGTTTTACCGGCGACAACATCCACCTCACCGACGGCATCCAGTTTGTGGTGTTGGTACTGGGCCTGTTCTCCATCAGCGAAATCCTGCTGCTGCTGGAAAAAACCCACCGTGGCCAGGAAGCGGTAAAAGCCACCGGGCGGATGATGTTCAATCTGAAGGAAGCCGGTGCGGTTTTTGTAGTTAACATCCGCTGCGGCCTGCTGGGTTTCATCATGGGCGTGCTGCCGGGTGCCGGTGCAACCCTCGCTTCGGCCGTTGCCTACATGACCGAGAAACGCCTGGCCGGTGCCAGCGGCAAATTCGGCCAGGGCGACATGCGCGGCCTCGCGGCGCCGGAAACCGCCATCGGTGCGTCCGCCTGCGGTGCCCTGGTGCCAATGCTGACCCTTGGCGTTCCCGGTTCGGGCACTACTGCCGTGATGATCGGCGCGCTGTCGCTGTACAACATCACCCCTGGCCCACTGCTGTTCCAACAGCAACCGGACATTGTCTGGGGCCTGATCGCGTCGCTGTTTGTCGCCAACATCATGCTGGTGATCCTCAACATCCCGATGATCCGCATCTTCACGCGCATCCTCGCCGTGCCGAACTGGGCGCTGGTGCCGGTGATCGCGATCATCACCGCCATCGGTGTGTACGCGGTTCACGCCACCACCTTCGACCTGTTCCTGATGGTCGGTATCGGCATCTTCGGTTACATCCTGCGCAAGCTCGACTTCCCGCTGTCGCCGGTACTGCTGGGCTTTATCCTCGGTGGCCTGATGGAGCAGAACCTGCGCCGCGCGCTGTCGATCTCCAACGGTGCGCTGGAGATCCTCTGGTCCAGCCCGATCACCTTTGGCGTGTGGGTACTGACGGCAATCATGTTGTTCGTACCGCTGCTGCGTATCTGGCGTAAACGTGCCCAACAGCGTCGTGCCCTGGCCGATGTCTGAGGTCACCTTTAAACAATGGTGGGCAACACCGCTGGTCGGCCTGGCCGGCGGTTACCTGGCCAGCCTCGTCGGCTGGCCTTTGCCGTATATGGTCGGCTCGTTGCTGGCGATCATCCTGGTGCGCTGCCTGACGCCGTGGCAGTTGGCGGAGATTCCCGGCGGGCGCAAATGTGGCCAATGGGTGGTAGGCATCGGCATCGGCCTGCACTTCACGCCGGTGGTGATCGAGCAAGTGATGAGCCACTTCGGCCTGATTTTCTTCGGTGCGCTGATCACCAGCCTGTCGAGCGTCGTCGGCGTGTGGTTGATGCGCCGCAGCGGTGAAGATCGCGCCACCGCGTTTTTCTCCAGCATGCCGGGCGGCTCCGGTGAGATGGTCAACCTCGGCGCTCGCAATGGCGCGGTGCTCAGCCGTGTCGCGGCGGGCCAAAGCCTGCGAGTGCTGGTGGTGGTGCTGTGTGTGCCGGCGATCTTCAAATACTTGCTCGAAGGCGGCACACCGCAGTTTCATCCGGCACCAGTGAGTTGGGGTTGGCTGGCGCTGCTGTTCCCGCTGGGCGCGCTGGTGGCCTGGGGCTGGCAGCGTTTACGTCAGCCCAACCCGTGGCTGTTCGGGCCGCTATTGGTCAGCGCGACGGCCAGTGTTGTCTGGGACTTGCATTACGGCCTGCCGGACGGCGGCAGCCAGATCGGCCAATGGCTGATCGGCAGCGGCCTGGGCTGCCACTTCAACCGTCAGTTCTTCCGCCGTGCGCCGTCGTTCATGGGCCGTACCTTGATCGGCACCGCCCTGACCATGGCGCTTGCGACGTTGGCGGCAGTGGGCTTGAGTGCGCTGACGCAGCTGGATTTGCGCTCACTCACCCTGGGCATGATGCCGGGCGGCATTGCCGAAATGAGCCTCACCGCAGAGACCTTGCAGCTGTCGGTGCCGTTAGTGACGGCGATGCAGGTGATGCGTTTGTTGTTTGTGCTGTTTTTGGCCGAGCCGTTGTTCAGGCACTGGAATCGTCAGCCGGACAAGATATAAAGCCAGGCGCAGTTCAAAATGTGGGAGCGGGCTTGCTCGCGACAGCGGTGTGTCAGTCGATACATTCATTAACTGGCACTCCCTCTTCGCGAGCAAGCCCGCTCCCACATTTGAATGTGTTTGGCCTTAAATGGGCGGCAACCGCCACTCAATCGGCGTCTCGCCATTCTGCTCAAGAAACTTGTTGGTACGGCCGAAGTGCCCACACCCCAAAAACCCGCGATACGCCGACAGCGGCGACGGGTGCACCGACGTCAGCACCAGGTGCTTGGTCGCATCCACCAGCTTTTGCTTGCCTTGCGCATGGGCGCCCCACAACAAGAACACCAGATGCGGCTGGTGCTCGCTGACCACTTCGATCACACGATCGGTAAAGAACTGCCAGCCCTTGCCCGCATGGGCATTGGCATTCGCGCGCTCCACGGTCATGGTGGTGTTGAGCATCAGCACGCCCTGGTCGGCCCAGCTTTGCAGGCAGCCGTGGTTGGGGATGTCGATGTTCAGGTCACGCTTGAGTTCTTTGTAGATATTGACCAGCGACGGCGGCGTCGGCACGCCCGGTTGTACCGAGAAGCACAAGCCATGGGCCTGGCCGGGGCCGTGGTAGGGGTCCTGGCCGAGAATCACCACCTTGACCTTGTCCAACGGCGTCGAGTTGAGCGCGTTGAAAATCAATGGGCCAGGCGGGTAGATCTCTTTGCCGGCGGCGTGCTCCTGGCGCAGGAACTCGCGCAGTTCGGCCATGTAGGGCTTGTCGAACTCATCCCGCAGGGCGTGTTTCCAGCTGGGTTCGAGTTTGATACGGTCGCCTTCGGTCATGGTCAGTTCATCGTGTAAAAAAAGAATGGGCGAACCCTAGGAAAGCCGACCCCGCTTGTCAATTGATCTGACACATCATCGGCACTTTCCCACGAAGCGATCATACTGATCTCTCACTGTCTCGATTGAGGTCACAATGAACCTGCACTTCGAAGAGCTGACCGGCAGCGACGGTGCCCGCCTCGGCATCGCCAGCCTGGACGCGGAAAAATCCCTCAATGCGCTGTCCCTGCCCATGATTCTGGCCTTGGACGAACGTCTGGAAGCCTGGGCCAAAGACCCGAATATCGTGTGTGTGCTGCTGCGCGGCAATGGGCCAAAAGCCTTTTGCGCCGGTGGCGAAGTCCGCAGCCTTGCCCAGGCCTGCCGTGAACAGCCCGGCGTTGTGCCCACCCTGGCCGCGCAGTTCTTCGCCACTGAGTACCGCCTCGACTACCGCCTGCACACCTACCCCAAACCGCTGATCTGCTGGGGCCACGGCTATGTGCTGGGCGGTGGTATGGGCCTGCTGCAGAGCGCTTCGGTGCGCATCGTCACACCAAGCAGCCGCCTGGCCATGCCCGAGATCAGCATCGGCCTGTACCCGGATGTGGGGGCCAGTGGGTTCCTGTCGCGGTTGCCGGGCAAGCTGGGGTTATTTCTTGGCCTCACCGGCGCCCATATCAACGGCCGTGATGCGTTGGACCTGGGCCTGGCCGACCGTTTCCTGCGCGATGACCAGCAAGAAGCGTTGATAGACGGCCTGTTGCAACTGAACTGGCAGGAACAAACCGCGATGCAGCTCAACAGCCTGCTCAAGGCGCTCGCCCAGGAAGCCGTCGGCCAGCAACCCGAAGCGCAATGGCTGCCACGCCGTGCGCAGATCGATGAGTGGCTGGATGTGGGTGATGTGCGCTGCGCCTGGCGCGCCTTGAGCCTGTTACGTGAACATGCCGACCCGCTGTTCAGCCGCGCCGGCAAAAACCTGAGTGACGGCTGCCCACTGACCGCGCACCTGGTGTGGGAGCAGATCCAGCGGGCGCGGCACCTGTCCTTGGCCGAGGTGTTTCAGATGGAATACACCCTGAGCCTCAATTGCTGCCGCCACCCGGAGTTCGCCGAAGGTGTGCGGGCGCGGTTGATCGATAAGGACCAGACGCCCCATTGGCACTGGCCGGATGTCAACAGCGTGCCGGACGCCGTGGTCGATGCGCATTTTCACAAGGCTTGGGAAGGCCGGCACCCGCTGGCGGATTTATCCGACATCTAACGGTGCCCACCACCATGCCCACCGCCTCGGTTGCCGCCCTGGTTATGCCCACCGCCGTTGCCCCAACGGTTACCGCCCCAACCCTGGTTCGGATACGGCCGGTAGCCGGGCCGTGGGTAATAACGGGGCGCCGGCTGGTAATAACGCGGCGCCGAGTAATAGCGCGGCGGCGGCGCGTAGTAACCACGCCCGTACAGGTAGGTGGGGCCGCCGTAGTAATAAGCTGGCGCCGGTGCGGTGTAGACCTCGGAGCGGTAGTAAGTGGCACCGCCATCGTAATAGGGCACACACGCAGACAGGGTCAGGCCGAATAAAGCACTAAGCAGCAGTCGTCGATACATGGCGGCCTCCTGGACCGCTGGGGAGCACCTCCAGCGACGCTGAAGGGCGGCATTCGTCTTTCAATGAATGACGAAATATCTGACATCAAAAACCGAATCTGGTGCGTTTTTGACACAGTTTGAAATACCTGTTTCAGACGAGATGAACGCCTCATTGCAGTGCGATGGCGCACCAGCACAACGCACTTCACTGCCTCAACGCACACCCACCTCCATGCAAACCTGCGTCCTACAGGCCCGCCGACCACTTGGCACGACTCTCGCTTTAGCAAGCCTGTACAGGATTCATCACAGGTTCGCGGCACCACAATTTGCAATGGCCGACTAGGGTTCCGGCTCGCCTGAAAAGCGAGTGGCTGGTCCGAGAGTTGGCGACCTCCAGTTGAGGTTACACGGCGGGATAAAAGCCCGGGAGACAAGCCACCGTTCACGGTGCCGCGTTGCTCCTGCTCGCCCATGTTCAACTGGAGAAGCCCCATGCCCGCAATCCGTTTACCCGCCCTGCTCGCCGCCGCCTTCGCCGCCGTGCTGAGCGTTCAAACCCAAGCCGCGCCCAAAGACCACTTCAGTGTGTGCTGGACTATCTATGCCGGCTGGATGCCGTGGGAATACGCCGGCAGCCAAGGCATCCTCGACAAGTGGGCCAAGAAGTACGGCATCAAGATCGACATGGTGCAGCTCAATGACTATGTCGAGTCCATCAACCAATACACCGCCGGCCAGTTCGACGGTTGCACCATGACCAACATGGACGCCCTGACCATTCCCGCCGCCGGTGGTGTGGACAGCACCGCGCTGGTGGTCAGCGACTTCTCCAACGGCAACGATGGCGTGGTGATCAAGGGCACCGGCAAGACCGTGGCCGACCTCAAGGGCATGAACGTCAACCTGGTGGAACTCTCGGTCTCCCACTACCTGCTGGCCCGCGCGCTGGAGTCGGCCGACCTCACCGAAAAAGACCTCAAAGTCGTCAACACCTCCGACGCCGACATCGCCGCGGCATTCAACACCGACCAGGTGCAAGCCGTGACCACCTGGAACCCGATGCTCTCCGAGATCAAGGCCAAACCGGGCGTCACCCAAGTGTTCGACTCCAGCAAAGTGCCCGGCGAAATCATGGACATGATGGTGGTCAACACCCAAACCCTCAAAGACTACCCGGCCTTGGGCAAAGCCCTGACCGGCGCGTGGTTTGAAGTGGTCGCGCTGATGAACGCCAAAAACGCCGCCAGTACCGCGGCGCTTGAGCATATGGCCAAGGCCTCGGGCACCGACCTCAAGGGTTTCCAGGCACAACTGGACACCACCAAGCTGTTCGCCACGCCCAAGGAAGCCCTGGCCTTCGCCACCAGCGCTCAATTGCCTGCCACCATGCGCAAGGTCGCCGAGTTCTCGTTTGAACACGGCCTGCTCGGCGAAGGCGCCAAGGACACCAGCGCCGTGGGCATGAGCTTCGCCAAGGGCGTGACCAGCGGCGACACCACCAACCTCAAGCTGCATTTCGACCCCAGCTACGTGCAGATGGCCGCCGACGGCACGCTGTAAGAGGACCCGGCCATGCGCCTGATCAACCGTCACCCGGAACGCTCCAGCCGCCTGCTGTTGGTGCTGCTGCCGTTCGCCCTGCTGCTGTTCGCCTACTTTGTGGGCTCGGCCGAGCGCCTGGCGGATAACCCCAACGACAAACTGCTGCCCAGCGCCCTGCAGATGGGCGACGCGGTCAAACGCCTGGCGTTCAGTGCCGATACGCGCACCGGTGAATACGTGCTGTGGCAAGACAGCGCCTCCAGCCTGCGCCGCCTGGCCATCGGCTTAGGCATCAGCGCCCTCGCCGGCCTGTGCCTGGGGATTGCCGCCGGCACACTGCCGCTGTTTGGTGCGCCGTTGTCGCCCCTGCTCACGGTGCTGTCGATGGTGCCGCCTTTGGCGATATTGCCGATTCTATTCATCGTGTTCGGGCTGGGGGAATTGTCCAAGGTGATGCTGATCGTCATCGGCATCACCCCGGCGCTGGCCCGCGACCTGGAGCAACGCGCGCGGGAAATCCCCGTCGAGCTGCTGGTCAAGGCGCAAACCCTCGGCGCCTCCACCTGGACTTTGATGCTGCGCGTGGTGCTGCCGCAACTGCTGCCGCGCCTGCTGATCTCGTTGCGGCTGATGCTCGGCTCGGCGTGGTTGTTCCTGATCGCCGCCGAAGCCATCGCCTCCACCGATGGCCTCGGCTACCGGATCTTCCTGGTGCGCCGCTACCTGGCGATGGACGTGATTCTGCCCTACGTGGTGTGGATCACCCTGCTCGCCTGGCTGATGGACTGGGGCCTCAAAACCCTCACACGGCGTGCGTTCCCCTGGTACGAAGGAGCGCGCGCATGAGTTTTATCAGCGTCAACAATGTGTGGCAGTGCTATGGCGACCAAGTAGTGCTCGAAGGGCTCAACCTGCACGTCGATGAGGGCGAATTCTGCACCCTGGTGGGCACCTCCGGCTGCGGCAAATCGACCTTCCTGCGCCTGTTGCTGGGCCAGGAAACCGCGAGCAAAGGCCAGATCCTGCTGGACGGCCAACCCCTTGCCGGCGAGCCGGATGCCAGCCGGGGCGTGGTGTTCCAGCGTTACTCGGTGTTCGCGCATCTGACTGTGCTGGACAACGTTGCGCTGGGCCTGGAACTGCCGCGCTCACGCTTGCTGGGTCGACTGTTCGGCAAAGCCAAACAAGAGGCACGGGAACAGGCCACCGCACTGCTGCAGAAAGTCGGCCTCGGCCACGCGCTGGACAAGTACCCGGCGCAGCTCTCCGGCGGCATGCAACAACGCCTGGCCATCGCCCAGGCCCTGATCATGAAACCGCGCGTGTTGCTGTTGGACGAACCCTTCGGCGCCCTCGACCCCGGCATTCGCAAAGACATGCATCAGCTGTTGCTGGCGCTGTGGCGCGAAACCCGGCTGACGGTGTTCATGGTCACCCACGACCTCAGCGAAGGCTTCAGCCTCGGCACCCGCTTGCTGGTGTTCGACAAAGTCCGCGTCGACCCCCACGCCCCCGGCGCCTATGGCGCGCGCATCACCTACGACATCCCTTTGAACAGCGAGCGCCGCAAAGCGCTGGCTGCCGAACTTGGAGCGACTGCCAAATGACCGATTCCACCCAACTGTTCCCACCTTTCGCCGAGGAAATGCTACCCGGCGGCGGCCACCGCTCCTTTGTGCTCAAGCGCGGCCAACTGCTGCGCCTCACGGATATTCGCGGTGGCGCCAACGTCAGCCTGACCCTGCTCAATGCCAACGAAAAAACCGAGCGCCTGAGCCTGCCCGACAGCCTCAAATGCCAACACACCGCCAAGCTCACCCGCGGCCACTGCCTGTACTCGGACATGGGCCGCGTACTGGCCGCCATCACCGCCGACACCTGCGGCTGGAGTGACAGCATCGGCGGCGTGCTGTGCGCCGCCGAGGTCGCTGAAAAGTATGGCCAGGGCCGTTATCAGGAACTGCGCAACGGCTTCTTCCGCAACGGCACCGATAACCTGCTGGTGGAATTGGGCAAGTGGGGGTTGGGGCTTTCCGATCTGTTGATGACCCTCAACCTGTTCAGCCGGGTCAGCGTTGACGAAGGCGGCGGCCTGCACTTTGTGCCGGGCAATTCCAGGGCGGGTGACTACATCGAACTCTACGCGCCGATGGACACACTGGTGGTGCTGACCGCGCTGCAACACCCGATGGACCCCAACCCGAACTACGCGCCGCAACCGCTGAAACTCAGCTGGATGAACGCAGACCCCAGCGTGGCGGAACACTGCCGCACTTCGCGCCCGGAAAACGAGCGCGGCTTTATCAACACCGACCGCCTGTTCGCCTGAGGAACTGCCATGTCTATCGCACTGAAACAACCCGAGGCAGCCGTGTACCGCGCCACCATTCCCGCCGGCGAACCGTGGCTGATGGAGGTCAAGGCCGGCCAGACCCTGCGCATCCTCGACCTGGAGGGCAACCAGGCTGTCGACACGCTGTTCTACAGCCGCAAAAACCCCAAGGAACGCTACGACGTGCAGCGCACTCTGCGTCGGCAAAACCGCGTGTACCTGAGCACCGGCAGCGTGCTGTATTCCAACCTTGGCCAGCCGATGCTGACCATCGTCGGTGACACCTGCGGGCGCCACGACACCCTCGGCGGCGCCTGCGCTCAAGAGAGCAACACGGTGCGCTACGCCCTGGAAAAACGCTACATGCACAGCTGCCGCGACAACTACCTGCGCGCCTGCGCCCACGACGGCCGGCTGGGTAAAGGCGACATCGGGCCGAACATCAATTTCTTCATGAATGTGCCAGTCACCGCCGACGGCGGGCTGACCTTTGAAGACGGCATTTCCGCGCCCGGCAAGTACGTCGACCTGCGCGCAGAGATGGACGTGATCGTGCTGATCTCCAACTGCCCGCAACTGAACAACCCATGCAACGGCTACAACCCGACCCCTGCGGAGTTATTGGTATGGAACTGAAATTCAAGCGCCTGCGTAAGTGGTTATTCGCCCTGTGCCAGTCCCGAGCCGGGCAATGCATCCGAAAACACTAGCTCCCACACTTGGATCTTCATTGCTTTCAGAATTAGGACTGCGGACGACCGCAGTGCTCCCTCACTTTGCGGGACGGCCCGCAGGGTTTTGCCATGTTCGAAAAACTCTTGATCGCCAACCGTGGCGCCATCGCCTGCCGCATCCTGCGCACCTTGCGCGAGCTGCAGGTCAAAGGCATCGCCGTCTACGCCGAAGCCGACGCAGCCAGCCTGCATATCCAACAAGCCGACGAAGCCTACAGCCTCGGCGAAGGCGCGGCGGCGGCGACCTACCTGGCAGTGGAAAAAATCCTCGCCACCGCCAAGGCCTGTGGCGCCAAGGCGATTCATCCCGGCTACGGGTTTCTCTCAGAGAACGCCGCCTTTGCCCAAGCCTGTGAAAATGCGGGTATCGCCTTCGTCGGTCCGACGCCGGAACAGTTGCGCGTATTCGGCCTCAAGCACACCGCACGGGCCTTGGCCAAACACCATCAGGTTCCATTATTGGAAGGCACCGAGCTGCTCGACAGCCTCGATACCGCGTTGTTGGCAGCCGAAACCGTAGGCTATCCGGTCATGCTCAAAAGCACCGCAGGCGGCGGTGGCATCGGCATGCGTGTGTGCCGCAGTGCAACCGAGTTGAGCGAGTCCTTCGAGGCAGTCAAACGCCTGGGGCAAAACAACTTCAGCGACGCCGGTGTGTTTGTCGAGAAATACATCGAGCACGCCCGCCACCTGGAAGTGCAGGTGTTCGGCGACGGCTTGGGCGAAGTCATCGCCCTTGGCGTGCGCGACTGTTCCGTGCAACGGCGCAACCAGAAAGTCCTCGAAGAAACGCCTGCGCCGAACCTGCCCGACGGCATGGCCGAAGCCTTGTGCTCGGCGGCCATCACCCTGGCCAAGGCCGTCAACTACCGCAGCGCCGGCACCGTGGAGTTTATCTTTGACAGCGCTGATGGCCGCTTCTACTTCCTCGAAGTGAACACGCGCCTGCAGGTTGAACACGGCGTCACCGAACAAGTCTGGGGCGTCGACCTGGTGCGCTGGATGGTGCAATTGGCGGCCGGTGAATTACCCGCGCTAAGCGACTTGAAACTGCACCCTCAAGGCCATGCGATCCAGGCGCGGCTGTATGCGGAAGACCCAGGCAAGGACTTTCAGCCGAGCCCAGGCCTGTTTACCCAAGTGGACTTCCCGACGGCTGAAGGTTTGCGAATCGACACCTGGGTGCAAGCCGGTTGTGAAATCCCGCCCTACTTCGACCCGATGATCGCCAAGCTCATCAGCTGGGCGCCGACCCGCGAACAGGCGCGCCTGGATCTGCATCAGGCCTTGAGCGACAGCCAGCTGTACGGCGTGGAAACTAACCGCGATTACCTGCGCCAAATCCTGCTGGCCCCGCCGTTTGCCAGCGGCCGCCCGTGGACGCGTTGCCTGGAAGGGCTGGTCTACAGCGCCAGCACTTTCGAAGTGCTCAGCGCCGGCACCCAAACCAGTGTGCAGGATTACCCCGGCCGCCTCGGCTACTGGGCCGTCGGCGTGCCGCCCTCCGGGCCGATGGACAGCCGCGCGCTGCGCCTGGGCAATCGCCTGCTGGGCAATGACGACGGCGCGGCGGCGCTGGAAATCACCATGAATGGGCCGCTGTTGCGCTTCAATTGCGCGGCGGTTGTCACCGTTACCGGTGCAGCCATTACGCTGTTGCTGAATGACCAGCCCGTGCCGATGAACACCGCGCTGTTGGTTGAAGCAGGCTCGACGTTGAGCCTTGGCACTATTGCTGGAGCAGGTGCGCGCAGCTACCTGTGCCTGCGCGGCGGGTTGCAAGTGCCGGATTACCTGGGCAGCAAAAGCACCTTCACCCTCGGCCAGTTCGGCGGGCACGCCGGGCGCGCGTTACGTACGGGCGATGTGTTGCATTTGCTGCCACTGACAGACGTCGGCTCCGGGCAGCAATTGATGACTGAAACGCTGCCTGAAGTCCGTACGCTAAGGGTGATTTATGGCCCGCATGGTGCGCCGGAGTACTTCCTGCCTGAGTACATCGACACCTTCTTCGCGACCCAATGGGAAGTGCACTTCAACTCGAGCCGCACCGGCGTGCGGTTGATCGGGCCGAAGCCTTTGTGGGCGCGCACGGACGGTGGCGAAGCGGGGCTGCATCCGTCGAATATCCATGACAACCCCTATGCCATCGGTGCGGTGGATTTTACTGGGGACATGCCAGTGATCCTGGGGCCGGATGGACCGAGTCTGGGCGGGTTTGTGTGCCCGGTGACGGTGATCGAGGCGGACCTTTGGCAGTTGGGGCAACTCAAGGCCGGGGACAAGCTGCGGTTCGAACCGGTGAACCTAAAAGCCGCGCGTAATCTCGCCTTGAAATGGGATCAAATGTGGGAGCCGGGCTTGCTCGCGAAGGCGGTGGAACAGTCGCCAGATGGGTTGAATGACACACCGTATTCGCGAGCAAGCCCGCTCCCACACTTGACCGAGTCGCCTGTGGTATTGAATGTAGGCCATGGCGACACCCGCCTCATCGCCCGCCTCGCCGGCGACACTCACCTACTGCTGGAAATCGGCGCCCCCGAGCTGGACCTGGTGCTGCGCTTTCGTGCCCACGCGCTGATGCAAGCCTTGGAAACCCTTGCCCTGCACGGCGTCATCGACCTGACCCCAGGCATCCGTTCCCTGCAAATCCACTACCAGCCCGAACAACTGCCGTTGGCCGATTTGCTGGTGCTGATCACCACGCAATGGGCTGCCGTGTGCGCCACCCCCAACCTGCAAGTGCCCTCGCGCATCGTGCACTTGCCGCTGTCGTGGGACGACCCGGCGTGCCAACTGGCAATCGAAAAATACATGACCACCGTGCGCAAGGACGCGCCGTGGTGCCCGAGCAACCTGGAGTTCATCCGTCGCATCAACGACCTGGCCAACCTCGACGAAGTGCGCCACACGGTGTTCGATGCCAGCTACCTGGTGATGGGCCTGGGTGACGTCTACCTCGGCGCCCCGGTGGCCACACCGCTGGACCCGCGCCACCGGCTGGTGACCACCAAATACAATCCGGCGCGCACCTGGACCGCCGAGAATTCGGTGGGCATTGGCGGCGCTTATTTGTGCGTGTATGGCATGGAAGGCCCAGGCGGTTATCAGTTTGTGGGGCGCACCTTGCAGATGTGGAACCGCTACCGCGAGGTCGCGGCGTTTGATGGCAAGCCGTGGTTGTTGCGGTTCTTTGACCAGATCCGTTTTTACCCGGTGACGGCCGATGAGCTGGTGCAGATCCGGCGCGATTTCCCGCTGGGGCGCTTTGAATTGAACATCGAACACAGCCTGCTGAACCTCGCGGAGTATCAGGATTTTCTCGCGCGCGAAGCCGCAAGCATTGGCGCATTTCGTGAGCATCAGCAGCACGCGTTCAATGCCGAGCGTGAGCGCTGGATTGCCAGCGGCCAGGCGCATTTCGACAGTGAAGAACTCGCGGCGCCACAAGGTGCAGACACACCGTTACAGGCCAACCAGATCAGTGTCGACAGCCCTATCGCCGGCAACCTCTGGCAAGTCCAGGTGACTGCGGGTGAACAGGTTTCGGCTGGCGATGTGCTGGTGATTCTGGAGTCGATGAAAATGGAAATCCCGGTGGTGGCGCCGTTCGCCGGCACCGTGCGCGAGATCCCCGTGCAACCCGGCTGCGGCATCGGCGCCGGGCAACGGGTGGTGGTGCTCGAACGTGACTGACTCTTTTATTTCTACAGGCGGACAAGCCATGAACCTGCAACTGGACAACCTGCGCAATGCCTACCTGAGCGGCGATACCACGCCCCGTGAAGTGCTGCGGCACCTGCGCGAAAAAGCCGTGCACCTGAACCCCGATTACCACCTGTTCATCCACCTGCTGACCGAAGCGGAACTGGAGCCCTACCTGGCCGCATTGAACGCGCGTGACCCGGCCCAATTGCCATTGTTCGGCGTGCCGTTTGCGATCAAGGACAACATCGATTTAGCCGGCATCCCCACCACCGCCGCGTGCCCGGCGTTCGCCTATGTGCCGCAACGCAGCGCGACCATTGTCGAGCAGTTGATCGCGTTGGGCGCGGTGCCAGTGGGCAAGACCAACCTCGACCAGTTCGCCACTGGCCTCAATGGCAGTCGCTCGCCGTATGGCGCCTGCCCCAACAGCGTGGTACCGGAGTATCCGTCGGGCGGCTCCAGCGCCGGGTCGTCGCTGGCCGTCGCGTTGGGTGTCGCGAGTTTTGCCCTGGGCACCGACACAGCCGGTTCCGGGCGGGTGCCGGCGGCGCTGAATAACCTGGTGGGGCTCAAGGCGAGCAAAGGCTTGATCTCCACGGCTGGCGTAGTGCCTGCGTGCCGCACGCTGGATTGCGTCACCACCTTTACCCGTACCGCGCGCGAGGCCAGCCAGTTATTGGCACTGACCGCCAGGCTCGATCCGTTGGATGCGTACAGCCGAGCAAATCCGGCGTGGAACGATGCGTCGGCGTTTGGCGCACCCCGCGCATTTCGCTTTGGCGTGCCGCGCGAGCAAGACCTGGAGTACTTCGGCTGCGAGCAAGGCCCGCAGTTGTTTGCGCAGGCCATCGACCGCTTGACGGCGTTGGGTGGCGAGCCGGTAACGCTGGACCTGTCGCCATTCCTTGAAGCCGCGCGCCTGCTCTACGAAGGGCCGTGGGTAGCCGAACGCTACAGCGTGGCCGGTGAACTGCTGGAGCAGAATCCCAAGGCCGTGCTGCCGGTGATTCGTGCGGTGCTGGCCCAAGCGCCTGCGGTCAGCGGCGTGCACACCTTTCGCGCGCAGTACCGCCTGCAAGCCTTGAAAGCGCAGTGCGATGGCTTGCTCGAGGGGCTCGACTGCGTGCTGACGCCCACCATCGGCCGCCCGGTGACGCTGGAAGAACTGCACGCCGAACCGGTGTTGCGCAATGCCGAACTGGGCTACTACACCAACTTCATGAACCTGTTGGATTACGCTGCCGTCGCCGTGCCCAGCGGCTTTATGCGCAACGGTTTGCCTTGGGGTGTGACGTTGTTTGGCCGGGTATTTACCGATCAATACCTGCTGGGTGTGGCGGATGCATTGCAGCGCCAGCACGATACGTCGCTGCCTGTGCCTGTGGGTAACGCGGGTCATGACTTCACGCGGCTGGTGGTGTGCGGCGCGCACCTGCAGGGGCTGGCGCTTAACAGCCAATTAGTGCGGCGTGGTGCGCGCCTGCTGGAGCGCACCCACAGCTCGGCCGACTATCAGTTGTTCGCGTTGGCCGGTGGGCCGCCCTATCGCCCCGGCATGCTGCGGGTGAGCGAAGGCGGTGTGGCCATTGAGGTGGAAGTGTGGGAGCTGCCGAGCCGTGAATTGGGCTCATTTCTCACCGGCATCCCGGCACCGTTGGGCTTGGGCAAGGTGCAACTGGCCGATGGCCGCTGGGAAACCAGCTTCATCTGCGAGCCCTACGGCTTGACCGGCGCCGTGGACATCAGCCACTTCGGCAGCTGGCGCGGCTACCTGCGCAGCTTGCAATAGCAGGGCGGCGCTGTATCGTGCAGGGAATTGCGCGATACAGCCCGAACCGACATGACCACACCCGCCCTTTGCCCTGCCTGCGGTGCCCGCAACGACTGCACCCTGGCCGACCCACGCACCGCCGACCAAGCCTGTTGGTGCTACACCGTCACCATCGACCCGGCGGTGCTCGAAGCGCTGCCCGATGAATTGCGCAATAAGGCCTGCCTGTGCCCACGCTGTGCGCAGGTAGATGCGCAATTGCGTGGGGCTGAACAGCCGTAATGCGCGTTGATCGTTTCCTCAGCAACCTGCCACGTTTCAATCGCCAACAAGTGCGTGTGCTGCTGGTTGAGCGACGGGTAACCGTCGATGGCCTGGCCGTCAGTGATCCGCACCATGACGTGCGAGAATTCAGCCGCGTCTGTGTCGATGATGAGGTACTGCAAGCCGGCAAACCGGCGCGTTATTTCATGCTGCACAAACCCCAAGGCTGCGTGAGCGCTACCGCAGACCCAGTGCACCCCACCGTTCTCGATTGGCTGAATGAACCGGACAAACACAAGCTGCACATTGCCGGCCGTCTGGATTTCAACACCACCGGGCTGATGCTGATCACCAACGACGGCCAATGGTCGCGGCGCCTGACCCAACCCCAGACCAAACTGCCCAAGGTTTACCTCGTTGAAACCGAGCAGGACATTGGTCCTGAGTATGCAGTGACCTTTGCTGCGGGCCTGTATTTCGCCTTCGAAGACCTCACCACCCAACCCGCCGAACTTGAGCTACTCGGCCCAAGGACTGCACGCCTGAGCATCATCGAAGGCCGCTACCACCAGGTGAAGCGCA
The DNA here is from genome assembly GCF_019352915.1 of Pseudomonas sp. Xaverov 259. Classification (NCBI taxonomy): domain Bacteria; kingdom Pseudomonadati; phylum Pseudomonadota; class Gammaproteobacteria; order Pseudomonadales; family Pseudomonadaceae; genus Pseudomonas; species Pseudomonas sp. Xaverov 259. The sequence continues at coordinate 9,750 of NZ_JAAAFV010000013.1, read as the reverse complement.
TGTTCGGGCACTTTGATAACAAGGTAATCGGCCTGCACCGTGAACGGATGGGGCCTTTGGTGCTGGATGCCACCCTTGCGCCGGGCGAATATCGGGAACTGACCGACGAAGAAATCCGACAGGTCTGACGACCGTTCGGCCGGTGATGGCAAAAAACCAGCTTGGCGCCTTGCGAGCTGGCGCCTGTGCTGCTTGAATCAAAACGTCAGCCAAATTATGACTGACGAGTCGCCCCATAACCTCCAAGAAACACCTTGCCCCGCCCGCGCTTGATCTACGGGCCTCCCAGGCAAACAGCCCGCCATAACAACAGCCGTCGGCCAGCCGTATTCGGACCGACATGGGCCTCATCTTCCAGGCGTATGCCTACCTGTCATAAAGCTCGTGCAGAGTGATCTGCGCGCCCTACCCGCTTGCCAGGAGTCTTACGACATGAGGCCAGAAATCGCTGTGTTGGATATACAGGGTCAGTATCGGGTTTACACGGAGTTCTATCGCGCGGACGTTGCTGCAAAGACCATCATCCTGGTCAATGGCTCCATGGCCACCACGGCATCCTTCGCTCAAACCGTGAAAAGCCTGTACCCGCAATTCAATGTGGTTTTGTATGACCAGCCCTACGCTGGCCGTTCCAAAATCCATAACCGTCATGAGCACATGCTGACCAAGGAAGCCGAAGGCCAGATCCTGCTGGAACTCATCGAGCACTTCGGCGCCGAACACGTGCTGTCGTTCTCCTGGGGTGGCGCCGCTGCCCTGGTCGCCCTCGCCCACCGGCCGCGCCGGGTGGAAAAGGCTGTGATCAGCTCATTCTCGCCGGTGATCAACACGCCCATGCGCGACTACCTCGAACGCGGCGTCGACTACCTCGGCAACCTCGATCGCCACAGCATCGGCCACCTGGTCAACAGCACCATCGGCAAACACCTGCCGTCACTGTTCAAGCGCTTCAACTACAAGCATGTGAGCGGCCTGGCCGAGCATGAATACGGGCAGATGCACTTCCACATCAGCCATGTGCTCAACAGCGACCGGCTGTGCTACCTCAAAGCCGCCAGGCAGATCGACATTCCGGTGCTGTTTTTGAATGGCGAATGGGATGAGTACACCAGCGCCGAGGACGCCAAGCTATTTGGCCAGCACGTGGCCAACAGCAGCTTCAGCACCATCCAGGCGACCGGGCATTTTCTGGACATGGAGCACAAGGCGGCCTGCAGGGACAGCCGGGACGCGGTGGTGGGCTTTTTGAAACCAGAACGGCAGGTGAGTCGGTTGCGTTATCACCAGGGCCAGACGCAGCATGCGTTTGCAATTTGAAAGGCGGCTTATGTGGGAGCCGGGCTTGCCCGCGATGCAGGCGCCGTGGTGTGTCAGTCACACTCAGGTGATGCAATCGCAGCCTAGGTATCTACACAACTGTTGAAGG
>NZ_JAAAFV010000013.1:0-8119 GCF_019352915.1 Pseudomonas sp. Xaverov 259 | reverse complement strand
TCTTCGCCACAACAGCCTACCTGCCGCAGACTTCGTGTTAACCGATTGTGTAGATACCTATGGCGATCGCAGGCAAGCCAGTTCCCACAAAAACTTGATGAGCGCCACTCACACATTTTTCGAAGAAAAACTTCAAATCCCGGCGAACATCTGGTACAAAGTCAGCCGCTCTGAGCGGGTATAGTTTAATGGTAGAACAGTAGCTTCCCAAGCTTCCGACGAGGGTTCGATTCCCTCTACCCGCTCCACTCAGATTTTGGTCTTGCGTCAGGTTGGTTCTGGCGGGAGATGCATAAAAAAACCGGCCCTTGGTGGCCGGTTTTTTTATGTTCTAAATTTGGCTTCATGCCTGAGCGACCTGTTCCGATGCAGGGTATCTGGCTCCCCTTCCCCTTGGTATGTGCGGCCTGGGAAGGCAAGCCTGTTGCAGGGGGTGAAAAACCTACGCGGCGCGGTCGACGCGGTCTTGCGCCGCTTCTACCAGCATCAGCCCCAGTTCGATCATTTGCTGAATGGCCAAGGCCAGGTAGCGATGTTGAGAAGGCAGGCTTTCGGCGAACTCATTGGTCATGGCACCCGCGCCGGCAATGGTTTCGTAGGCGTTGGCGAGCAAGGCTTCGGTGTTGGCTTCAGGGCGAACGCTGAACAGGGTCGCGGTTGGGTTACAGGCGTCAGTACACATCTGTTGATCCTCGGTAAGGACCACCTTCCAGAGCTACTAAACAATGGGTGGCGGCTGTATGCAGGTTAGTAGACCGGCGGATCAACGAAACCGGCGCACTCGAAAGTGCCCTGCGTACAGCCACCATTGAGAACAGACATCGAGATGCCTGACTGATAGGACAGCCATACGCCGTTGATCAAATCGGGCTACTAAACCCGACCGCTGATGGGCAGCGGCAAACGAACCTTAAAGCGCTCGTCCAAGGCGTACAACTCAGACGATTCTGAGTGTTGTGTAGGCAATAACGCAACATTCAGGACCGCTGTACCGTTCTCCTTCAGACTGTAAATTCTGGCAATAGGAAAACCCTGAAGAACGTTTGAAACCGGCGCGCCCTCGCATCACTCTCCCCAGCCTTCGACACTGACGTGTCTCTTGCCAACCCGTATCCAAGTAGATACAGTGAGATTCTGTGAGGCCCCGTGCGTTATTCGATCCAGCAAACCCAAGCCTTCACTCAATGGTGCTCGGCGATCCGCGATCTGCGAGCAAAAATCACCATTGCTCGACGTATCGAGCGAGCCAGTGTGGGCAATCTGGGGGATTTCAAGGTGCTGGGCGGCGACGTTTCAGAGATGCGGATAGACGTAGGTGCAGGTTATCGCGTTTATTTCACCCTGCGCGGCAGGGAGGTCGTCATCTTGCAGGCAGGTGGCGACAAGTCCTCACAAGAGGCCGATATCCGGCGAGCAAAAAAATTGGCTAAGGAGGTTTGATCATGACTCAAACACTGACGACATTTGATATGGCCGAGCTGCTCGACAGTGATGAGGCCATCAGCGAATACCTTTCTCAGGTGCTGGCTGACGGTGACAACGAAGAGTTCCTTCGCGCCGTAGGCTACGTAGCCAAAGCCCGTGGCATGACAAAGATCGCCACGGATGCGGGCGTAGGGCGCGAGAGCTTGTACAAGGCATTTGCCCCGGGCGCAAAACCTCGTTTTGAAACGGTTCTGAAGGTGCTTCACTCACTGGGCATTGATCTGTTGGCTCGGCCTGGGCATACCAGCAATTATTCGACTGTTTGAGGCGCACACCCCCGCTGCACCACCCACGCCAGCGGCAACGTCACCAACAACATGCCCGCCAGTACCATCACCGCCACCGGTACACCCAGCGCGTCGCCCACCCCACCGAATACCACGGGTGCCAGCGCGCCGCCGCCGATTGTGCCGGTGTAGAACACCGCAAATGCTTGCTCGCGTTTTCCCGCCGCCGCCAGGTCCGGCACGGCGCCGTACAGCACTGAAGAAGTGCCATTGAGCATCAGGCCCAGCAGCGGCAGCATCACCATCAGGCCATTCAGCGGCAGGTACACGGCGGCTATGATCAGCAGCGCCGTGCTGGTTTCCGTCAGCCATACGGTTTTCATCATGCCGATGCGGGCACCCAAGTAGCCGCAGAGCAATTTGCCGAAGGCGCCACCGATAAACAGCAGCGTCAACGCCAGGCCGATACCGGCAGTTCCCGCGCCTTTGGCTTGCAACAGAAACGGCAGGAAAGTAAGAAAGCCCATGCGCACGGCGCTGTCGAGCGTACCGGTGAGGATCAACGCGCGCAGGCCGGTGACAGAGCCAGTTCCGCCAGTCGGCTTGGCCGTTTTTGTAGACGCGGATTCGGCTACTTGCGCAGGCACCAACCACCACAACAACCCCGCCGCAGCCAGGCCGAGCAACCCCAACAGTGTGGCACTGGCGCGCCAACTGATGACGGTGAGCAACAGCCCGACCAACCCCGGGATCAGGGTTTTGCCGATATCGCCGGAAAAATTGTATTGAGACAGGGCTTGCTTGACCCCGCCGTCGTTCTCGTAAGCATCAGTAATCATCGAAGAGGCTAATGGGTGTTGGGTGCTGGCGCCCAAACCGCCTAACAGCAAAGCCAATAGCAGCATGATCAGCCCAGTGGCCTGCCCCACCAGCAAATAAGCGACGCCAGCAAGCGCCGTGCCGCCCACCAGCATCGGCATGCGCCCCCATCGTCGGGCGGCGCGGCTGGCCATCAGCTGGAACACGGCCATCATCCCGGAATAGGCACCACGCAACAGTCCTATCTGCGCGTAGGAAAGAGCGAACTGTGCCTGCCAAATCGGCAGCAGCACATAGATCACATCCGTGAGGCCATCGTGTACGGCATGGGCACCGCAGCCGGCGATCAGCGAACGGCGGCGGTTAGAGGTTTCTCGCGCAGGCACAGCGATTGTGTTGGTCATGATGCTTGGATCAACTCAGGTTTAAGAGGCTTCCAGCCAGTCAGGGCGATCAACAACGTCAGCAGTTGGAAGCCGATGATCAGCGCTACACACCCAGCCCAGCCCCAGCGCTCCCACATCAGTGCGGGGACGATGGCACCGCAACTGCCGCCCAGGTAATAACACGTGAGGTAAACGCCTACGGCACCCGCTTTGTTGCCCTGCGCGGTGGCGCTGATGAACGCGTTGGCGGCGGCCTGGGCGAGAAAGACGCCAGTGGAACTGAGGGCCAGCCCCACGACAATGCACCATAGCGACGGCGCGAGGGTCAGCGCCGAGCCACCGATGCCAAGCGTCGCGGCAACCGCCAGCAGCTCGGCGTGGGGCCGGGCTTTGCTGAGGCGGCCGGCGATCGGGATCACGATCAAGGCCAGCAGAAACACCATGTACAGCGTGCCCAAGGCCGCAGGCCCGAGGTTGAAAGGCGGTAGGCCAAGGTACAGACCCGCGTAGGTAAATGCCGCAACCTGGGAGAACAACACGCAAAACCCTACGGCGTAGGCAGCCACCAATGGCTTACGAAAAACGCCTGACGAAAAAGCCTTGACCGGTGCGACTCGCGGCCGGTTATCGGGCAGCAAAAACTGAATGAACCCACCGACCATCAAGCTCAATACGGCCAACAATTCGAAGGCCTCGCGCCAGCCGACATATTCGGTCGTCACGCCGGTGACGAAGCGCCCGGCGAACCCGCCCAGTACGGTGCCCGCCACATAGAGGCTGGTGACTTCGGTCACCGTGGCGCCGCGCCATCGGTCGCCGATGTAAGCCACGCTGGTGGCAAACACCACCGGGATCAACATGCCTTCCAGAAAACGCCACACCAGCACTTCGGCAAAGCTGTCGGCGTAGGCGGTCATCAGCGCGGGCACCGCCAGCAACAGCGCGGCCACGGCGATGACTGTGCGCTGCTCGAAACGCGCGGTCAGCCGGCTGACAAATGGCGCGGTCATCGCCACGGCCAGGGTCGTAACTGTGATACTCCAGCCCGCCGCCTTGGCGCTGATATGAAACTGCGCGGCGAAGGTGGTCAGGATGCTCTGGGTGGCGTACAGGTTAAGAAACGCCGCGCAGCCACACAGGAACAGGGCAAGACGGGCACAATGCAGGCGCGGTTTCATGAAACCTCTCGTTTTATTTTGTGAGGTCTTTATAGAATGGCCAGCGGGTCTTAAACCAATACCGAATTCGAACCGATCAATACCCAAGGATCAGGATGCTCGACCTACGCAAGCTGCGTTACTTTCTGACGGTCGCCGAAGAATTGCACTTCGGCCGCGCAGCCCTTCGCCTGCACCTGGCTCAGCCGCCGCTGACCCGGCAGATCTCGGCGCTGGAAACGGAGTTGGGCTTCAAGTTGTTTGATCGCACCAGCCGCACGGTGACTCTCACCGCCCAGGGCCGTTCGTTCTTGCCCTATGCGCGTGGCGTGTTGGAACAGGTGGAACTGGCACAGGTAATCGCCGGTAAATTGGCCGCCGGGACTGCTGGGCAACTGACCCTGGGTTACGTCAGTTCGATCGCGCTGTCGGACCTGTTCAGCCAGGCGATCCAGGCCTTCGCCCAAGGTTTTCCCGATGTGCAGTTGACCTTGGTGGAATGCGCTTCCGGCAGCCTGGGCGCACAGGTGGCAGATGGGCGCCTGGATATCGGCCTGAGTCGTCTGCTGCCGCAAAGCCCGGCCGTGCAAGCGCTGTCGCTGGGTGAGGAGCGCTTGTGGGCGGCGGTTTCCAGTGAAAGCCCGTTAGCCGGCCAGGCACAGGTGAGCCTGGCGCAGCTCAGTGCTTACCCGCTGATTCTGTTTCCGCCCGATTATGGGTCGGGGTTGAATCAGTCGATCGAGCAGTTGTATCGCCACCACGGCGTGCCCCTGCGTGCCGGGCCGACCGGGCGGCAGATCACCTCGATCATCGCGTTGGTGGCCGCCGGACAGGGCGTGGCGTTGGTGCCCGAATGTACCCGCAGCTTGATGAACAAGGGTGTCACCTATAAACCCATGATCGAGGTGGATGCCTGTGCGCAGCTGTTGGTGCTGACACCTGCAGCCAGCAAAAGCCTGTTGGCTGACGCGTTTCTGGCCGTGCTCGCGCAGGCTTTACACACTGAGTAACACCTCGAAAATCCCCGCAATACCTCTCTACGACGCCGTTTTCAAAGGCTCATACACTTCATTCAGCACTTACCGAAACGCCGGTCGTCAGCCGTCGGTAGGTAGAGTGTTGATAAATTATTTTCAGTGGTTATAGTCACCACCAACACACACCACAAGGAGGTGCTGTGGATAGCCGATATTTGATAGGTCACATTGTTGCGGACGGCTGGTACCTGGTGCGTACCCGAGGCAGTCATCACCACTTCAAACACCCGACCAAACCGGGGCTGGTGACGATTCCTCATCCAAAGAAGGACCTGTTGGACAAGACCGCCAAGAGCATTTTGAAACAGGCGCTGCTGAGCTGAGCGTCTCTGGAGGGCAATAGACATGCTTTACCCCATCGCAATCTCAATCGGTGACCAGGAAAACGCCTGGGGCGTGGAAGTGCCGGATATCCCTGGCTGCTACTCCGCCGGCGACGACCTGGACGACGCCATGGCCATGGCCCGCGAAGCGATCGAAGGGCACTTCGAAATCCTTGCAGAGGATGGCGCGCCGATTCCCCCTGCGCAAAAAGTCACCCTGCACGCGGCCAACCCCGAATACGCCGGCTGCACCTGGGCCGTGATCGACATCGATGTGACCAAATACCTGGGCAAGGCACAAAAGCTCAACATTACCCTGCCCGGTTACCTGCTCAATCGCATCGATGACTATGTACTCAGCCACCCGGAAGAAAAAAGCCGGTCGGGGTTCCTGGCGTCGGCGGCGCTCAAGGTGCTGCAGCAGGAACGGTAACGTCAGCTCAGCAAAGTCTGACTGCAGCGGCGACTTCTTATCGAGATGATGTCAGTTCGTCTGCACTGAGATCGGGATGATCTGTAATGCCTGAACCTGAACAACACACGCATAACTCTGCCCTGCGCCAAGTGGTGGGCTGGGTGGTGGTTCTGCCATTGATGGTCACGTTTGTGAGGCTGCCATTTCCGTTTGGGCTGTTATTGTCGCTTGGAGCACTTGCAGCGTCGGCCTATGGCACAAAGCTCGCCTGGCAATACGCAAGCCGCCCGATGGCAGTGCTCACCTCGATTGCCACCTTGCTCAACACCATTTCGCTATTTTTGCTGAGTACGCCCTCCGTGCTGATGGCGCTCTACACTGTTTTTCGGTATTTCTTGTACCCGCTTTTTTCCAATTGGCTATAGAAACGCTTTTAGACCCTGAAGGAATTCGACCGCAAGAAACGCAGTTTCCGAGCAAGCGGATGAAACTACAGTAGCGTCGTACCTTTATCCAAGCCTGTCGAGGAACCCGCTCATGTCTTACCAATACAAGCTCATGCCTTCCCCCGTCGGCCAGCTCACCCTGGTGGCGCGCAACGGCAAACTCAACGCCATCCTGTGGGAAACAGAACGCGCCAATCGCGTGCGTCTGGGCGAGTTGCATCAAGCCGACGACAGCCCGGTGTTATTGGAAGCCGAGCGTCAGCTACGGGAATACTTCACCGGCACCCGCAACCAGTTCGATCTGGAGCTGGATTTCGACGGCACCGATTTCCAAAAGCAAGTCTGGCAGGCATTGCTGACCATCCCCTTCGGCGAAACCCGCAGCTACAGCCAGATTGCCCAGCAGATCGGCAACCCCAAGGCCGTGCGCGCGGTAGGCGCAGCCAATGGCCGCAACCCTATCTCGATCATTGCGCCCTGCCACCGGGTGATTGGTGCCTCGGGCGGGCTGACCGGGTTTGCCGGAGGGCTTGAGGCCAAGCAGTATTTACTGGCGCTTGAAGATCGCGGCCAGGCAACGCTGGCCCTCTGATTACGCGTCTGCAATGGCGCCACGGGTAAAGGCCTGGCACTCGTACAAAGGCTCGAAACCTAAATGCCGGTACAGCGCCAAGGCATCCTGCGTGGCTTCCAGAAAGCATCGCAGTGCCCCGATGCTCGACGCGTGAAGCAGAGCGGCATGGATCAATCGAGAGGCGTACCCTCTGCCACGAAACTCCATGGTTGTGCCGATATCGCTAAGCCGAGCCTCGCCATCACACAGGGACAGCACCAGCGAAGACCTTACCTGCCCCTCATCGGACAAGGTGAAGTGGTAAAGCGCCTGACCCGCGTCCAGGGCCCGCTGGTGCCGGGCCTGATAACGCGCAACCTCCTCGGGCAGTCTCCTGAACGCACTGCCAAAGGGCTCAGCCCAATCGTGCATGTTCCGCGTCAGCTGGATCTGTACACCGCTCTCGCCTGGCCATGGAGCCAGGCCCGCCAGGTCACCCACCATCGCGGTGGTCTTTTCGGCGGGCTTAAAGCCGTGTGCCAAAAACACCTCGCCCAGCGCTTCGAGCTTTTCCTCATGGATCACCACACGTATTGCCTGCGTGGTACGCCGGACCAGCTCCAACGGTGCGGCCAAAGCGTTGTCCAGCAAGGTGCTGCCGACCCGGATAAACAACAAATTGAACGGGCTGAAATACTCATCGGTGAAATAAGCGTTGATACCGTCGCCGTAGCGGCGATGCGTTGGGCACACCGCGGCAAAGAAATGTTCTTCGGTTTTACTGTAGAGCGTGTGCAAGTCGCAGGTGGCGTTAGCGTGCATGGGAGAACACCGGGATAAAAACCCAGTCTTGCTCCGGCCATTCATTAGGCGAAGTAGGCCTATTCCTAATAGCCGGAGGAAAGAGCACTACTGTGTTCAAATCCTCAAATGTAAAAAGAAATTTCAAAGCACGCCTGCGGTCAATAATTTCATCACCCACCGGTCAAGGAACAACGGTCATGAAATTCTCTGCAGTCTCCCAATCTCTATCCCGCTGGGCAGGCAGTGCCCGCACCTTCTACGCGGCTGTCGCACTGATTTTCCTGTGGAGCCTCAGCGGGCCTTATTTCCATTACAACGATACCTGGCAACTGATCATCAATACCTCGACCACCATCATTACCTTCCTGATGGTGTTCCTGATCCAGAACACGCAAAACCGCGACAACGACATCCTGCATATCAAGATCGACGAGTTGCTGCGTGTCTCCAAGGATGCGCAAAACGCC
>NZ_JAAAFV010000012.1:0-1105 GCF_019352915.1 Pseudomonas sp. Xaverov 259 | reverse complement strand
CTTTTTGGGAAAAACGATAGTCGATGGACGTGAATGTTTTCATATTGCCGGAAGCGATAAAACAAAAAGTTATCAATTTTGGATTGGGAATGACGATTTATTTCTGCCTGTAAAAATGGTGATTATATATTCTTCAGATAAAGACAAACCGCAATATGAAGCTATTTATAAAGATTGGGTTATAAATACTGATTATCCAGATTCTATGTTTGAGTTTACAACGCCTCCAAAAGCGGCAAAAGTTAAACTGGCACCTAGAGAAAACAGTAAATAATCAAATAATTTCAATTGTTATGAAATCAGATAAAACCAGAAATAAAATCTCAGTTATTATTGCAGCATTTTTTGCAATAGCGATGTTGATTCCACAAGAGGTAAGCTCACAGCGGTTTGGTCATTTCCCACCGCCAAGACCAATGCCTATGCCGCGGCCTATGCCAGCACCGCGTCCTCTGCCTCCGGCACCTCGGCCAATACCGCCAAGACCATTGCCGCCACCGCCGCATCCGTACCCACATCCTTATCCAAGGCCTGTGCCACCGCCATTTCACCCTTATCCGGTGCCTTATCCTTATATATATCATCCGTTTGTGCCATACGTTTGGGGACCAACATGGTATCCGGTAGGATTCTTTATGGCAACATTAACTACTGCAGCTATTGTAATTACAGTAGAAAACAATCAGTATCATTATGATGATGGTGTTTACTACACTCCAGATTCTGGGGGTTACAAAGTAGTTCCTGCACCGCTTGGAGCAGTAATTTCACAATTGCCAAAAGGGTATGTTACTCTTACTGTATCTGGTACGGTTTATTACTATTATGGAGGGACGTATTATATTGAATCTTCCAGCAAGTATAAAGTTACCACAGCGCCAGTTGGAGCAGTCGTGACACATCTTCCTGAAGGAGCTGAAGAGAAAACAATAGACGGTCAAAAATACCTGATATATAATAATGTGTATTACCAGCCAATTTCAAAAGATGGTGAGGACAGTTATGTTGTAGTACAGGGAAAATAAAAAACAAGACAATTTCTATGTGAAATATTCAGGGAAAATTTCGTAAGAATTTTTTTCGCTATACAGTGTTAATTAAATAA
>NZ_JAAAFV010000002.1:0-122854 GCF_019352915.1 Pseudomonas sp. Xaverov 259 | reverse complement strand
TGCAACGCGGTCTAAATGTGGGAGCGGGCTTGCTCGCGAATGCGGTGGGTCAGTGACAGATGAATTGACTGATACACCGCATTCGCGAGCAAGCCCGCTCCCACAGTTGACCGCATGCAGTTTTGAATATGAAATCGGCTGCGGATTTGCATGCACTGAAAAGCTGCTTTTCTGTGGGAGCTGGCTTGTCGGGTCGCCGCATCGCTGCGATGCAGACACCTCGGTACATCAGGTACACCGAGTTGATGGTGTTCTCCAGCCCTTACATCCTTTCTTTGCAGAAGTGACGCGCCATCAGGGCGCAGCCCTAAGCCGCCGTTACCCAACTAACGGATACGCACCCCGCCCAATCGCCCACCAGCGCGGCAACAACTGCCGCACACGGGCCTCGCCAAAGCGGTCGTCGATCAACATCACCACGCCTCGGTCCTGCTGGCTGCGGATCACCCTGCCGGCTGCCTGCACAACCTTCTGGATACCCGGATACAAATAGGTGTAGTCGTAACCTGCGCCAAAAATCGCGCCCATGCGCGCTTTCATTTGTTCGTTGACTGGGTTCAGTTGCGGCAAGCCCAGTGTGGCGATAAACGCGCCGATCAAGCGCGTGCCGGGCAAATCGATGCCTTCGCCAAACGCGCCGCCCAGTACGGCAAAGCCGATGCCCTGACTGTGCTGGGTGAACTGGTCAAGAAACCCTTGGCGCTCGGCTTCGGCCATGCCGCGTGACTGCAACCACAACGCGATCTGCGGGTGCCGCTCGGCCATCAACTGCGCCACTTGTTGCAGGTAATCAAAACTTGAGAAAAACGCCAGGTAGTTGCCAGGTTGCAGCGCAAATTGCTCGGCGAGCAACTCGACAATCGGCTCCAGAGAGGCTTGGCGATGCACAAAACGCGTGGAGATCGCGTCGACGATGCGCACTTGCAGTTGCTCGGCCTGGAACGGCGACTCCACATCGATCCACGCGGTATCGGCAGGCAAGCCGAGCAAGTCGGCGTAATAGTGGCGCGGGCTCAGGGTCGCGGAGAACAGCACACTGCTGCGCGCCGCGGTCAGCCTGGGGCGGATGAATTCGGCAGGCACCACGTTGCGCAGGCACAGGGTCGAGGCGCTGCGTTTGCCGAACTGGCGCTTGCTGATATCAAAGATGAAGTGTTCATTGAACAGCTCCGCCACCTTGGCAAACTGCAACGCCTCGAAATAGAAGGCTTGCAGGTCGCCGCTGAGGGCTTCGGGGTGGTCGTTGAAGTAATCACCCATGGCGCTGGTGCACAGGCTCAACGCCTGGAGCAGCTTGTCGGGTCTGCTGGCGTAAGCCTGGTACGGCGCGACCTGGTCCTTATGCACGGCGTTCCATTCGCGGTTCAGGCGCTGCAACGGTTTTTTCAGCGGCTCCGGCGCACTGTCGCGCAGGGTCTTGAGGCTGTACTGGTCGAGGCTGGCGCTGTACATCGAGCGGGCACGCTCCACCAGGTTGTGGGCTTCGTCCACCAGCACCGCCGCGCGCCATTGGTTCAACTGGGCCAGGCCGAACAGCATGGCGCCGAAGTCGAAGTAGTAGTTGTAGTCGGCGACCACCAGGTCAGCCCAGCGCGCCATTTCCTGGCTCAGGTAATACGGGCAGACGTCATGGGCCAACGCCACCTCGCGCAGGTTGCGCTGGTCGAGCAGGCGTACCTTGGATGCCGCCACGCGTGCCGCCGGCAGACGGTCGTAAAAGCCCTTGGCCAACGGGCAGGAATCACCGTGGCAGGCTTTGTCCAGGTGCTCGCAGGCCTTGTCACGCGCCACCAGTTCGAGCACCCGCAGCGGCAAGTCGGGGCTGCTGACGTAGAGCACTTGCGCGGCGTCGAGCGCCAATTTGCGGCCGGGCGTCTTGGCGGTGAGGAAAAACACCTTGTCCAGCTGCTGCGGCGCCAGCGCCTTGAGCAGCGGGAAGATCGTGCCGACGGTCTTGCCAATGCCGGTGGGCGCCTGGGCCATCAGGCAGCGGCCGGTGCTGACGGCCTTATAGACCGACTCGGCCAATGCACGCTGGCCAGTGCGAAACGCGGCATGGGGAAACGCCAGCGCTTTCGCTGCGTGGTTGCGCGCCTCGCGGTGCTGCATTTCCTGGCGTGCCCAGTCGAGGAACAACGCACATTGCTGGTTGAAGAACTGCTCAAGGTCGGCCGCTTGAAAGCGTTGGTTCAGCAGGGTTTCGCCTTCACCGACAATATCAAAGTACACCAGCGCCAGGTCGATCTCTTGCAGGCCAAGCTTCTGGCACATCAGCCAGCCGTACACCTTGACCTGCGCCCAATGCAATTGGCGATGGTTGGCGGGTTGGGCATCCAGGTCGCCGCGATAGGTCTTCACCTCTTCCAAGCGGTTGCTGTCCGGGTCGTAGCCGTCTGCCCTGCCCCGCACTTTGAGCTGCTGGTATTCGCCTTCCAGCGCCACTTCATTCTGGTAATGGGCGCTGCGGCGCGAGGCCACCGTACGATGGCCGATAATGCCTTCCTGGGCGCTGGGCGACGGCGTAAAGCGCAGGTCCAGATCACCGACCTTGGCCGTGAACTCGCACAGCGCGCGCACCGCAACGTTGTAGCTCAAGCGCTTTGCGCCCAGCGCACATAACAGACGGTGACCGGCATCTGGTACTCGCCGCAGAACTCCAGCCAGCGCAGTTGGTTATCCTGCAAGCGGTCACCGGGGCCTTTGACTTCGATCATGCGGTAGGTCTTTTGCGCCGGCCAGAACTGGATCAGGTCCGGCATGCCGGCGCGGTTGGCGCGGATATCCAGCAGCAGGCGTTCAAACCAGTAGAGCAGGTGGTCGGCCGGCAGGCACGTCAGGGCTTGCTCCAGCAGTTCTTCGCTGAGCAGGTTCCAAAACACGAACGGCGACTGGATGCCCCATTTGTCCACGTAGCGTTGGCGGATGGTGGTTTTGTAGCGTTCATCCGTAAGCTGTTCGAAGCAGGCGGCGAACAACACCGCTCGGCGTTGGTGAAAGTCCTCGCTGTGCAGGTCCACCGGCCCGCGCTGGAACGGGTGGAAAAACGAACCCGGCAGCGGCGCGAAAATCGCCTCCCAGCACAACAGCCCGAACAGCGAATTGATCAGCCCGTTTTCGACGTAATGTACCGGCGCATCCGGCTCGCTCAGGTGCGCCTGCACGCAGGATTCCACCGACATCAGCGGCGCCTGCACCAGTGCCAGGTCCAGGCGCGTGACTTCACGTGGCTTGACCTTGGGCAGCGCCGGTTCACCGAGCTTGCGCCGCAGGCGTGGCAGCACACGCAGCAAGTGTTGTTGTTCGGCAGCGCTTTGCGGTGCTTGCTGCGCCGCGCACGCCAGGGCCATGGCTTGCGCGTAATCCTCCTGGCGCTCGAGCACGCGAATCAACCGCGAGCGCGCGCCGGGATAGGCGCAATCACGGTAGATCTGCGCGGCCAATTCCAGCTCGGCACTGCGCTCGCAGTATTGGCCGATCTGGAACAGCAATTTAGCCCGACGTTTTTCCAGCCAGGGGTTATCGGTGGCCAGCAGCACGATCTGCGCCAGTACCTCGTCCAGTGCCCGCCCGGCTTCGAAGGCCTGCTGGCATTGGTGCAGAAACAGAAAACCGTGCACATCGTCACGGCTGCGCAGGCCACGGGACTCGGCGCAGAACTCGACTTTTTCGTAGGTGTAGATGCCCAGGTCAGCCAGCACGAACTCCGACCAGTCCTGGTGCAGGTTGCCGAAGAACATCAGCCGCAGACGGTCGCACAGGTCCATCACGGTGAGGCTGTAGAGCCTGTCGTTCAGCTCGGGGCACCACTGTGCAAAGCTGCGTGACTCGGTGAACTGCGTCGCCAACCCGTCCAGCCAGTCGGCCTTCTTGCCTTTGGGTTGGTCAATCCATGGCGCGAAGGCGGCGAGAATTTCGCCTTTTTGCAGCAGTGCGAACAGCTCATCAAAACTCAACGGGCCTTGCTGATCGACCCAGCCCTGCTGCACCAGTGCCAGCGCCGCCGTGTGGGTGCAGCCAATTTCGAGGTAATTGAGTTTGCTCCCACGAAAATGCACACCTTTGCGCATCACCATGCGCACCAATAACGCCTGGGACGACTGCGGCAACCTGTCAAATTGCTGAATAAACTGCATTTCGTCCGGGTCGAGCAGATCGGCATAACGCTGCCCCAGCCACAGCAGCACTTGGCGGAAGTTATGCAGGTAATACAAGGGGTCGTCGAGTGGATTGGCCATGTCGCGCACTGATTGAATACTGGTTATGCATACAGAGTGCCGCCAGCGGCGAGCTGTTGCAATCAGTAATAGATAAATGGCCTACGCAACTTTTTGTATAAAAGTGATCAGATAGGACAGTTGATGGCGTAACATTTATGGCCCGAAGCCTTAGGCACGGGACTTTTCAGCAGGACTTTTCAGGGTTAAAGGTAAGGGTAATGAACATGAAGAATTTGGGTCTGCCGCTGGTTGCACTCACTTTTCTGCTAATGACCGGTTGCTCCACGCAAACCGTAGTGACATTGCAAAATGGCACGCAGTATTTGACCAAGGACACCCCCAAGACCAAGACAGCCGATGGGTTCTATGAATTCACCGACATCGCCGGCAAGCACATCCGCATCAAGGCGGATGACGTTGCGACGGTTCGCAGCGAAAAGTGAAAGCAATCGCCTGAACATGAAAAGCCCCGCAATGCGGGGCTTTTTGTTGGGTTGATCGTTCCCACGCTCCGCGTGGGAATGCAGCCCAGGACGCTCCGCGTCCCAAGGCGTGACGCAGAGCGTCACAAGAGGCATTCCCACGCAGAGCGTGGGAACGATCAGTACGCGTGAGGCCCGCCGAATCCGTCGCAGCGCTGCGCCGTTGATCGGTGAAGATTTATTTACCGAAGGTTTTTCGCCAACCCGGCGTTTAACCGATAAGCCGCCTTCATTTTCGAAGGTGGTAGAACGGAGAAAGACGGCCATGGCATTCATGTCCCGGACGACACGAGCGCTGTTACTCATCCCTCTAAGCCTGGCGGCACTGGCCAGTACGCCGGTGTTTGCCGACACCATCATCATTCGCCAGCCGCCGCGGGTCATCGTGGTGGCTCCCCCGCCGCCGGTTTATTACGGGCATTGGGGTTACGCCCCACGGCCTTATTACTACCCCCATCATGTTTACAGCTACGGCTATGGCTACCCCCACCGGCCGTACTATGGTGGCGGCTGGCGGGGGCAACACTGGCGTTGATCAGCCGATGCTGACGCCGTCCGCCCACAGGCCGCCGTGCCCGACGCCGACCAGGGTCACCGAGTCGGCGCCAAAGGTCAGCACCGTGTCTGCGCCGACCACTTTGGCATGGTCGCGCAGGTCGGTGCTGCCCTCCACGTTCTGGAACACCAGCTTGTCCGTGGTTTGGTAACCAATCACCCGATCATTGCCAAAATGGCCGCTGAACAGGAAGGTGTTATGCCCACTGTTGTCGCGGATCGTGTCATTGCCTTTGCCGCCTTCGATAAAGTCTGCGCCCTTGCCGCCCTGAATCAGGTCATTGCCGTCGCTGCCGATGATGAAGGTGTTGCCCTTGTGCGGTTCGGCATTGCGGTTGAGATCCTGCACCCAGGTGGTGGCGCGCGCCGGGTCGGACAGGTTGGCGACGATTACCGTGGAATCGCGGGTCATCTGGTCGTAGAAGCCGGACTCGAGGATGCGCGTCATGCCGTCGCCATAACCGGTAGGTAAATGCGAGACCCAGGTCGGCAGGTTGACGATGGAAAACGGCAGGATATTCCACAACGTCGAGGCGTAGTGGTCGTTGAAGCTGACGATATTGTCGGTGGTCGACTCGTGGGGTTTGTCGTGCACACCCAGGGACGACAAGTTGAAGGATGAGCCGTCGAGCGCGCGGAACACCGGGTCGTTTTCGTAGCCGATGTTCAGCACTTTATCGCCGGCACTCTGGGTCGGTGAGGCATAGGCCACGTAGTTGGCGTCTTTGTAGAACCCAGACCATTTATTGTTGCTTAAATCGGCCATGCTGTTGACCGCCAGGCCGCCCAGGCTGTGGCCGCTGACCACCACGTCCTTGCCGCTCAGGCCATGCGCACCGGCATAGTCAGCGACATTTTTGAGCAAACCGCCGAAGGCTTCACCCGCATAGTTCTTGGCATAATCCTTGGGGCCAAAGGCCGCCAGCAAATCACTGATCACGTCGCCGATGGAGTCCGTGATCAGGCTTTCCCGTGGCCCCGAGGTGCCACGAAAGCCGATGCCGATTTCGAGCAGTTTGCCGGCGTCATCGTACTTGCCCAGCACCTCGACCTGGGCCGTGGTGTAGCCGGCCTTTTCGCCAAAGAAGGTGCCGCGCGCATCGACCTTGCCGCCATAGCCCAGGGCACTGGCGCTGATGGGCGTCCAGCCGGCTTTTTGCACCGCCGCAAGCGCGGCTTTTTCCGAGTCTGGGTTCCAGGGAATGCCGGGAATCACACCTTGTGAATCCGTGCTGCCGAGCAGCGCACCCACCAGCGTGGCCGGCAAGCCAAGCCCCAGGCCGTTGTGCTGGTAACCCACGGCAAAGCCGTTATCCAGGTTGTGGTAGGAATACAGCGTGATCGCCATGGCATCGGCGAACAGCGTTTTGGAGCCCTCGGTGCCGAGGTTTTTATAGTCAAAGATACCCATGGTAGTGCCTCTCTGTTGTTGGATTTGTAGAGAAAGCGAAAACACGTGTGGCTATGGAGCAGCTCTATCTGATCCCCGCGATCCAAATGTGGGAGCGGCGGTGCGACGATTCGACTTGCTCGCGAATGCGGTGGTTCAGCCAATGAATCTGTTAACTGATACACCGCTTTCGCGAGCAAGCCCGCTCCCACATAAACCGGGTCCTCACTTTAAGAAGTGTCGTCCCCCTTTAGAACGCCCAGTCGAGGCTCAACCCCACCCCGTGGACCTTGTCCTTGCTGGCCAATAGGCCGTTGTAATCAAAATTCACCCGCGCATCCTTGCTCAGTGCCAGGCTGACCCGCGCACCGATCAATGCGGCATCGCGCACCATCGGCGCACTTTCCACCGCAAACGCCGGGCCGCCCGAGGCAAACGCCAGGTGCTGCTCGGAATCGGTGCTGCTCAGGTTGTGCTGCCAGCCGAGGGTGCCGGACACTTCCAGCTGCTGGTGATCATTCACATTGAAGGTTTTCAAGGCGCGTACGCCCAGGGTGCTCAGCACCACATCGCGGGTGTCGTCATGGCCTTTGAGCGCGGCGGCGTCACCCTTTTCGGTAAAGCCGTCGGTATCCAGGTGCACATAGGCCAGGTTGGCGAATGGCTCCAGGGCTAACGGTTGCAGGTTGACGCGGTAAGCCGCTTCACCGAACACCTGGGTGCTGCTCGCGTCGACTTTGACCTTCTGCTTGCCGGCCACATCACCGTATTGCAGGTCACGCTTTACATCGGCGCGATGCCAGCTGTAGGTCGCCCCACCGCTCAGGCGCAAGGCACCGATCTCATGCCCGGCATAGGCACCGAAGTGGTAGCTGTCGACCGAGGCACGGGAATGGGTGTCGTTGCCCATGTTCAACGAGGTGTCGCTGTAGCCGGCGACCAGACCAATACGCGTCGACTCATCCAGCGCGCCATCCACACCGGCGAGCATGCCGCCCAGCGAGGTGGTGTAGCCCGCAGTGTCGCTGCGGCTGTCGGTCTTGCCCCACGCGCCCAAAGCCTTGACCCAGACGTTGCCACGGCTGTCGATGGTGTCGCTGCTGGCGCCCATCTCGCCATTGCGCAGGCGTTCGCCGACGGCTTCGCGCACGTAACGGCTGTCGTTGATCAACGCACTTTGCAGCGCCGGGTAGATTTCGCCGGAGAGCTGCTGGAACGCACCTTGGGCCGAGGCCGCATTCGGCGCCAGCAACAGGCTTTCATACACCGCATTGCCGGCGCCCAACTGGTCCGCCGCCGCCGCGACCGCACGCTGGTTCGGCGTGACCGCCACACTGGCGAAGCTGTTGGTGCGTGCCACGTCCAGCTGCACGCCGTTGGCGGCATAGTTGAGGGTGCCGCCGATAAACAGGTAGTTCGGCAATACCGCGCCGAAGGTTCCGGTCACGCCGCCTGCGGCTTGCAGGATGTTGTACTGGCGGCCGATCAGGCTTTGCGCCTGGGCGTTAGTGAGCAACGTCGGGCTGTTTTCCAGGGCCAGGGTCACGGTGCCGCCATTGAGCGTGGCGGTGCCGCCGGCCACAATGCGGTCGCTGCTGGTGGGCGACAGCTCCACCGCGTAGGTCGAACCCGCATCAAAGGTGACATTACCTGCCACATTCAAGGTGCCGATGGAGTTACCCGGCGCCACGGTGCCGCCGCTTTTGGCGGTCAACGAGCCGATACGGCCCGAGCCTCCGACCACACCAGCCTGGCTGACGGTGACGTCGGACGTGACCGAACCATTAATCGCCAGCAAGCCCTGGTTGACCAAAGTCGGCCCGCTGTAGGTGTTAGCGCCGCTCAGCACCAGCGTGCCGATACCCTGCTTGGTCAGGCCGCCATGGCCGGAGATGTCATTGCTCCACACATCCAGGCCGCAATGCACATCGGTGCACAGGCGCTGGGTCGGTTTACCGGCATCCACCACCGCACCAATGCCTGGCAGGTCGGCGACAAACTGGCTGCTGCCATAGGCGCCGTCGATACGGAACTCAGCGGGAATATCTTCGGCAGTGACGAACATCCCTGGCCCGTTGACGGCTTTGCCCAGGTTGATCATGCCCCAGCCATACAAGGAGTCGATGCCCGGCGCGCCAAGGTCGGTGGCGGTGGTTTTAAGCACGGTGGCGACCTGCTCGCCGCTCATGTAGGGGAAGCGCTCCATCAGCACTGCCGCTGCGCCGGCCACATGGGGTGCTGCCATGGAGGTGCCGTTTTTGTTGGCCCAGTCGCTGGTCAGGTTGCTCAGGTCGGTGCCGTTGATGATCGAACTGAAGATCTTGGTACCGGGTGCCGACACACAGAAGCTCGCCGCATAACCGCAGCGCGACGAGAAGGTGCTGATCACATATGGGTTGGCACTCGCGGTGTCCGGGTTTTGCTGCAAGGCGGCTACCGACAGCCAGTTCGGCGCGATCTCCGGCACAAAGTACGCCAGGCCCGACATCGCGTCCGGGTTGTTGCGGTTGTAGTCGTTACCGGCGGCAAAGATGGTCAGCACGCCGCTGCGGGCGGCATCGATTGCGCCTTGGTAGGCGCCACCGGCAATCGTGCCGAGAATCGGCCGGATGTTGTTGAACTGCGCCTGGGCTTCATTGACCGTGAAGTTGGGGAACGCCGGATCGCGGCCGCCCTTGGCGTATTGATCGCCAATGCCGATACCCCAGCTGTTGTTGATGATGCGTGCGCCGCTGGCCACCAATCCATCCCAACCGGCCTTGTACACAGCACCGTCGTTGCCGAGGATGATCCCGTCTTCCGGGCCTGGGTCGCCGTTTTCGGCGCTGAGGATTTGCGCATTGAAGGCCACGCCGTGCATCGGCCCGCCGTCACGGTTACCGGCGGCAATCCCGCCGACGTGGGTGCCGTGGTTACCCAGCTTGCCGTTGGAGTCCTTGGACGGCGTACCGTCATAACGGAACGCATCGCCGGCCTTCACCGGAATATACGGGTCGGTGTATTGGCGGATGCCTTCGGTGACTATTGTCACCACCTTGTTGGGGCTGGCGAATTCCGGGTGTTGCGCATACACCGGCTGGTCAAAGATGCCCAGCTTGACGCCTTTGCCGGTGTAGCCGGCGGCATACGCGGTGTCTGAATGGATGGCGCCCAGCCCCCAATCGGCCTTGAACTCGTTGCTGCGCCAACTGGCGGCATCGCCCAGTTTGCCGGTTTCTACATAGGGTGCGGCCTGGGCGGTCCCCAGACTTGCCAGGCAGCACAGCAACGCGCCGTATGGCACGCAGCTCAAAGCCTTGAGCGGGTAGCCCGGGCCTGTGTGAGTGGCGGTATTTAACCCTGGTTTGCGTTTGTTCACGGTGACCTTCCTTAGTTTTCTTATTGCACTTTTTTGGAAATCCAACCTGATCGTTCCCACGCTCTGCGTGGGAATGCAGCCCCGGACGCTCTGCGTCCAAAGCGTGACGCAGAGCGTCACAAGAGGCATTCCCACGCGGAGCGTGGGAACGATCGACTGCGGTGTGTTTAGAACTGCCAGTTAAGGCTCAGCCCCACGCCTTGGGTTTTCTCACGCCCACCCAACTGGCCGTTGTAATCCAGGTTGACCCGCGTGGCCTTGCTCAGCGCCAGGCTGGCCTGCACACCGACCAGCGCGGCATCACGTAACAACGGCGAACTGCGCACGGCAAACGACGGCCCGCCGGCGACAAACGCCAAGTGTTCTTCGGATTCCACCGCCGTCAGGCTGTGCTGCCAGCCCAACGAGCCGGACAGTTCCAGCTGCTGATGGTCATTGAGCGCCAGGGTTTTCAAGGCACGCAGCCCGAGGGTGCTGAGCACCGCATCGCGCCGATCGCTGCCACGCTCAAGCGCAGCCGCAGCGCCTTTTTCATGGAACGAATCACTGTCCAGGTGCACATAAGCCAGGTTGGCGAACGGCTCCAGCGCCAGCGGTTGCAGGTGAATGCGGTACGCCGCTTCAGTGAACAACTGCGCCGTGCGTGCATCCAGCTTGGTCTTTTGCTTGCCGCTGACTTCGCCGTATTGCAGGTCACGCTTTACGTCGCCGCGATGCCAGCTGTAGGCGCCGCCCACGCTGACGCGCCAGTCGTCCAGTTCACGCCCGGCGTAAGCGCCGAAGTGGTAACTGTCGATGGACGCCGATGAATGCGTGCCACTGCCCATGTTCAGCGAGCTGTCGCTGTAGCCGGCCACCACACCGACGCGGGTCTGTTCGTCCAGCGCGCCGTCCACACCGGCGAGCAAACCGCCAATCGAGGTGGTCGAGCCTGCGGTTTCGCTGCGGCTGTCGGTCTTGCCCCAGGCGCCAAGCGCCTTGAGCCACAGGTTGCTTTCGCCGCTCACCGGCACATGGCGCAGGCGTTCGCCCACGGCGTCACGCAGTTGCAGGCTGTCGTTGATCAGCATCGCGCCAATTGCCGGGTAGATCTCACCCGACAGTTGCTGCAAGCCCTGGCGGGCTGTGGCCACCGAGTCCGACTGCAACAGGCTTTCATACACCGGGTTGCCGGCGCCCAGCTGCTCGGCGGCCGCCGCAACATTGCGCTGGTTACGCGTGGCGGCAACGCTGGCGAAAGAGGCGTCGTTACGCCCCACATCCAACTGCACGCCATTGGCGGCGTAATCGAGGGTGCCGCCGAGGAACAGGTAATTTGGCAGCACTTGGCCAAACTGGCCCTGAATGCCGCCCGCCGCCTGGAGGATGGTGTATTGGCGGCCGATCAGGCTTTGCACCTGGCTCTGGCTGAGCAGTGTGGGGCTGTTTTCCAGCGCCAGGGTCACAGTGCCGCCGCCCAGCACGGCCTTGCCGCCTGCGACGATGCGGTCGCTGCTGGTGGGCGTGAGTTCCACGGCATAGGTGGAGCCCGCGCCCAGGTTTACATCACCGGCCACCTGCAAGGTGCCTACGGAATTGCCCGGTGCCACGGTGCCGCCGTTGTTGACGCTCAAGGCGCCGATGCGCCCGGAACCGCCGAGGGTGCCGCTGTTGTTGACGGTCACCGCCGAGGTCAGCGAGCCGTTGACTGCCAGCAGGCCGCCATTCACGCTGGTTGCACCGCGATACGTGCTGTCGCCGCTGAGCACCAGGCTGCCGGCGCCGGATTTGATCAGGCTGCCTTCATACACGCGGTTGGCTGCGGCCTGATCACGGGCAGTGCCAACGGCGTAATCGGTCTGGTCCTGCTGGCTGGCAGTCGCGCCCACGCCGTTCTGCCAGCCCTTGTCGATCAGGGTTTGCTGCCAGGCGCTGTGCTCGGTGCGGTCTTCGGCCTGGCGCTGAACCAAGGCCTGGTCAGAGATGCCGTTGCTCCATACATCGCCCTGCCCGGCCGCCAAGTTGACGTTCATTGCGCCGAGCAATTGCCCCGGCCCGTGCATCGCTCGGCCGAGGTCCGGCACGCCCCAGCCGACGATGGTATTCGGTGCTTGAGTGACAGAACCGTCGAGCTGCGTGGCGGTGGTCAACAGCACCTGCAACGCCTGCTCATTGGTCATGTACGGGTAGCGCTCCATCACCAGCGCCAGCGCGCCGGTGGCATGCGGTGCCGACATCGAGGTGCCGGACTTGACCCCATAACCGCCGTCGGGAATGGTGCTGTTGATCAGCGCGCCGGGCGTGGAGATACACCAGTACTTGGCAATCCCGCACTTGTTGTATTTCTGGTTATTGGCTTTATCCAGGCCGGAGACCGCCAGCCAATGGCCTTCCAGTTCCGGCTGGAAATACGGCAAGGCCGAGCGCACGCTGGCATTCGCATAGCCGCTGTTGCCGGCGCTGAACACGTTGATCACCCCGGCTTTGGCCACGTCCGCGGCAGCATCCAGCCAAGTGCCCTGGTTGTAATGCTGGGCATAGGCCGCATGCAGGTCGCCGAGAGTCTGGTAGCTGACATCCTTGGGCTGGCTGCCCCAGCTGTTGTTAATGGCGCGCACGCCGGAATCCACCAGCGCGGTGTACACCGCCTTGAAATACTTGGGGTCCGGGGTCGGGCCAAACAGGAAGCTGTCGTTGGCGTTGGTATTGCCCACGTAGATTTGCGCGTTGTACGCCACGCCATGCATGCCCACGCCATCACGGGCCGCACCCATGGTGCCGGTGACATGGGTGCCGTGGGAGTCATTGTTGGGGTTGAGTGCGCCGGTGGTGCTGAACGGTTTGCCATCGACGTAGGTGCCGCTGGCGCTGACCGCGTGGTAGCGGTCCTTGGAGGCTTCGGGGTGGTTGGGATCAAAGCCCGAGTCCAGCGCGCCGACTTTGACCCCGTTGCCGGTGATGCCGGCCGCATAGGCTTCATCCGCCTTCATGCGCCCCAGGCCCCAGTCACTCTGGAATTCGGCGGAGCGCCAACTGGCGGGGTTACCCGCTTGGCCGTTTTCGGTATAGGCCGCCTGCGCCGCAACGGACAACAGGAGTAACGAGCCTGCGGTAAACGGTTTGAAACGTGGTGAATGGGTGATCATCTAACCCCTCCTTATTTTTCTTATGGATGCTCATTTCACCGGGCCGAAGGCCTCATCAACTTTCGCCAGGTCGGTGTCACGCAAGTTGCCCGCGTAGTAGTGCAATTTGGTCCAGGCCATCAAATAGTCGTAACGCGCCTGGGCCAGGTCGCGACGGGTGCTGTACAGCTGCTGCTCGGCGTTCAGCGCATCCAGGTTGACACGCTCACCGCCGAGGATGCTTTGCTTGGTTGACACCACCAGCGCTTCGGCCGAGGTCAGGGCCTTTTGGTACGCACGCAATTTGCTCACGCCCGACAGGCACGCACTGAACTGGCGGCGCAGTTCGATCAGGGTTTCGCGGGTCTTGCCTTCCAGCTCGTACTCGGCCTGTTCCATGCCACGGCTGGCCTGGCGGGTGGAGGCAGAGATGCCGCCGCCGGCATACAGCGGCAGGCTGACTTCGACGCCGATGGTGTTGGTGTCGTAGCGCTGGTTGTAGGTGTTGCCGCTGTCGGACTCCTGTTTGCGTGAGCTGGCATACGCGGTGATCTTGGGCAAATGCCCGGCGCGGTTGCGCTCCACTTCATAACGCGCGACTTCCACGGCCTGGCGTTGCGACGCCAGCGTGGGGTTATTGCTCAGCGCCAGTTCATGCCAGGTGTCGTAGTTGGCCGGGGTCAGGGTGAAGGCGGCGAAGCTCTGGTTCAGCGGCGCCAGGTCGTGGATGTCGACGCTTTGCACGCCGATCAACGCGCCCAGTTCACGCAAGGACGCGTCCTGCTCGTCCAGTGCCTGAATCTCTTCGGCGGTGGCCAGCTCATAGCGCGACTCGGCTTCGAGAATGTCGGTGCGCGTGCCTTCGCCCTGTTGAAACAGGTGCTGGTTCTGCTGGAACTGCTGCTCGTAGGCCTTTTTCTTGGCGCGGGCAATGTCGATCTGGTCCTGGGCGAACAGCGCCTGGGTGTAATAGCTCAACACCCGCACCAGCAACGCCTGGCTCTTGTCGCGAAAGCTTTCATCGGCAAACAGCGCCTGGGCCACGCCCTTGCGGTAGTTGGCATAGGCCTCATAGTCGAACAAGGGTTGTTGCAGGCTGAAGGTCGAGCCATAGCTGTTGTAGTTGCGGTCGTCGCGGTAACTGCCGCCGCGCCCGTCCGGCAGGTGCGCTTCGGAGTTGTTGCGGCCCTTGTTGTAGTTGTACGACAGGCGCGGCAACAGCCCGGCACGGCCGATGGTGCGGTTTTCCAGGCCGGCGTCGCGCTCCTTGATCGCGCCGAGGAACACCGGGTCGTTACGCAATGCCTGCTCGTACACATCAAACGGGCCCATGGCGGCGTGGGCAGTGGTGCAGCTCAGCAATAAGGTGATGAACACAACGCGCATGCTCATTCCTCAGTCAACGCAGAACCGGCGCGATCGAGCAGCGGCTTGAACAGGTAATTGAGCAGCGAGCGTTCGCCGGTGCGCACAAACATCTCGGCGGGCATGCCTGGCTTGATCACCAGACCGTGGAGTTTTTCCAATGCAGCCTCGCTGACCGTGGTGCGCAGTACGTAGTAAGGCTGGCCGGTCTTTTCATCGAGCATCTGGTCGGCCGAGATCAGGCTGACTTCGCCCGGTACGCGCGGGGTGCGACTCTGGTTGAAGGCGGTGAACAGGATGTCGACCGGCAAATGCGTGCCCACCTTGTCGACCAGGTGCACCGGTAAATGCCCTTCCACTTCCAGGCGCGTGCCTTGGGGCACGATCTCCAGCAGGGTTTCACCGGCGCGCACCACGGCGCCTTCGGTGTGCACACTGAGGTTGACCGCGATGCCATCGGCCGGCGCATTGATTTCGCTGTGTTGCAAGTCAAAACCGGCCGACGTGAGCTGTTGCTCCAGGGTCAGGCTGCGCAGTTGTGCGTCGGCCAACTGGCTGCGAACTTCTTTCTGATATTCCTCACTGTGCTGCTGCAACTTGAGGCGCGACTCGAGAATGCCCTGCTCCACTCGACCACTTTCGCCGCTGTTCTGCGCCAGGTCCTGTTGCACCTGGGACAGTTGGCGCTGGTAGTCCAGCAAGCGGTTGCGCGGGATATAACCGTTGTCGGCCAGCGGTTGCAGATTAGCCAACTGATCACGCAGGGATTGCGCCTGGGCGGACAGGTCGGTGCGCGCACGGCGCATGCCACTCAGTTGCGAGGTGGCGCCATCGATGTTGGCGCGGATCCCGGCCTGCTCGCGGGCAAAGGCTTCGCGGCGGCTGCTGAACAGCTGGCGTTGGCCTTCCAGCACCAACGCCAAAGCCGGGTCGGGGTTGGCGCTCAGCTCAGCGGGAAAGGTAATCGTTGCCTGGTTGTCACGCTCGCTCTGCCAGCGTGCCACGCTGGCCCAGGCCATGCGGTACTGGGCTTGCAGCGATTGCACGTCGGCCTGGTTCTGGGTCTGGTCGAGACGAAACAGCGGCTGGCCCTGTTTGACCAGTTCGCCCTCCTTCACCAGGATGCGGCTGACCACGCCGGGGCTGAAGGTTTGCACGGCCTTGCGCTTGCCCGACACCACCACGGTGCCCTGCACGGGAATGCCTTGGTCCAATGGCGCAAGGCTGGCCCAGAGGAAAAACCCACCGGCGCCGACAACCGTCAGCAACCAGCCCATTTTCACGAAAAAACCGGCGTCACGCTCTTTGAAACGGGGCTCTACAGTAAGGCTGCTCATGCGCCTGGATTCCTTCCGGTCTGGTACTGACGGCTAAGGCTCACACCGGCCTTTTCCCGTGGCGCTTCCTGCTGTTGCTGGCCCGACAACGCGCGCAGCACTTCCTGGCTGGGGCCGAAGGCCTGCAATTGGCCTTCGCTGAGCACCAGCAACTTGTCGGCCTGGGCCAACGCCGAGGAACGGTGTGTGACCAGCACCACGCTGCTGCCCTGGGCTTTCATCTGCACGATGGCGCTGGCCAACGCGGCCTCGCCCACGGTGTCGAGGTTGGAGTTGGGTTCATCCAGCACGATCAGACGCGGCGCGCCATACAGCGCACGCGCCAGGGCCACGCGCTGTTTCTGCCCGCCGGAAAGGCCGCCGCCGTTGTCGCCCAGTACCGTGTCGTAGCCCTGGGGCAAGCGCAGGATCAGTTCATGCACACCGGCCTGTTGCGCCGCTTTCACCACCAGCTCGGGGTCGGCTTCACAAAAGCGCGCAATGTTGTCGGCGATGCTGCCGCTGAACAGTTCGATGTCCTGAGGCAAATAGCCGATATGCGGGCCGAGGTCGTCGCGGTTCCAGCGATGGATATCCGCACCGTCCAGGCGCACGGTGCCAGCCAGGGTCGGCCACACGCCAACCAGCACGCGGGCCAGGGTCGACTTGCCCGAACCCGAGGCACCGAGCACGCCCAGCACTTCACCGGCACCGAGGCTGAAACTGACCTGCTGCAGGGTTGCCATGCGCCGCCCGGGCGGGCCGGCGCTGACGTGTTCGAAACTCACCTGGCCCTTGGGCGCCGGCAAGCTCATTGGCTCGGCTTCGGGCGGGAATTCACGCAGCAGGTCGTCAAGGCGCTGGTACGCCAGCTTGGCCGAACTCCACTGCTTCCACACCGCAATCAATTGGTCGATAGGGCTGAGCACGCGGCCCATCAGGATGGACCCGGCGATCATCATGCCGGCGGTCATCTCGCCCTTGATCACCAGAAAGGCGCCCAGGCCCAGCACCAGGGATTGCAGGCACAGGCGCAGGGATTTGCTCAGCGAGGTAATCACTGAGCCGGTGTCGCTGGCCCGATTCTGAAACCCGAGGAACTGCGAGTGCACCGCAAACCAGCGTTTGCGCAACGCGCCGAGCATGCCCATGGCCTGAATGGTCTCGGCGTTGTGCAAGTGGCTGGTGGCCAACTGGGTCGACTGCTGGGAAAAGGCCCCCGCCTCGCCCAGTGGTTTTTTGGTCAGGTATTCATTCAGGCACGCCAGTGCGATCAACAGCACAGCGCCCGCCGTGGCCAACACGCCCAGCCACACATTGAACAGGAAAATCACAAACAGGTAGATGGGAAACCACGGCGCATCGAAGAACGCAAACAGCGCCGGCCCGGTGATGAATTGGCGGATCACGGTCAAATCGCCCAGCGATTGCCCGGCATGCCCCTGGCCGCGTTGCAGGTTGCGTTCAAACGCGGCTTTGTATACCCGCAAGTTGAAGCGCCGTTCCAACTGGCTGCCGATGCGTATCACGACAAAACTGCGCAGCACTTCCAGTGTGCCGATAAAGACAAAGAAGCCCACGACCATCAGCGTCAACATCACCAGGGTGGTTTCATTCTGGGAGGACAACACACGGTCGTATACTTGCAGCATGTAAATCGACGGCACCAGCATCAACAGGTTAATCAGCGCGGTAAAGCAGCCGATGCTGATCAAAATACTCTTGTATTCACCCAACGCCCTGAATAAGGGCGCAACCACATGGGACTTCGCCATAGTGTCTGATCTTCCCCAAAGCAAACGACGCGCAATAGTTGCCCCTGCCTGAAGTGGGACGGCCAACTATTAATCTCTAGTTATATGCTTATAACTTTTTAATTAAGGTGTTCGTTGCAGCACAACTTCCGCTATTGAAGGTGTGTGCCCTTTGTATTCACCGTCTTTCTCGCGGTTCAAATGAACAATCCCGGTGCCCTCGGCGTTAAACAGCCAGATACCGTCCGGGGTCGGCGACCAGCTCAGCGGTTTATCACCCAGCCAACGTTCGGCACAGTCGACATCACCGGCCACGGCGTTGGGCTGATCCAACAGGTCGAGTGCACACACCTGGTCCTGTTGCTGCAATTGCCAATGGCCGGCCAATTGCGCGGTGGTGGGTAAAACCTGACTGCTCGCCATGACGTGGGCTCCTGCCGAAACGAATAACACCTGTGAAGCACAGGCGATCAAATGGGAAAAACGCGGCATCTGCTGCTCCATCCTGAGCGCGCGGCGCCGGAGCACCGCGCGCTTTACATCAGGCTACGATGTCGCTGGCGACGGCCTGGCCGACGGTGGTGACGAGGAAATCCGCCACGCCGTGCCCGGAGAAGTCCACCGCCAAGGTGCCCAGGTTGGTACCCGAGGCATAGCTCAGTACAGCATCGCCGGCATGCCCGGTGAATGCATTGACGAAGCTCAAGCCTGCACCTTTGGTGATGCCGGACAGGTCGATCTTGTCCGAACCGGAGGTAAAGTCAAAGATCTTGTCCGCCGCACCCGGCTTGGAGTCGGAACTGGCACCGTACACAAAGGTGTCGTTGCCCGCGCCGCCCCACAGTTGATCCGCACCGCCACCGCCGTAGATGATGTCGTTGCCGGCACCGCCCTTGATGAGGTTGGCGACGTTGTTGCCGATGATCAGGTCGTTGCCCGAACCACCGAACGCGTTCTCGACAGTGACGCCCTTGGCGATGGACACGTTGCCCACCAGGCCACCAACGTCGGAGAACGAGGCCTCATTGAGGTTGATCTTCTGGTTTTGGGTGAAACCGGAGAAGTCCAGGGTGTCGTTGCCGCCACCGTCCCATACCGAGAACACCAGCTTGTCGGCATTGGATGTGGCGCTGAGGAAATCACGCCCGGTGTTGGAGTTGAAACCGTAGGTCGTATCACCGGCGCGGGTGGCGTAGTTGGCGCCGTAGAGCTTCTGGATCGCGGCGATGTCGTCGATCAGCGGGCCGGACGCATAGGCTTCGACCCCGCCTTTACTGAAGTTCTGGTTGGTGTTGCTCTCGCTCCAGTAACTCATGACGCTGTAGCCACGCGTGTCCTGTCCATAGTCCGCGTCTTTGTACGTAGGATTGCCGGTCCCGGCGTTGTAGTCGCCAGGGTGAGCCAGGCCCAGGGTGTGGCCGATTTCGTGGGTCAGGGTCTGCCGGCCATAGTTGTTCAGGTCCGGCGTTTTGTTCGGCGTGTAGCTGTTGTTGGTCAGGTACCACGAGGTGCCGTCGTAGCCTGCGCCGGTGCCCGGCAGGTAGGCGAACGCTGCCGCGCCGGCCTGGCCACCGCTGTAGTTGCCGAAGGTCATGTGTGTGTCACCGCCCGAGGCGCTTTCGGTAAAGCTCACGTTGGCGACATCCGACCAGGATTGCATGGCCAGTACGGCCTGTGCTTTCTGCTGGGCGTTGAACTGGCTGAACCCGGAGATACCATGTTTGTTCATGGTGGCCGAGGAAGCCGAGGTGAGGAAGGTATAAGTCAGATCGATCTTGCCGTTGTGGTTCACATCCTTGTACGAGGCGCCATCACGCAGCAGGTGGTCTGCTGCCTGGTCCACGGAAAAGGACGGCTTGCCATTGACCGTCAGGTTGCCGCCACGGTCATACAGATGGCTGAAGCTATCGATTTGCGAGTAAGCAGTGCTGGCTTGCGCGGCAGATACAATAGCTTTGTCTTTTACTTTTGACATAAACGTACTTCCTTGTTTGCAAGTGCATCAGTCTTTGTTCGACAGGAACCTCGCGGGCGAGGATCGTCCTGTCACTCGCCTCTTTTGAAGGCGTATCGAAACTGACACAACTTGAAATCTTTCGTCTACAAATATTTAAGCAACGAAAATGTGACGTAGATTCAACTTGAGGAAGTCGCACACAGCATTTATTGGGGACAATTGCGCCTGCGCGGCAAATCGCCACCGAGCGTTATTTAAATATTAAATAGCGGTAAAGCCGCTCTAGCTGAGCGGCCTTCTTGAATAATGGATCCAATATATTGACACGGTGTCATAGTTCAATATTAAAGAGCCACTACCCGCACTATTAAAGTGCGTGCCCCCAATTACCGGGACAGGCTCCAACCACACTTGTTTAATGCGCCGATTAATACTTCGTCGGCAAGTCCCGGCACCAAAACGCCGTCTTCAGTCGTCATGTCCTCGCCCGCCAGGATCGCGTTGATGATCGCCTCCTCCACCGCCTCTGCGGCGGCACTGAACAAGGGCGAAATATGGTCGTTGTTGACCATGCGCAACACGCTGCTGAGTGCCAGGTCCTTGCGCCCGTAATCAGCCGGCGGCAGCCCGTGATTGCCGGTGGCGAAGGCCAGGAACAGGTCGCCACTGGAATCCTCGGTGCCGCCGCCGGTGCGCGCGATACCGATTGAGGCGCGTTGCGCCAGGCGCTGGCATTGATGGGGCAGCAACGGCGCGTCTGTGGCGATGATCACCACGATCGAACCCATGCCCGGCGTGCCGCGCTCGGCGAACGGCGATGGAATGTCCATCAACTGGCGCCCGACCGGGTAGCCATCCACGCGCAACTCCTGGCGCTTGCCATGGTTGGCCTGCACCAGCACGCCCACGGTCCAGCCGCCCTGCTCCTCAGACACACGCCGGGATGCGGTACCGATGCCGCCCTTGAATTCATGGCAGATCATGCCGGTGCCGCCGCCGACTGCGCCCTCTTGCACCGGCCCGCCCTCGGCCGCGTCCAGCGCCTGGCGTACATGTTCAGGCTTGACGTGCTGGCCCCAGATATCGTTGAGCAAGCCATCGTAGGTTTCCATCACCACCGGCATGCACCAGTACACCGCCGGGTCCGCCAGGCGCTCGCGCTCCAGGGCGATCAGGCTGTCACGCACAATCCCGATGCTGTGGGTGTTGGTGATGGCGATGGGCGTGGTCAGCAGCCCCGCCTCGCTGATCCACTCAAGGCCGGTGGCATCGCCATTGCCGTTGAGCACGTGGTAGCCGGCGAAACACGGGTGCTGTCGCGCCTCCCCGGCGCGCGGCTGGATCACACTGACGCCGGTGCGCACCTGCTTGCCGTCGATGCTGGTCTTGAGCGTGGTGTGACCCACACGGATGCCCGGAACATCGGTGATGGCATTCAATTCGCCGGGCGTGCCCAGCCCCAACGTAATGCCCAATTGACGTGCACGCATACCCACTCCTTACAGTTTCTGAAACGCCGGACTCGTCCGGCCACTGATGCAATACAAAATCACCGACAAGGCCAGCAAGCCGATGATGATCATGATGTCGCGTACCGACGCCGCCGCTATCAGGGTCACCAGCAGGTAACCGGCGCCCAGCACGGCCAGCACTGCCGGCAGTGGCCATAGCGGCATGCGATACGGATGCTCGCGATCACGCAGCAGCACCCGGCTCATCAGCGCGCTCAACGCCACCACCAGGTACACCAGGATGATCAGCAATACACTGAAGGACGTCAGGTCCGCCAGGTTCGAGCTGAAACTCAACAGCGCCGAAGGCACCGCCAAAAATAGCGTGGCCAACCACGGTGAATCCCAGCGTGGGTGAATGCGCGTGAACAGCGCGTTGATACGCGGCGTCCACAGGGCATCACGGCCGCTGCTGAACACCACGCGGCCAATCTGGATGACGATGGCGACAATCGCGTTGAACACCGACAGGAAGATCCCGGCGCTGACCAGGCGTGACAGGGTTTCATTGCCGTGGCTGCTCAGCAGATAGCCGATCGGGTCGGGGCTGCTGATCATCTCGCTCAGCGACGGCGCGCCGATCAACAGCGCCGTGATCGGCACCAACTCGATCACCACCACCAGCCCCAGCGACCACAGCACCGCCTTGTGCACGCCTTTGCCACCGCACTTCATGTCTTCGGCCAGCAACACCGCAGGACCATAACCATTGAACGAGAACAGGCCGATGCCCACGGCGCCAATCACCAGTGCCCAGGGCGCCAGGTGCAGCACTCCGTTTTCGACGATCTGCGGCTGGAACAGCACGCTGGCGGGTTGTACCGGGTTGCCAAAGCCGATAAACACGATCACCAGCAACGCCGCCACTTCCAACAGCAAGCAGGTGCCGGTAATCCAGGCATTGAGCTTGATATTGAGGATGCCCAAGGCGTAGCTGCACACCACGATGACCAGGGCGACGGTTTGCGAGTCGAATTTTGTGCCCAGGGCATTATTCAGGTACGTCGCGGCGCCGGTGGCCAAGACCGGCGGGATAAACAACAGCATCACCAGCACCGTCAGAAACGTCGCATAACCGGCCATGCCGCCAAACACCCGCTTGGCGTACACGTATTCACCACCGGCGCTGTTATGGGCGCGACCGAGTTCGGCGTAACAGAAGGCGAACATTAGAGCGAGCAAGGCGGCCATCACAAACGCCAGGAACACACCACTGCCCGCCTGCTGGATGGCAAACGGTGCAATCACGAATACGGAGCTGGCCGGCGTGACCGCCGAAACCGTAATGGCCACCACATCGAAAACACTCAGCGTGGGCTTGAGCACGCCGTCTGGCGCGGGGGAAGCACTCATATCGTTATCCTCTATCGTTGTTTTTGGTAGGAGGCAGAAACGAAAAAAGTCGGGCGGTTGCGAGATATGTTTCTCGCTGGATGACGGCAAAGTAAACGCTGTGTTTATGCAGGCCAATGCCCCTATTGGCGTACTCCCCTTGACGATACCCGGCAAAAGCCGAACCCTTGGCCGATCTATTGAGGGCTGGAGCCGTGTTTATGAGCCTGTTCAGAGAGGTCGGCATGCATGCTGGCCTGGGCCGCACCGTCGCACACCTGGGCACCGAGCGCTTCTGGAAACAGTTGGTGCTGTTGCTGCACCAATGCCTGCCGTTCGATAACGCCCTGGCGATTTTTTACCCCGTCGATGGCCCGCCCCTGGCCCTGGAAGAATACGACGCCCAGCCCAGCAGCAAACCGGCCTCGATGCTGGTGTACCTTAATGGCCTGTACCTGATCGACCCGTTTTACCAGGCTTACCGCGAAGGGTATGCCAGCGGCGTGTATCGCCTGGAGGAAGTGGCGCCGGACCATTTTCGCCAGAGTGAGTACTTCCTCAACTACTTCCACGACAACGTGCTCGAAGACGAGGTGCAATTCATTTTGCAATTGCCGGGTACAGGCACGTTGTCGTTATCGCTGGGCATGCAGCGGCGCTTCAACTTTGAAGAAACCGGGTTGATGACCACACTGGCGGCCTGGGTGCTGCCGTTGATGCAACAGCACTGGCAGCAAAGCACCCAGCGTGCGCCGGCGATGGACACGCAGATCCGCGACGCACTCAGCCATTTTGGCAGCGGTGTGCTGTCGGAGCGCGAGCTGGAAGTGGCGCGTCTGGTGTTGCGAGGGTTTTCGTCCAAGGCCATGGCCGAGCGCTTGAAGATCTCGCCGGATACCGTGAAGGTGCACCGGCGACATCTGTACGCGAAGCTGGATATTTCGTCACAGCCGGAGCTGTTTTCGTTGTTTATCCAGTCGTTGGGGCATGATCTGGAAAACCCCTGACCACGCGCACATGTATGGTCAGAGGAATTCCTGTGGTGAGCGGGCTTGCCACAGAAAGCAGGCCTGCAAGGCAGGCCTAGCGGCCGGTACGAATGGTGTTCCACACCCGCGTACGGATCCGGTCGATGTTCAGCGGCATGGCTTCAAGCGCAAACAACTTGCCCATCATTTCCGGGCTTGGGTACACCTTGGTGTCGGCCTTGATCGCCGGGTCTACCAGGCTGTCAGCCGCTGCGTTGCCGTTGGCGTAGTGCACGTAGTTGGTGATGCTGGCCATCACTTCCGGGCGCAGCAGGTAGTTCATGAACGCGTAACCGGCTTTTTCATCCGGGGCATCGGCGGGCATGGCGACCATGTCGAACCAGATGGCGGCGCCTTCCTTGGGAATGTTGTAGCCGATGTTCACGCCGTTCTTGGCTTCCTTGGCGCGGCTTTCGGCCTGCAGGATATCGCCGGAGAAGCCGACGGCCACACAAATGTCGCCATTGGCCAGGTCGGCGGTGTATTTCGAGGAATGGAAGTAGGCCACATACGGACGCACTTTCATCAACAGGTCTTCAGCCTTTTTGTAGTCCTCGGCCTTTTTGCTGTGGGGCGGCAGGCCCAGGTAATTAAGCGCCGCTGGCAGCAATTCCGGGCCGTTGTCGAGAATCGCCACGCCACATTTTTGCAGCTTGGCCATGTTCTCGGGTTTGAAGATCAGGTCCCAGGAGTCCACGGGCGCGTTATCGCCGAGCACCGCCTTGACCTTGTCGATGTTGTAGCCGATGCCGGTGCTGCCCCACAGGTAGGGGAAACCATGCTCATTGCCCGGATCGTTGTTTTGCAGGGCCTTGAGCAGCACCGGGTTGAGGTTTTTCCAGTTGGGCAGCTGGCTCTTGTCGAGTTTTTTAAGCGCGCCGCCCTGGATCTGCCGGGCCATGAAGTGGTTGGACGGAAACACCACGTCATAACCGGATTTGCCGGTCATCAACTTGCCGTCGAGGGTTTCGTTGCTGTCGTACACGTCGTAGGTGAAACCGATGCCGGTTTCTTTCTGGAAGTTCTTGGTGGTGTCCGGCGCGATGTAGTCCGACCAGTTGTAGATCTTCACCGTCTCGGCGGCCTGGCTGATAGCGGCCACCAACATCAAGGGCAACAGGGCAATGGCTTTCATGGTTCGATTTCCTGGCGGTTTTAGGGCTGTTTTTATGGCAGGCGATCAAGGATCAAAGCGTTACAGGATCAATACGTAGGTCTTGCGCACGGTCTCGTGGATATCCCAGATACCAGTGCTGTTGGCCGGCAACATCAGTGCATCGCCGGCTTGTATATGAACGACTTCACCGCTGTCGGGGGTGAAGGTGCAGCGGCCCTGGATGAAGTGGCAAAACTCCTGGGATTTGATCTGTCGGCGCCAGCGGCCTGGCGTGCATTGCCAAATGCCGGTTTCGACGCCGTCGTTGCGCTCAACGCTTAAGGTCGAGGCTACGGCGATGGGCTCGCCCAAGGGCACGGCCACCGGTGACGAGTCCGGCAGGTGGGCGTTCAGCGCGTCTTTAAAGTGAGTGATGCTCATGGGTCTTCCCGTGTGAGTGAAATGTCTCAGTGCATGAAACCTTCCATGAACCCGGCCACGCCGGTCGCCAATTTGCGCCGCCAAGGCGCGGTGTTGGGGTTGGCCAACACCTGGTCTTCATGGACAAAACTGCGAATGATCGCGTTGTAACCCAGCCAGCGGCAGGGCTCGGGCTCCCAGGCCTTGAGCGCCTCCAGGCCACGCTCGCGAATCACCCAGGGCTGGGTGGTCAGCGGCGTATCGAGCCCCAGAATCATGTCGGCCAACGTGCGGCCTCCGAGGTTGCTGGCGCCGACGCCCTCCCCGCCATAACCACCGGACAGCGCGATGCCGGTTTTGTGATCGCAGAGCATGTGCGGCCGGAAGTTGCGCGACATGCCGAGGTTGCCGCCCCAGGAGTGGGTAATCCTGGTGTTTTTGAGCTGCGGGAAGAGTTCGCTGAACAGGTAGCGACGCAGCTCCACCTCGTCGGTGGTCAGGTCAAAGTTGTGGCGCAGCTTGCCGGCAAACTGATAGCCGCCACGGGCGCCGAATATCAGGCGGTCATCCGCTGAACGCTGGCCGTAGGTGACCTGGCGGCTGCTTTCGCCAAAGGCCTGGCCTCGGCTCAAGCCAATCTCATCCCAGGTGCTGGCCGGCAACGGTTCGGTGGCGACAATCAGGCTTTGCACCGGTAACTGATAGCGTCCCAACGGCGGCAACGTGGTGGCGTAACCCTCAACCGCCGGCACTACCCACGCGGCGCGCACGCTGGCATTGGCCGTGCACACGCTGCCGGACTGCCAATGGGTGACGGGGCTGTTCTCATAGATCGTCACGCCCATGTTCTCCACCACCCGCGCCAGGCCGCGCACCAGTTTGGCGGGGTTGATGGTCGCGACATGGGGTGCGTAGATACCGCCATATGGTTTGGCGATGCGGATTTGCTCGGCCAGCTGTTGCGGGCTCAGCCAGCGGTAATCCTCTTCGGTGAGGCCCTGGGCGTGGAGCGTGTCCAGGTAACGGCGCAGGCTGCCTTCCTGCTCCGGATAGCGCGCCGCGCAGTACAGCACGCCGCCCTTGCGGTAGTCGCAGTCGATGCCTTCACGGGCCAGTACCTGGGCGACTTCGTCGGGGATGCCATGCAGCAGGTCAAACGAAGCGCGCCGTTGTTGCGGTGACAGGCCGGCGAGCAGGCGGTCTTCACCCAACAGGTTGCCCATCAACCAGCCGCCATTGCGGCCCGATGCACCGAAGCCTGCGGTCTGCGCTTCGATAATCGCGATGGTCAGTTCAGGAGCCTGGCGCTTGAGGTAGTAGGCGGTCCACAGCCCGGTGTAGCCGGCGCCGATGATCGCCACATTGACGTCCAGGTCGTGCGCAAGGGACGGCCGCGCTACCAGCGGGTCGTCCAACTGGTCCATCCATAAACTGATGTTGCGCCATGCCGGCATGCCAAGCTCTCCACCCTCATTTCGATAGGCTGGATCCTAGAGCGTGGTGTTATTGGCTGTCTTGCGCGCGTGCACGCAGAGAAATTTGTTTGACGTAAGCCTTGGGCGATTGGCCGGTGTGCTGGCGGAACGCGCTGTAGAACGCCGACAGCGAATTAAAACCGGCGGCAAACGCCAGGTCATCGACCTTTATCGGCGGCACGGCCTTATCCAGCGCGGCCAGCAGGTGCTGGAGCCGAGCCTGGTTGACGTAGCGGTAAAAGCTCTGCCCCAGCACCTGGTTAAGCAGGTAGGAAATCTGGTTGCGGCTGTAGCCACACTCCGTGGCCACCCGTTGCAGGTCAAGCTCCGGGTCGAGATAGGCTTGCTTGAGTTCGAAGTACTGCTGCAGATCCTTGGCCATATGCCCCAATTGCTGGGGCGACAGGCCCAGGCGGCTGACCGTCGGGCGCAAGGCCTGGGCTGGCTGCTCATGCACCAGAGAGGCGTATTCGTTGACGCGCCAGATCAACCCATCGCGCACGGTGATCGCCTCACTGGTGCGAAACGACACCAGGCCCTGCCCGCCGCGCAGGGTAATGCGGTACTGGATAAACGCGGTGTCGCCGTCGGCGCGAATGCGGTCAATGTGCTCGATCGCTTCGTCGGCGCCACGCGGCATGCTGGCTTGCAGGTACTCGCGCAGCTCGGCGTAGCCCACCACGCGGTTTTGGAAGAAGTCGTGGTATTGGATATCGGGGTGGTAGTAGGACATCACGCCATCCAGGTCACGATGGCGCCAGCACAGGTGATGGCGCAGCACCAGATCGCCGGTGGCTTGGGTTTGTTCGCACTCTTCGCTCAAGACGGGTTGCATGGAAGGCTCTGCGGCGGGAATGCCTGGGAGATTGCCGAATTTGCCGGCGGCATTCAATGGCCAACTGTAACTTCTGACTAATGGCCTTTTGCCTAGTTTTAGGTAAGACATGACCTACGTCATATAACCGCAAAAGAACTGCCGAACGGCCGCTAAAAAGTCACCGCGCGCTTACGAACGAATGCTATTTTGAACTTCTTGATGCCACGACCAGTGAAGGTCATGGCCCCTGCCGCGAGCTAAAGGAAGCGCTCAATGAACAAGGTGGGCAACATGAACAAAGTGACATTTCCCAACGCCTGCCAGCTGATGCGCTGGCATTTTCATCCAATGGGCTTCGAGGGCAGCATGGACGCCCCCGGCAGTATGGTCGCGCGCCTGTTCGACCGGGCGAGCGGCGAGACGCTGATCGCGATTGCCGGCATTCCTTGCTCCACGGTGATGAATGCGGCCGATGTGGAGCGCATCATCGAGGCGGTGGAGGATGAGCTGGAGTGTTTTGTGCCGCCGCTGTCTTTACGGGCCTAACACTCATTTATAAGGCAATGACTATCCAATGTGGGAGCGGGCTTGCCCGCGATAGCGGAGTGTCAGTTTGCAGAGGTGCTAGCTGATCTACTGCTATCGCGGGCAAGCCCGCTCCCACATTTAGAACTGTGTTTAGCGGCTAGCTACGCCGATCATCAAAAAACGCCTTTCGCCCATCGACCCGCTCCGAAGCCCTCGGCACATTCACACCCTGGCCTTCCGGTTTCTCCACATACCAGTAGCAATGGCTCACCGCCCGAGTAATGCCGACATAGGCCAGGCGCAGCACTTCGTCTTTCTGCGCGCTGTCGTAAGGCTCGCTGTCGCCGTCCTTGCCCAATCCGGCCATGCGGTAAATCTGATTTTTGTAAGGCGAGCTGGTGACGTGCTGGCAATCCCCGAGCAGGAATACCGCGTCAGCTTGCAGGCCCTTGGCACTGTGATAAGTCAGCTGTTTGAGTCGGCGATCCTGCGAAGTCAAGCTAGAATCAACATTAACTACAGACTGAATATGCTCTTGAATCAACAACTTATCGCTGCTTTTTCGATAAAGCATTAACACCGTTTCACCGCGTTGATAGTGCTCAATCAACTGCCGCCCCAGCGCGGCGTCGTCTCGTTCCAGCACCACTACGGGTTGCAAAGCCTTGGGTTCGCCACTGGCCTTGGCCTTCTTGCCGGGGATCGCGGGGGCCGTGCGTACCACATGCTCGGCAGCGTCGATGATGTGCTGGTGGCTGCGGTAGTTCTCGCTGAGCATCACGCGTGTGGTGCTGGGCGACGGGAACTCCTGGTTGAACGCCATGAAGTACTTGGGCGAACTACCGCGCCAGCCATAGATCGACTGCCAGTCATCACCCACGCACAGCAACGAAGAGCGTTGCGCGCCACGCCCCACATGCATCGCCGGGCCACGGCTGCGAATCTCGCGCAGGCTGGCACGGATCCACGAGACGATCTGCGGCGATACGTCCTGGAACTCGTCGATCATCAGGTGCGACATCGGCCGCAGCAATGGATCGCTGAGCAGCTTGAGGTTTTCCGGGGTGTTCTCACCGAACAGCGAGAACATGCGGTTATAGGTCATGATCGGCGGTGATTGATCGAGCAAATGATCTTCCAGCGCCTTCCAGAAAATGCTCAAGGCTTCAAAGTAGCCCCGGTCCGGGTCGTCCTTGGCGAAGCTCATTTGCCCTACAGCCGTGGGCACATCCAGCCCGAGGTTCTCGATAAACCCGGCAGCCATCACGAAACTGTCCAGCAACGGCGCCGAGGCCAGCTCGCCCTTGACCTTGTAATCAAAGCCCGGTCCGGCGCTGGCATCACCCGCCAGGCTGCTTAAAAGGCGCTTTGATGATTCATAGTTATCCAGCCATATCAGTGGCTTGCGACAGAAAGCTTGAAACAGGGTTCGCTTTACCGCCCACTCGGCGCGCACGGAAAGCTTTGAATTCGGCCGGCTGATCTGCGCGTTTTCCCGCGAGTCAAAACCCAATACCACCCAAGCGTCCAGTTCCGCGATGTAGCCGTGACAGTGAAATTGCGCACCATTGATTTCGAAGGTTTGGCGACTGGGCTCTATGCCCTTGATCGGCCAGGCGCCGGCGCGAAACCACAGATCCTCGATCACGTCGCAGAGTTCTTCATCGCGCTTGGCGGCCAGTTCGGTGACAGCGATGCGCTTTTGTACGTCGGGGTGGTCGCGCTCCAGTTCCCTGAGTTGCAGGCCATGGCGGGCCAACGGTGCTATCAGCTCGCGAAAGCGCGCATGGCGGCCGTGCAGGCGGTGATAACAGCTGTTCATCTGTTGGCGCTGGGCGTCGCTGATACGCAGGTCGAAGGGGTTGCTGTCGGCGTCCTCGACACCGCTGCTGAGGTTTTCAAACGCTTGCAGCCGTTCGAAGCCTGGCAAGCTACGTACCATCGGCAGGATGCGTGAGTGGAAGGTACGCACCACGGCCTGAGCTTCTTTGAAACCAAGGGGCTGGCCCCACAGACTGAGAATCTCCATGAGCTTGTTGATGAAGTCTTTGCGCGATTCGCGGGTGAAGGTCACCACGGTCATCGAACTCAGCTCAAAGCCCAGGTAGTGGGTCAGTAACAGAATGCGCAGCACCAGCGAGGTGGATTTGCCCGCGCCGGCACCGGCAATCACCGAGGTCGAGGGCGTGTCACTGAAGATCATCTTCCACTGCGCAGCACTGGGCTGAGCGTGGGCCGGCAGCAGGCGTGCTACGTCAGCCTTCATGCGCTTCTTCACATCGGCCGTGAGGGGCAGGCGCCAATCGTCGAACAGGCTGTCATCTACCCCCGGCGCACGGTGCTCATCGGGGCGGAAGTCGCGGATCAGCAACACTTGCCGACCTTCCTCGAGGCCGTCGGCCTTGCCTTCGCGGTAGCCATATTCCACACCCGCTTCGTGCCCGCTGCGAAAGCCGTCAGCCTGGCCGTGCAGCCAGGAAAACCGATGCTGGGCACGCAAACGTGTCAGGCCATGGCCAAACAAACGGGCGGCGAGCCGTTTCAGCAGGGGCATTTCTGCCAGGGGACGCAGTTCGGGGGGCAGATCAGGCGTTTGTTGCGGCACGCGGACTCCAGCGATGAGGATGGTTTTGGCGAAGCTGCCATGGTCGCCGGAATCGGCGCGCAGTTCCAGCCAATTGCTTTGTTGTCATGCAGTTAGACGCTGAAGTAAAAGTCAAAACGCCAGCAATCAATCGAATGAATAGATGAGAATCAGGCACTTTTTACGCTTTTTATCGATCATCTGCTGCTGGATGATAACCACCATCCACAGGAGACCCATCATGCTTGAACTTCGACCTTTCAACACCCTGGGCGGCGCCCATCATGGCTGGCTCGATGCCCATCATCACTTTTCCTTCGCCGAGTACCACGACCCCAAGCGCATGCACTGGGGCAATCTGCGGGTGTGGAACGACGACATCATTGCGCCCGGCACGGGCTTCCCGCAGCACCCGCATCGCGACATGGAAATCATCACGTATGTGCGTGAAGGCGCCATCAGCCATGCCGACAACCTCGGCAATAAAGGCCGCACCGAAGCAGGCGACGTGCAGGTTATGAGCGCCGGCACCGGGATTGCTCACAGTGAATACAACCTGGAAGCCACGCCGGCCAAGATTTTCCAGATCTGGATCATCCCCAATGAAGCCGGGCTGCCGCCTTCCTGGGGTGCCAAGCCTTTTCCCAAGGGCAATCGCGAGGGTTTTGTGACCCTGGCCAGCGGTAAGGCCGGTGACACTGAGAGCTTGCGCATTCGGGCGGACGCACGTCTGGTGGCGGCTAATTTGAAGGCTGGGGAAAGTGCCGAGTATCGGCTGGACAGCGGGCGCCGGGCGTATTTGGTGCCAGCAACCGGGGTGATAGAAGTCAATGGCTTGCGCGCACAAGCTCGAGACGGGGTAGCGGTTGAAGATGAACAGGTGTTGCGGGTAACGGCGGTTGAAGACAGCGAAATCGTCTTGGTAGATCTGGCTTAACACAAAGCAATGTGGGAGCGGGCTTGTGTGGGAGCTGGCTTGCCTGCGATACAGACACCTCGGTGTATTTGTTACACCGCGGTGATGCTATCGCAGGCAAGCCAGCTCCCACACGTTTGGATCTGCGGTATTACTGGGAGATGGCGCCGTCTACCAGCACCTGTGCCTCTTCCACCAACTGCTTGAGGTGGTCTTCACCCACAAAGCTTTCGGCGTAGATCTTGTAGATGTCCTCGGTGCCCGATGGCCGCGCGGCGAACCAGCCGTTTTCGGTCATCACTTTCAAGCCGCCGATTGCCTGGTTATTACCTGGCGCGTGGCTGAGGATCTGGTGGATGCTCTCTCCGGCCAGTTGCGTGGAAGTGACCTGCTCCGGCGACAGCTTGCCCAGCAGCGCTTTCTGCGCCGGGGTCGCCTTGGCGTCGACACGAATCGCGAACGGCTCGCCCAGCGCATCCGTCAGGCCACGGTAGATCTGGCTTGGGTCCTGGCCTTTGCGCGAGGTCATTTCGGCGGCCAGCAAGGCCGGGATCAGGCCGTCTTTGTCGGTACTCCACACCGTGCCGTCCTTGCGCAGGAACGAGGCGCCGGCGCTTTCTTCGCCGCCAAAGCCCAGCGAGCCTTCGAACAGGCCATCGGCAAACCACTTGAAGCCCACAGGCACCTCGTACAAGCGCCGGCCGATACGCGCCGCAACGCGATCAATCAAGCCGCTGCTGACCACGGTCTTACCCACAGCAGCATCGGCGCGCCACTGCGGACGGTTCTGGAACAGGTAATCAATCGACACGGCGAGGTAGTTATTCGGTGCCAACAGGCCACCGGAAGGCGTAACGATGCCGTGGCGGTCATGGTCCGGGTCGCAGGCGAAGGCGACGTCGAAACGTTCCTTGAGGCCGATCAAGCCTTGCATCGCATAGCTGGAGGACGGGTCCATGCGGATCTGACCGTCCCAATCGACGCTCATGAAGCGGAACGTCGAGTCGACCTCTGTGTTCACCACGTCCAGGTTCAAACGGTAGTGTTCGGCAATCGCCGACCAGTAGCGCACCCCTGCTCCGCCCAACGGATCCACGCCCAGGCGCAGGTCGGCGCTGCGGATGGCGTCCATGTCGATCACATTGACCAGGTCGGCCACGTAGCTGTTGAGGTAGTCATGGCGATGGGTGGTGTCGGCCTTGAGCGCCTGGGCATGGGTAATGCGTTTAACCCCGGCCAGCTGGTTGGCCAGCAACTCGTTGGCCTTGGCTTCGATCCACTTGGTGACGTGGGTATCGGCCGGGCCACCATTGGGCGGGTTGTACTTGTAGCCGCCACTTTGTGGCGGGTTGTGCGACGGCGTAATCACAATGCCGTCCGCCAGGCCGCTGGTACGGCCACGGTTGTAGCAAATGATGGCGTGGGAAATGGCCGGGGTCGGCGTGTATTCATCGCCTTCAGCCAGCATCACGTGCACGCCGTTGGCTGCCAACACTTCCAGGGCGCTGGCGCCCGCCGGGGTCGACAGCGCGTGGGTGTCCAGGCCGACGAACAAGGGGCCGTTGATGCCCTGGGCTTCACGGTACAGGCAAATGGCCTGGCTGATGGCAAGCACGTGCCATTCGTTGAAACTCAGCTCGAACGAGCTGCCACGGTGCCCGGAAGTACCAAAGGCCACGCGCTGGGTGGAGATCGCTGCATCAGGCTGGCCGGTGTAATAGGCCGTGACCAGTCGCGGGATATCCACCAGCAACTGGGCTGGCGCCGGCTTGCCCGCAAAAGGACTGATTGTCATGCATAAACCTCGAAAAGAAGGATTCGGAAAAAATGACAGTTTACTGAGAGTTGGACTACTGCGCGACGGTATTGATCCTACAAACCACAGAGAAGTTTCATGTATCTAGCTGATCTGTGCATCACGCAACGCCTCGCTCACCAATGCCAAGGCGACGTCCAGGTTGGGCTGCCCGTGGAAGGTGTTGCTCAACCGCAGATGCTGTTGGTGCAGGCCGCACACGCTGAACAGCTCACCGGGCGCCACGACAATTTGACGCGCCAGCAAGTAGTGGAAAGCCTTGCGCATGTCCACCGCCCGGGAGGCGCCCAACCAAAAGGTGGCCCCGCCCGCCGGCATCCGGTAAGTCACTTGATCACCCAAGTGCTGGCCCAGAAGTTCGCTCATTTCGCCCGCCTGGTCACGCAGCAGCCCGCGCAAGTGGTGCAGGTGCTGGTCGATTTTGCCGCTGTGGTACAAGCGCGCAATCGCGCGCTGGCGAATGGAGGACAGCCGGAACGAGCGCAGCAGGAACTGGCGCTGCAATTCAGCGCTCAAGTGCCGCGACAACGCGTAGCCAAACGGGGCCTCTGGGCCGAGTATTTTCTCGAACGAGGCGAACACGACCAAACGCTCAGGGTTGACCAGATCGCGCAGGGCAGCCGATGCCGGCTTGAATCCCAATTCGCCGCAGGTGTCGTTTTCCAATAGCCAGCAATCGTACCGATCGAGCAGTTGTGCCACCTCCAGACGGTCTTGGGGCTGCAAGGCAAAGGCTGACGGCAGGCTGATGGACGACGACAGCAAAACCAATTGCACCGACTCGTTACACAGCATCTCTTCGAGCAATCCCAGTTCCAGGCGGCCATCATCACTCCAGGGCACCTCAAGGATACGTACCCCGGCATCCTGCAGAAGGCGCAGAATCGACCACTCGCAAGGCGACTCGACCACCACCGTGGTACCGCGCAAACCCAATACTTCGACCAGGATGTCGAGTACACCGCGCAAATCTGCGCCGATGTACACGTCATCAGCATGCCAGT
This sequence comes from Pseudomonas sp. Xaverov 259, assembly GCF_019352915.1. Taxonomy (NCBI): domain Bacteria; kingdom Pseudomonadati; phylum Pseudomonadota; class Gammaproteobacteria; order Pseudomonadales; family Pseudomonadaceae; genus Pseudomonas; species Pseudomonas sp. Xaverov 259. Next base: position 88,829 of record NZ_JAAAFV010000002.1, on the reverse strand, counting down.
AACGAGTCGGTGATGAGGTGTAGCGAGCCGCCAGCGCCGCCCTCAGCTCCCATACCCCGCAGGGCTGGGACCAAGGCTGCAGGTGCCCTGGATACTGGCGCACCAGCTCGCGCTCAAGACGTAGCAAGGCGCCGTCCAGAGAGGCCAGCAAGGCGGGCTCATCTCCGCTGAGCACGGTCATGCCGGGGCGCCGGGACGCCACATAGAGGCGTTCGAGCAAATCCCCGCTGGGACAGGTCACTGGGCCACCGGCAAGCGGCCAAGCGTAATACCCAGACTTGGCCACCGAATACACCCTGCCCTCCTTTTCCAGCAGCGAATACGCATACTGAATGGTGGAGATCGACACCTTGAGTCGCTGGGATAACTGGCGCAACGACGGCAGCTTTACGCGCGTATCCGTGCTGACCTCGTTAATCAGGTTGATCATGTAACGATAGACCGCCTGATACGCAAAATCAGCCTGTCGCGCGCCCCGCAGCGTCATCGTCCAGACAGCTGAAAGGCCATGCCATCACGGGCTTGAGACCTTTGCACAGGTGCATTGCGGGCACCGCCGGGGGACAGGTTCATCGGCCGCTTGCGGTACAGATGCTGGAGCAAAGGCAACGGCAACCCACTGGCATCGGCGACCCATTGCTGCAACATCTCGGCGGCAGGCTTGCCCTGCAATACCTTGTGCAGCTCGGGCAACGCCACCAGCATGCCAGGGTGGCACTGACGCAAGTAACCTTCCAGCCGTTCGCCATGATGAATGAAGGGCGAAAACAACAGGCAGATCAGCTGGTTTTCGTCCAGGCCGAAGAACTGCTGAGCATAATTGCTCGACAATGCACGCTCTTCGCGACTGGCCACCTGGTTCACCAGCTCTTCGGGCACCTGCCGGCGACGCAGGTAATTGCGCGCCTGCCCCAGGAACTCCTCGACGCCCTCTTCGTAATGCAACTCGCGCAGGCACTCAGCCTGCAGGCCGCGCAGGTGCGCCATCAAAGGTGGGTTGGCAAAGCTTGGGTGGCTGAAGTGAAAGCCCAGCGGATCTGGCGTATAAGCCATGAAATCGATGAGCAATGGCGCACTGGCGCGGTCAATGCCTTCGAGCAAGTCGGCAATCCCGATGTAGGCCAGGTGGCGATACCCACCCGGGCTGACGTCAGCCTTGGGCACATAGTGCTCGCCATACAGGTCACGGTAGAAGTCGCCGCTCCACTCATCCATGCGCGTAAACAAGCCGCCGAGCGATGTCGGCTTGCCTTTGGCAGCCTTGACGCTTTTGGCCTGGGCAGCCTTTTTCAGCCAAGCCAGCAACTGGCTCTGTTTGCGCGCGGAGTCGCCACTGACCAATGCGTGCACGCCACCGTTCCAGGCGGTGACACGCTGATAGAAATCCCCCAGTGCCAGGTACGCATCGTTGCACAGCGTGGCGCGAACATCGCCGGAGGTCAGATGCCCCACCATCAACATGTTGCGCTGGTGAGCTTCACAGCCGCGGCTGGAGGCCGGGCGCTGATGATTGAAGGGCAACACCTGTTCGTTTTCGACCATCAACAACTCGACCCGGTCGTCATCATGGAAAAACAGCCGGCTGTAACCGCGATGAATCGCCTCAAGGGTGTCTTGCGTCATGCCGGTGTGGCGCAACGTCGCCACCCGTAGCTGGAAAGTCTTGGGCGCACGCCCGGCAATACTCAACTGTGCAGCACGCAGTAACGCCAGGGTGTAGGTGCTGACTTCACCACCGCCATGGGCCACCAGCACTTTGTAATCGCCCACTTGCTCCATGCCGCCGGCGGCCACGACAATACGCTGAATCAACAATTGAAGTGCGGTGCGCTCTGCGCGTGTGAAATACCCCACCAAGCGTTGTTGAACTTGCTGGTAAACATAATTCATGGCCTGTTCGTGAATAGCGCTCATAGTTCTACTACCTGAGTTGAAATATCAGTTCAAAACAACTACCGAGCGTAGTTGCTCGACCTATTGCATGTGTAAGAACGTTGCCTGCGGCGCAGTGTGTGCGACAGATAAACACTAGCACCCAGTAACAAATCGATAGGAGCTGCCTAATGGGCTCTCCCCCGAGCATTCCTGGCACCGGAGGGCCGTACCGCAAGCATCCTGACGATTGGCAGCAATGCTCCTAGGAATATTCAGACAGGCTCCTACAGCCCTTTAACCTTGAATTCAAAGAACCATCTGACAAATAAAAATTGTCAAACTTCAATCTCCATCCATGCATCGCTTGAAACCCGCCCTTGGAGTGCCAACCGCCTCGCGTCCTGGCAGAGGTTGCGCCACTCGTAGTTGCAGGAAGTACCCGCCAATGAATCAAAACGTCATTCATTACTCAGTCCTTGAGTTGAAAGTGAAGTGGCAATTATCAGCGCTGAAATAATGATTAACAGATACAGAAGTTGACCGAAAAGCAGTTCAGATAGTTACCGGGCCAAATACGCAGGGCGCAGACACAACAACGCCGCGCTGAATTTCAGGGCGGCGACGGGGAAAAGGGCATCGTTTGTGGGGCCGGACGGCCGTTGCGCGTTTCAGACAACGCGCGGATTCAACCCTGTCAAATGGCGCATTTGCCCCATGCGCCCAGGGTTTGCAAGACTCATTTACGAATCTTCCTACACCTCAAACAGCCTCAACCTGCAACGCTACGCGCTCGCGGCACGGGCATTCGTCCATGTAACGGTGTGCTTCTACAAACTGGTTGAACGCAAACACTGTGGTTTTCAATGGCACCAGCACGCGGTCGGCCGTCAGTTGGTTGATGTCACGCAAGGCGCGTTGCAAGGCAACGTGGTCCTGAATGATGCCCAACTCCGGCTTGCCGGTGAAGTTACCGATACAGTGCACAAAGAACTGGATGTTCTTCTGGAACGCTGCGCAGGCCGGGAACGGCGTCTGGTTGCCACCTTGCAAGCCGTAGAGCACCAGGCTGCCACGTGGCGCCAGCACATCACCGAGCAACGACATCTGCGGGCCGCCCAAGCCATCGAACACCACATCCACGCCGCGGTTATCGGTGAACTTGTTGATTTGCATCAGCAGGTCCTGCTCTTCGGTGACGATGACCTTTTCGGCCCCCAGCGACAGCAGGTATTCACGCTCGGCACTGTCTTTGGTCGCGGCGATCACCCGCACGCCAAGCGCCTTGCCCAATTGTACAAACGAAGGGCCGGCACAGTGGCTGGCGTCAGTCACCAGGGCAAACTGGCCGGGTTTGACCCGCGCCAGATCCATATAGGCAAAGTAGGCGATCAACAGCGGCGTGTAATGCACGCTGGCTTCAATCGGGCTCAGCACATCCGGATAACGGGTCAGCGCCGAACGCGGCAACACGATTTGCTCGCCATATACCGGGTAATCATTGGGGCTCTCGGCCGGAAAACTGGCGACTTTATCGCCTACCGCCAAGTCATCCACGCCCTCGCCGAGGGCCACCACCACACCGGCCATCTCATGGCCAAGGCCGGACGGCAGACGGGCATGGGAAGACGCCAGGTTCTGGCGCCACAGAATGTCATACCAGCTGATGCCAATCGCTTCGACACGCACCTGCACTTCGCCCGGTGCGGGCTGCGCGGCTGCATGCTCTTCGCATTTGAGCACCTCGGCCGGACCAAACTTGTGAAAACGGATCGTGCGGGACATCGCAAACCTCGTCAAAGTAACCTCTAATGCCATGAACTCTATCTGGGCTTTCCGGGTAAGACCACCGGTCGCCATTAATAGTCGACATGCCTGTCATTGATTCCGCAAGTGAGGCATTAGCCTCAAGTATCGTAGGAAAACTGAATTATCCGGTGCAGAGTACCAGCCTTTCCCCGTAAGATTCATGCCGGTCATTGTTTACATGTGGCCGCTCACGTCAAGTTTGCTGACTCTTCCAGGACACAAGATGAACCGTAACGACCTGCGTCGTGTCGACCTTAACCTCTTGATCGTATTCGAAACCTTGATGCATGAGCGCAGTGTGACCCGCGCTGCCGAGAAATTGTTCCTTGGCCAGCCGGCCATCAGCGCGGCGTTGTCGCGCCTGCGCGGGCTGTTCGATGACCCGCTGTTCGTGCGCACCGGGCGCAGCATGGAGCCAACGGCACGCGCGGTGGAAATCTTCGCCCTGCTCTCCCCGGCCCTGGACTCGATTTCCACCGCCGTCAGCCGCGCCGCCGAATTCGACCCGGCCACCAGCACCGCCGTGTTCCGTATCGGCCTGTCCGACGACGTTGAATTCGCCCTGCTGCCGCAACTGCTCAAGCGCCTGCGCGCCGAGGCGCCCGGCATTGTGCTGGTGGTGCGCCGCGTCAACTACATCCTGATGCCAGGCCTGCTCGCTTCCGGGGAAATTTCCATTGGCGTGAGCTACACCGCCGACCTGCCGGCCAACGCCAAACGCAAGGTGCTGCGCCGCAGCCTGCCGAAACTGCTGCGTGCCGACAGCGTGCCCGGCTCCCTGAGCCTGGACGACTTCTGCTCCCGCCCTCACGCCCTCGTGTCCTTCGCGGGCGACCTGAGCGGGTTTATTGATGAAGAACTGGAAAAACTTGATCGCAAACGCCACGTGGTCCTGGCAGTGCCGCAATTCAACGGGCTGGGCACACTGCTGGCCGGCACCGACATCCTCGCCACCGTGCCGGACTACGCCGCCGAGGCACTGACCGCAGCGGGCGGTTTGCGCGCCGAAGACCCACCGTTGCCGGTGCGCACGTTTGAGCTGCATATGGCGTGGCGTGGGTCGCAGGATAATGATCCGGGGGAGCGGTGGTTGCGGTCGCGGATTCAGATGTTTTTTGGGGATCCTGAGAGTCTCTAAGCGTCTTCTGGCAGGCTTTTCACCTCATCATTTGTGCCTTTCCACAAACCATGAATGGCAATACGAGTGCGCCGCTCATTCAGGGCAAATACCGTCATCGCCAGCGCTGCAATCGCGCCGGGGATGGCAAAGGCCATGAAATTCAATTGCAGAGGCAGTTCGATCGCCAGCAGCGCACCGCCCAGCAGCGGGCCGACAATCGCGCCATTGCGGCCGATGCCGGATGCCCAGCCCAGGCCTGTGGCGCGAATCGACAGGCCGTACAGCTGCGCAGCCCCTGCGTACAGCAGGATTTGCGTGCCAATGGTGGTGGCGCCCGCGACGAAGATCAGCAGGTACAGGACCGGCATCGGGCTGTTGATGCCCAGCAGGCTGATCGAGACCACGGCGGCGGCGAAGAAGCAGATCACCACTTTCACCAGGTTCAGGCGGTCGCCCAAACGGCCGCCGAGCAGCGCCCCGGCCATGCCGCCCAGATTCAGCACGATCAGGAACGACAGGCTCGACCCCAGGCTGTAACCGGCGCCAGCCATCAGCTTGGGCAGCCACGAACTCAATGCATAGACCATCAGCAGGCAACAGAAAAACGCGATCCAGATCATCGCCGTACGCACCGCCAGGCCATGCCGGAACAGCTCCACCACCGAGGCGCCTTTACCTTGGCTGTCGGCGATCACCAGCGCATCGTCGACCTCGATGCTGGTGCCGGGCGACAACCGATTAAGCAGCGCGCGAGCCTTGTCTTGTTGGCCCTGGCGGATCAGGAAGCCGATGGACTCAGGCAGCCAGTACACAATCAGTGGCAACAGCAGCAGCGGAATCACCGCCACAAAAAACATCGACTGCCAACCATAGGCTGGCAGCATGAAAATCCCGACGCTGGCGGCGAGCATGCCGCCCAGGGAATAGCCGCTGAACATGAAGGCCATCAAGGTACTGCGCAATTTCTTCGGCGCGTATTCATTGATCAGCGCCGCCGCGTTGGGCATCAACCCGCCGCAGCCGAGCCCGGCGATAAAACGGCAGATACCGAACTCGGTTGGGCTGCTGGCAAAGCCATTGATCACGGTGGCCAGACTGAACAGGGTGAAACAGAACACGATGCCTTTCTTGCGCCCGAAACGGTCGGCCAGGGTGCCGAAAATCAACGCACCGAACATCATGCCGAACAGCGCATAGCTGCCCAGGGCGCCAGCCTGCAACGGCGTCAGCCCCCACTCGCGCATGATTGACGGCAGCACCACGCCATAGATAAACAAGTCATAGCCGTCAAAGATCAACAGCAACGCACACAGGCTCACGATCAACCAGTGGAAGCGGTTGAACGGGGCATTATCGATGATCGAATGGACATCATGGCTACGCATGGCAGTGCTCGCTTTATTGTTGTTGTGAGTCAATGTCAGCTGTTTGAAAAAGCCTTAGCCGAGGTCGCCGCCGCCCACCGGCAAGGTCACGCCGGTGATGTAGGAGGCCTCGTCGCAGGCCAGGAACAGAATCGCGCCAACTTGTTCGTCGATGCTGCCGTAGCGGTTCATCGGGCTGCTGTCGAGGGTCTGGTCGACGATCTGCTGGTACCACACACGCTCCTGCTCGCTCTGTGGCTGGCTGTTGCGCGGGATGCGCCGTGGCGGTGCCTCGGTGCCGCCGGGCGCGGTGGCGTTGACGCGAATCCCGCTGCCGGCGGTCTCCAGGGCCAGGCAGGCCGTCAGGGCATTCACGCCGCCCTTGGCCGCGCCATAGGGCACGCGATTGACCCCACGCGTAGCCACTGAAGACACGTTGACGATGGCGCCCGCGCCCTGCTCCAGCATGTAGGACAGCACGCAATGGCAGCACCACAACGTAGGGAACAGCGAGCGGCGCACTTCGGCCTCGATTTCAGCCTCGGCGTAATGCTCGAAGGGCTTGGCCCAAATGGTCCCGCCGACGTTATTGACCAGCACGTCGATGCGCCCGAAACGCGCCGTGGCGGCGGCCATCACCCGCGCGCACTCGCTGTATTGTTCCAGGTCGGCGGTCAGCAGCAGCGCGCGCTCATGCTGTAATTCATGCACAAGCTCGGAGCGATCCACCGCGACCAGCCAGGCGCCCTCCTCCAGCAAGCGCTCGGCGACACGCCGGCCGATCCCTTGGGCAGCGCCGGTGACCAGCGCGACCTTGTTGTTAAACCGTTGAGTCATGCGGCAGTCCTCAGGCGGCATCGCACGTGGCGACGGCATTAGCGGTGAATTTCTCGTAATGGAAGCTGGCCGGGGTCACGCCCTGCCGCTTGAAGTGTTCGCGCACCGCATCGACCATCGGCGGCGGGCCGCACAGGTACACGTCGACATCGCCGCCATTGAGGGCTTCGTCGGCCATGTGCTGAGTCACATAGCCCTGGCGCGGGTGAGTGGTGTGCGGATCAGCCACGCAAGTCACCAGGTTGAAACCGGGCAAACGCGCGGTAAAAGCCTGCAACGCCTCGACCATCACCAGGTCCTGATCCCGTGTTACGCCGTAGATCAACCGGATCGGGCGGGTTTCCTGGCGCTGCGCGAGCACTTCAAGCATCGACAGGAACGGCGCCAGGCCAGTGCCTCCGGCCAGTAACAGCAGCGGCCGCGCCACCTCACGCAGGTAGAAACTCCCGAGTGGGCCGGTGATCGCCACACTGTCGCCCGGCTGGGCGCGCTCGAGCCAGTTGCTCATCAACCCGCCGGGCACGTGCTTGATCAGGAAGCTGGCGCGTGTGTCGCCCGGGCGACTGCTGAAGGAATAAGCGCGTGCCTGCCCACTGTCGGGCACGCTGATATTCACGTACTGGCCGGGCAGGAATACCGGCGCCTGGTCCAGCTCGAAACTCACCTCCAATGCGGCATCGGCGTGTCGGGTGATGCCGGCCAGCGTCGCGGCAAAGTGCGTGGTGCCGGTCTTGCAGGCGCTGGACGGCACCGGTACGGCGATCACGCAGTCGGACTGCGGCACCATCTGGCAGGTCAGTACCTGGCGCGCCTGCGCTTCGTCGGCGCTCAGGGCGTCGTCGATGTAGTCGTCGCCCAAGTCGTAGGCGCCGGTTTCACAGCGGCATTTGCAGGTGCCGCACACACCGTCCGAGCAGTCCATGGGCAGGTTGATGCGCTGGCGGAAGGCGGCATCGAGCACCTTTTCCCCGACCTTGCAGTCGATGAAGCGGGTCACCCCATCCTCGAAGTTCAGGGCGATGGCATACGTCATGGCGGCGTCCTCAGATGTGGTAGATGTCGATGACCTGGTGGATGTAGTCGTTTTTCAGTACCACCTTCTTGCGCGTGATCAGCGGCTGCTCGGCACGGATGTCGAGGCGATAGAAAGAGGTACCGAAATAACTGTCGGTGGTTTTGTAGCGGTGGCTGAGGGTGTGCCAGTTGAAACGCAGGTCCACCTGCGCGCCGTCGTCGGCCAGCACTTCGAGGTTGCACAGCATATGCGCGGTGCGCGGCTCGGGCGTACTGGCGCTGGAGCGCTCGGTCTTGATACGGAAGATGCGGTCTTCCAGGCCGTCACGGCTGGGGTAGTAGATCAGCGAGATTTCGCGCTGCGGGTCTTCGGTGAGGGTGTCGTGATCGTCCCAGGCGGGCATCCAGAACTCGGCCTTGGGCGAATAGCAGGCCAGCCAGTCATCCCATTGGCGGTCGTCGAGCAGGCGCGCTTCACGGTAGAGAAAATCCAGCAGTTGGTCACGGGCGAGATTCATGGCTGCACCTCGCGGTCGCTGGCAATCAGCCCTTGCTGTTCGCGCTCGATCGCCCGCTGCAGGCTCTGGGCCCAGTACGCATGCTGGCGCACAAACAAGCCCTCGTCCTCGGTCTTGACCCCGCTGAGCTGCGGTTGCATGCCCATGGCCAAGGCGTTTGCGTCCGCGCCTTCAACCCACTGTTTGGCGCCACGGCTCAAGTCATTCCACAGGGTGCTTGCGCCTTGGTAACCGGTCTGGCAGGCGCGAAATTCCTCGAGGTCATCCGGGGTGCCCATGCCGCTGACGTTGAAGAAGTCTTCGTACTGGCGAATCCGCGTGGCACGCTCCTGGGCGCTTTCGCCGATGGGCGCCATGCAATAGATCGTCACTTCGGTTTTATCCACAGCGAGGGGGCGCACCACGCGGATCTGGGTCGAGAACTGGTCCATCAGGTACACATTGGGGTAGAGGCAGAGGTTGCGGGTCTGGTCGACGATAAAGTCGGCGCGCGCCTGGCCCAGGCGTTCGGCCAAGGCCTCGCGGTGCGCGTGCACCGGGCGCACTTCTGGGTTGAGCAGGCGCGTCCACAGCAGGATATGCCCGTGGTCGAAGGCGTAGACGCCGCCCAGGCTTTTCGACCAACCATTGGCGTCGACGGTGCGCGTGCCTTCGGCTGCATAGTTACGCCGGCCCATGGTCGCCGAGTAGTTCCAGTGCACGGAACTGACGTGATAACCGTCGGCGCCGTTTTCGATTTGCAGCTTCCAGTTGCCGTCATACACATAGGCTGAGCTGCCGCGCAGCACCTCCAGGCCCAAAGGCGCCTGGTCGACCATCTGGTCGATGATGACGCGGGTTTCGCCCAGGTAATCGCGCAGTTCCGGCACCGCATCGCTGAGGCTGCCGAACAGGAAACCGCGGTAGTTTTCAAAGCGCGCCAGGCGCTTGAGGTCATGGGAGCCGTCGCAGTCGAAGCTGTCCGGGTAGGCGCCGGTCTTGGCGTCCTTTACCTTGAGCAACTTGCCGGCGTTGCTGAACGTCCAGCCATGGAAGGGGCAAGTGAATGAGCCTTTGTTGCCTTGTTTGCGTCGGCACAGCATGGCGCCGCGATGCGCACAGGCGTTGACCAGGCCATGCAGCGCGGCGTGTTTGTCACGGGTGATGACCACCGGCTGGCGGCCGATCCAGGTGGTGAAGTAATCGTTGACCTGCGGCACCTGGCTTTCATGGGCCAGGTAGATCCAGCCGCCTTCGAAGATGTGCTTCATCTCCAGGGCAAACAGGTCGGGGTCGGTAAAGATGTCGCGGCGGCAGCGGAACACCCCAGTGGCGGGGTCTTCCTGTACGGACTCGCGCAATTGGCCGGCGAGTCGGTCGAGTTTACTGATCATGGGGCGGGCCCTCCGTTGTTCTTGTATCAGGCGCCCTCACCGTACGTGTTCGCCCTGCGCGTCAATATCCGCTGCCTGCACATCGTTATCCGCCAGGCGCACGTCGCTTAACGATGGCGTTTGAAGGTCTGCGACGGCAGTTCGCCGAAGCGTTTGCGATAGGCCTCGGAAAACCGCCCCAGGTGCATGAAGCCATGGTCCAAAGCCACCTCGGTCACGCTGCGCGTGCTGCTCAGTTGCAAGCGTGCGTGCACACGTTCGAGCTTGCAGCGGCGTACATAGTCGCGCGGCGACAGCCCCACCTGGCGCTCAAACAGGCTGTACAGCGAACGTTCGCTGACGTTGGCCACGGCCATCAACTGCTCGACGCTGATGTCATCGCCCAGGTGCTGCTGGATAAATTCGCGCACCGCTTCAAACCCACCGCCGTGGGCAGCCTGGGGAATCACCCGCAACACATTGCTGCCCAGCAATGCCAGCAGCTTGTTGGCCACGATGCGTTCGTACAGGCCCTGCGTGTGGGGCTCGGCAGCGTTTTCCGCCTCATGGCAGATCAGCCCTAGCAACGGCAGGAAGCCGCCCATCTCACTCAGCGCGTGGCGGGCTGTGGCGAAGCGGATACCCACCTGCGGCAGGCTCCAGTGCTGCTCCAGGCAGGCGTTTTCGAGCAGGCGCACCGGCAGTTTGATGATGAATTTCTCGCAATCGGCGGAATAGGTCAGGTCGACCGGGTCGTCCGGGTTGATCAGCAGGATTTCCCCCGGCCCGAACACGTCATCCTCGCCACGGGAGCTGGAGCGGCAATGCCCGCTCAACAGGATCTGCAGGTGATAGATGGTCTCCAGCGCCACCGATGTGACCCGTACCGGTGCGCCGTAGCTGATGCGGCACAGGTCCAGGCTGGCGAAGGTGCGATGGCTGATACTTGCCCGGGGCCGGCCCTTGGGAGGCAGGCGAATGCAGTGGCTGCCCACATGCTGGTTGACGTAGTCCGACACCGCGTAGGCATCGGCGCCCTGGAAAATCTGGCTGCGCTCACTCAATAACACGGTCATGGTTGCGACTCTTTTATAGTTATTGGGCTCAGGCTGACGCCTGGGTAGGGGGGCGTCCAATATGGAAAAAGTCTGAAGGGATACCCTGGAGGTATTGTCGGGCGTTCTGCGCCAGGGTTTCAGCGGTGCGCCGGGGCGCGCAGGGCTTTAGGTGAGCCTGTCGTGCTAAAACTTTGAAACAATACGCTTGGCCGGATTGGACGGGCGCTCGGTGACCTAGCGATACCCGCGCGCCTGAACGTCGAACAACTCGGCATAGCGCCCACCCGCCGCCATCAACTGGTGATGGCTGCCCTCCTCCAGGATTCCCCCGCCGTCCAGCACGATGATGTGGTCAGCATTGCGCACGCTGGAGAATCGATGGGAAATCAACAACGTCATGCGGCCCTTGGCGTGCTCGCGAAAGTGCTCGAACACCGCCGCCTCGGCGCCGGCGTCCAGCGCAGCCGTCGGCTCGTCAAGAATCAGCAGGTCCGCCTCCTGGCGCATATACGCGCGTGACAAGGCGACTTTCTGCCATTGCCCACCCGACAACTCCTGGCCGCCAAGCCAGCGCCCTAACTGGGTGCCGTAGGCTTTGCTCAGGCGCTCGATGAATTCGGCGGCCACCCCCTGGGTTGCGGCAGTGCGCCAGCGCGCCTCGTCGTTCAACGCATCGACGTCACCCACGCCAAGGTTCTCGCCGACGGTCATCTGGTAGCGGATGTAATCCTGGAAAATCACCCCAATGCGCTGGCGCAATGTCTGTTCATCCCAGTCTTGCAAGTCGCTGCCATCCAGCAGAATGCGCCCCTCGTGCGGGGTATACAGGCGCGTGAGCAGTTTGATCAGGCTGGTTTTGCCCGAGCCATTCTCGCCCACCAGCGCCAGGCTTTGCCCCGGCGCCAAGTGCAGGTTGATGTCAGTCAATGCCGGCCGCTCGGCGCCGGGGTAACTGAACCCCACGTGCTCGCAGCGCAGACCGTCGCCGGGACGCGCGCCCTGGGTAAGCCGGCCACGCGGCACGACTACAGGGGTCAGCAGGTACTCATAAAGGTCCGACAGAAACAGACTGTCGTCATACAGGCCGGCAATCGCGCTGAGGCTGGCGGTGATCGCGCTTTGCCCCTGCTTGAACAGCACGATGTACATGGTCATCTGGCCCAGGCTGGTCTGGCCGCGCACGGTGTCCAGCACCACCCAGGCGTAAGCCACATAAAACGCCGCAGTGCCCAGCAGGCCCAGGGCAAAGCCCCAGGCATCCCGGCGCACCGTCAACTGGCGGTCTTCGGTGTACAAGCGCCGGGCGTTGTCGCGGTAGCGCTTGAGGAACAGCGGCGCCAGGCCGAACAGCTTGACCTCTTTGGCGTGGGTCTCGTGGGACAGCAGCGATTCCAGGTAATTCTGCTGACGGGTCTCGGGCGCGCGCCGGTGGAACAGGCGAAACGCATTGCCCGAGAAATGCGTCTCGGCGAAGAACACCGGTAAGGCGCCGACCACCAGAATCACCAGCGCCCACGGCGAAAAGTGCACCAACAGCACGGCAAAGCTGATCAGCGAGATCAGATTCTGCACCAGTCCCAGGCCCTTGGTGACCAGGCTCAGCGGCCGTGTCGACGCGCCCTGGCGCACGCGCACCAGCTTGTCGTGGAACTCGGCGTCTTCAAATTGCAGGAGTGAGAGGGTCTGGGCTTTTTCCAGAATCATCAGGTTGACCTTCACTCCCAACTGCACCCGCAGCAACGATTGCTGCATGGACAACGCGCGCTGGGCGGCGGCCAGCAGCGCCAACACCCCCGCCTCGGCCAGCACGTACTGCATCACTGGCCATACGGGCGCCTGGCTGCCGGCTGCATGAATCTGCATCGCGTGCACCACGCCATCGACAATGCGCTGGCCGATCCAGGCAGCCAGCGCAGGCAACAGACCGGCAACGATGGTGGCCAGCAGCAGGCCTATGAATAAGGGACGCGACGTCCCCCACACCAGCTTCAGTGCCCTGCGCGCCTGGATGGAAAACGCGCTCAATCGATTGAACAGCACCATGAATGGCATGGACTCCGTGTGGGGGCTGGGGTGAGACGAGTGGATTATGGCAGGCGATGGCGTTGCGCACATCCAACGGTGAGGCAACAGGGGCGCAGCCCAGAAGGTCCGACATTCAATCCTTGCTCAACTTGGGTATGGCCATACGGCTACCCGCTTTGATTTCACGCAACGCCAGACTCGACTGAATAGACGCGATTCCAACCTGGCGCCTCAGCACTTGCTCGATAAAGTCGCTGTAGCTATCAAGATCCTCTGCCAACACTTGAAGCACGTAGTCGGCATCTCCGGTGATCTTGTGGCAGGCCAATACCTCAGGCAACTGCGCAATGACTGCCTCGAAAGCGTCCGGAGCATGATCGGCATGGGTGGAAAAGCGAATGTGCACGAATGCCATGATATCCAGCCCCAGCATTCTTCGATCAAGGGTTGCCTGATAACCCTTTATCACGCCTGCCTCCTCCATTCTCTTGCGACGTCGCCAGCAAGGCGTGAGGCTCAATGAAAGCCGCTCACTGAGTTCGGCGTTGGAAATGCTCGCGTCCTCCTGCAATAACTCAAGAATGGCCAGATCGGTCTCATCGAGGCTGATGCGTCTGGATATATTTTTCTTCATTACGCTATTCCTGAGTTAAATCGCCCGATAAATATCCATAAATACAAAAACAAAGCAAAGAAATAGCATCCTGACCAGAACAGAATATTTGCACTGGCTCACATTAACGGATGCGCAGAATGTTTACAGTTTTCAGTGATTCCCACCGTCTGCACCATGGCACCGAGTTGAAGGATGGCGTGCTCAAACCGTCGTTCGAGCAGCCCAGCCGGGCCGACACCGTTCACAACCGCGTCAAGCAAGTAGGCCTCGGCCAGATAGTCGAACCGCGCGTGTTTGACCGCTCGTGTTACGTCAACGCGCACAGCGAGCGCTACGTGAGCTTCCTGGAAAGCGCCTGGTCGCAATGGTCCGCCACAGGGCGCACCCATGATGCCCTGCCGCTGGTATGGCCTGTACGTGACCTGGCCAATGATCAGGTGCCAACGTTCATTGACGGCAAACTCGGCTTCTATGCGATGGATGCCGGCTCGCCGATCACTGCCACTACCTGGCAGGCAGTCAGGACCAGCGCCGATATCGCCCTGACGGGCCTGGCACTTATCGATGAAGGCCATGACAGTGCCTTTGCCCTGTGTCGTCCGCCAGGCCATCACGCGGCGCGTGAATACATGGGGGGTTACTGCTATCTCAACAATGCCGCCATTGCTGCACAGCAGGCAATCACCCAGGGCGCCAAACGCGTCGCAGTACTCGACGTCGACTTTCATCACGGCAACGGCACCCAGAACATTTTTTACCCGCGCAATGACGTGATGTTCGTATCGCTGCACGGCGAGCCGGCCGTGTCCTATCCCTACTACTCGGGGTTCAGCGATGAAGTCGGCGCAGGTGTTGGCGAAGGGTTCAACCTCAACTACCCGCTGCCAAAGAACACCGCCTGGGATGCCTACCGCGACGCCCTGCTGCATGCCTGCAAGAAACTTCAGCAATTCTCGCCGCAGGTACTGGTGATCTCACTGGGCGTCGACACCTTCAAGGACGACCCGATCAGTCACTTCCTGTTGGAAAGCGAGGATTTCATCGGGATCGGCGAGCTGATAGCGAGTGTGGGTTGCCCCACCCTGTTTGTGATGGAAGGCGGCTATATGGTCGATGAAATCGGCATCAATGCCGTGAACGTACTGCATGGCTTCGAGAGCAAACGCGCCTGACCCCCTTGCTCTACAACGTTTAACTGGATGTATTGGAGAATAAAAAATGACGCTCTTCCTAGATGTCGATGATGCCGCACGCCTGTTCGCCAAGGTTGGCATCCGCCGCGCAATTCGCGAGATGGCCACCTACATCGAAGCAGACTATTTACGCTGGGCGCAGTTTGACAAGTCGCCGCGCACGGCCAATCACTCCACAGACGGTGTGATCGAGTTGATGCCTACCGATGACGGCAAGCAGTACTCTTTCAAGTACGTGAACGGCCATCCGGACAATGGTCAGCAGAACCTGCTGACGGTGATGGCATTCGGTCTGCTGGCCGATGTTCACAGTGGCTATCCAACCCTGCTCAGCGAGCTGACACTGACAACCGCAGTTCGCACTGCTGCAACCTCAGCACTGGTCGCGCGTACCCTTGCCCGTCCAGGGGCAACCTCGATGGCTGTCATTGGCAATGGCGCTCAGAGTGAGTTTCAGGCGCTTGCCTTCCATGAAATGCTGGGCATCAACGAAATTCGCATCTTCGATATTGATCGCGACGCCTCACTCAAGTTGCTGCACAACCTGGCGGCTTTCCCGAGCATAAAAGTGATTCACGCCAACTCCGTAAAGGAAGCGGTCAAGGGCGCGCACATTGTCACCACCGTTACCGCCGACAAGGCCTACGCAACAATTCTGACGCCCGAGATGATTGAACCCGGTATGCATATCAATGCCGTCGGCGGCGACTGCCCGGGTAAAACCGAACTACACGCCGACATCCTGCGCAACGCCCGGGTCATCGTGGAGTTTGAACCTCAAACGCGGATTGAAGGTGATATTCAGCAACTAGAGGCTGACTCTCCCGTCATCGAATTTTTCCGGATTGCGCAAGGCGACGTCCAGGGACGCGAGAGCGATGCACAGGTGACGGTATTCGATTCCGTGGGCTTTGCCCTCGAGGATTTCTCGTCGCTTCGCTACCTGCATGCGATGGCGCAAGAACACCAAGTCGGCCGACACATCCATCTGGTACCAACGCCTGAAAATATAAAAAACCTGTTCCAGATGCTTGATCGGCAACCGACCAAAGCCGCCCATCTGCGCACGGCCAGTTGACCTGCAAGTGACGTCCCCGGCCTTTGAGAGCGGGCCGTCACTGTTCCGATAAACCAACGCCGTCACCCGCCATTGCCTCCTGACAATGGCGCTGGATACCTACTTTTCTGCCAAAACTCAAAAACATAAGACCAAGAGGTTTTGAAATGAAATCGAATTCATCAGAGCGGGTTGAGCAGCCTGCGCTGCAGCGCACGCTCAGCAATCGTCACATACAGTTAATGGCAATGGGCGGAGCCATTGGTACAGGGTTGTTCATGGGCTCCGGAAAAATCATCGCCCTCTCCGGCACCTCGATCATCCTCATCTACATGATCATTGGCCTGTTCGTTTACTTCGTCATGCGTGCCATGGGCGAAATGCTGCTTTCCAATTTGAATTTCAAGACCTTTGCGGATTTTGCCGGCGCCTACCTGGGGCCTCGCGCTGCCTTTTTTCTCGGCTGGTCATATTGGCTTAGCTGGAGCGTTGCAGTGATCGGCGATGCCGTCGTCGTCGGAGGCTTTTTCCAGTACTGGTTCCCCCATCTGCCTGCCTGGATACCGGCGATCGGGATGCTGGCGACACTGTTTGCCTTGAACGTGCTGACGGTCAGGCTTTTCGGTGAAGTCGAATTCTGGTTCGCGATCATCAAGATCATCGCCGTCGTGACGCTTATTGGCGTGAGCATTGCGCTGATTGCCAGCTCGTTCGTATCCCCCAGTGGCGTTACCGCGTCCCTGAGCCATCTGGTGGATAAGCAGGCTACATTCCCTAATGGCTTGCTTGGGTTTTTTGCCGGTTTTCAGATGGCGATATTCTCATTTGCCGGCACCGAGTTGATCGGCACCGCTGCGGCAGAAACCCGTGCTCCGGAGAAGACGTTACCCAAGGCAATCAACTCGATTCCGCTGCGCATCATCCTGTTCTACGTGTTGGCATTGGGCTGCATTATTGCCGTGACGTCCTGGCAACAGGTGTCACCGGTAAAAAGTCCTTTTGTCGAACTGTTCCTCGTCGCAGGCTTTCCCGCAGCAGCCGGCATCGTTAACTTCGTGGTCCTCACATCCGCCGCATCATCGGCCAACAGTGGCGTATTCTCCTCCAGCCGTATGCTGTTCGGGCTGGCCAATCAAGACAACGCTCCGGGTATCTTTCGGCGTCTATCGGGCAACAGCGTGCCGCTGTTGAGCCTGGCCTTCACGACACTGTTGATTCTCTCAGGTGTGCTCGTGCTGTTCATCGTTCCGCAAGTCATGACAGCATTCACCATCGTTTCCACCGTGTCAGCGATTCTGGTGATCTTCACGTGGTCGACCATCCTCGCGTCTTACATTGCCTATCGCAAAAAACGCCCTGAGCTTCACGCCAAATCTGCTTACAAGATGCCAGGCGGCGTGCCAATGGCCTGGTTATCACTGGCTTTTATGGGCTTCGTGCTCTGCCTGCTGGCATTGAGACCCGACACACGCGTTGCGTTGATGGTCATGCCGGGGTGGTTCATATGGCTGGCAATTGCCTATCAGCTGACACGTAGCTGGAAACCAAAAACCACCGTTGAATCGGCAGGCCAATTCGGTTGAGTCAAAAGGCGTATTGCAACCGGCAACGATCACGGCAGAGAACCCCAGACTTGCTCGCCTCAGAGGCCGATTGAAAGAGAAGAAAAAAGGCGCTATCGCGTAGAACCGAAAACAGGTACTACCAAAACGTGTACAAGAGCCTCTCGAAAAAATTTTTCAACTCGATTGTTTGGGCAGGTGGAGCCCGATCCCCCGTGGCTCCGGGTAGGTAGATGCAGTACTCACTGACCATAGGCGAGCAGCTTTTTGACTTCGGCAATGATCAAGTCGATGTTGAATGGCTTCGCCACTACCGCATCAAACAGATCCGATCTCTGCATGCCGATATGTGCCTGAGCACCGCTCATCAAGATGATCGGCAATTGATTAGGGAGGGCTCGAACGGCTGTGGCGAATTCCAGACCGTCCATAACGGGCATCATAAAATCGGTGATGATCAAGGCTGGCCTTTCTCTGTCCAGCACTTCCAATCCTTTTCGACCATTGCTGGCAGTCACCACCATGAACCCCTCATCCTCCAGTGCGAAGCTGAGAATGTCAGCGATCAAATACTCGTCGTCGACGACCAGGATGGTGGTCATGTTAATTCAACCCATTCAAAAGCTTAAGAAATTGAACCAGGCGATGTCTCAGTGGGGACTGAAGGTTCATGTCTCGAAGCCTTTTTCAGGAAAACATCTCGATCTTGGATGACAACCTCAAATCTGGAGGGGTCATAAGAGCTATCTCGTACCTTAAGAATGGAAAGCGTCCTGCTTAGTTCAGAGGAATTCTCAGAGAACCGCATCAGCATCAAGTTATCGACGATACTGGACAGGTCAGAGTTTGGCGCGCTGACCGCGGAGCCAAATAGATCACGCATTTCCCAGGATGCGAATACGGTTACGCCCCGGCATCGCAGCTCATTCATCAGCGCACTTAAGAAGTCAGTAATTCGCGCCGGGTTTGTAGAGACTCGGGTCATACCGCTGAGGCTATCGATGAACAGGCGCTTGATGCCCTTTTCTTCTACAAGACTCAACAGGCGTGCGCCCAACCCATCCAGCAACCCCTCGGTAGTAGGCTGCCAGGCAATGCTCAGGGCGCCGCTGTCCTCCATGCCTTTGATATCGATACCCAATGATTGGCCTTTGAGTCGCAACCGTTGTGGGCTTTCATAAAAGCCAAAATGCAGTCCCGGAGCATCCACCGTCGACTCGGCCAGAAACTTCAGGCCCAGCGTCGTTTTACCAATGCCGGAGGGGCCCATGACCAGAGACACGCTGGAACTGTAAAGGCCTCCACCCAGTATGCCGTCCAGCGAACCAATGCCACTGGGAATACGCGTCATGTCGGCGCTGTCGGGGGCGGACGGGTGGCTATAAAGGCTTTCGAGACGAGGGTAAACCACCAATCCATTGTCGTTAATCTCACACTCATGAAGGCCTGTCATGGCTCCACTGCCGCGAGTTTTACGCAGTTGAATACGACGTACCGAGCGAGTGCCAAATAGCTCTTCGCCCATTTCAATGACGCCATCAACCATGGTGTGCTCAGGGCTGCCGTCGTCAAGACGGGAACTGGTCAGAAACAGCACCGTGCAACCCGCGAAAGCTGCGTGCCCTTGCAACTCGGAAATGAATTTCTTGGTGTCGATGTGCGAGTCGGCTTTTGAGCGAGCATTGAGCAAGCCATCCACCACCATCACTGTAGCTTTTTGGCGACTTATCTCGCGCCGAAGCAGTTTCACCACCTCGTCCAGCCCTTCGTTTTCCAACGTGTCAAACGCGCTGACAAACTGAATGTCGGCGCCCACTTTGGAAGCGTCGAAAAAGCTCAGAGTAGAAAGAAACTGAAACAGACGGTCGTGTGACTCGGCCAGCAGTGTGGCGACCAGAACCCGGCCTCCATTGTTCGCATGATGGAACCCAAGCTGGTTGGCCAGGATCGTTTTGCCAGATCCCGGTCGCCCCTGGATTATGTAGGAGGCGCCCGCGACCAGCCCTCCCTTGAGCAGAGCGTCGAGCCCTTCGATTCCACTTTGGAGGCGTTTTAGCTTTTCCACAATGCGACCCTGATCTGAAAAACAGGCTGTTTAAGCCGAGTGATGGGGATGCTAACGCCATTTACGTTTTAGAGCCATTCAGACCTGGAGCACGGCTGGTTAATCAACGGGGGTTTGGCAAACTGGATCAAAGGTGCAACGCAGGTTTGGACTGGCGAATGACATGTGTAGAAGGCACGCGGACACGCAGCGCAATCAGCAACGCGGCCAGTAGCATCAGCACGGCCGCGGCGACGAATACACCCGCGCTGCCACCGAGGCTGAACACCGCACCACCAGCGGCGGCGCCCGTTGCGATGGCGGACTGTACCGAGGCCACCACCATGCCCCCGGCGCTTTCTGCCTGGTCAGGCACCGCGCTGGCGACCCAGTTCGACCACGCCACCGGCACGCCACCAAAGGCCAGGCCCCAGATCGCCAGCAGGACCGCCTGCCCCGGCACCGAGGCCGGCAACAGCACCAACGCCAGTGCGGCGACACCGACCAGTGCGGGCATCAACACCAGCGTGGCCAGCGGGTAGCGCTCCAGCAGCCTGCCGGCCAACAGCGTGCCGACGAAGTTTGCGACACCAAACCCCAGCAGCATCAGTGACAGCCCCTGGGCGCCGATACCCGTAGTCCCCTCGAGGAATGGCCGAACATAGGTGAACATCGCGAAGTGCCCGCTGTGCACCAGCACACAACCGAACATCCCCATGGCGATGCCTGGGCGCAGCAACACCTCGAGCACCGTGCGCAGGCGTGCCGGCCGGCGCGGCGCAAGGCGCGGCAGAGTGAACGCCTGGAAACCCAGGGTTACCATGCCGACCGCCGCCGCGGCAAAGAACGCGCTGCGCCAGCCATACAGCCCACCCAAATAGCTGCCCAGCGGTACTGCCACGACCGTACCGATGGCAATGCCGCTGAAAATGATCGACAACGCCCGGGGCAACAAGGCACTCGGCACCAGGCGCATCGCTACCGCCGCCGCCATGCTCCAGAAGCCGCCAAGGGCTACGCCCAGCAAGATGCGCATCAACAACAGCACCGCGAAGCTGGAGGAAACGGCGACCAACAGATTGGAGGCGACCATCAACGTCGAAAAACCCAGCAACACCCAACGGCGGTCGATGCTGCGGGTCAGGCCTGGCACTAACAAGCCGGCGAATAGCGCCACCACGGCCGTCACGGTCACTGCCTGGCCAGCCAGCGCTTCGGACACGCCCAGGTCAGTCGCCATCAGCGTCAACAAACTGGCCGGAAGGTACTCAGCGGTCAGTAAGCCGAACACCCCCATAGCCAGCGAAAATACTGCCAACCACGCGGGGGTTGCAGGTTCCAGGTCCGAGTCGACGCTGGTATGGCAGTCGGAAACGGTATTACACACATAGTCAGTCATTGCACGGATCTCCCAATCTTCATGGCGAGCCGCAGTCTAGGCGCGGGAATCCGGATGATCTATGATCTAAAGTCTCTAGTTTTTGACTGAAACACCTGAACGATGCCTACAGATCAGTTTGCGCTCTCCTCGGATCTCATCAACGAACTGCTACGCGGCATGCGCTTGCGCGGGGTCGAATACCGGCGTATCCAAACGGGCCCGACCTTCGGTTTGGGCTTCGCGGAAAAACCTGGGCACGCGTGGTTCCACTTCATGGCCGTCGGCACTGCGGTGTTGAAGATGGAGGACGGAACCACCTACGCGCTGTCTGCCGGCAACGCCGTGTTTATTTCCCATGGCGCGGCCCATCAACTGCTTTCCCATACGGACGTGCCTGTTCAAGAGATCGACCGTTTAGACGGCGCGCACCTCGGTGACACCGTCAGCGCGGTGGATACCGGAACCGACGGCAACCCCACGCCGAGCACTATTGTGTTCAGTGGCTGCATGGAGTTTGAACTGGGCAGCATTCATGGTCTCGGTCGGCTGATGCCGGGCCTGATGCTGATTGATGCCGGTGGCCAGCGTTACCCCGGGCTGGTGCCGATCCTCACCACCATGGAACGCGAGGTCAGCGCCGCCCGTGTCGGCTTCGCCGGTATCCTCGCGCGGCTGGCCGACGTGGTGGCGGCCATGGTCGTTCGCGGCTGGGTGGAGTGCGCCTGCGGCAATGCCTCTGGCCTGGTCGCCGCCTTGCGCGATCCACGCCTGGCCGGTGCGCTGCTTGCACTCCACCAACAACCGGGTCGCGAGTGGACCGTTGCGCAGTTGGCCGAGCACTGCAATACCTCGCGCTCGGTGTTCGCGGAGCGCTTTCAAGTGACTATCGGCATGGCCCCGCTGCGCTATGTCACCGAACTGCGAATGCGCCTTGCAAGCCAGTGGCTGACCCTCGAAAGGCTGCCGATTGAAGAGGTTGCGCAGCGCCTGGGCTACACCTCCCAGGCTGCCTTCAGTCGTGCATTCAAGCGCATTACCGGCCAGACACCGGGCTTGAGTCGCAAGGTGAGGCAGGCCGCTGTGAGTTGAACCCGAGCGCAGTAGCCGTTGATCCGTGCCTCTGGCTCATTTACCACCCGTCACGTCGAGGAATGTACCGGTAACGAAGGATGCCTCCGCGCTCGCCAGCCATAGAATCGCACGTGCCACCTCCTCGGGCTGACCTCCACGCCCCATTGGGATCGAGTCCTTGACCCGATCGACCCGCCCCGGCTCACCGCCACTGGCATGCATGTCGGTATAGATATGCCCGGGGCGAATACAGTTGACGCGTATGCCTTCGCGCGCCACCTCCTTGGCAAAGCCGATGGTGAACGTCTCCAACGCACCTTTTGACGCCGCATAGTCGACGTACTCGTTGGGGCTGCCGAGGCGCGCCGAGGCCGAAGAGACATTGATCACCACGCCGCCCGGGCCGTTGTGGCGGTAAGCCATGCGCTTCACCGCCTGTTGGGCACAGAGTATTGGCCCGATGGCATTGACCGCAAAGATGCGCTGCATCCGCTCAAAGCCGAGGTCTTCCAGGCGAGACTGAGGCGCCAGCGTCCCGGCGTTATTGACCAGTACGTCGATGCGTCCGAACGTGCGGTCGATGGCGGCGAACAAATCGGCCACCTGTTGAGGCTCCGCACTGTCGGCCCGCACCGCCAACGCCCTGCGTCCCAATGCTTCTACATCCGCAGCCACGGCCAGCGCTGCGGACTCGTTGGCAACGTAGCTGATAGCCACGTCATACCCTCTTTCGGCGGCCAGCCGGGCGGTGGCTGCCCCCACTCCACGACTGCCACCCGTGATGAGAATCAGCGGTGCCTGCGAGACGTTGTTCATTAAACCTAGCTCCTGAGCCGTTGGCTGTTTCAGCCGATGATGAGAGTGCCGCTGGCGATTACCATGCACGCCAGTATGCGGCGTGCGGTGAGGGTCTCTCCGAGAAACACATAGCCGATCAACGCCGCAAACAGCACGCTGGTTTCGCGCAGTGCCGATACCGCGCCCAGGGGCGCTTCGTTCATGGCGTAGATGACCATTCCATACGCAAGCAAAGACACCAGCCCGCCGACCACCGCAGTCACTGTTCCAGGCCGCACGCAGAACAAGCTGCGGCTGTCGCGCAGGCCGATGTAGACCAGCGGCATCAGCACGCCCCACAGTGCGCACATCCACACCGTGTAGGCAAGCGGCGCACCGGAGAGCCTCGCGCCGATGCCGTCGACCACGCTGTAGGCGGCGATAAAGCCGCCCGTTCCCAGCGCATAGGGAAGGCTGGGAACCGACAGGCTGCGCCCTTTGAAGGCCAGCGAAATAATCCCACCGGACACCAGCACAATACCCAGTAACTGGCCAGGCGTGATGCTTTCTCCGGCAAACACGGCGGCACCGAAGGTGATCAGCACCGGCGACGAACCACGTGAAATCGGATAGACCTGCCCCAGGTCGCCGACCCGGTAACTGCGCACCAGAAACAAGTTGTAGCCCACATGCAGCAACGCCGACAACAGCGCATAGCCCCAGCTTTCAATCGCGGGAGGCGCCATGAAGGGTGCAGCAACGACACTGGCGATGGCGATGGCAATGCACATCACCGTCATGGACCACAGCCGATCGGCGCCGCTACGCAGCAGCGCGTTCCAACTGGCATGCAGGAGCGCGGCGAACAACACGAGGAACACGAGATGAATAGGCATGCGCCACTGTAGGCAATCCTAAGCCTGGGCTAAAGCGAAGTCTCCTCATTGCAGCATGAGCAAATACTCATAATCCACTGATCTACGCCTGTACTTTCAGCGCCTCGCCGACCAGCCATTGGCGAAAGCTGGCGATGTGCGGTTGCGCTTCAATACCCTTGGGGCAGACGAAGTAGTAAGCCAGCGGCGATGGCAGCGGTATATCGAACAGCCGCACCAAACGGCCATCGCTGATTTCATTCTCGACATGCCCGCTGCGCACCAATGCCACGCCCTGGCCGAGCAAGGCCGCCTCGAGCGTCATGTTGGTATCCCCAAACCTGACGCTCTCCTTGAGCGGCAAATAGGCCAAGCCGACGGTTTCAAACCACGCCTCCCACTTCGGCACCAACTCGGCGCCATCGCGCGTCAGCAGCGGCAAGTGCAGCAAGTCTGCGGGGCTCTGCGGCATCCCCACGCGTCGCAGCAGATCGGGACTGGCCACAGGAAACACCTGCTCCCCAAACAGGAATTCCGAATGTAAACCCGGGTAATTTCCCTTGCCGAGCCTGATCGCAACATCTGCCTGGCCACGAGAGAAATGGATGACTTTATCCGTGGTGTCCAGCGAGACCAACAGCTCGGGGTGCTGACGGGCCAGACGTGGCAAGCGTGGCAGCAACCATTTGAGCGCGAAGGAATAGGTGGTGCTGACGCTGAGTCGAACCCTGCCCTTTTGCTCGCGCAAGTCACCCAACGTCGCCTCAAGGCTGATGAAAAACTCGCGCACGATGGGCGCCAGCGTAGCCCCCGCTGCCGTGAGGCGTAACGCCTTGCCTCGCTCAAACAACTGCACGCCCCAAAGCGCCTCCAGATGCTTGAGCTGGTGACTGACCGCGCTTTGCGTAACATGTAGCTCCTGGGCGGCGGCCGTAAACGTCGGGTGGCGGGTCGCAACTTCAAAAGCACGCAAGGTCGCAGTGGGCGGCAGATCTCTCATGGGGGCGGTATCCAGCGAGTTATCGGAAAAGCGCTGGCATGAACGTTAGCTCAAGCAGCCGCCAACATCTACTCCTTCGCCCTCAGCACAACAATCCCCGGTGTATTAGCCACATACGCCAGAAACGGCGAATCCACCACCTTCTGACTGCCTGAATGCGAGGACGCATTGCGCAGTACGGGGCCTTTATCTGTCTTGATAAAGAAGCCGACATGGGTCACATCCAGCCCGGCCAAGGGCGTATAGATGCCAATAAAATCGCCCTCGTGCAGGCGATTGATGACCGTCTTGTCGATAAAGCCAGCGGGAATGTAGGTCACCGTGCGCAGGACTACGGGCAGGCCAGGCAGGTAGGCACTGCCGTCGGCTTTTTGGTTGAGTAATTTTTGACTGCGTACCGCGTGGGCGCTTATCTGCGCGGTGATGTCTTCAGCCGGCGTGTACCTGCCGCTGTAGGCCCAATCGGTATAGA
The DNA here is from genome assembly GCF_019352915.1 of Pseudomonas sp. Xaverov 259. NCBI lineage: Bacteria > Pseudomonadati > Pseudomonadota > Gammaproteobacteria > Pseudomonadales > Pseudomonadaceae > Pseudomonas > Pseudomonas sp. Xaverov 259. The sequence continues at coordinate 63,812 of NZ_JAAAFV010000002.1, read as the reverse complement.
AGTGCTTACGGTTGAAGAAGCCGATGTCGCCGTCAACATAACGCGTGCGCAGCAGATTTTTCAGAAAGTCCGATTGGGCGGTCGATTGCCGCAAGGCCTGAACGTAATCCAGGTAGGTAAAGCAATCCAGGCCGCGGAAATCGACCACCAGCTGTTCGGGCGTGTTCAGTGAACCCTGCAATTTATTGGCAACATAGGGCGTGCCTAAAAAGGCCTCCGAGATGAGACCGATCTGTTGGCCGGTGCCAAGTAGCCGGTAGTTTGGGCGCTCTTGCAGGATCGCATTCAGCTTCCCGGCAGTGTAAGGGTCCAGGCGTGCAGCGGGTGCCAGCGATGCATCCTGCTGACGTTCAACCGCGTGATTACCGGTGGTTGCCCCCGACGTACCGCACCCCGCCAACCCCATCGAAATCAACACAAAAACAAAAAAAGGTGTACGCATCTAACTCATCACTTATCCAAAGGGCATCCGATCATAGCGTTGAAAGCGCTTTGCCTCTGCCGCCATTTTTGAGCATCGACGGGTTGATCCCGAATTGCTTGCGAAACGCGGTGGCGAAATGGCTGGCGTTGGCGTATCCCAGGTCCGAGGCGATGCGCATCACTGATTCATTGCCACTCATCAAGCGGCTGCGCGCCTGGATCATGCGGGTCTGTTGGAACATGCCGTAGACGCTATTGGCAAACAATTGCCGAAAGCCACGGGTCAGCTTGGGCTGGCTCAGCCCGGATTCGCGCGCCAGCTCGGACAAGCTCGGCGCCTTGCCCAGGTCTTCGAGCAAGCGGTCGCGGGCACGCACCAGGCGCTGTCGGTCGGTGTGGCTGACCCGGCAGGTGCAGGTGGCGTCCTGACGCGCCTCCAGGAATAAACTTACCAGCGTGACACTTTGCCCATACAGCCACAGGCTGCTGCGCGGCGGGGTCGGCGGCAGTTCGCTGCCCTGCCCCATCGCCATGCCCAGCATGTGCGCGGTCGCGCTCATTTCACCGCTGCGGTGGCCGTCGAGGAAGCAGTGCTCACACGCCAGGGCTTTGTGCAGCAGCGGGTCCAGCGTCAACTCCCACTGTGCAAGCAATTCGGGGCGGATCATCACCGTGATGTTGTCGATTTCGCCGTGCTGGTGATAAAGGCCATGGCGGCAACGCCCAAAGCTGATGTTGCCAGCGCCTTCGTCAATCGCGTAGCGACGTTGCCGGCGACCATCGCGAAAGCTGCACGCGGCCTTGCCTTTGAGCACATTGGTAAAGCTGAAATGGATGCACTCGCTGTCGTCCTGCAAAGGCAACTCGACCGGCTGCTCGAACGTGCTTTGCCAGCGCACGATGTCCAAGCCGTCCTGCAATGTGACGCGGGTAACTCGGCATTGCGCTCCTGGGCCGAGGTCGCCCCCATAGCCTCCCGTAATGATTCGCGAGACCGGCATCGGCTCCCCTGCGCCTCCTTGAACGGCTGACATCGTAAATCTCCTGGTTGACCGGATACGGCTCGAATCAGATCACATCGGGGTAGATCTGCGCAATTGATAATTATTAGCATTTGGCGCGCCACACAGGCTTCGCCCATTCGCCGCTGCTCCAGCGCAACGCGCGCCGATCAGAATCCTCACTCAAGGTCCCATCATGTCTGCACGATGCAACACGACGGCTACCCGCCAATCTTGCTACAAACGTAATACTATAACAATAGCCATGAGCTTGACACTGGCCAATACGGTCTTCGCCGCCAGCACCACTGAACCCTTGCAACTGCCGGCCTCAACGGTGACGGCGCGCATGGAGCAGGAAGATCCCAAGGAAGTGCCGATCAGCCTCAGTGTTATCAACGGCGAGCAATTGCGCACTCAGCGCCTGGACACCTTGGAAAGCGCCCTGCGCAGCACCTCCGGGGTCAGCGTCAACTCTTCCGGTGGGCCGAATGACTTCAACGTATTGATCCGTGGCGTCGGCTCGCTGTACCAGATGTCGATGGATGACAGCTCGGTGGCCTTCAATATCGACGGCGTGCCGGTGTCATCGCGCAGCCTGGGTTTCGGCACCCTCGACCTCGACCGCATCGAGGTGCTCAAAGGGCCACAGGGCACGCTGTCCGGTGCGATTGGCCAGGCTGGCGCGGTGAACATCACCACCCGCCAACCCACCCGCAAACTGGAAGGCTATGTGCGCGGTGAAGTCGGTGGAAAAGGCCAGTTCCTCACCGAAGGCGCAATCGGCGGGCCGCTCAGCGACAGCTTCAGTGGCCGCCTGGCAGTGCGGCGTGCCGGCTACGACAGCTGGATCGACAACGACCAGACTCACCATCCCATCACCAAACCACGCAACGAAGCCTATCGCGGCAGCCTGCTGTGGGACCTTAACGACGACACCCACGTGTTGTTCAGCGCCGAACGCCAGCAGACCGAACGCGCCACCAACTCACTGGTACTGCGCCCCTATGGCAGCCACCCCAGCCTGGACCTGACGCGTGGTTTGTTCGATGACAACGACAAAACCACCGAGCGCTACACCATCAAGGTCGATCACGACTTCGCCAACAGCCGCCTGACGTCCACAACTGCCACCTCCACCGCCGACTTCGAAGGCTTGATTGCCTACGACAGCAAACTGATGGGCGCCCTGTACGGCACGCCCAGCGAGTTCTGGGTGGTGGACAAATCCTTTGAGCGCAACTGGAGCCAGGACCTGCACCTGAGTTCCCTGCCCGACTCCGAGGTGTTCTGGGTCGCGGGCGTTGCCGCCAGCCGCAACAACCGCAGCTACGACACCCCGCGCAATACCTACGGCACCGCCAGTGCCAAGTTTCGCGACTTCACTACCACCACCTATGCGGGTTACGGCGAAGTCACCTTCCCGCTCAGCGAGCGCCTGAAACTCACCACCGGCTACCGCCATTCGTGGGATCGCAAGACCTACAACGGTGAGTACTTTTCCGGCTCCAGTGCCGTGGATGATTCACGCAAGTTGACCGATCACTATGGCACCGGCCGCGCCGCGCTGAGCTACGCCCTCACCGCGCAGACCAACGTCTACGTGCAACTGGCCAGGGGTTATAAATCCGGTGGGTTCAATGACTATGCATCGCAGGTCAGCGACAGCCAGCCCTATAAAGCTGCCGTCAGCAAGGCCGCCGAACTGGGCTTCAAAAGCGAGACTGAGGACCGTCGCGGCAGCCTCAATGGCGCACTGTTCTACACCCGCGTACACGACGATCACCTGCTCGGCTACGACGCTGCCACCTTCGCCACCAACGCCTTCAACGCCGACACCCGCACCCGTGGCGCCGAACTGGAAGGCAGCTGGCGTTTCGACTACGGCCTGACACTGGCCGCCAGCGCCACCTACCTCGACGCCAGGATCACCAGCGGCGTGCAAGGCATCCAGGCCGGTGACGTCGCCGCAGGCAACCGCACGCCGGATGTGCCGCGCTGGAGCGGTAACTTCAACGCCAGTTGGAAACACCCGCTGGGCAGCTTCGCCAGCCTGGGCGAAACCACACTCAATACCAGCCTCAATTACCACCTGGTGGGCGAACGCGCGGCGGACCCGCAAAACCACTTCAACCTGGACAGCTACGAGAAACTCGACCTGCGCGCAGGCCTGGAAAGCCAGTTTGGCGAAGTCTATGCCTTCGCTGACAACCTGCTGAACCAGACCTACGACACCTACGGTTTCTACAGTGACCCGGTGGCCTACGGTGCCCCGGCACGGCGGCGCACGTTGGGTGTTGGTTACACCTACTCGTTTTGACCCACTGGAGCAAAATACCCCTGTGGCGAGCAGGCTTGCCCTGCGCTGGGTTGCGCAGCGACCCCAATCCAGGCGACTCGATAGCCGCTTAATAGGACTGGGGCTGCGTTGCAGCCCAACGCAGGGCAAGCCTGCTCGCCACAGTGAGCGTGTTTCTGTTCACCAGCTTTGAGCGGCTTTTAGAAGGTGTAGCTATACCCCACACCCGCCGAGCGCCCGCGCCCTGGCATGCCGGTCAACACCTGGTCGGTGGAATAGGCGCCATACAGGTCATACCGCGCATCCAGCAGGTTATCTCCCCACAGGTAAACCTCAGAACCGCCGCTCTCAACCCCCACATGCAAGTCGAGCTTGGCGTAACCCTTGAGGTCATAGTGATTCTGCGGGTCGGCCGGGCGGTTTTTCTGCACGCGATAATTGAGCAAGGTATTGAGCCGCGGTGCGGGCAACCCCAGCAGCGCGCCCAGGGGCTTGTTCCAGGCGACGCTGAAATTACCACTCCACAACGGCACATCCGGCACCCGGCTGCCCGCGGCCACATCACCGCCGGAAACGCCCGGCGCATTCGAGGTGACGACCGCATTCGTGTAGGTCACGGCACTGCCCAATGTCAGCTCATCGGTGACGTGCCAGCTGCTCGACAACTCGGCGCCCTTGCTGCGCGTGTCGGCGTTCACCGCACTGACGGCCAGGCTTTTGAAGTCGTAACCGAGCAAGTGGTCATCCTGCACCCGGGTGATAAACAGCGCGCCTTCCAGACTCAGCTCGCCGCCTGCACTCTCATGCTTGAAGCCGACTTCGGCGGAATTCACCTTGGCCGCCTTGTAGGGCTCACTGTCTTTGATCGACGTGGCGTAATCGTTAAACCCTGCGGATTTGTAGCCCCGCGACAGCACCGCGTACAGGTTGGTCTGCGGTGTCCAGGCGTAACTCAGGGCCACGCGCCCGGTGCTGTAGTTGTCCTGCAAACGCCGGTGGTCACTGACCAGGTTGCCGGCGCTGGAATAATCGGCGCCGTAGGTCTTGCGGTCCCAGGTATGGCGCAAGCCGGTGGTGAGTTTCCAGTCCTCGGCAATCGGAAATGTCACCTCGCCATAGGCGGCATAACTGTTGGTGCTGAAGTCACGCAACTGCTGGGCGCCGTTGGTGAAGTTGGCGGAATCGAAGCTGCGCTCGGAACGCGACAAGTTCAGCCCCGTGACCCAGAACACCTCGGCATCCGCCAACGAGCCCAGGCGCAGGTCCTGGCTCCAAACCCGCTCATGGGCCGAGTCCTCGATCAGGTACTCAAACGGTGAGCCATACAGCGCTTGGGTGATGTTGCGATCGTAGCCCTTGACCGCGTTAAAGTCGGTGCTGGTATAGGCGCTGATCGAGGTAATCCGCGCCTGCGCCAGGTCATGGTTGAGCTCGAAGGAGTAACGCTCGTTGGTCTTCTGGTTGCCATTGAACGTGCCCGGTGTGTAATCCAGGCTCGGGCGGTTGCCGAAGGGGCGCAACATCTCCAGCCCGGCATAGTGGTCGGCGCGCTGGCGCTCGGCGGTCAGCAGGCCGGTGGTGCCCTGGTCGTTGTCCCACAGCAGGCTGCCACGCAGGGCCAGGTCGCGGGGTTTGGTCAGGGGGTCGCCGTCCTGTTGGTCGTCTACCCAGTTATCAAACCCACTGCGACGCACCGCGATGCGCCCCGCCAGGGTGTCGGTTAACGGCCCGCCCACTGCGCCTTCGGTCATGAACTGGCCTTGCTGGCCGACTTCACCGCGCACATAACCTTCGACCTCACGGGTGGGTTTACGCGTGGTCACGTTGATCGCCCCCGCTTCGCTGTTGCGCCCGAACAACGTGCCTTGCGGGCCTTTGAGCACCTCCACTTGCTGGACGTCGAGGGTCGCCATCGCCGCGTTGCGCACCGACATCGGCACGCCGTCCACATTCAGCACCACCGAGCCGTCGTCCATGCTCATCTGGTTCAGCGAGCCCACGCCACGGATACGCACGTTGGCGTCATTGGCACCGCCCCAGGAGTTCACATCCACCCCAGGCGTGGTGCGCAGCGCATCTTCCAGAGTGCGCAAACGCCGGGTCTCCAGGGTTTGCCCGTCGAGCACCGACAGGCCAAACGGAATGTCCTTGGCGCTTTCCTGGTTAAGCCGTGCGCTCACGGTGACCGGTGCCAGTTCGATGGCATTGGCACTGGCAGGCGGTTGATAGTCGGCGGCGTAGGCCGTGCACATCTGGCTCGATAACGTCAGCGCCAGGGTTTGGGTCAGCACATTGGCGCGCCAGCCCAGCGGGCGGCGCAGCGGCTGGATAGACAGTTCAGGTGACATGGGAAAGCTCCAAAAGGCAGGGATGGTTCAAATTCATGGCGCAGGCCCCCAGCGCTTGAGCGCGGTGGCGATCACCTGATCGCTGGGCTCGCCCAGCAATGGCTGGATTGCGGCGGGCCATCCCTGGCCGTTGCGGACAGCGGCGGTCATCGCCGTCAGTTGTGCAGGAGTTTGCGCAGCCACCCAATCCAGACTGGCCAGCGGTGCGTAGGCCGCAGCCCAGCCGTTTGCGCGGGCATCGGCCAGGGTGGCGATGGGTTCGCCGTCGTTACCCAAGGCGCGGGTCAGGTCCTCGGCCAGCAGTTTCACCAGGGTTGCGCGGGCTTCAGCGCCGTCGGTATCGCCCACACACAACAGCCCCACCGCAGTGGCCACGCCCTCGCTCAACCACAGGTAACCGGGGGCTTGGCGCAGGTTGCTGGCGTCGATAAGCTGCCGGCGTGCGAGCAGTTCGGCGATATGCGCACGCCGCGTCCAGCGCCCAACGCCCACCGGCGCCACATCCCAGTTCGGCGACTGGCTGAGCAATAAATGGCCGTGGCTCAAACGGCTCGCGCCCATACCCGTGGGCCACTGGCGCAGTTGCACAGCGCTCGGGGGATTACCCAGGCGCCGCGCCACACAGGCACTCATCAGGTCGAGGTCTTGGTGTATCTGCGCGGCAGTCTGTTGGCGGCTGGCATCAGCAGCCAACGGCCCGCCATAGGCAAAGTCCAGCGGCCCGGTGCTGCTGCCGGTGAAGGCTTGGCCATCCATCTCGACCTGCCAATGCCAATCTCCCGCCGGTGCCACGGCCTCTAAGGACACCGCCGAACCTGCCGGCAACTGCGGCGGCTCGGGCGTCAGGCCCGCTTCGGCACGTTGCACCGGCGCACGCAGCAAGCGCTCACTGTCCAGCCCCAGGCGCGGCACCACGCGGCGCGCTTCCAGCCACACACCCTGCGGGCCCAACCAGAATGCTTCGCCTTCGGACGGCCAGCCGTTGGCGCTGACACGCCAGTTCAATTGCACACTGCAACCGCGCGCCGCGCAGTCACCCAGCGGCACGCGCAGATGCTCTCCGGCCTGCTCGAAGGCTGCGGGGCGATCCATCACGCTGACCGCCGTCACTTGCAGGCCGGGCGGCAGTTCAGCGTCCAAATGGCTGGCGACCACTGCCTCCAGCGCCCACTGGCCTTGCACTTGCCGTGCTGCTGAATCGACATGAATCTGCAAGCGTCCACCCGCCACCTGCCAGGCGCTGGCCCCAGGCAACCAGCGTCGCTCCCAGTCAGCGCGCTCGGCACGCTCCTGGGCCACCGAGCGATAATCGCCCTGCTCCACCAGCTGCCGATGCAGCAATACGCCGCTGCCCAGCAAGCCGACGCCGCCCAAAGCCAACAGCGCACCGGGCAAACCGAACAAGCCTTGACGCGCCTCAACCAGACGCCGGCGCTGCGGGCCGCGCGGCAACGCCAACGCTGCCAGGCCGACCATCACCACACAGCCCGCCAGTTTCCACAGGGCCAAGGTGCCGATATACGGCAACCACGGCGCCCAGCCCGTGAGCAGTGACGCCGCCACGTGCGCAGGAATCGCCATGGCGTACGGCGGATAGGTGACCAGCCCCAACTCATGGTTGAGCACCAGAAAAAACGTCAGCAGCATCGACGCTGCATACGCCAGCCCCGAACGCCGCACGCAGGCGTGTACCAGCACCGTCAGCATCGCCAGTTCCAGCAGCGGCGGTGCGAACACCAGCGCCTGGTAGATCAACACAAAACCCGGCGCCAGGCTGTCAGGTGCGGCCATCGCACTGATCAGCAAGCTGGCGATACCCGGCACCAGCGCCAGCGCCAGTGTGGCCATCAGCACACAGGCGACCCGCCCCAGCAAGCGCAACCACGCCGGTGCCGCTGTGGCCTGCAACATCGCGCCCAAGCCTTCGACGTCATCGCGCCGACACACCAAGCCCACCAGGGCCGCGACGATAAACGCGATCACCAGAAACAACGCGCTCGAGAGCAACGGCAACGTCAGGTCGGCACGCGGCACCATCGGCCCGCGCGCATGCCACACGCCATGCACAAAACCACTGAGCACGCCCATCGCCAGCAGCAAGCCCAACGCCACCCAGCAAATACGCCGCGCAAACAATTGCCGCACCTGCCAGCGCGCCTCGCACCACAGCGCGAGCGGCCACTGGCTGGCGGTCAGCGGGCCAGGCAAGCGCAGGTTGCTCGCCAGCGCCATCGGCGGCTCCGCCAGCACTGCGCCGCTGCGCCGGCCCATTAAACCTTGACGATCCGTGCGTGCAAGGACCACCGCCAATACCAGCAAAGGCAGCCCGCACCACAACGCCCGGTTCAACCAGAACCCCGGGGTCAGCGCCAACAGCGCTTGGGATTTTTGCGCCGCACTCCAGGTTTCCACTTGGGCCTGGGCAAAGGTAAACAGCGACGGGTCCAGGCTGGCGGCCAGCAGTGGGTTGATGTGCCCGCTCTTGAGCACCACCACGGCGAACATCCACAGCAGCATCAACACCGTGGCCAGGCCAAACGGCGCGGCCAGGCCACGGCTGCGCAAGGCCAGCAGGTAATACAGCGCGCCGATGCCGGTACTCACCGGCAGCAACAAGGCCACCCAGGCAAACCCCAGCGCCGACCACATCGGCGCACCGATGCTGGCCGGCGGCACCCAGCCGAGCCAGCCCAACACCGGGCTGACCAGGAACCCGACGATCAACGAACTGGCGAGCACACCGCCCACCAGCGCCGCGCCAATAAAACGCCCCCACAACAGCGCCGGCAGTGACACCGGCAAGGCCAGCAGGACTTCTTCCAACTGCGCCTTGCGATCCCTCAGCGCGGGCTGGGCGAACACCCAGGCCCAGGCAAAAAACAGAAAAAACATGCAGCCGCACGACATCAGGTAAATCAGGCTCGGCGCATTGCGCGCGATATCGCTGGCGCCCATTTTCTGCACGTAATCGGCATTGGTCAGGGACATCAGCAAATAGCCGGTAAGCCCCAGGAACACCAACACCGGAATGCCGCTGCGCAACCCGGCGCGTGCCTCTACCCAGGCTTCACGCATCACTACCGCAAGGCTATTCATGGTGCGATGGCCTCACCGGCCTGGGCCAGCGCCAGGTAATAGATGTCTTCCAGGCGCGGCGCATGAGCGGTGAAGCGCGGGTCTGCGGGGCGCTCGCCATGCACGATCACGCGGCTGCCCTCGGGGCTTGCCGCCACATGCAAGGCGGCCGGCAACGGCTCGCCGCGGCCGAACGAGGCTTCCCATAACCGGCCCTGTTCGGCGCCGAGCAGATCGCCCGGGCGCCCTTCAACCAGAATCTGCCCGCCGGCCAGCACCGCCAGGCGGCTGCACAGGTTCTCGACGTCTTCGACGATATGGGTCGAGAGCAGCACAATCGACTCAGCGGCCACATCGGCCAGCACCCGATGAAAGCGGTTGCGTTCGGCCGGGTCGAGGCCCGCCGTGGGTTCATCGACAATCAACAGGCGTGGCGAGCCGACCAGCGCCATGGCAATGCCGAACCGGCGCAGCATGCCGCCCGAATAGGTCGCCAGCGCGCGGTGGGCCGCCTCCTGCAAGTTGACTTTTTGCAGCAACGCTTCGATTTCCTCGCGGCGCTGGCGGGTGTCGGTGCGGCCCTTGAGCCAGGCAAAACGGTCGAGTAAATCCCGCGCGCTCACCCCCGGATACGCGCCCAGTTGCTGTGGCAGGTAACCCAGGCGGCGCCGCAGGTGATCGCCATCGGCCAATACATCCACGCCATCCAAAGTAATGCTGCCCGCATCCGGTTGCTGCAAGGTCGCCAGGGTGCGCATCAGGCTGCTTTTGCCTGCGCCATTGGGGCCGAGCAAGCCATACATGCCCGGCCCCACGCTCAAGTCCACGCCACGCAAGGCTTCGACGCCGTTGTTGTAGCGCTTGCGCAGGCCGCGCACTTGTAAACCCGAATCGACTGACATCCGTTGCTCCATAAAGGACGTGCCCTGCAAGAGGGCGGCGAGCGACGGTAGTCAAGGCCGCAGACGCGGCTCTACCCGATTCAAGTCATTTTCCAACCGCATCCCGCGCCGCAAACAGCTTTTGGCCCCATCTCAGCATCGCCATCCTCCCATCACGGCAAACGGATACGGGGCTAAAACGATTCGATCCGGGTAGTCGCCAAAATGAGAATGACTAGCATCCTCTCCCATGCAATTGCCTGCCCCAGCGCCTGGGCCAACCCCGGCCCGGGCCCTAGCGATGAGAAGACGTTGAGCCATGGCCACTCCCAGCACCTCAACCGCAACACTGCTGCGCCAGTCCCTGTCCGAAGCACTCGGCCTGCCCGCCGAGCAGATTCCCCTGGACGCCAACCTGATCGAATGGGGGTTGGATTCCGTCACCCTGATTCGCCTCGCCGGCCAATGGCGCCGCCAAGGCCTGGCCGCGCGTTTTGCCGAGCTGGTGGCCGACCCGCGCCTGTCAGCCTGGCTGGTGCTGCTGGATGTGGCGCCACCCATGCCTGCCCCACTCAGCGCAAGCGTCGAAGACGCGCAACCCTTTGAGCTGGCGCCGATGCAACACGCCTATTGGGTCGGCCGCGCCCCCGGCCAACAGTTGGGTGGCGTGGCTGCGCACTTCTATAACGAGTTCGATGGCCGCGATGTTGACCCGATCCGGTTGGAAGCCGCCGTGCGCGCTTTGCTGGCGCGCCACCCGATGCTACGGGCGCAATTCCTGGAGGATGGCCGCCAGCAGATCCTCGCCCACAGCCCCTGGCCAGGGCTCAAGGTGCATGACCTACGCCAGGCCAGCGCCGAACAATCGCAGTTACGCCTGGAAGCCTTGCGGGCCGAACTGTCGCACCGTCAATTGGCGGTAGACCAGGGCCAGGTGCTGGATATCCAGCTGTCGCTGCTGCCCGACGGCACCCGCCTGCACCTGAACCTCGACATGCTCGCCGCCGATGCCTTGAGCCTGCGCACCTTGCTCGGTGACCTGGTGCAGCTGTATCGCCAGCAGCCCCTGCCGGCGCTGGGCTACAGCTTTGCCCGTTACCTGGCCCAAGCGCGCCTGGAACAGGCAGGTCCCGAGCAGCGTGCGCGTCATCAACAAGCGCGTGAATATTGGTTGCAGCGCCTCGACCAACTGCCCACGGCCCCACGCTTGCCGATCAAGGCTAACGGCGGCGAGCATCAGGTGCGGCGCCGTCACCACTGGTTGCCGCCGTCGCAGCGCCAAGCCTTTGACCGCCACGCCCGCGAGCATGCGCTTACGCCGGCCATGGCCCTGGCAGCGGTGTTTTGCGAAGCGCTGGGTGCCTGGAGCGAAACGCCCGAGCTGTTGCTCAACTTGCCACTGTTCAACCGCATGCCGTTGCATGCCGATGTGGAGCGCCTGGTCGGCGACTTCACCTCGTCGATCCTGCTGGCCTGGGACGGTCAGGTAACCGGCAGCTTTGCTACACGTGCCAAGGCCCTGCAACGGCGCTTCCATACGGATGCGGCGCACAGTGCGTTTTCCGGCCTTGAGGTGTTGCGCGAGCTGTCCCGGCAACGCGGTGAGCAAGTGCTGGCGCCAGTGGTGTACACCAGCGCCCTGGGCTTGGGTGAGTTGTTCGCCGAGGGCGTACAGGACAGTTTCGGCCAACCGGCGTGGATCATTTCCCAAGGCCCGCAAGTGTGGCTCGACGCACAGGTCACCGAGCTGGACGGCGGCATTCTGGTCAACCTGGATGCCCGCGAAGGTTTGTTTGCCGACGGCGTGCTGGATGGTTTGTTCGAGGCCTACACCGGCTTGCTCGAGCGCCTGTGTTTTGAGTCCGCCGCCTGGCAGCAGGCGACTCCGGCACTGATCCCGGCCCGCCAGCTTGCGCTGCGCAATGCCAGCCAAGGCACGCCTGCGCCGTTGCCGGTCAAACGCCTGCACGAAGCATTTTTTGCCCAGGCACGGCGCACGCCCGAACTGCCGGCGCTGCTGCACGGCGAGCAGGCTGTGATCACTTACGCCGAACTGGCCGAGCATGCCCTGCGCGTAGCGGCTTACCTGGAAGGCCAAGGCGTGCAACGCGGTGATGTGGTCGCGCTGCAATTGCCCAAAGGCCCGGAACAGGTGATCGCGGTACTGGGTATCCTCGCGTGCAGTGCCACTTATTTGCCGATTGGTGTCGACCAGCCTGAAGCGCGCTGTCAGAAAATCTACACGTCGTCCGGCGCACGCTTGCTGCTCAACTCATTGCCTACCTCTGATAGCGCACTGGCCGAACCCCGGCCTGGCAGCATCAACGACTTGGCTTACATCCTCTACACCTCCGGCTCCACCGGCGAACCCAAAGGCGTGGAGATCAGCCACCTGGCGGCCGCCAACACGCTGGAAGACCTGCAACGGCGCCTGCAGCTGAACCACCAGGACCGCATCCTCGCGCTGTCGGCGCTGGAGTTCGACCTGTCGGTGTTCGACCTGTTTGCCGCACTGTCCACGGGCGCCGCGGTGATCGTCATTGAACCGCACGCGCAACGTGACGCCGCGCGCTGGCGTGAGCTGGCCTTGCAGCACCGTGCCACGCTGCTCAATTGCGTGCCGGCGCTGCTCGACATGCTGCTCGGCAGCGCCCCGGCGAACGCCCATCTGCCCTTGCGCGCGGTGTTGCTGGGCGGTGACAAAGTCGCGCCGGACCTGGCACCCCGCCTGTGGGCCCAGGCGCCCGGCTGCCGCTTTATGGCGCTGGGTGGCGCCACCGAAACCGCGATCCACTCGACCCTGTTCGAGGTGCTGCCCGGCCAGTCGCTGGATTGGCATTGCCTGCCTTACGGCACACCGCTGGATAACGTGCAGCTGCGCATTGTCGATCAGCACGGCCATGACTGCCCGGACTGGGTTGCGGGTGAACTGTGGATCGGCGGCAACGGCGTAGCCCAAGGCTATCGCGCTGACCCTGTGCGCAGCGCCGAACGTTTTGTCGATTACCAAGGCCTGCGCTGGTACCGCACCGGCGACAGTGCGCGCTACCACCCTGACGCGAATGTCGAGTTCCTGGGGCGCAGCGACTTCCAGCTCAAGCTGCGAGGCTATCGCATTGAAGCCGGCGAAGTCGAAAACGCCTTGTTGGCCTGCCCAGGGGTTGAACAGGCGGTGGCGCTGCTGGCCGGTCAGCAATTGGCCGCCGTGGTGCGCCTGGCTGACGGCCCTGCGCAACCCTCGCCGGTTGAACTGCCGGGCCTGGCCGAAAGCCTGCCGGCCTACATGATCCCGGCGCTGATCCTCGGCTGCGCGCAGTTGCCCTTGACCGCCAACGGCAAGGTCGATCGCCACACACTCAAGGCTTGGCTGAGCACTCACGGCACGCCTGCACTGCGCGAACTGTCACCACCCTGCGGCGCCATCGAGCAGCACGTGGCGCACGCCTGGCAGCAAGTGCTCGGCTGTGGTGAGGTCAGCCGTGAACACAGCTTCTTTGCCCTCGGCGGCGACTCCCTGAGCGCCACGCGCCTGGTGCGCCTGCTGGCCGAACAAGGCATCAGCGGTGCGCGCATCGCCCAGGTATTCGCCAAGCCGGTGCTCGCGCACTTTTGCGCAGGCTTGCAGCAACAGGCCCAGGCCGAACCCCTCCAGGCCATCGTGCCGGACCCGGCCCAGCGTCACGCGCCCTTTCCCATGACCGAGGTGCAGCAGGCCTACTGGCTGGGCCGCGACCCGAGCCTGGTGCTGGGCGGTGTGAGCTGCCACTTCTATCGTGAATACGACGTCGAAGACCTCGACCTGCCACGCCTGCAACAGGCATTGACGCGCCTGATCGAGCGCCACGACATGCTGCGTGCGGTGTTCGACCAATCGGGCCAGACGCGCATCCTGCAACAGGTGCCGGCGTTTGCCATTGGCCAAGGCCACGCCAGCCTCGAAGACCTGCGCGAACACTGCGCCCATCGGGTGTTCGATCCCGGCCAGTGGCCGCTGTTCGACGTGCAGGTGATGACCCACGGCCGCCACTCGCGGCTGGCCATCAGCCTGGACAACCTGATTGTGGACGCGCTGAGTATCCTGCGTTTCTACGCCGAACTCGACGCGCTATACCGCTCACCGGAGCTGACACTGGCGCCCCTGACGCTGTCGTTTCGCGACTATCAGCTGCAAGCCGCGCCTGCACCCGAGGAGCTGCAGGCCGCTCAAGACTTCTGGCAGCAACGCCTGCCCCAGTTGCCGCCGCACCCGCAACTGCCTCTCGCCGCCGACCCCGCCAGCCTGGGCCGGCCACGCTTCGAGCGTCTGGCCGGAAAGATTGACGCCCAGGCCTGGCAGGCGATCCTGGCCAAGGCCCAACAACACGGGCTGACCGCCTCAGCGGTGCTGCTCTGTGCCTTCGCCGAAACCCTTGGGCGCTGGAGCGCGCGGCCCGACCTGAGCCTCAACCTGACCTTGTTCGACCGCCGCCCGTTGCACCCACAGATCGATCAGGTGATGGGCGACTTCACCTCACTGACCTTGCTCGGCTATGCACCACTGCCAGGTGAACGCTGGCTTGAGCGTGCGCGGCGCACCCAGCACAGCCTGGGCGAAGCGTTGGACCATCGCTGCATCGGCTCGGTCAGCCTGCTGCGCCAATTGGCACGCAGCACTGGCGCGCAACAGGTGAGCATGCCCGTGGTGTTCACCAGTGCGCTGGGGGTGCCCGATGGCACTGCCGCGCCGGCCGATGGGCCGTTCGCGCATCAGGTCTTCGGCCTCACGCAGACGCCGCAAGTCTGGCTCGACCACCAGGTTGTGGAAGCCGAAGGCGGTATCGCCCTGAACTGGGACCGGGTGGTCGGGTTGTTTCCTGAAGGCCTCATCGAAGCCATGTTCGAGGCCTACCTGCACAGCCTCAATTGGCTGGCCGAACACACTTGGGACAGCGCCCCACCCGACTTGCTGCCGGTGGCCCAGGCGCAACAGCGTGCCCGGCTCAACGCGCCAGGCCATAGCGTGGCGGGCGATCCGAGCCTGCATCAGGGCTTTTTCCAGCACGCACGCCAGGCCCCGCAACGCCCGGCGCTGTTGTGGGGCGAACACGCCACACTGAGCTATGGCGAACTGGCCGAGCGGGCGTTGCGCATTGCCCGCAGCCTGGTGGACGCGGGGGTCATGCCCGGCGACCTGGTGGCGGTGTCGCTGGCCAAGGGGCCGCAACAGATTGCCAGTGTGCTGGGGGTTCTGGCCGCAGGCGCGGCGTACCTGCCGGTGGGTGTCGACCAGCCGTTACAGCGTTGCCAGCGCATCCTGCAACAGGCCGGCGTGACGCTGATGCTGGCCGAGCACGACCCGCAACTGCCCGGCGTGCAACATCTCTCGCCGTCTAGCGCCCTGCAAGCCGCGCCACTGCCCGCGCCCCGTGCGGTTGACGCCGGAGCGCTCGCTTACGTGATCTACACCTCCGGTTCCACCGGCCAGCCCAAGGGCGTGGAAACGACCCACCGTGCGGCGATGAATACCGTGGCCGAGATCAACCGTTGCTACGCCGTTGACGCGACGGACCGCCTGCTGGCCTTGTCGGCGCTGGACTTCGACCTGTCGGTGTACGACCTGTTCGGCTTGCTCTCTGCCGGTGGCGCGCTGGTGCTGATCGAGGAAGACCAGCGCCGCGATGCGCGGGCCTGGCTCAAGGCGCTGCAACAGCATCGCGTAACCCTGTGGAACAGCGTGCCGGCGCTGCTCGACATGCTACTGGCCGCCAACGCCCATGACCGCCAGCCGCTGGCGCTGAAGGTCGCATTGTTGTCGGGCGACTGGATTGGCCTCGACTTGCCGCAGCGCCTGCAACAGCAGGCGCCGGGGTGTCGCTTTATCGCCCTGGGTGGCGCCACCGAAGCGGCGATCTGGTCAAACCACTTCGAGGTGCAAAAGCCGCTGCCGGGCTGGCGTTCGATTCCCTATGGCGTGCCGCTGGCCAACCAGGCGTATCGGGTGGTGGATGCCCTGGGCCGTGACTGCCCGGACTGGGTCACCGGGGAACTGTGGATCGGCGGCGCCGGTGTCGCACGCGGCTACCGGCATGCGCCGCAGTTGAATGCCGAGCGCTTTGTGAATGGCTGGTACCGCACCGGCGACCTTGGCCGTTATCGACCCGGCGGCCTGCTGGAGTTTCTCGGCCGCGCGGACAGCCAGGTCAAAGTCCATGGCCATCGTATCGAGCTGGGCGAAATCGAAGCCGCCCTCGCCCGCCATCCTTGCGTAAACCAAGCCGTAGCGCTGGTCGCGGATAACCGCCTGATGGCCGCCGTGACCGCCAGCACCTGCGCCGACGTGCTCGCGCAGCACTTGGAAGACTGCCTACCGGCGTATATGCGCCCGGAACAGATCCTGGTGCTGGCGCAATTGCCGCTGAGCAGCAACGGCAAGGTCGACCGCCGTGCGTTGCTGGCGCCCCTGGCCGCCGCCGCCCAGTCACGCCCCGCCGTGGACGAGCAACCCCTGAGCCACAGCGAACAGTTGATTGCCGAGCTTTGGCAGCAACTGCTCAACGTGCCGAACGTAGCGCGCCACGACAATTTTTTCCGCCTCGGCGGCGACAGCCTGCTGGCCACGCGTTTTCTCGAACTGCTGCGCACCCGCCTGGGCCTGGACCTGCCCATGGGCCAACTGTTCGGCGCCGCCAGCTTGATGGAAGTGGCCCAGACCCTCGAGCGCCAGCCCAGCCCACATGCCGTTGAAGAGGGTGTCGTGTGATGCCCGCGCAAACCGATTTTTTTCCAGGAGCCCTGCCCATGCCCGCCGCTAAACTGTTAAGCGAACTCCAGTCCCTGGGCGTCGAACTCTGGCCCCAGGACGGTCAATTGAAATTCCGCGCGCCTCAGGGCCTGCTGGATGCCGAGCGCCTGGCGCAACTGCGCGAACACAAGCAGCAGATCCTGCAATTACTGCAGGCGCAGGAGCGGCCATTGGTGGTGGCCGACCCGGCCCAGCGGCACGCGCCCTTCCCGCTGACCGATGTACAGAATGCCTATCTGCTGGGCCGCCAATCCTCCTTCGGCTACGGCAATGTCGCCTGCCATGGCTACCTCGAACTGAGCTGGCCGACACTCGACCCGCAGCAGGTGGAACAGGCCTGGAACCAACTGATCGCCCGCCACGACATGCTCCGTGCCGTGATCGCCAGCGAAGGCTCACAGCGCGTACTCGCCGAGGTCGGCCACTACAAGGTGGCCGTCGCCGATCTGCGCGGCGCCAACCGCGAACAGCTGCAACAAGGCGTACAACAGATCCGCCAGGTCATGGAGCAGAAGCTCTACCCCACCGAGCAATGGCCGCTGTTCGAACTGCGCCTGAGCCGCAGCGACAGCGGCGATACCCTGCACTTTTCCATGGACTCACTGATCGCCGATTGGGCCAGCGCGCAGTTGCTGTTCAATGAGCTGGAACAATTACTCCACGCCCCGCACACCGAGTTGCCGCCCCTGACGATCAGCTTCCGTGACTACCTGCTGGCCGAACGCGGGTTGCTTGAGGGCAGCCGCTACCAACGCGACCGCGACTACTGGCTGGCACGGGTGGACGAACTGCCCGCCGCCCCGCAATTACCTGCGCCCTTGAGCGGCGAAGACACCCAGGTGCCACGTTTTCAGCGGCACTCGGCCCGGCTCGACCCATCGCAATGGGCCGCGCTGAAAACCGCCGCCAGCACACGCGGCCTGACGCCCTCCATCGTCGTGCTCGGCGCCTATGTCGGTGTGCTGCAACGCTGGAGCCAGCAACCGGCCTTCAGCCTCAACCTGACGCTGCTCAACCGTCTGCCGCTGCACCCGCAGGTGGACCAACTGGTGGGTGACTTTACCTCGGTCAGCCTGCTGCACGTCACTGACCCACAAGGCCAGGACTTCACCACCCAGGCCAAGCAATTGGGCAGCCAGCTGTTCAGCGACCTGGAGCATCGGTTGTTTTCCGGTATTCAGGTGATGCGTGAAATCGGTCGCCGTCGCGGGCGTGAAGCCGCCGCCATGCCGGTGGTGTTCACCAGCGCCATCGGCCTGGCGCTGGCGCCCTCGGCGGCCAGCGAGCGCCGGGTTGGCCACGGCATCACCCAAACCCCGCAAGTGACCCTCGACTGCCAGGTAATGGATGACCTGCACGGCTTGCATATTCATTGGGACGTGCGCCAAGGCGTTTTCCCCGAGGGCTTGGTTGAAGACATGCAACGCGCCTTCCTGGCCGAGCTGCATGTGCTCGCCCACGACCCGGCGGCGTGGGACCAGCCGATGCAGGTGCCGTTGCCCGCCTGGCAGCAACGTGAACGCCTGGCGGCGAATGCCACCGCCGCGCCGCTGCCCACCGGCCGCTTGCACGACCACCTGCTGGCCATGGCCTGGGAGCGCCCGCAAGCCCTGGCGGTGATCGACGCCCACGCCAGCCTGACCTATGCCGCCCTGGCCGAACGTGCCCTGGCGGTGGCCTCGGCCCTGCGCGCGGCAGGTTGCCGTGCCCAGGAACCGGTGGCGATCCTGATGCCCAAGGGCCTCGACCAAGTGGTGGCGGCCTACGGCGTGTTGCTCGCCGGCGCCGCCTACCTGCCGCTCGACAGCCACGCGCCGGCGGTGCGCCGCGACCGCGTGCTGCACAGCGCCAAGGTGCGGTATGTGCTGGGCCAGTCCCAAGGCCTGCCTCACACGCCCCTGCCGGATGGGTTGCAATGGCATGCCGTGGATCAACTGGCGCCCGCCTCGCCCGACTTCCAGGCCGTGGACGGCAGCGCCGACGACCTCGCTTACGTGATCTACACCTCCGGTTCCACCGGTGAGCCCAAAGGCGTGATGATCAGCCATCGCGCAGCCCTCAACACCGTGCAAGACATCAACCGGCGTTTTGCGCTGACTGCCGACGATCGCGTATTAGGCCTGGCGCAGCTCAGTTTCGATTTGTCGGTGTATGACCTGTTCGGCCCGCTCGCCGTCGGCGCCACCCTGGTATTGCCCGACCCGGCGCGTGGCGCCGACCCATCGCACTGGGCCGAACTGATACAACGCCATCAAGTCAGCGTGTGGAACTCAGTCCCCGCGCAACTGCACATGCTGGCCCATTACCTGCACGCCGAGCCACGCCCGCTGCACAGCTTGCGCCTGGCGTTGTTGTCGGGTGACTGGATCGCGCTGAACCTGCCGCCACAGCTCAAAGCGCTGTTGCCCGACCTGGCCCTGGTGGCGCTCGGCGGCGCCACCGAAGCCTCGATCTGGTCCAACCTGCACACCATCGGCACGATTGACCCGGCGTGGCGCAGCATTCCCTATGGCCTGCCCTTGGCCAACCAGGGTTTTCGCGTGCTCGACAGCCACTGGCGCGATGCACCGACCTGGGTGCCGGGTGACCTCTACATCACCGGCGTCGGCCTGGCCCAGGGTTACCTCGGCGACTCGGCGCTCAGCCAGGCACGGTTCTTTGCCCACCCGCACGACGGCCAGCGCCTGTACCGCACCGGCGACCGTGGCCGCTACCTGCCCGGCGGCGAGCTGGAGTTTCTGGGCCGTGAAGACGGCCAGGTCAAGATCCGTGGGCACCGCGTGGAACTGGGCGAAGTCGAGGCCGCGCTGCTCGATACGCCGGGCGTGGACAGTGCCGTGAGCCTGCTCAGCGGTGACCTGCTGGCTTTCGTCACCGCCGCCCCCGTCGCGCCGGAGCCCTTGCCCGGCGCGCCGTTGCTGACGGCGGTCAACCGTTACGCCGACAGCCAGGTTGGCAGCTTTGACGCCCAACAGGTACGCGATTACCAGGCCGATCTCAGTGCCGCTGCGCTCAGTTCGATGCTTGACGTGATGCGCAAGGCCAAGCTGTTCAGCACTGAATCAGCCGAGCCGGATGCCGCCACTGTCCTGCAAGCCTTGCAGGTTGAACCGCGCCACCATTGGCTGGTGCGTCGCTGGTTGGGCGCGTTGTGCGAAGCCGGCTTGCTGGCGCACCAGCACGGCGGTTATCGCCTGTTGCACGACGCCCCCGACCCGGCGCTGGCCTGGGGCCGGGTGGAGCAAGCCGTGGCCGCTGGGCTGTGCAGCCAGGCCCTGTTCGACTACCAACTCAACCATGTATGGCAATTGCCTCAACTGCTGCGTGGCGAGGTCAACCCCTTCGACCTGCTGTTCCCCCAGGGCCAGCAGGACCTGGCCTTGCAGCTCTACGGCGGCGACGCCGTTTCGCGCTACAACAACCACAGCGTCGCCGCGCTGATTAACCGCCTGGCCACCCACCATAACGGTGAGGGCCCGTTGCGCATCCTCGAAATCGGCGCGGGCACCGGTGCCACCAGCGCACCGGTGATCAGCTTGCTCGATGGCCTGGAAGTCGACTACCTGTTCACCGACATGACCGCGTTTTTCCTGCCGGCGGCCAAGCAGCGCTTTGCCGACCACGCCTGGGTGCGCTACGGCGTGCTGGACATTGACCAGGACATCCGGCCCCAAGGCCTGGCCAGCAACAGCGTCGATATTGTGCTGTGCGCAGGCATGCTCAACAGCGTCAAGGACATCGACACCGCCCTCAGCCAGATCAGCGAATTGCTCAGCCCCGGCGGCTGGCTGGTGTTCAGCGAACCCACCGGCGAGTGGCCGCCGATCCTGCTGACCCAGGGTTTCATGATGACGCCCAGCCACGGCGACCACGATCACGGCCGCAGCGGCTTGCGCAGCGCCGACACCTGGCTGGCGCGGATCAAGGCGTTTGGCGCTGAAAGCCTGCCGACCCTGCCGCCTGCCGATCACCCACTGGCCGCCTTGGGCATGCAGGTGTTTGCCGCACGCTTCAAGGCCGGCTTGCAACGCCTGAGTGTCGACAACCTGCGCCGCGCCCTGGCACAGCGCCTGCCGGACTACATGCTGCCGGCGCACCTGCAAGTGCTGGACCGTTTACCACTGACCGCCAATGGCAAGGTCGACCGCAAGACCCTCGCCAACTGGCGCCCTGCCGCCGATGCCCAGGCTGCCAGCGAGCAACACGCGCCCAGCGACCCGCTGACTGCCGAACTCTGCCGGGTATGGGCCGAGGCCCTGGGCTTGGCGCAGATCGGCGTCGATGACAGCTTCTACGAAAAAGGCGCCGACTCGCTGATCCTTGCGCGCGTGGCTGGCCTGTTGCGTGAGCAACTGCCCCAGGCCCAGCGCTTGAGTTACGACACGCTGCTGCGCCAGATGCTTAACGAGCCGAATGTCGCCGCCCTGGCGCGCTTGCTTAACCACGGCGAAACCGCGCAGGCCACCGCTGCCACTCCCGGTGAGGCGCAGCGCTCATCCACCAGCAATGCGCTGGTGGTGCCATTCGGCGGTGGTGAAGACGGCCCGGTGCGAGTGATGTTCCATGCCGCCCTCGGCACCCTCGACTACTTCCAGCACCTGGGCCGTTCACTGGCGGCGCAACAGGCCGGGCCGGTGATCGGTTTTGCGGTGGCCGACACCGCACAGTACCTGGCGCTGGAACCCAAGCGCCTGATCGAAAGCGTGGCCCAGGACTACGCCGAACGCTTGATCGCCGACGGCCATCAACGCTTCCAACTGATCGGCTATTGCCTCGGCGGGTTGCTCGCCACCGAAGTCGCCCGGCGCTTGCTCGAGCGCGGCATGGAGGTGGTGGACCTGAGCCTGATCGACAGCATCCCGATGTTTATCGACACCGACGAAGAGCTGGCCTACGAGGCGATCTTCGTGCCCAACCTGAACCTGGACCCGGTCAAAACCGTGTTCGGCGCGCACATCGAAGACTACGACGTGTACCGCGCCATCGACCTGCTGATGGCCCGTGACAACCGCCGAGTGCCGGCCGGCGCCATGGCTGCCCTCAGCGGCGATCCGGGCCTGG
The DNA here is from genome assembly GCF_019352915.1 of Pseudomonas sp. Xaverov 259. NCBI lineage: Bacteria > Pseudomonadati > Pseudomonadota > Gammaproteobacteria > Pseudomonadales > Pseudomonadaceae > Pseudomonas > Pseudomonas sp. Xaverov 259. The sequence goes on along the minus strand of NZ_JAAAFV010000002.1, from coordinate 41,943 downwards.
AAGCCTTGGCGCTGGCCGTGCAGCAGCAGACGGCGCGCAGCCAGGAGGAACGCCTGGCCGAGTACGCGCGCCTGGCGTCGGGCCAGGCCGGGGTGCCAATCGGCCCCGAACTGGTGCCGACGTTGTTCCGGGTGTGTCGCCACAGCATGCGCGCCGCCCGGTTCGACCCACCGCCGTTCCTCGGCAACATGACCTACCTGCGTTGCCTGGAGCAGCAGTCGTTCGGCATCACCGGCGGTGTCGGCCACCTGGCGGCGCCGTTCTGGGAAGACGCGTGCCTGGGCAAGTTCGACTTGATCGACGTGCCGGGCAACCACTTCAGCGTGATCGAACCACCCCACGTGCACACCGTCACCGCGCACCTGCTTGAGGCCCTACGGAAAAACTCATGACCACCGCCCTGGATACCCTTAAACGCCCGGTCAACCGCTTGATTCGCCTCGGCGTGGTGTTTGCCGCCGTCGGCGCGCTGGTCAACCTGGTGCCCTTTATCGGCCTCACCGAACTGGGCCGCCTGCTGCTCGCCGGCAACGCCCACAGCCACACCTTGTGGCTGTGGGCGGCGCTGGTGGTGGTCGCCCTGAGCCTGGGCTGGATGGCCAGCGGCGCCGCCTTGTGGCTCACCCACCTGGCCGACCATCGCCTGCAATCGAGTTTGCGTGAAGCCATGGTGCGCAAACTGGGGCGCGTGCCACTGGGCTGGTACACCGACACCACCTCGGGTGCGGTGCGCAAAGTGGTGCAGGACGACCTCGAAGACCTGCATCACCTGATCGCCCACCATGCGGTGGAACTCACCGCCGCCATCGTCACGCCCCTCGCCGGGCTGGTGTGGCTGGCCACGTTGAACTGGCGCCTGGCGCTGCTGGCGGTGCTGACCCTGCCGATTTACGCCGTGGCCTACAGCCTGATGATGCGCGGCTTCGGCGCCAAAATGCAGTTGCTGGACAAGAGCATGACTCGGGTGAGCGCGGCGATTGTCGAGTTTGTGCATGGCATTGCCGTGGTCAAGGCGTTCGGGCAAGTGGGCCAGGCCCATCGCAGCTATCAGCAGGCGGTCAACCAGTTCAGCCAGCAATACGCCGGATGGGTGCGGCCGCTGCTGCGCCTGGAAGCGTTTTCGTCGATGGCCTTAAGTGTGCCGGTGATCCTGCTGGTGAGCCTGGGCGTTGGCAGTTGGTTACTGGCGCAGGGCTGGATCACGCCTTTGCAATTGTTCGCCGAAACCCTGGTGGCCGTGGTGATTCCGCAGTCGTTGCTGGTGATCAACCAGAGCCTCACCGCACAGCGCACCGCCCTGGCGGCCGCCGCTCGTATCGAGGCGCTGCTCGACGTCGAGGAACTGCCCACGCCCAAGGTGTGCGTGCAGCCCCAAGGCAGTGATATCCGCTTTGAACGGGTGTGCTTCGGCTACGACGCCGAGCACCTCATTCTCGATGGCGTCGACCTGTATTGCCCGGCCGGCAGCGTCACGGCGTTGGTCGGTGCTTCCGGCGCAGGTAAATCGACCCTGGCCAAACTGGTGCCGCGCTTTCACGACGTGAAGGCGGGCCGGGTCTGCGTGGGCGGTGCCGATGTGCGCGAGATCGACCCGCGCCAGCTGTACCAGCAGGTCGGCTTTGTGTTGCAGGACGCCCAACTGGTGCATGGCACTGTCGCCGCCAACCTGCGTTTGGGCCGCCCCGATGCCAGCGATGCGGACGTCGAAGCGGCGGCACGCGCCGCGCAGATCCACGCGCGTATCCAGGCGCTGCCGCGTGGCTATGCGTCGGTGATTGGCGAGGACGCCATGTTCTCCGGCGGCGAAGCGCAACGCCTGTCCATCGCCCGCACGTTGCTGGCCGACACGCCGGTGCTGATCCTCGATGAAGCCACCTCCCACGCCGACCCCGAATCCGAAGCATTGATCCAGGACGCCCTGTCCGCCCTGGCCCGCGGCCGCACGGTGCTGGTGATTGCGCACCGCCTGGCGAGCATCAGCGGCGCCGACCAGATCGTCGTGCTCGACCAGGGCCGCGTGCTCGAGAGCGGCAGCCACGCACAACTGCTGCAGGCCAACGGCGCCTATGCCCGGCTGTGGCGCGCGAGTACCGAGACCACCACCCCCGACCTGGAGATGTCCCTGTGATCCGCAGCCTTGTCACCCTGCTGGGCCCGGCGCACGCCGCGCGCCTGTACCGTTACCTCGCGTGGCTGGTCACCAGTGCCGTGCTGCAAGGCCTGGCCGTGGCCTTGCTGGTGCCGATCCTGCAGGCGCTGTTTGCCGGTGACCTGCACCGGGCCATTACCTGGCTTGGCGCGCTGGCCGCCATGGTGGTGCTGACCTGCATCGCCCACTACCAACAGGCCATGCAGGGTTTTGCCCTGGCACTGCGGGTGCTCACCACCTTGCACGACCGCCTCGGCCAACACCTGGTCAGCCTGCCCTTGGGCTGGTTCAACTCGGAAAAGGTCGGGCGCCTGTCGCGCAGCGCCACCAGCGGCACCTTAATGGTTACCGGGCTGTTTGCGCATTACCTTGGCCCGGTGGTGTCCGGCGTGGTGGTGCCCGCCACGGTCGCGCTGACGCTGTTCGTGTTCGACTGGCGCCTGGGCCTGACGGCTGTGCTGTGCGCGCCGCTGATCTACTTCACCCATCACTGGTCGGCCAACGCCATCGGCGCCAATGACGCACGCGTCGAAGCCGCCGCCACATTGGCGGGTAACCGCGTGGTCGAGTTCGCTCGCTACCAGCAGGTGCTGCGCGCCTTTGGTCGCACCCAGGACGGCTACGCGCCGTTACAGGCCGCCAACCTGGCGCAGAAACACGCGGGCGGCTCGATGCTGGCGCAAACCTTCCCCAAGTTGCTGGCCGGTGGCTTGACCGTACAGCTGGCGTTCGCATTGCTGGTGGGCGTGGGCATTGCCCTGGCTGCCCACGGCGAGATCGACGCAATCCAGTTGGTCGCCCTGCTCGCCCTGGCGGCACGTTTTGTCGGGCCGCTGGCGGAAGCCGCAGCGCGCAGCGGCTTGTTGCGCATGGCCGGCAACGACCTCGATCAGTTGGTGAGCATCCTGCGCGAGCCACCGTTACCGGAACCGGCTGTGAGCCAACCGTTGTCCGCGCCGGGCAGCCTCGCCTTTGAACACGTGAGCTTCGCCTACGCCAGCGGGCCGACGGTACTGCGCGACGTGTCGTTCAAGGCGCCGGCCCACTCAATGACGGCGATTGTCGGCGCCTCGGGCTCGGGCAAAACCACGGTGACGCGCCTGCTGATGCGTTTTTTCGATGCCAGCGAAGGGCGTGTCAAGGTCGGCGGCGTGGATGTGCGCGAGCTGTCCAACGCGGCGCTGATGGCGCAGCTGTCGCTGGTGATGCAGGACGTGTACCTGTTCGATGACAGCCTGCAAGCCAACATCCGCGTGGGCAGCCCGGACGCCAGTGAGCGTGAGGTGGCCGAAGCGGCGCGCCTGGCGGGTGTCGATGAAATTGTCGCGCGCCTGCCCCAAGGCTGGAACACGCCCGTGGGCGAAGGCGGCGCGGCGTTGTCCGGGGGCGAACGCCAGCGCGTATCGCTGGCCAGGGCCTTGCTCAAGCGTGCGCCCATCGTACTGCTGGATGAAGCCACCGCCGCGCTCGACCCACAGAACGAAGCCTTTGTGCAGGCCGCGATTCACCGCCTGATGCAAAGCTCGACGGTGCTGGTGATCGCCCATCGCTTGCCCACCATCATGGCCGCCGACCAGATCCTGGTGCTGGATGAAGGCCGCCTGGTGGAGTCGGGCACCCACACCGAGCTGCTCGCCCGCCAGGGACGCTACGCCGGGTTCTGGCATGACCGCCAGCGCGCCGGTGGCTGGCGCTTGAACGCGCAGGTGCAAGCATGCTGATCGCGATTTTGGGCGCCAGTGGCGACGTCGGCCTGGCCAGCGCCCAGGCCCTCTTGAGCCTTGGCATGGACACGCTGCGCCTGGGTGGGCGCAACCCGAATAACGGCGCACGTTGCCTGGCGTTGCTGCAACAGCAATGGCCGCAGGCGCGCTTGCAGTGGGCACCGGTGGACGTTACCGACGCCGCCTCCCTGGCCGCGTTCGTGCGGGGTTGCGACGTCGTGCTCAACTGCGCCGGGCCTGCCTGGCGCTTGAAAGACCTGGCGGCCCAAGCCGCCTTGCGCGCCGACAGCCATTACGTCGATTCCGCTGGCGACCGGCGCCTCGACCCGACGCAGTGGCGCGGCCGTTGTGCGGTGCTTGGCGCCGGACTGCAACCGGGCCTCACTGGCCTGCTGCCACGCTGGCTGGCCGCGCATGCGTTTACCCAGGTGCACGAGCTGACCAGCTACTTCGGCCTGCGCGACCAATTTACCGACGTGGCCGCCGATGACTTCCTGCAAGGCGCAATGGACGGCAGCAGCGAGCCCCTTGCGGCCTGGCGCAATGGCCGTTGCAGCAAGGCGCTGCGCCGGCGCCGGGAGGTGCTGCTGCCGTGTTTCCCAGGCCAGGTCCACCTGCTGCCCTATCTGAATCTGGAAGGCGAAGCCCTGGCCATGGATCTGCAGCTGGAGCGCGGGCAATGGTTCAACGTGATCACCGACGGCCACGTGCTCAAAGCCCTCGACCAGGCCCACGCCCTGCCCCGCGCCGAAGCGGTACAGCGGCTCTGCGCCGCCAGCCTGCTGGACCTCAGCGGCCAGGCCCCGTTCGTGACACTACTGCTGCAACTCGACGGCCTGTACCAAGACCAGCCCCGAACCCGCAGCCTGGTGGTCAGCGGCGTCGGCAATGCGGCACTCACCGGCGCGATGGCGGCGGCCACGGTGGCCAGCGTGGTGGAAGGCGAGATCCGCGCCGGTTGCCATGATGCCGCCCAGGTATTGCCGCCAGCCGCCAGCCTTGAACGCTTGCAACGCACCGGAGCGATCCGTGCACTGAACCTGCTGCATGACCCACTCGAGCACTTGCTCGTTGCCCAAGAAGGTTGCCTATGAATACCGCCCTCAAGGCACTGGAACATTTGAGCCTGGGCGTGATGGCCCAATTGCTGCTGCACACCGACGCCTTGCCATTGCAAGCCGCGCGCAACGCCGCGCAGGTCAATCAGGCACTGGGCACGGCGCCACGTCATGCCTGGATCGTGCGGCGCTGGCTGGCCGCATTGACGCGTGCCGGGCTGGTGAGCGACGACAACGCAACCTTCGCCTGGCAAGCCACGCCACCACAGGCGCCACTGGAGGATCTGCCGCCGCTCTACGCCGCACTGGGTTTCCCGGCCAGCATGGCGCGTCTGCATACCCAGGTCATCGAATGCCTGCCGGAATTGCTGCGCGACCACATCAACCTCACGCACCTGCTGGTGTTGGGTGGCGATCCGGTCAGCGTGCTCGGCGCCTACCAGCACAACCACTTCACCACAGCCATCAACCGGGCCTTGGCCGACCGTGCACGCGAGGTGGTGGCCGGCGGCGATGGGCTGCACGTGCTGGAGCTGGGCGGCGGCGCCGGTTGCACCACGCGCGCGGTGCTTGAAGCCCTGCACGCGCGGGAAAAGACCTACCGCTTTACCGACATCAGCGCCCTGTTTACCGGCGCAGCACACCGTCAGTTTCGCCTGGAGCCGGGCATGCAGTGTGCGCAGCTCGACCTGGACCGTGGGTTCAGCGCCCAAGGCATCGAGCCTGTCAGCCTCGACCTGGTGGTGGCCGGTAACGTGCTGCACAACGCCCGCAATGTGCCCTACAGCCTCGGGCAAATCCGCGCCAGCCTGCGCGACGGCGGCACCTTGTTGTTCAGTGAATCCATCGCCGACAACCCGGCGATGCTGACCTTTATGCACTTGCTGCTGTCGCCACCCGCCTCAGCACCCGAGCGCAGCACCGATGAAGCCTTTATGTCGCCCGAGAGTTGGCGCCTGGCCCTGCAGGCGCAGGGGTTGCAGTTGCTCGAGGTCTGGCCCGCCGAAAACGACCCGCTGGCCGCTGCCGGCCAACGCCTGTTCCACGCCACAGGAGTGACACGATGAACGTCGACACCCTGTTGATCGACCTGCCCGCCGCACCAGCGCCGTGGCAGTTGCCGGCGTTCACCGACCTCGGTGCCCAGCAGTTGGCCCCCGCGCGCCTGCTGGCCGTACTCGAACGCCAGCGCCCCGCCGTGGTGCTGATGAGCAGCGAGCAGTTGGCGCGTCTGCTGGATTTCCCCGGGCTGGGCTTGAGTGACCTCAGCCACCTGCAACAGCTGCTGTTGGTCAGCGCCGAGCCTGGCGACTGGCAGTTGGTGGAGCGTGCAGCCGCCCAACTGAACTGCAGCGTTCAGGGCTTTACCCAGGTGCAGGGCCAATGGCGCGACCTCGCCAGCCTCAAGCTTGATCAGCAACGCTGGCGCGAGCGCGTCCTCGCTCATCCACAGGTAACTGCCGTGGCGCTGCACGGGCGCACGTTATTTGCCGTGCCGCAGCCGTGTGACACCACACCGGTCGACGATCATCTGGATGCAACCGAAGCCGCACTCAACGAGGTCTTTTGCGCCGAGCAACTGGCCGAAGCCGTGCGCCTCAATCAGCAACTCGGGCATGCCGCCCTGTTGTCGATGCTCAACGGCCTGGCACAGTGCGGTCTGTTGCCCGTGCCGCTCAAGGATCTCGCCCACAGCCTGGCCAATGCCGGTATCGCACCCGGCCATCGGCCCTTGATCACGCGCTGGCTGGAGGTGTTGCAAGCCCAAGGCTTGCTGCGCCGTGACGCTGACCGCTTGCAACCCACGCTTGACGCCAGCGCGTGGAGCGACGCCGCCCTGGAGGCCCTATGGAATTCATTGAGCCTGGCATGGGCGCGCAACACGGGAGGCAGCGCCACCCTGGATTACGCCCGCGACAATGCCAGCCAGCTGCTGGCGCTGATGCGCGGTGAGTGCGCGGCCGTGCATGTGCTGTTCCCCGAGGGGCGCACCGAACGCGCGGCGGCGTTGTACCGCGAAAGTCTGGCGGCGCAGTACCAGCACCGCGCCGTGGCCGACTGGATCGGCGCCTGGGCGGCACGCCAGGCCACGGATGCGCCGCTGCGCGTGCTTGAAGTGGGGGCCGGCACCGGCTCCACCACCCAGGCGGTGTTACCGGCGCTCAAGCCTTTCGCAGTGGACTACCTGTGTACCGACGTCTCGCGTTATTTCAGCGCACAGGCCGCTGAGCGCCTGCACGCCTGGCCCTGGGTGCGCCACGGCGTGTTCGACATCGATTTGCCGGGCCTGCCACAGGGTTATCCAAGCCAATGCTGGGACTTGATTGTGGCCGGCGGCGTGCTGAATGCCGCCCGCGACACCGAGCGCTCCCTGGCCAACCTGCTCGCCTTGCTTAAACCGGGTGGCTGGCTGGTCTTCAGCGAGCCGACCCGCGAAGAGTTCTGGGTGATGGCGTCCCAGGCTTTCATGCTTAACCAGGCCAGCGACGAACGCCAACTGAGCAGCGCCACTTTCCTGGACCTTGACCAGTGGCAAGCCGCGCTGGCCCGCGCCGGGTTCCAGGGCAACCGCAGCCTGCCGGCTGCCAACCACCCGTTGGCGAGCCTGGGCCACCGCGTATTTGTCGCCCAGGTACCCACACAACGCCTGAGCCGTGCGGCATTGGCCGCCCACCTGGAACACCCCGATCTGCAGCTTGAACTGCTCGACCGTTTGCCCGACCCGCTGACTGCCAAGGACTTGCCATGACCCCGCTGGCCTACCCTTTTAATGCCTTCACCGACCTGGAACTGGCCGAACCGTATCGCCATGCCCAACAAGCGCCGGGGCTGTTGCGCATTCAGATGCCCATCGGCGCACCCGCCTGGCTCGCCACGCGTTACGACGATGTGCGGCTGGTGCTCGGTGATCGGCGTTTCAGTCGCAGTGAGGCGTTTCGCCGCGACGACGCGCCGCGCGCCTTCCCGCGCCTGGCCGGTGGCATCGTGATGATGGACCCGCCGCAACTCACGCGAATTCGCTCGCGCGCCGCCCAGGCCTTTACCCGCCGTCGCGTGGAAGCGCTGCGCCCGCATGCACGTGAATACGCCCACCAGTTGATCGACCGCATGCTAGCCGCCGGGCCGCCCGCCGACCTGGTCAATGACTATGCATTGCCGCTGCCCCTGGCGTTGATCTGCGAACTGCTCGGCGTGCCGCTGCAAGACCGCGAGCGCTTCAAGCTGTGGAACGATTCGCTGCTCTCCACCCGCGCCGAAGACGCCGCCCTGACCCAACGTCACTTGGGCGAGCTGGCCGCGTATATCAAGGGTTTGGTCGCCGAGCGCCGCCGCGAACCGCGCGACGATTTCATGACCGCGCTGACCGCAGCCGATGACCAGGGCGAGTACCTGAGCGAAGAACAACTGTTGCTGTTGTGCATTGCGATTCTGGTGGCTGGCTACGAGGGCAGCGCCTCGCAGATCCCCAACTTCATCCAGGTGCTGCTCGACAACCCTGCGCAGTGGCAACAGCTCAAAGCGCACCCCGAACAGGTGCCGCAGGCGGTGGAAGAACTGCTGCGCTATATCCCGCTGGCGTCGGCGGCGATGTTCGTGCACTACGCGCTGGAAGATATTCAGGTCGGCGACACCCTGGTGCGCCAGGGCGAGGCGGTATTCGCCTCGATTGGTGCCGCCAACCACGACCCGGCGCGGTTTGCCCAGCCGCAGACCCTCGACCTGCAACGCGATGCCAGCGGGCATTTCGGTTTCGGCCATGGCTTGCATCACTGCATCGGCTCGGCCCTGGCGCGCGTGGAGTTGCAAGAGGCGTTGCAGGCGCTGGTGGAGCGCCTGCCGGGACTTGAACGCTGTGGCGAGGTGCAGTGGAAGACCGCGACGTTCTTTCGCGGCGCCCACTGCCTGCCGGTGACCTGGTCATGAGCCGCGCCTCGACGCGCAAGCGCGTGATCGTCGCCGGCACCGCGTTTGGCCGCATCTACCTGCAAGCGTTGGCGCGCGCGGCTGATCGTTATGAACTGGTGGGCATCCTGGCGCGCGGCAATGCCTACTCCCAGGCCTGCGCCGATCACTATGGCGTGCCGTTGTACGCGGCGGTCGAGCAGGTGCCCGATAACGTCGATATCGCCTGCGTGGTGGTACGCTCCGGCGCCACCGGTGGCGCGGGCAGCGAGCTGGCCCAGCAACTGTTGCGCCGTGGTATTCACGTGCTGCAGGAACACCCGGTACACCACCGCGAAATCGCCGCGTGCATGCAGGCGGCACGTCAGGGCAACAGCGCCTATGCGGTGAATACCCTGTACCCGAATATCCTCGCGATCCGGCGCTTCCTGGCGGTGGCCGCCTACCTGCGTGAGCAACAGGGGCTGGCGTATATCGAAGCCACCTGCAACAGCCAAGTCGCCTACCCGCTGCTGGACATCCTCGGGCGCCTGGCCGGCGGCTTGCGGCCGTGGGCGTTTGCGGCGCCGGCCGCCAACCTTGGCGCGCAACCGTTCACGCGGCTCAGCGCCAGCTTCAATGGCGTGCCCATCAGCTTGCGCGTGCAAAACCAGGTGCACCCACAGGACCCGGACAACCACTCATTTTTGCTGCATCGCCTTGAAGTCGGCTGTGAAGCCGGCGTGCTGAGCCTGTGCGACACCCATGGCCCGGTGCTCTGGAACCCGCGCCTGCACGCGCCCCGCGACAGCAGCGACCGACTGATCATGGCCGGCCCCGGCAGTGAACGGCTGGCCACGCCGACCATGGTGGTGCTCGACCCGCAGATACCCGGGAGCTATCACCAGGTGTTCAACCAGGTCTGGCCCGATGCGGTGAGTGTCGCGCTGGATGCCCTGTGCCGCGACATCGAGGAACCGGCGCGGCGCCTGCACAGCGGCGTATGGGCCACCGAAGTGTCGATGGCGTGGCGTGAGATGAACAGCCTGATCGGCATGCCCGAGTTGATCGAACCGCCGATTCCGCGTGCGTTGTCACTTAAAGCCCTGCACGCCTGCGCCGACGCCGTACAACCGCCGGGCGGGGATGACACCGCCCAATTGCTGGGAGCCTTGCCGTTTTGAACACTGCCCAACCGACGTCCAGTTGCAGCCATGTGCTGCTGTGGGTCCGCGACCTGCACCAGGCGGTAGCGAACTTTCGCGCTGCCGGTTTCGAGGTCACCTACGCTACCGCCGAAGCCCGCGCCCAGCATGCGCATATTTGGTTCAGCCACGGGCCGATCATCGAACTGCTCACAACCCCGCGCCACGCCTGGCTGTTCAAGTGGCCCATCGACTGCCTGGCCGGCCGTGGCGCCGGGCGCCGCATGTTGCGCTGGGCCGCCCAGGGGGAAGGCTTTTGCGACCTGGCGCTGCTCTGCGACGACGCCATCCTGGCGCCGCGCCTGAAGGGCCTGGCGGCCTGTGGCGTGGCCATGGGCCGTGCGGTGAATTGGCGGCGCACTTGCGCGGACGGCAGCCATACACGCTTTCGCTTCGTCTACCCGCGCCATGACCGCCTGCCCTTTCTGGTCACGCCCTATACGCCTGCCCAGCACCCGGCCCAGCAGGTTCACCCCAACGGCGCCACAGGGTTGGCGGCGATTGTGCTGGGGGTAAACCCGGCCGATCAAACTGCCCTCAACCTGCTGGCCGGCGATGACCCGCTGCTGCGCCTGCAACCGGCCACGCACACCGGCGTTCAGGCGGTGCACATCACCGGCCTGGCGCACCCGCTGAACCTGCACGGCGCCCAGTTGCTGGGCGGCCCGACTGCAAAAGGAGATCGCCATGCTTGATGGATGCACTGACTGGCCTGCGGACTTTATCCGTCGCTACCGCGAACAAGGCTATTGGCAAGGCATACCGCTGGGTGAAGTGCTGCGCCAGCAGGCGCAACGCACGCCCGACCGCGAAGCGCTGGTAGATGGCCAGCGGCGCTGGAGTTACGCCGAACTCGACCAGCATGCCGACTGCCTGGCCGCCGGGCTCGCCGAGCGCGGGCTGGTCGCCGGCCAGCGCGTACTGGTGCAGTTGCCGAATATCGCCGAATTCTTCAGCCTGACCTTCGCGTTGCTGCGCCTTGGGGTTATCCCGGTGTTCGCGCTGCCGGCCCACCGTGAACATGAACTGGCGCACCTGGCACACCTGAGCGAGGCCGTGGCTTACGTGACGGTCGACCAGCACCTGGGCTTCGATTACCGGCCACTGGCGCGCACCCTGCGCTTGCAAGTGCCAAGCCTGCAACAGGTGTGGGTGGTGGGCGCTGCCGAAGAGTTCGTAGCGTTGGCGGAATGCAACGCCGCGCCCCGTGAACTGCCGGCGCCGGATTCGCGCGAAGTTGCCGTGCTGCTGTTGTCCGGCGGCACCACCGGCCTGCCCAAGTTGATCCCGCGCACCCACGACGACTATGCCTGCAATGCGCGCCTGGCGGCCCGTGCCTGCGGTTTTGATCGCCACACCCGTTACCTTGCGGCGCTGCCGGTGGCGCATAACTTCCCGCTGGCCTCGCCCGGCGCACTCGGCGTATTCAGCGTCGGCGCGACCCTGGTGCTCGCTCCGGAACCGAGCCCGGATACCGCCTTCGCGTTGATCGAGGGTGAACGCATCACCCACACCGCCCTGATCCCGCCGCTGGTGATGCTGTGGCTGGAAGTCGCGCAGTGGTCCGACAATAACTTGAGCAGCCTGCAATGGCTGCAAGTCGGTGGCGCGCGGCTCAAGGCCGAGATTGCTGCACGCATCCGCCCGACCTTGGGCTGCGGGCTGCAACAGGTGTACGGCATGGCGGAAGGGTTGCTGTGTTTTACCGCACAGGAGGATTCGCAGGCACATATCTTTGAAACCCAGGGCCTGCCGCTGACCGCCGCTGACGAGATCCGCATCGTCGACGCCGATGATGTGCCGGTGGCGCCCGGCGCCGTCGGTGAATTACTGGTGCGCGGCCCCTATACCATTCGCGGCTACTACAACGCCGCCGAACACAACCAGCGCGCGTTTACCGCCGACGGTTTTTATCGCAGCGGCGACCTGGTGCGGCGCCTGCCCGAGGGCCATCTGATTGTCGAGGGGCGCAGCAAGGATGTGATCAACCGGGGCGGCGAAAAGATTCCGGTGGAAGAAATCGAGAACCTGTTGCTCGGCCATCCGCTGATCCGCGATGTGGCATTGGTGGCGTTGCCGGATGAGCTGTTGGGTGAGCGCAGTTGCGCCTGCGTGCTGGCCCAGGGTGAACGTGTCGACCTGGGTTCAATCAACGCCTGGCTGCGCGAGCGCGGGCTGGCCGCCTACAAGTTGCCGGACCGCTTGCAGGTGTTGTCGGCGTTTCCGCTGACGCGCCTGGGCAAAGTCAACCGCAAGGCCCTGGCCGAACAGGTACTGGCGCTATGAACGCGGCCAACTCTGCGTGGCTGCGTGTACTGCGTGAAGGCGAGCAGCCACGCGCGCGCCTGGTGTGCCTGCCCCATGCCGGCGGCAGTGCGAGCTTTTTTCGCCCGTGGCTGGCCCATCTGCCGGGGGATATCGACCTGCTGGCGGTGCAATACCCGGGGCGTGAAGAGCGCTTCAACGAGGCGGCTATCACCTGCCTGGACACGCTGGCCGAGCACATCAGCCAGGCATTGCTGGCGCTGCCCGCCCAGCCCTTACTGCTGTTCGGCCATAGCCTGGGCGCGGCGCTCGCCTATGCGGTTGGCGCACGCTTGCAAAACGTGGGGGCAGGCGCCGCCCACGTGTTTGTCTCCGCCCACCCGCCGCCGCACCGGCAACCGCCGAGTGCGTTGCACCGCGAGGATGATGCGACGCTGATCGCCGACATCCTGCGCCAGGACGCCGAAGCGGCGGGCCTGTGGGCCAACCCGCAGTTGCGTGCGCTGTTCCTGCCGACCTTGCGCAGCGACTACCAGGCCATCGAAACCTGGCGCCCCACACACCTCGAACGCCTGGCGGCGCCGATTGATGTGCTGTTGGGCAGCGATGACCGCGAGGTCAGCCTTGACCAGGCCTGCGCCTGGACCGACCTGACCCACCACTGCCCGGATATCCGCGTGTTCCAGGGCGATCACTTTTACCTCAAGCAACAGCCGCGCGCGGTCATCGAGCAGTTGCTGCAACGCTACGCCTGCCCCAAGGAGGCCCTGCCATGCACAGCGCCATAAACGCCGCGCAGTTGCTGAAGGTGTTCCAGACAGCCCAGCAGCGCGCGCAGCAGTATCAGCGGCCGGTGGTCGCGGTTACAGCGTTTGCCACGCCCACACTCGACCCCTTTGCGTTGTACGAAACCCACCGGCAGGGTTTCTTCTGGTGTGCCCATTCACCGCACCTGATGCTGTTCGGACTCGGCAGTGCCTGGCAAATCGAGGTCACAGGCCCGCAGCGTATGGCCGAAGTCGACCGTCAATGGTCGGCACTGTGCGCCGATGCGGTGATCGACGGCCCCCATTCGCCCTTGCTGATGGGCGGGATGCGTTTCGATACGCAGCAGCCTGGCGCGCCGCATTGGGCCGCGTTTGCCGACGCCAGTTTCCACCTTGCGCACTGGTTGGCCAGCGAGGACCGCCACGGTCGCTGGCTACGTTGCCAGCGCGTGGTAGGGCCCGACAGCGACCCACTCGCATTGGTGCAGGCCAGCCTTGCCGACTATGCACGGCTGCTCGACACTCCACGCTCAGCGGTCGCCACGCCCAGCGTGATCGAACGTACGGCGCTGCCGGCCGTGGAGTGGCAAGCCAAGGTCGACAACGCCCTGCACGCCATCCACCACGACGACCTGAGCAAAGTGGTGCTCGCCCGCCATATCGAGTATCAACTCGACAGCGCGCTCGACAGCGGTGCAGTGATGCGCCGGCTGCTTGAGCGGCGCAGTCAATCGCACTTGTTTGCGCTGCACCGTGGCAGCGCGTGCTTTATGGGCGCCACACCGGAGCGGCTGCTCAGTTGCCAGGCCGGCCAATTGACCACCCACGCTCTGGCGGGCACGGCACGTCGCGGGTGCAGCGCCGAGGAAGACCAGGCATTGGGTGACGGCTTAGCAGCAGCAGCCAAGGAGCAACACGAGCACCAGTTGGTGGTGCACAGCATTGTTGAGGGACTGGACGGCCTGGTCAGCGAATTGCACGCGCAACCTCGGCCGCAACTGCTGAAACTGCCGACCGTGCAACATTTGAGCACGCCAATCAGCGCCCGCCTTAAAGACGGCTGCAGCCTGCTCGATGGCGCCCAGGCGTTGCACCCTACCCCGGCTGTTGCAGGCTTGCCAAAAGCCAGCGCCCTGAGTTTTATCCGTTGCCAGGAAGGCTTCGATCGAGGCTGGTACGCGGCACCCGTAGGCTGGCTGGACGCACAGGGCAATGGCGATTTCCTGGTTGCCCTGCGCTCGGCGTTGCTGACCGCACACCATTGTCATTTGTTCGCCGGCTGCGGGATCGTGGCGGGCTCCTGCCCCGCCGATGAGTATGAGGAAACCCAGATCAAGCTGGCGAACATGGAGCAGGCGTTGTTTGCACCCTGAGCGGCCGCGCAAACCCGCGAGCGCCGGTCAGCCGCGACCGGCGCTCAAGCGCTCCCACAAAAAGCCGTAGACCAGCGCTTTCATGTACGCACTCTGGGCATTGTCCGCCGCGCCGCCGTGGCCACCTTCGATGTTTTCGTAGTAGGTCACGTCCTGGCCGGCATCGATCATCTTGGCCGCAAGCTTGCGGGCATGGGCCGGGTGTACGCGGTCATCGCGGGTCGAGGTGGTGAACAGCACCGGCGGGTAGGTCTTGGCCGGGTCGAACAGGTGGTAGGGTGAAAACGTCTGGATGTAGGCCCATTCTTCAGGCACGTCCGGGTTGCCGTACTCTTCCATCCATGAGGCGCCTGCCAGCAAATGGTGATAGCGCTGCATGTCGAGCAACGGCACCTGGACGACCACGGCCCCGAACAGCTCGGGGAATTGGGTGAGCATATTGCCGGTCAACAGGCCGCCATTGCTGCCACCTTGCACGGCCAAGTGCCGGGGCGCGGTGATGTTGCGGCTGATCAGGTCTTGCGCCACTGCGGCGAAATCCTCATAGGCGCGTGAGCGATTGTGCTTGAGCGCCGCCTGATGCCAACGCGGGCCGTATTCGCCGCCGCCGCGAATATTCGCCACGGCATACACGCCGCCTTTGGACAGCCAGGCGCGGCCCAGGCCGCCGGAATACTCCGGGCACAGCGACACTTCAAAGCCGCCGTAACCGTAGAGCAAGGTCGGCGCGTTGGCGGTGTACGGCAAGCCCTGTTCGTGCACCAGGAAATACGGCACGCGGGTGCCATCTTTGGACACGGCAAAATGCTGTTCAACCACATGCCGGCTCGCATCGAAGAACGCCGGCATGGCTTTGAGCACTTCGGGTTGGGCGCCAAGCTCAACCAGCGACAGCGTGACCGGCGTGAGGAAGCCGCGCGTGACCATCCACACGGCGTCGCTGTCATCGCTGTCGACGGCACTCACGTCCACGGTCGCCATCGCCGGTGCGCCGATAAATGCGCTGCGTGCCCAGCCTTGTGCGCCGGGCGTCAGCACGCTGAGGCGGTTTCTGACGTCCTCCAGCACATTGAGTACCAAGTGGTTGCGGGTCCAGTCCATGCCTGCCAGCGAAGTAGTCTGCGATGGCTCGAACAGCACGTCAAAATCCCGCGCACCAGCCATGAACCGTGCAAAGTCGATGGCCAGCAACGAGCCGGCCGCATAGCCGTCACCTACCGTCCAATCATCCCGCAATTGCAGGAGCAACCAGTCTTTGTGTACCGACTTGTCGGCCGAGTTCGGCGCGTCGATTTTGCTCAGCGTGCCATCCTGGGCGCGCAGGTACAGTTCATTGTTGTAGAACGCCAGGGTGCGGCTGACAAAATCACGCTCATAGCCCGGCGTGCTGTCGTGCATCGCGGCGATATACATATCGTCGTGCGCGCCTTCGTAGACAACGCTGGCAGCACTCAACGGCGTCCCGCGCAGCCATTGCTTGACGATGCGCGGGTACCCCGAGCGGGTCATGCTGTCTGCACCGAAGTCGGTAAACACGTACACGTTGTCGTGGTCGATCCAACCCAGCCCGCCCTTGGATTCGGGCAGCTCGAAGCCACCCTTGACCCAGGCTTTTTCGACCAGGTCGAATTCGCGCGTGACACTCGCGTCTGCGCCGCCACGGGAGAGTGCGACCAAGGCGCGTTGATAGCCTGGGTACAAGCAGTCGGCGCCATGCCAGACCCAATTTTCGTCTTCCAGTGCATTCAACGCGTCGATATCCAGCACGGTTTCCCAGGCCGGTTGCGCCTTGCGATATTCCGCCAGCGTGGTGCGCCGCCATAGGCCGCGAGGGTGGGCGGCGTCGACCCAGAAGTTGTAATAGTGGGCGCCGATCTTTTCCACGTAGGGGATATTGCTGTCCGAATCGAGCACTGCCAGCAGGTCAGCTTGCAATGCTTTGAAGGGCGTGGATTCGGCGAGCCGTGCGTGGGTCTTGAGGTTCTGCGCGCGCACCCAGTCCAGCGCTTGTGGGCTATCGACTTGTTCAAGCCAAAGGTAAGGATCGTCGCCCGTGGAAGGCGGTGTAGGTAGGTCTGGCATGGTCGAATCCTGTCAAAAATCGGTGCGGAAAATCGATGAGTGTCACTCAGCCGCGCCCAACCCTGCAACCAGCACCTCCACTAGCGCGCGCACCTTGGGCAGCGCGTAGCGGTTTTTGACCCAGGCCACGCTGATGCCCATGCCGACACTGGCCAAGTGCGGCAAGACTTGCACCAGCGAACCGTCCTGCAAGTGTTGCTCAACCAGCCAGGACGGCATTTGTGCGATACCACAGCCGGCCAGCGCGGCCAACTTGAGCCCGTCGCCATGGCCGATCACCAGTTGCGGTTGCCTGTGGCTGTGCAGTGTCGCGCCGTGTTCGCCAACGTGCCGCCAGGGGCTGACGCGGCCATCGCCCCAGCCGTAGGCAATGCACTGATGCCGTTCAAGGTCACCCTCGGACTGCGGCATACCGTGGCGGGCGAGATACGCAGGGGATGCACACAGCACATGCCACTCGCGCGAGAGTAACCGGTGCTCTACCGTCTCCGGCCAGGCCGGGGCGTCGCCGATGCGCACGACGATATCCACGCCTTCCTTAAGCGGATCGACAGAGCCATCGGAGAAGGAAATGTGCGGGGTCAGCAATGGATGCGTGTGCAGCCACGGCAGCAGGATCGGTAGCACCTGCGCCTGGCCAAAGGCACCGGGCAGGTCAATGCGCACACGCCCACGCAGTTCCGTGTTTTCAGCCTGCAGTGCCCATTCGGCTTCTTCCAGGTCGGCTAATACGCCGGTGCAGGTGCGCAGATACCCAACACCTGCATCCGTCAGCGCTAACCTGCGGGTGGTGCGCTGGAACAGTCGAGCTCCCAGGCGAGTCTCCAGGCGCGCAATGCTTTTGCTCACGGCCGAAGCGGTCAGGTTCATTTTCTCGGCGGTCGCCGTAAAGCTGCCGTACTGCGCGACACAGACAAATACATCGATGCCCTTGAGGCGCTCTGAGGAAAACATGCACAGTCCTTATTCATGAATTGAGTTCCTGTATCTCAATAAAAACCATCCTAAATCAGAACTCAGTTCAAACGTAAGCTGCTTCCACGCTTATAAATGCACGATGAGGCTCGAATGCTGGCCACGCTGAAACACTACCCCGCCACCCTTAACCTACTCTTGAGTGCCACACTGATACTGACACTCGCCCGCGCTATCACCCTGCCCTACCTGGTCATTTACTTATCAGGCCACTTTGGCTTGAGAATCGCCGATATCGGCCTGGTGATCGGCAGCACACTGATCATCGGCTCGCTGCTGAGCCTGTATGGCGGTTTCCTGGTGGACCGGATGAGCAGTTATCGGCTTATCCTGCTGTTCTGCGGCGTCTTCACCCTGGGCTTTCTCGGTGCGTCTATCGCGCCCGCGCTCTGGTTGTTCTACCTGTGCCTGGTGGCGGTGAACCTGGCGTATGCGGTGATCGATATCGCGGTAAAAGCCGGGTTTGGCAGCCTGCTTCCCATTGAACAGCGCAGTGAAGCGTTTTCGATCAAATACACGCTGACCAATATCGGTTATGCCGTCGGGCCGTTCCTTGGCGCGGGCTTGGCCGCTGTGGATTCCAGCCTGCCGTTTCTTATCTCAGCCGGGCTTGGCGCCGGGTTCTGGTTGGCCTACTGCGTATGGGGCGATAAGTGTTTGCAGACTTCCCAAGCAAACCAGCCACCCGTGGCGTTCCTGGCCGTGGGCACACTGCTGCTGCGCGACTACCGCCTGGTGTGCTTTACCCTCGGCGGACTGCTGAGTGCCGTGGTGTTCGGCCAGTTCACGGCCTACCTCTCGCAGTACTTGATCGTCACGACCACGCCTCAGGAGACTTATCGGATCATCAGCACGATTGTGGCCACCAATGCCCTGACGGTGATCAGCTTGCAATACAGCCTCGGCAAACGGATTTCCCCGCGTTGCCTGAACCGATGGCTGGCCGTAGGGCTCAGCCTGTTTGTCGTCGGCCTGGGCGGGTTTGCGCTGTCGACCACGCTGCTGATGTGGGTGCTGTCCATGGTGATTTTCACCCTTGGCGAAATCATCGTGTTCCCGGCCGAATACATGTTCATCGACAACATCGCGCCCAATCATCTGCGCGGCATGTATTACGCCGCGCAGAACCTGAGCAATGTCGGCGCGGCGTTGGGACCGGCGTTGTGTGGGTGGGTGTTGGCGACGCAGCCGGCGTACAGCATGTTTTATATGTTGGTGGTTTTTGTTGTGGCGGGCGGGTTGATGTACGTTTTGGGCGGGCTGATTGGCAGGCCGCGTGGCAACCTGGCGCCACCGGCAGACGGTTGAGCCTGCTGCAGGGCACCGACAGTGGCCTGTGAGCGTGGTTCCTTGCAGGCTACGCAATACACTTTTGCCATCAAGCCCATTGATAGCTCCCTAACGAAACCGCCATTCTAGGGGGCTCGTCTCTCGCTTATATCATTCCGAATGATAGTTACCTTTGTTTCATTCGATTCGTGACATAGCACCTCGCCGCGCATGATCCGCCCATCTCAAATACATTGGCGGATGCACCTCATGGAACAGTCACTCAAACACTTGCGCTTCCCCTTGGCGATTTTGGCCGTGGTGGTGATGAGCGCCTGCGGCAAGACCCCGGATCAAGCGGCCGCCATGCCCCCGGCGAAAATCAGTGTGGCCAAGGTGCTGGAACAACCGGTCAACGAGTGGGACGAATTCACCGGACGCCTGGAAGCCCCGGAAACCGTGCAGATTCGTCCGCGCGTGTCCGGCCAGATCGATCAGGTGGCTTTCACCGAAGGCGCCTTGGTGAAGAAAGGCGACCTGCTGTTCCAGATCGACCCGCGTCCGTTCCAGGCTGAGGTGCGCCGCCTCGAAGCCCAGCTCGCACAAACCAAAGCCGCCGCCAGCCGCAGCGATAACGAAGCGCAACGTGGCGAACGCCTGCGCCAGAGCAATGCGATCTCCGCCGAACTGGCTGACTCGCGCACCACCGCCGCCCAGGAAGCCCGCGCCGCTGTCGCCGGGATCCAGGCGCAGTTGGACCTGGCCAAGCTGAACCTGAGTTTCACCCGCGTGACCTCGCCGATCAGTGGCCGCGTCAGCCGTGCCGAAATCACCGCCGGCAACCTGGTGACCGCCGACACCACGCCGCTGACCAGCGTGGTCTCCACCGACAAGGTCTACGCCTACTTCGACGCCGATGAGCGCGTGTACCTCAAGTACACCGAACTGGCCCGTGAAGGCCGCCGTGGCGCAACGACGCCTGTGTACCTGGGCCTGTCGAATGAAACCGGCAACCCGCATCTGGGCCAGATGAACTTTGTCGATAACCAGGTCAACCCGGCCACCGGCACCATTCGCGGCCGCGCCGTATTCGATAACAGCAAGGGCGAATACACCCCTGGCCTGTATGCCCGCTTGAAGCTGGTCGGCAGCGGCACTTACTCCGCCGTGTTGATTAACGACGAAGCGGTCGGTACCGACCTTGGCAAGAAGTTCGTGCTGGTGATGGACGGCGACAAGCCGGCTTATCGCTCGGTGGAACTGGGGCCGAAAATCGAAGGCCTGCGCATTGTGCGCAGCGGTTTGAACAAGGACGACACCATTGTCGTGAAGGGCTTGCAGCGCATTCGCCCGGGTTCGCCGGTTGCTCCGGAAACGATCCCGATGGCCAGCAAGGAAACCCTCGCCGCCTTGGCACAACAACGACAAGCGCTTGAAGCCAGCAACCTGGAGCAAGTGGCGCCGGATAAAGCCGCGCCCAAGCTCGCAGCCGTCGCGACTCCACGCGGTTAAGGGATACAACTCAAGATGAATTTTTCCAAGTTCTTCATTTCGCGACCGATCTTCGCAGCGGTGCTGTCGCTGTTGATCTTGATCGCCGGTGCGATCTCGCTGTTCCAACTGCCGATCAGCGAATACCCGGAAGTGGTGCCGCCGACTGTCGTGGTACGTGCCAACTTCCCGGGCGCCAACCCTAAAGTCATCGGTGAAACCGTGGCCGCTCCCTTGGAGCAAGCCATCACCGGCGTCGAGAACATGCTGTATATGTCCTCGCAGTCAACCGCCGACGGCAAGCTGACCCTGACCATCACCTTCGCCCTGGGCACCGACCTGGACAATGCGCAGGTACAGGTGCAAAACCGCGTGACGCGGACTCAGCCAAAGCTGCCTGAGGAAGTGACGCGCATCGGTATCACCGTGGACAAGGCTTCCCCTGACCTGACCATGGTGGTGCACATCACCTCCCCGGACCAGCGCTACAACATGCTCTACCTGTCCAACTACGCGATCCTCAATATCAAGGATGAGTTGGCACGGCTGGGCGGCGTGGGCGATGTGCAGTTGTTCGGCATGGGCGATTACTCCCTGCGTGTATGGCTGGACCCGAACAAGACCGCCTCGCGCAACCTGACCGCCACCGATGTGGTCACGGCGATTCGTGAACAGAACCGTCAGGTGGCGGCCGGTGCGCTGGGCGCGCAGCCTGCGCCTAACGACACCAGCTTCCAGCTTTCGGTCAATACTCAGGGCCGTCTGGTCACTGAAGAAGAGTTCGAAAACATCGTGATTCGGGCCGGCGACAACGGCGAAATCACGCGTCTCAAAGACATCGCGCGGGTGGAGCTGGGCTCCAGCCAATACGCTCTGCGGTCGCTGATTGATAACCAGCCTGCCGTCGCGATCCCGATCTTCCAGCGCCCTGGCTCCAACGCCATCGACATTTCCAATGAAGTGCGCGCCAAGATGGCGGAGCTGAAAAAGAGCTTCCCGGAAGGCATGGATTACCGCATTGCCTATGACCCGACAGTCTTCGTGCGCGGCTCCATCGAGGCGGTGGTTCACACCTTGTTCGAAGCACTGATTCTGGTAGTGCTGGTGGTGATCCTGTTCCTGCAAACCTGGCGTGCCTCGATCATTCCATTGGTGGCGGTGCCGGTATCGTTGATCGGTACCTTTGCGGTGATGCACTTGTTTGGCTTCTCGCTCAACGCGCTGTCACTGTTCGGATTGGTGTTGGCCATTGGTATCGTGGTGGACGATGCCATCGTGGTGGTGGAGAACGTCGAGCGGAATATCGAATTGGGACTGGAACCGTTCCCGGCCACTGAAAAGGCCATGAGCGAAGTGACTGGCCCGATCATCGCGACCGCATTGGTACTCTGTGCGGTGTTCATTCCGGCGGCCTTTATCAGCGGCTTGACCGGGCAGTTCTATAAGCAGTTCGCCTTGACCATTGCGATTTCCACGGTGATTTCGGCGTTCAACTCGCTGACCTTGTCGCCCGCACTGGCTGCGGTACTGCTTAAAAGTCATAACGCACCGAAGGACGGTTTCTCCAAGTTCCTCGACAAGATGCTGGGTGGCTGGTTGTTCAAACCGTTCAACCGCTTCTTTGACAAAGCCAGCCATGGTTATGTCGGCACCGTGCGCCGGGTGATTCGCGGCAGTGGTATCGCGCTGTTCCTGTACACCGGCCTGATGGTGCTGACCTGGCTGGGCTTTGCCCACACGCCGACCGGTTTCGTACCGGCCCAGGACAAGCAGTACCTGGTGGCCTTCGCGCAATTGCCGGACGCCGCCAGCCTGGACCGCACCGAAGACGTGATCAAACGCATGTCCGACATCGCCATGAAACAGCCCGGTGTGGAGAGCGCTATTGCCTTCCCCGGCTTGTCAATCAACGGGTTTACCAACAGCCCGAACAACGGCATCGTGTTCGTTACCTTGAAGCCGTTCGATGAGCGTAAAGACCCGAGCATGTCCGCCGGCGCAATTGCCGGGGCACTGAACGGTAAATACAGCAGCATCGAAGAAGCCTACATGGCGATCTTCCCACCGCCGCCGGTACAGGGCCTGGGTACGATCGGTGGGTTCCGCCTGCAAGTCGAAGACCGTGGCAACCTGGGTTATGACGAGCTGTACAAAGAAGTGCAGAACATCATCACCAAAAGCCGTGGCGTGCCTGAGTTGTTCGGCCTGTTCACCAGCTACACGGTCAACGTGCCACAGGTCGATGCCGCCATTGACCGCGAAAAGGCCAAGACCCACGGCGTAGCGATCAGCGACATCTTCGACACCCTGCAGATCTACCTGGGTTCGTTGTATGCCAACGACTTCAACCGCTTCGGGCGTACCTATCAGGTCAACGTGCAGGCCGAGCAAAAGTTCCGCCAGGATGAAGACCAGATCGGCCAGCTGAAAGTGCGCAACAACAAAGGCGAGATGATCCCGCTGGCGACCTTTATCAAGGTCAGCGACACCTCGGGGCCGGACCGTGTGATGCACTACAACGGCTTTATCACCGCCGAAATCAACGGCAACGCCGCACCGGGCTACAGCTCCGGCCAGGCACAGGCGGCGATTGAAAAGTTGCTGAAAGACGAACTGCCGAACGGCATGACCTACGAGTGGACCGACCTGACCTATCAGCAAATCCTCTCGGGTAACACCGCACTGTTCGTGTTCCCGCTCTGCGTACTGCTGGCGTTCCTGGTACTGGCCGCCCAATACGAAAGCTGGAGCCTGCCATTGGCGGTGATCCTGATCGTACCGATGACGCTGCTGTCGGCCATCACCGGGGTGATTATCTCCGGCGGCGACAACAACATCTTCACTCAGATCGGCCTGATTGTACTGGTGGGCCTGGCGTGTAAGAACGCGATTCTGATCGTCGAGTTTGCCAAGGATAAACAGCAGGAAGGTCTCGATCCGCTGGCTGCGGTACTCGAAGCTTGCCGCCTGCGTCTGCGGCCGATCCTGATGACCTCGTTCGCCTTCATCATGGGTGTGGTGCCCCTGGTGATGTCCAGCGGTGCCGGTGCCGAGATGCGTCATGCCATGGGCGTGGCGGTGTTCTCCGGGATGATCGGGGTGACCTTCTTCGGTCTGTTGCTGACGCCCGTGTTCTACGTCCTGATCCGTCGTTATGTGGAGCGCGGCGAAGCACGCAAAGCGGCCAAGGCCTTGAAGCTGGAGACACAGCAATGAGCGTGAAAGTATTTTTGCCGAGCTTGCTGGTACTGGCGCTGAGCGCCTGTGCCGTGGGCCCGGATTACAAAACCGAAAAATTGGAGGCGGCCAATATCACGGCCGCCGCCGACACCAAGAGCTATGACCACGCCCAGTACGAAGGCATCTGGTGGCAGCAGTTCGAGGACCCGACCCTCAACCAATTGGTTACCCAGTCGTTGAGCGGTAACCGCGACCTGCGTGTGGCGTTCGCCCGTCTGCGGGCGGCACGTGCCATCCGGGATGACGCCGCCAACGACATCATGCCGGTGGTCACCAGCCGCGTCAGCAGTGATGTGGGCAAAGGCCAGATCCCGGGCCAGACCACCCAGCGTGTCAACAGCGAGCGCTACGACCTGGGCCTGGACATGGCCTGGGAAGTCGACTTGTTCGGGCGTATCCGCCGCAACCTGGAGGCCAGCGACGCTGACCAACAGGTCGCCGAGGCCGACCTGTACCAACTGCAAGTCAGCATGATTGCCGAATTGGTCGACGCCTACGGCCAATTGCGCGGTGCGCAGCTGCGTGAACGTATCGCCCTGGACAACCTGAAGAACCAGCAGGAATCACGTACCATCACCGTCAGCCTGCGTGATGCGGGTGTTGGCGATCAGCTCGATGTGGAACGTGCCGACGCACGCCTGGCCGCCGTTGAAGCCAGCGTGCCGCAACTGCAAGCCGAGCAAGTGCGCGAGCGTAACCGCATCGCCACCCTCCTCGGCCAGCGCCCCGACAAGCTGAGCGTAGACCTGAGTCCCAAAGACCTGCCGGCCATTGCCAAGGCCTTGCCGATTGGCGACCCAGGCCAGTTATTGCAACGTCGCCCGGACATCCTCAGCGCCGAACGCAAATTGGCCGCCGCCACCGCGCGTATCGGCGTGGCCAAGGCCGACCTGTTCCCACGGGTCAGCCTCAGCGGCTTCCTCGGCTTTACCGCCGGGCGCGGTTCGCAAATTGGCTCGGCTGCCGCGAATGCCTGGTCCCTTGGCCCAAGCATCACCTGGGCCGCCTTTGACCTGGGCAGCGTACGCGCACGGTTGCGCGGTGCAAATGCCGAGGCCGATGGCGCCCTGGCAACCTACGAGCAGCAGGTATTGCTGGCACTGGAGGAATCGGAAAACGCCTTCAGTGATTACGGCAAGCGCCAGCAGCGCCTGGTGTCGCTAATCCGTCAAAGTGAGTCCAGCCGCGCCGCTGCCGATCTTGCCGCGATTCGTTACCGCGAAGGCACCGTCGACTTTCTGGTGCTGCTGGATGCGCAACGTGAGCGCTTGGCGGCTGAAGACTCCCAGGCCCAGGCTGAAGTGGACCTGTATCGCGGCATTGTTGCGATCTACAAGGCCTTGGGTGGTGGCTGGCAGCCGGACACGGTCGTAGCCAGCAGCAAGTGATGTAAAGAGCTCCTTTGGTTGGTCGCATCCAGCCAATTTTTAGCCCTGCGGCTCATTCGGTCGTGGGGCTTTTTTTTGCTGATGATTTGAGGTGAGGCTTTTCAGCTCGGTCGTGCAGGAGGGCGACAGGTGTCGGGGGGGCGGAGTATCGGGGTTAAGCCAGCAAGCGATGAGCATCCCTGCTCAAAACAACAGTCGTTACGTATTAGTAACGATTCTGCCTTCAGACGTATTGGGCGGTGTTTGCTGGGCAAAATCTACCGTGCCGTTAACCGTATTTATCAATCCGGTGTTTGCCACTAAGTTAGTGACCTCTTTGCCCGCACGCTCGCGTGGCGATAGCCTGATTAATTTCTCGGTTTTTTTGCTACCACACGCCAGCTTTTTGAAATGAGAGAGTCCCTTCCCTATTGATTTAGGGACGTTGCCTCCCACGCTTCTGACGCCCATTGCGGTGAGACGAAACAAGGATTTCGTCGTGCCGGCCACCGCCCCCGGTAGATTAAACATCGAGAGCACTGCTTTGCCCACAACGGCTAACTTGGCAGCTATCGACCCTGCCTTTGCGACCGCGCTGACGGCACTGGCGGCCACAAACAGAGCCCCTACAATTTCCAAGCCCAGCCCAATAGCGCCCACAGCAACACGACGGCGGTCTCCTGAGGCGAGCTCTTCGATATTGCCTTTGAACGGAATCAAGGTATTGATGATGAAATTATCGATGGCATCCAAACGCTGCTGAACGGCTTCGTTGTAAGTCGTGCCCGCAGCTTGCTTCAGCAGCAACAGGGGGGCGACGAGCAAGTTTTCCCGTTGCAGCGCACTAAGAACTTCAGCTGTGCGTGTCGACGAATAAGTATTGGGCAAACCCGCTGATGCGTCCTGACGCTTTGGCGGCGCGGGAAAGTGCGCGGCGACCTCAATGTCAACCGGCAACGTCGGGGTAAGACGCCGGCGCATGATTCTCCCGAAGGAATCGGTACCGGTATTACTCATAAACGTCATGGCGTCGACCAGTTCCGGGCGTTCTGCGTAGCGGTTAGTGCCGGGGAGAAGCTCATAACACTTGGCGCCCAACGCATCTCTGAGAAATAGAATAGGCCCGATTTTCTGCTGAGCCTCTTCTTGACTGAGGTCACCCTCCT
This sequence comes from Pseudomonas sp. Xaverov 259, assembly GCF_019352915.1. Taxonomy (NCBI): domain Bacteria; kingdom Pseudomonadati; phylum Pseudomonadota; class Gammaproteobacteria; order Pseudomonadales; family Pseudomonadaceae; genus Pseudomonas; species Pseudomonas sp. Xaverov 259. Next base: position 15,930 of record NZ_JAAAFV010000002.1, on the reverse strand, counting down.
GATTCGAAGCGCCATAGACCGTGACCTCTCCAAACTCCAACCTTCGCCTGTCTTCAACAGGCAATTCGCTCATCAGCATTTTCGTGGCAATAACCTGATAGGTTGCCAAGCTTGTAATTCCCAGCAGGACGGGGAACAGAAACACGCTTTCGATCGGCTTCAACTTTACAAGTTGACTCTTCAATGCCTCAAATGCTGTTTTATCTGACGGGTTGATGAAACTCCATTCTTTCGTGTTTATATTTTCAGCCGTCAACTCGCCTGACAAGTATAAATCCTTGATTGAGCAAGGCCCCGCTGCAAGCCCTAAGAAAGTGGCTTTGGGCTCATTCCGTATATGGGTGACTGCTTCAACCATTGCGTCCAGTGGCCCAAGGCCCAGAATTGATGAGCTAGGGTTGAACAATACGGTTCTTTTATTGAAAAACTCACTCTGGCCAGGGCAAACACGCTCCAACTCCTGTTCACCCGCTTGCGCGCGGGTTTTAAGTAATGAGTTGGCGTTAGCAAGGCTGTCGGCCATTAGCGCACTTTCGTTCACACGCCCATTGTAAGCAACTAACGCGGCATTCAGCGCCGCGGGTGAGTAATCATCCTCATAGATCATTTCACCTTGGGCCACGGCCCAATCGTATATCGGCCCGGCACTGTGCATTGCTTCCAATTGTTCGTGCTCAGGCGAAATCGGCTTCAGTAAGGCACGAGAGCCAAGTTGTTCTGCACTCATCAGGCGCGAACTGCCTTGGGACACCATTTCCACCAGTGCCGTTTGAACACGCAGGCTGACAAGTGGCAACGTCCCCACACGTACCGTGTCGGCGCCCTTCACCAGAAACTCGGGGGCGACGGTCGACAACAACGCATGCGTAACCAGTATGGCTTGCTCGAGGGGCAGTTTTTTTTCTCTGGCGAGGTGTCGTTCAAGCTCAGTACGCACCTCGAACAGGGTTTTCCCTGTGTTCGATGCCGAGTACAGATCGTAGCCGCCAATATGATTACGCTGCGTACCCAGGGTGGGGTCAATGATCAGCAGATCACGCGTCAGGATCAGCTGTTTGCGATAGCTCGGCGAAGATTTTCCGGGTGCCTCTGACGGGTCGTCTTTGAGTGCAGCGAGAATGGGCTCGCAGCGCCGCAAGCCTGCGCCCTGAGTCAATGCCTGGCTGACGAGTTCGTCGGCATTCTGGCGGATGTATTCCGGGCTCTTGCCTGCCCAGGGTTTCGGTGAACAATCAAGCAGTGTCAACGGTGGCGGTGTACTGGTGCCGGGTGCTGACCGGCGGACCCTGATACGTTGCTCCTCGGTCAGGCAGTCAGGTGATTGCTTATCTTCCAAAAAATTGCGGGCATAGCTGCCCAGTTCGGGTTCTGGTGGTAGCGGGTTAAGTTTCCAGTTCAAAATGTCGCGCAACTCGCCGGCAGTATTGACAGCCTGTAACTCGATCGACGTCGCAAACCGAAGTAATTGCCATAGATCGCCGACTGATTGTAATCTGATTATGTTTCCGGTTGCTTCCGATTGCTGAGTGGCACGGTCGAGCAGTTTCGCAAGCGTTGGATGGGCCAAAACTTGGTCCGTCACGTCATGCCAAGGTCTGGATTTGCCGTTGGCGCATAGCATAAACAGCCCATTCTCCAGCCGAACCTGGGCATTCACACCTAGGTTTTTCGCGCTCAAGATGGGCGCCATCAGGGGATTACGCATCAGGCGCCTCAATATTTTGAGCCCCGAGCGATTGGCAATGTCAAGTGACGACCCCGGTGCAATGTCCTGGGCAATCGCTCTGAGGTCGATGTCCTCGTCGTCCGGCTTGTCCTTGAGCTCATTAAGCAGATTCTTTATCAACGCGCTTTCGTTTTCTACATCCAAGAACTCGCGCTCTGCCAGCTCGCGCATTTCAGGTGAGCGCAGGGGGTCATCCTCTACACGAATTACCGGAAAACCGTTGGCTTTGAGTGCTTCTTCATCACCTTTGTTGATCGGCCAGCGAACGCCGTAGAACGCCGCGATCTCAGCGGGCAAACTCGCGGGTTCGGGCCAGCTCAGGTGCTTCCCTTGTGGACCAAGCATGGCAGCACTGGCTATCACCTGCCGTGCGATCGGCCACCAACCGCTGCCATCTGAAGGGGTAAACGTAGTGATTTTGCCCGTGTCTAGCGCTTGTACAGTCAGGGTGGTCCCTACTATGTTGAACGTATGCGTACCCAACCAGAAATTTTGCGCTCTTAGCCACGCCTGTATAGCCGGCGAGTTCCACGCTTTATCAAAATGGCCCATCCACTTACCAAATGACGTCTCTGGCGACGCACGGTCAAAACGCCAATCGCCTTGGTGATGATCTGCCAGAATGGTGGCCAGTTCAGTGTCAGCTTCAGCGGTTGTTTTAACGACAACAACCGGCTTATCCGATTGAGCGGTTGACGTCGCCAGGTTCAGCTCACCGGGTGGCGGATTGGATGAGTGCAGGCGCGGACTGTTGCCTGAATCGACACGGGATAAGTTCATTAAAAGTACTCCAGAGAAAGGAGCCTAATAATCTGAATATTGCTCATTGCAACGGGATAGGCTTATTCCGAAGCCGAGTAGAGCAAGTGTATGTACGCATTTCCTCCTGCGGGTCTTCGCATGAGCCTGCGTCACAACGGCGGCAACGCGTCACTCAGGATCAAACTGCGGTAGTGCCCCGGGTTTGAACCGGACCATTTGCGAAAGGCTTTGTAGAACGAGCTGACATCAGCAAATCCAAGGCGCACAGCAATTTCAACAAAACTGATGTCGGCCTCGGCGAGCCAGACAATCGCCAACTCCTTGCGCACGCTATCCTTGAGCCCTTGATAAGTCTGGCCTTCATCCGCCAGCCGGCGACGCAGGGTCGACGCCGAAATACACAGGTTGGCGGCCAAACCTTCGGTTTCCGGCCAGGTATTGGCAGGCATATGGCGCAGATCATTTTTGATCCGAGCAGCCAGGCTCGCAGGGTCGCGGTACTTGACCAGTATGTTGGCCGGTGCATGCGCCAGAAACCGTTTGAGTTCTTCCGGGCTGCGCTTGATTGGCAGGTCCAGGCAGTCGGCAGCAAAGATCATGCGCGTGCGCGGCCGGTCGAAGCGCAGGTTGTCAGAGAACATCACGCGATAGTCGTCACAGAAATCCGGCTGCGGGCAGCGCAACTCAATGGCGAGGATCGGGATACGCCGACCCGCCAGCCAACAGGCGACGCCGTGGACGATCATCCAATAGGTGAAATAGGTAAACGCGCGTTTAGGTTCAGGTTCGAGCAAGACAATTTCTGCCAGGCTCTGTTGGCGCATCAGTTGTGCAGGCATCTGCTCGAGCATCAACGACAAAAACCCCAGGCCAGTTTGCAGGCTGGCGTCCAGGCTCGGTTGTGCCATCGCGGCGCGGCACAGGAACGCCAGGCTACCGGACTTGAGTTTGCGCGGGTCCATGCCAAAAAACTCGTCGTCCATGCGCCGCGCCAGCAAGCGCCACAGGCGTGCGTAGGCCGTGGCGGGCACGCGGGCGTCGGGCTGCTCGAGCAACGCCGGGGCTATCCCGACCTTGCTCAAGGCTTCAACCGTGGCCGCGCCGGGCGCGCAGCTTTGCAGCAAGGCTTCGCGCACAAGATGGATAGAGATGGTGTCTTTTTCCGCCATGGGAATCGGGCTATTCAATGCTGCAAAAGATGGGGTGCATCATAAGGGCGGTTGCGATTCGCCACCACCGTTCAGCCGCAGTTCAGTAAAGGTCAACATTGGCTGTTTAGTAATGAGTATCATTATGTTACAAATTAGCATCCTAACCAGTCTTGATGCGGTGCCGAATGCTCGTTCCCTTTCTAATCATGCTGCGCGAAGGCATTGAAGCCGCATTGATCGTTGGCATCATCGCCAGTTACCTGCAACAGACCGGCCGTGGCCAGTGGATGCCCGCCGTGTGGATCGGCGTGTTCCTCGCCGCTGCGCTGGCCCTGCTGGTAGGCGGTGGCCTGGAACTGGTCAGCGCCGAATTCCCGCAAAAACAACAGGAACTGTTTGAAGGTGTGGTCGGCCTGGTAGCCGTCGGCATCCTCAGCTCCATGGTGTTCTGGATGCGCAAGGTGGCGCGCTCCATCAAGCATTCCCTGCACCAATCCCTGGACCATGCACTGGCCGGTTCCAAGCACCAAGTTATCGCATTGATCGCCATGGTGTTCTTTGCCGTGGCCCGTGAAGGCCTGGAAACCGTGTTCTTCCTGCTTGCAGTATTCCAGCAGAGCGAAGGCCCGGGCGCACCGATTGGCGCCCTCCTCGGCTTGATCCTGGCGATTATCGTCGGCTTCCTGATCTACACCGGCAGCATGCGCCTGAACCTCGGCGCGTTTTTCCGCTGGACCGGCCTGTTCATCCTGGTGGTGGCCGCCGGCATTCTTGCCAACTCGGTGCAGGCCCTGCATGAGGCCGGCGTGTGGAACCACCTGCAAACCGTGCTGTTCGACTTCAGCGCCGTGCTGCCGATGGACAGCCCGCTGGGTTCGGTGCTCGCCGGGATGTTCGGCTACCAGGAAGCGCCGACCGTGAGCACCCTGGGTGCCTATCTGATTTATCTGGTAGTGGCGCTGGTGATGTTCTTCCTGCCCTCGGCCCCTGCCAAGCCTGTCGCCAAACCTTCTTCCGTTTCCAGCCATTAAGGACCGTCTCTTGTCCAACCCAACCCTTCAACCGGCACCGCCGTCGCGCGCCCTGCGCTGGGCAGTGGCCGGCTCGGTGGTGGTGATGATCGCCGCCGGTGCGCTGTTCTACTACGCCTCCCAACTGGCTGCCGCCAAGCGCCAGACCAACCACAATGAAATCGCGGTGACGATTCATGCTCACGCCTGCGAGCCGAATGAAATTAGCGTGCCCGCCGGGCGCGCGAGTTTTCGCATCATCAACCGCTCCGACCGCGCGGTGGAATGGGAAATCCTAGACGGCGTGCTGGTGATTGAAGAACGCGAAAATATCGCGCCGGGATTGAGCCAGGTGATCAACGCCAACCTGTTGCCCGGCGACTATGCGATCACCTGCGGCTTGCTGAGCAACCCGCGCGGCACGCTGCATGTCACGCCCACCGCTGAGTCCGATGCCCAGGCCAAAGCCAAACCGTCGATGGTGGCCTTTATCGGCCCGCTGTCGGAGTTCCGTGTGTACCTGAGCGGCCAAGGCAGTGCGCTGGTCAAGACCGTGACCGCCCTGCAGCAAGCCATTGCAGCCGGTGACCTGGCCCAGGCGCAAGCGCTGTATGTACCGGCCCGTGAGGCGTATCAGCGCCTTGCTCCTGCCGCGCAACGCCTGGCCGAGCTGGACAACGCGATCAATGCCCGCGCCGATTACTTCGAAAAGCGCGAGCAAGACCCGGCGTTCAGTGGCTTCCACCGCCTCGAATACAGCCTGTTCCAGCAGCGCAGTTTGGAGGGCCTCAGCCCGATCGCCGAGCGTCTGGTCACTGACGTCACCAGCCTCAAGCAACAGCTGCTTGCGCAGTCGCTGCCGCCGGAGCAACTGGTCAGCATTGTGGTGCGCAACCTCAACAGCCTGGCGGATGTGCGGGCCGCCAGTGGCGAAGAGGAACGCTACAGCCATATCGACTTGAACGGTTTTGCCGCCAACCTGGAGGCTGCCCGCAAGGTGGTCGACCTGATGCGTCCGTTGCTGAGCAAATCGGCGGCGGACCTGCTGCCGACAATCGACAGCGCGCTCGATGCCTTCGATACCCAACTCAACAGTTTTAAAGTCGACGGCCAGTACAGCCGCTACGACAGCGTCAAGGCCGATCAGCGCAAGCAGATCGCCGACAAGGCCAAGGCTCTGGCCGTTGCACTCGATGGAATCGACCCCGCCCTTGGCCTTTCCGGCCTGCAGTGAAGACGACCTAACAGATGAGTGATTCAGAACAGTTTTCCTCGCCCTTTTCTGCACAGCGCCGCCGTGTCCTGCTGGGCATGGCCGCCACCGGTGCGGCGATTGCCGGCAGCACCCTGACCTGCCCGGCCATGGCCGCTGCAGCCGAGCAAGTCACCACCGCACCGCGCAGTGACAAGACCCAGGACCACCACGACTTTTTCGGCCAGCACCAGACCGGCATCGTCACCCCGCGCCCGGCCTGCGGCATGCTCGTCGCCTTCGACGTGCTGGCGAGCGATCGCGAAGACCTGGAGCGCCTGTTCCGCACCTTGAATGAGCGCATCGCGTTCTTGATGACTGGCGGCACCGTGCCGCAAGTCGACCCGAAACTACCGCCCACCGACTCCGGGATCCTCGGCCCGGTAGTCACCCCGGATAACCTGACCATCACCGTCTCGGTCGGCGAGTCGTTGTTTGATGAGCGCTTCGGCCTCGCGGCAGCCAAACCCAAGCGCCTGAGCCGCATGGTCGGCTTCCCCAACGACGCGCTGGAACCTGCCCAGTGTCACGGCGACCTGAGCCTGCAGTTCAGCTCGAACACCCCGGACACCAATATCCACGCCCTGCGCGACATCGTAAAGAACCTGCCCGACCTGCTGCTGGTGCGCTGGAAACAGGAAGGCAGCGTACCGCCCCAGGCACCGGCCAAACCCGGCGAGCCGGCGCAGAGCGCACGTAACTTTCTGGGCTTTCGTGACGGCTCAGCCAACCCGAATTCCAATGACGCCAAGGCCATGGACCAGATCGTCTGGGTACAGCCCGGCAGCGACGAGCCGGCGTGGGCCGCCAACGGCAGCTACCAGGCCGTGCGCATCATCCGCAACTTCGTCGAGCGCTGGGACCGTACACCGTTGCAGGAACAGGAAAGCATCATCGGCCGTATCAAACCGACCGGCGCGCCCATGGATGGCGAGAAAGAAACCCAGGTGCCCGACTACAGCAAGGACCCGGAAGGCAAGTTGACCAAGCTCGATGCACACATCCGCCTGGCCAACCCGCGTACCCCGCAGACTCAGGCCAACCTGATCCTGCGCCGGCCGTTCAACTACTCCAACGGCGTCAACAAAAACGGTCAGCTGGACATGGGGCTGTTGTTCATCTGCTACCAGGCTGACCTGGAGAAAGGCTTCATCAGTGTGCAAACCCGGCTCAACGGCGAGCCTCTGGAGGAATACCTCAAGCCGGTTGGCGGCGGGTACTTCTTCACCTTGCCGGGGGTGACGGGGCCCAAGGACTTCCTTGGCCGCACGCTGCTCGCTGCAACGCACTCACAAACCACTGCCAACACCTAAAACAAACCAGAGCGGAAAACGTCCCATGAAGAAGTCGACTATCGCGTTGTCGTTGCTGATGACCCTTTCACCGCTGGCAGCCTTCGCCGCCACCGCGCCCCTGGACCTGGTAGGCCCGGTGTCGGACTACAAGATCTACGTCACCGAAGAAATCGGCGAGCTGGTCATCCAGACCAAGGCCTTCACCGATGCCATCAACAAGGGCGACCTGGCCACCGCGCAGAAGCTCTACGCACCGACCCGCGTGCACTATGAGTCGATCGAACCGATCGCCGAGCTGTTCAGCGACCTCGACGCCTCGATCGACTCGCGTGTCGACGACCACGAGAAAGGCGTAACCGCTGAAGACTTCACCGGCTTCCACCGCATCGAGTACGTGCTGTTCTCCGAGAAGACCACCAAAGGTCTGGAAGCGCTGACCGCCAAGCTCAACACCGACGTCAATGACCTGAAAACCCGTGTGGACGGCCTGACCTTCCCGCCGGAAAAAGTCGTCGGCGGCGCAGCAGCATTGTTGGAAGAAGTGGCTGCCACCAAGATCTCCGGTGAAGAAGACCGTTACAGCCACACTGACCTGTATGACTTCCAGGGCAATATCGACGGCGCGAAGAAAATCGTCGACCTGTTCCGTGGCCAGATCGAGAAGCAGGACAAAGTCTTCCTGGCCAAGGTCGACAAGAACTTTGCCACCGTGGACAAGATCCTGGCCAAGTACAAAACCAAGGATGGCGGCTATGAAACCTACGACAAGGTCAAGGAAACCGACCGTAAGGCCCTGGTGGGCCCGGTCAACACCTTGGCTGAGGACCTGTCGATGCTGCGCGGCAAGTTGGGCCTGAACTAAACCAACCCCGGCCATGCACTCAAACAGAGTGCCTAGTGCATGGCCGGGACCAGCAGACACATCAATCACAATTACGTCGGGCTCACACTCCCGGATGGCAAGATCGTCTCTTTAAAATCTAGCAGTGGCGTACCGTCCGCTTTGCCCGTCTTGGGGTTAAGCGCATACCAGATACCGTTCATTTTAGCCGCCACTACATCGATCCCCTGACTGGTTCCGGGCACGCCTCCTGTCGTGAGTTTTGGCTTGGGATCCAATCCCCCAGCTAACCAATAAGCCCTCAACTTCTCCTCCATGGTAAGGAGGTGAGGCGCGGCAGCCTTACCCAACCTCGACGTATTTTTGGCTAAATCCGATAGCTTGAGCAGCCCCTTGAGCCCAGCCTTAAACAGTTGGCCATAACCGTCTGCTGGATTCATGATCGCACTGCCTGTTAACGCCGCCTCCCTGATGAAGTTAAACGCCCTGTCGCTAAAACTCGCCACAGGCTTTGCCCATGCAGTTTTGGGAGTAAGGGGCACGACTTTAGTTCCTAACCTACGGACGACGCCACTTACTGGGTTAGGCAAAAGTGCCTTGCCTGCGCGCAATAGCGATCGGAGCTGACCGCCTGCGCCAAGGAGCACCCCGCCAATGTCCACCGACAGGGCCACCACTCCCGCGCCAATATTCCCGTTCGAGAACTCCTGATAAGCACCCAGGAATGGCACAAGCCCCTTCAATATTGCCTTGTCACGTGCTAGGTTTTTTCGTTTTTCCTCCAAGGGCAATGTGCCCTGGGCCCTTTGCAGCAGGGCCTCATCGCTTTCATATAAATTGTGCTCTGCAATAAGCGTCACTATGCTTTCGGTCTTCGCCGAGGCAAACGTGTTAGTCAGGCCAGTGTTCGGCGCGCTGCTGACCGTTGCCGTGGTACCGCCAATCGGCTCGCCGATGCTTTCAATGATAACTTTTGAGGAGGCATCCGGCCTTGGCGGAGTGCCATTCCTGTAGGCGTCCAAGTCCAACTTGACTCTGAACCCACCCGAAGCAAATCTCTGGTAATGGTGATTCCAATGGTCGGTATTGGGTCTGCCAGTAAGGACGTCGCCCAATTTCAGCTGTTTCGGAAGATCTGTGCGTTTGATGATTTTTCCATTCGCAAACACTTCGAAATAACACACCTGCGTGCCCAGCTCGACCCTCATCAAAGTGCCTTGCCGTCCTCTGGCCGCCTGCACATCGGCACTGGTCTGATCGACCGGAGACAACCCGGTCTCCCCGCGCACGCTGAACAAACTGACAACGCTCTCAGGATTGTTCAAAAGCTCACGATCAGCCAGTGGAAGGTTGGCAAACATGAGCTTGAGCTGGGTGGCGTAGGCTTTCTTCAGCGTAGCGGTGTGCGCGTCGACCGCTTTTTTCAGCTCAGTCTCAATATCGGGCAGTTGACGAATCCGCTCATCGAGTTCTGCGCGCTTATCGGCGGGTGCCTCTACTTCCAGGTTTCTTTGAAAGGGACTAGTTCGGGGGCGTATCAGGTTTTGCGGCATATCGCTCCTGAGTACCCACTTGCCAGGCGTCAGATCGCCCGTCATATAGGTTTGTATCAGCGAACGTGTACGCGGTTCGGAAATAGACATATTGCGTCGAGCATCGGGATCGGCAATCAATACAGTCATGCCTTCCAGCTGGGCGCGTGTGGTTCCTGGAAACACCTTGAGCAACTCCCTGATCGCCAGGGCCTCTCGTGACGGTATCTCGGCCACGGCATTCAATGCGTCGCTAATCTCTTTACGCTGTTTGAAGAACGCTTCGCTGGCGATCTTGACCGACTCAGCGTTATGTTCGCCTTTCTCTGCATCGGGAAGAACATCGTTGAGTACCGCCCAATCGAGCAAGAACTTGATGGACCCAAGCTGCATCAAGCTTGCCTGCCCTTCACTGGTGGGGGCCAGTGTAGTCAGATCGCTGATCTGCTTTTCGTTCATCATTTGACTTGTGCCCGGCGCCTTTAGGTTCGCCATCTCACACCCTAGGCGCAGCTCCATCCAGGCCGGCGTGCCGATCAGTATTTCTTCAGGCACTTCCTTTACCAGAAACTCGGGCGCCGCCTCTGCAAGAAGAATCTGGGCCGTCAGCACCGCGAGCTTAGGCTCAAGCCCCCGATTAGCAACCAAGTGTTTCACCAGGTCCTCACGGACAGCGTTGAAGGTACGCCCCATGTTGGAGTGTTGGTAAAGGCTATAGCCTGCCACGTAGCCTGGTTTTGCAGGTTCCCCCTGCTCTGCATACAAGGTGAGCGCGGCGGTGACAAGCTGTTGGCTAACCACCTTGGGCGCTGGCGAATCTTTCCATTTCAGTGTTCGCGCCAGTTCTTGACCATAGTCAAGAGCATCGGTGCTGTTTAGGTAGTTTTCCAGGTGCTCTGCCGGGTTTTGCTCCAGCGCTTCTTGCGTTGCATTTTCGAGGTATTCAGAACGTTCAGGTTGTGCGCCAGCCCAGCGCATGTCGGCCTCAGCCTTGAGGGTGACTTTATCGCCGGAGGTCAATTTACCGGGGACCCACGGTTCTTCAAGCAGGCCGGCGTAATTTCCCAGGGCGGGCGCGAGTGGCAAGGCAGTGCGCAGCCATCGCACCACGTTGCGCGTCTCGCCAACAGTGCGTGGCGAACCCAGCCCTTTATAATCCAAGAGCTGGCGGACGTCGTAAGTAGGCACCGAATACAAGGCGTTTCCCCGCTCCTGGCTCAGCGTGATCAGCTGGCCAAGCTCAACGTTCAGGCTCGCAACTTCGGCAACATGTTTCGTAAGATCCAGCCAGTTCCCCTCCGGGGTCTGGTGCTCGAATTTACCCTCGGACACCCGGAAAGGCCTCCCAGGCCAGAACGAGCCGGTTTTTTCCAATACCGTAGTCAGCGCAGGCGACTCGGTAAACCGCCGGAGTTTTTCTCGATCCGCATCATCGCCCACGACCAGCGGTGAACTGACTGACGGTTGCACCTGATGCCCTGACCAGTCCATGGCCGTATCCTCAGGCAGGTCCTGGACCTGACTCTCCAGATAGTTGGCGAGGTAGGCGCGTTCATCCAAGTCACCGATATTTTGCCGTATTGCCGCCAAACCGCTGGTGATTCGCCGATACTCTTCGGCGGGCATCGTCAGCCCGGTGGTCTCCAGCTGCGCTATCAGCCGTGGTCGGTCTTCGGCATAAGTCAGCTTCGGCAAACCATAAGCCTGCAAAACCACCGACGTATCCATCCATAACTCTCCCTCTGACACGTATTGCATACCCTTATCCTCAGGGTCCAGCAAATCCATGATCATGCGCAACTTGGCGCTCACCTGCTGCCACCCGGAATCATCAGCAGTGGTGAAGGTCACTTCCTCACGCACACCGTTACGGTAAGCAGTGCCGCTGATGCTGTCCTTGTGCAGCACCAGCCCATCTGTTTTCAACCCTTTGCTTTTGATCCACGCCTGTAGCTCCGGCTGGGCCAGGATCTCCTGAAAAGCGTCATAAGCAAGCGACAACGACGTTCCCTGCGGAGCTATTAAACTGTAGAAGCCCGATCTCAACCCCCTGACCAAGGCGTTACCGAGCACGGTATCGGCAGACGCACGGTCCGAGTTCTCCGGCCAAGAAGAAGAGAGGGTCCAACGAGCTGGCGACGGCGGCAGGTTGTTGGTCAGCGCGCCAATGGCCGCGGTGACTTGCGCAAGCGTGCCAGGGTTCCCCAGGCCGTAAAACGCCAGGAGCTGACGCGCATCGTACATAGGCTGTGAGTACAGCGTGTTCCCAACTGATCGACTCTGCTCTACGAGTTGCTTGAATTGGGAATCGAGGGCTCTGATCGCGAGTTTTTCCTCAGGGCTGCCACCTACTCCGACTTTGCTGATTTCATCCTCTAGATAAACCCCTATAGAAAGCCACTGATGATCGGCCTTGCGTATCTCAAGGACCCCGTCATGCATCCTGTAGATTTGATCTGCGTTGCCATAGCCAAGCTTTTCAATGAAGGCCTTGAACACCGGCATCGCCAACGATGCGGCAAAGCGCTCACGTAACACCTGGCTTTTTTGTGCCAATGTCGATTCTGGCGACACCGTGGCAAGTTGGTCACCCAGGTTCAGTGTTTCATTCTCTGGCGCGTTATCAATCAACTGTTGCAGTTGAGACGACAGGCTAGACCGGGTATCAATGTCACTGGTTTTCTGCTGAAGTTGTCCAAACTGCTGCCTCCAGGAAAAGTATTTTTCATCAGTCAGCGCCGGCCAGCCTGTCGTCTGAAGCAATTGGCCTAGCGGCAATTGTTCGCTTTCCTCACGAGGGGGGCGCACACCGTAAAAATTAAACACCACGTCTAAATCATGCAATCGCTGAGTGTCTTTGTCGGGCAGCAACACCCCGCGAGACTGAGGCGACAGCCTGTTCGCCGCTTCTGTCAATTTAGCTCCGACCTCGTTCCAACCTGACGTGTCGATACCGGTGAATCTTTGCGTGACCTTTTCACCGTTAACCAACACCGTGCCTTCTACCCCGTCACTGAAAACACGTACTGTCGATACATCCAAACCTTTGGCCTCGAACCACGCCTGCACCTGTGGTTCTCGAGCAGCATTGATAAATGCATCAATGAACGGCTTGATAGAAGCATTTTGAGGAACCGGATCGTCTTTAGTCTCGCCAGTGATCAGCCCGTAAGTAAGTATTTTTTGCAGTTCTATATCAGCTTTCCTGGCGTCTGCAGTCTGTGGAAAAGCCAGGCTGATACGACCGACTTCGGTCAGGGGCCTGGACTTATTCGACAAGTTTTCGCGTTTGTGGCGAACCGGGGCTTGCTCAAACCTGGCTTGAGTCAACTGCCCTTCGAGTCGGCGCGGGAATGCTGCATCGGATGTGTGCTGAGTTTCGCCGGAACTGTCTTGGGACAGTGGCGCAATCGGGGAACGAGGTTCAGATTCAGCTGCGTGCTTTGTTGGAACATGTAAAGGCGTGGACGAGGGAAGCAAATTGTATGTCGACATTTCAAGCTCTCTGTACGTTTGACCGCAAGAGTTCTTTTCCTTAAGAACCGTCTCCCAAACCTACGAGTAAACCCGAAGACAAGGTGTAGGAGTGTTCCCAGGGCATCGATGAATGTTGCTCAAAGTACAATATCTACGGTGGTGGCGGACGTCTACCACCTACAAGATGCGGTAAAGCAACCGCTCAATCCGCACCCGGCTGACCCTTCGCAGGAACTTGCTTACCCCTGGCGGGTAATCCACCAGCGCTTGCAACTGCTGGTACCGCTCGATGCGCGTGGTGTGCTGAAAGATCTGCGCCAACTCAGTACGCCGCGGTGCCAGCCATTGGCCTTGGGGGTCATCGATCAGCAGGGCATTTTCCAGATCCAAACGGAACGCCCGTGGGTTGAGGTTGTTACCGGTCAGCAAGGTGTAACGCTGGTCGACCCACATACCCTTAAGGTGATAGGTATTGTCACCGTCACGCCACAGATGCAGGTTCAACTGGCCGCTGTCGATCATCGGCTGATGGCGTTTGGCAAAGCGGCGCAGGCTGATTTCATACAGGTAAGGCAACGCCGAGATCACCTTGAACGGCTCGCTGGGCGGGATGTAGAAATCGTTGGCGGTCTTGTCGCCGACAATGATGTCGACCTTCACCCCGCGCGCCAGGGCACGATTTATTTCGCGGGTCACCGACAGCGGCAGGTTGAAATACGGCGTGCAGATGGTCAGCTGATGCTGGGCACTGGCGACGAGTTCGAGGATCACCCGGTTCAACGGGTTGTTCTTGCCCACCCCCAGCAACGGGCTTACCAACAAGTGCCCATTGGGCAGCAAACCTGTGGTGGTGTCGTAGGTCGCGTGCTTCAAGCGGCTGCGCAAGTCACCGATGTCATTGCGCAGGCTGCGGGTGGTCGGCAGGTTTGGCAAGTCCAGGCGATGCACGGCCTTGGACGCGACCAGGCCGTGTTCCACCAGGTGTTGCATCGAGTCAGCCAAGGGCTTGCTGTGGATCAGGTGATAGCGATCAAAGCGGTATTTGTCGAACTTGTGCAGGTACACATTGTTCAGGCTGGCGCCGCTGTACAGCACGCTGTCATCGATCACGAAGCCCTTGAGGTGCAACACGCCGAACAGTTCACGGGTTTGCACCGGCACGCCATACACCGGCACTTCGCTGGCGTGGGAGTGGGTCATGGCCTGGTACCAGGCACTGTTACCCGGCTGCTTGCCGGCGCCGATCAGGCCGCGCTGGGCGCGCAACCAGTCAACCACCACCACGATATCCAACTCGGGCCGTGCCGCCTTGGCGGCGTGCAAGGCGGCGTATATTTCCTGCCCCGCTTCGTCCTGCTGCAAGTACAGCGCAACGATGTAGATGCGCTGTGTCGCCTGGGCGATTTTTTCCAGCAGGCACTGGCGGTACGCAGCGGCACCGGACAGCACGTCGATGGCATCGGGAGACAGCGGGAAACCACGCAGTTTGGGCAACAGGGAGCGTTTGAAGAACGACGGCATAAGGCTCGCAATGGGTCGAATCCGAAGAGGCACAGAGCTTACACCATGGGGCTGCTCAGGTCTCGTCGCGGCCAGCGGAAAAAATTTAATTGACCAAGAAGAACGATCGTTCTACTGTTCAGCCCATGAACGATATCGACAGCAACGAAACCCGCGACATTATTCTCGACGTCACCGAGAAATTGATCTATCGCCACGGCATTGCCGCCACCGGCATGGAGTTATTGGTGAAAACCGCCGGCGTCTCGCGCAAAAGTATTTACCGTTACTTTGCCAACAAAGACGAACTGGTCATCGCCGCCCTGCAACGCCGCGACGCTCGCTGGATGCAGTGGCTACGAACGGAAGTGGAGCGCAGCGAAGGCAGCGGCGAGCGCCTGCTGGCGCTGTTCAGCGCACTCAAGACATGGTTTGGCTCGGCAGACTTTCGCGGTTGCGCCTTTATCAACACCAGTGGCGAAACCGGCGACGCGCAAGACCCGGTGCGCCTGTTGGCCAAAGCGCATAAACAAAAACTGTTCGAGTACGCACTTGAACTGTGTAAAGCACATGGCACCCCCGACCCCGAACGGCAGGCCGCGCACCTGCTGATCCTGATCGATGGCGCCATTACCGTTGCCCTGGTCATGGGCGATTCAACAGCGGCCGATAATGCGCAATGCATGGCGCGAACCTTATTGGGACTTTGAACGTACAGGCTGAGCAACTTTCGAAACCATCTTGGTATTAACAGGAGCTGCCCCATGTCATCGACAGCAGAACAACGCCCGCCACTGCCACCGTTTACCCGTGATTCGGCCATTCAAAAAGTGCGCCTGGCCGAAGACGGCTGGAACTCCCGCGACCCAGAGCGCGTGTCCCTGGCGTATACCCTGGACACGCAATGGCGAAACCGCGCCGAATTTGCGCATAACCGCGAAGAGGCCAAGGGTTTTCTCACGCGTAAATGGGCCAAGGAACTGGACTATCGACTGATCAAGGAACTGTGGGCATTCACCGACAACCGTATCGCCGTGCGCTACGCCTATGAGTGGCACGACGACTCCGGCAACTGGTTCCGTTCCTATGGCAACGAGAACTGGGAATTCGACGAAAACGGCCTGATGGCCAATCGTTTTGCCTGCATCAACGATCTGCCAATCAAAGCAACCGAACGCAAGTTCCACTGGCCACTGGGCCGGCGCCCGGATGATCATCCGGGGTTGTCTGACCTAGGCCTGTAAGCTTTACGCAAACAAAATGTGGGAGCTGGCTTGCCTGCGATACACATAGGGATCTACACAACCGGTTATTGTGGCGAGCAGGCTTGTCCTGCGTTGGGCTGCGAAGCGGCCCCAGTAAAGGCACTGCAATTTTCCTGAAA
>NZ_JAAAFV010000011.1:0-30467 GCF_019352915.1 Pseudomonas sp. Xaverov 259 | reverse complement strand
TTTTTGCTTACTTTTTGGTCCCTCAAAAAGTGAGCCGCCGTCAGGGCGGAACCCTAAGCCGCCATCACCCAAATAACGGATATGTACACCAACAAAAAACCACCAAACTGAGCGGTGATCTAGAAAGCCGTGGCGACGCCCTCATCACCCGCATACATCCACCGCAACAACGAATGCCGCCCACTGATCCCGAGCTTGATCGCCGCCCGCTTGAGGTAGCTTTCAATAGTGTTGACCTTCAACGCCAACTGCTCCGCCAACTCCGGTGCAGTACGCCCGGCCAGCAAACCCACACACACTTCCAGCTCACGGTTGGACAAGGTCAACCCCGATTGCACCAGACGCTCTTCAATACGCCGACGCAAAGTTTCAAGGCCCTGATTTTCCGGCACCACAGGCGATCCACCCTGGCGGCACGGCTGGATCGCAGTGATGTGCTTCTCGACCATGGGCAGAAGCAGCGTGGAAAAATCCTGCAGCATGCTGCGTTCCTGCGGCGAAAAACTTTCTGATTGATGCGAGCGATACACCGACAGCACATAACGCACATCATCCTTGCGGCGCGTGAGGTGCAATTGGGCGGCGGGTTGTTCTTCGCCCAGCGCCGTCACGGAGTCGGTGTAGACCGGGCTTATGCGGCGGCGGGTGTGCCCTTCGGCACTGACCTGCAGTTGGGTGATATGGGTGGCGTCCACTGCCAGTTGAGTCAGGATAAGGTCATGCAGCATGCGCGGGAAATGCCGGCTGCCGGTGCTGGCGATGACCTTGCCTATATGAGGGAAGAGGTGTGAGTTCATCAGTTCGTCCATGAATGTCGAGTGCGGGTATTCATCCTTATAGCGACGGGGTTTAACAAGGTAACAAAGGTGAATAACCTACAGTGATAATGCACCCGCCGAGCACCTATGCTAGTACAGCCTGGGAAAAGCATGGGGATCCAATCGGCAAAAAAAACAGATTAAAAACACACAGCGGTGGTCGGACCCGTCCGACCACCGTCTGTGGGAAAGGAGTACTTCAGCCGTAGGCCTTATTTCACGGCGTGTTCTTCCACCGCCGACCGGCGTGGTGCCGCCCGGGTGCATTTGGCCAGGGCCTGATGGATATCGGCCAACAGGTCGGCGATGTCTTCAAGCCCGACCGACAAGCGCACCAGGCCTTCGCTGATACCGTGCTGTGCGCGTTCTTCGGGGGTGTAGGTGGAGTGGGTCATGCTCGCCGGGTGCTGGGCGAGCGACTCGGCGTCACCGAGGCTGACGGCGCGGGTGAACAGGTTGAGGGCATTCATGAAGCGCCGGCCGGTGTCGATGCCGCCCTTGAGCTCAAACGCGATCATGCCGCCGGACTGTTTCATCTGCCGCGCTGCCAATGCGTATTGTGGGAAAGAGCGCAGCCCGGGGTAGGTGACCCACTGCACGGCAGGGTGTGCCTGCAAGGCTTCGGCCACCGCCTGGGCGTTGCTGCAATGGCGGTCCATGCGCAGGGCCAGGGTCTTGAGGCCACGCATCAGCAAGGATGCGTCCTGTGGCGACATCACCGCGCCGGTCAGGTCCTTGAGGCCTTGCAGGCGAATACGTTGCGCCAGCGCCTGGTTACTCACGGCGATACCGGCGGTGATATCGCCATGGCCGCTGAGGTACTTGGTGGCCGAGTGCACCACCACGTCGGCCCCCAGTTCCAGCGGCCGTTGCAGGTAGGGTGTGCAGTAGGTGTTGTCGACTACCACGATGACATTGGGCTGCTGGTGCGCCAGTTCGGCCACGGCGGCGATGTCCACCAGGCGCAGGTTGGGGTTGGCCGGAGTTTCGCAATAGATCATGCGGGTGGCGGGCGACAATGCCGCGCGCAGGGCGGCCAGGTCGGTAAGGTCGACATGCCGCACCCGGATGCCGAACTCGGCAAGGCCATGGTGCAGCAGGGCAAAGGTGCAGCCATACAGGGTCTGGCTGACAATCACCTCATCGCCGGGGCGCAGCAATGTCCAGAACGTCGCGGCAATCGCGCCCATGCCCGAGCTGAAAGCCACAGCGGCTTCGCCGTATTCCAGGGCAGCCATGCGCGACTCCAGCAGCGCCAGGGTCGGGTTTGAGATACGTGTATAAAAGTGGCCGCTGGCTTGCCCGGCAAAACAGGCGGCGCCATATTCGGCCGTGGGGAACGCGAAGGTGGCAGATAAATAGATCGGCGGCACGAGGGCGCCGTGATGGTCCTTGGGGTCGTAACCGTGGTGGATGGCGCGGGTAGAAAAGCCGAATGTATTGTGTTTATTGTTCATGTCGGGCGCTCCTTATTTCCTACAATGCTATGCTCATAACCACAGTTGAACGTTGCAAAAAACCCAGGAAAATCCCGGATTACGGGGCGAATTTTCGATAAAAACAATAAATAGAGGCACGTTATGCCCGTGAGTCTGGACCGCACCGACAAAGCCCTTTTAAACGCCCTGCAAGGTAATGCCCGCCTGACTGTGGCCGAGCTCGCCGACCGCGTGGCCCTGACCACCTCGCCGTGCTGGCGACGGGTGCGCAACCTGGAGGAGAGCGGGGTGATCAGCGGCTATCAGGCGATCCTGTCGCCCAAGGCGCTGGGGTACGGCGTGACGGCGTTCGTCAGCATCATGATGGAAAGCCACACCCAGGAAATCGCCCGGGCGTTCGAGCAGCGGCTGCTGGAGATTCCCGAGGTTGTTGCCTGCCACAACGTGTCGGGGCGCTATGATTTTTTGCTCGAGGTGGTGGCCAAAGACCTGGAGTCGTTTGGCGAGTTTGCGCGCGAGGTGTTGCAGACGTTGCCCTGTGTTAAAGAAATCTACTCCAGTTTTTCCTATAAGTCGGTGCGGCCTTTGCGGGTGATTCCGCTACCGGGCTGACGCTGCTTCAAGCGCGCCTTCAGTCAACCTGCAAATACCCGCGTGGCGTGCTGCCGGTCATGCTTTTGAAAAAGGCGATCAACGCGCTGTCACTGGCAAAGCCCAGTTCGAACGCGCAGTAGCCCAGGTTGCGCCCGATGGCCAGCAGTTCGATTGCCCGCATCAAGCGCCACTGCTGGCGCCATTGCTGATAACCAAGGCCGGTTTCCCGCAGGAAAATCCGGCCGATGGTCTTGGTGCTGGCGCCTATCTGTTTTTCCAGGGCTTGCAGGGTCGGCGGTAACCTTTGCAGATCGGCGAGCAAGGGCGCCAGCCGTTTGTCCCGGGGCAAGGGCAGGAGCATCGGTTGTGCGGTGGCCGCCTGGATTTCATCCAGGCACAGCGCCAGCAAATGCGCGTAGCGGCCCGTTTGCCAATCGGTGTCGAAGGGCGCCATCGCTATGGGTTCCAACACGGCGCGCAGCAATGGGCTGACCTCGATCACTCCAACGTGTGGAGGCAATTGATCGGCCAGGGCCGGGCTCAGATACACCGAGCGGTAGTCCACGGTTTTGTGCATCACCGCGCGATGCGGCACGCCGCACGGGATCCACGCGGCGCGCGACGGCGGCAGCAGGCACAGTTGGTTGTCCAGGGTGATACGGGTGCAGCCTTGGCGCGTGAACAGCAGTTGCCCGCGCTGGTGGCGGTGCAGGCCGGAGTCGTGATCACCGAGCAGGGCGGCGATGCCGATGACCGGCGCTGCCAGGCGGTCGGGGTCGAAGGTTGCGTCGGCGGCGAGCCAGGCCATAGGTTGTCCGATTTGATGGATAAACTGTCAAAGTCTGGATAATAGCCCAATCGACAGTCCTTACACTTCTTGCGTTGTTTCAAGCAAAGGAGTTGGGGATGAAGGTTAGAATTTTTTTACCACTGACGGTGGCGTTGCTGATGTTCCCGCAACTGGCCCAAACGCTTTACAGCCCGGCGCTGGGAGATATCGGCCGGGCGTTTGCGGTGGGGCCGGAGCGTGCTGGGGAGACCTTGTCGGTGTACTTCCTGGCGTTCGCCTTTGGCGTGGTGGTGTGGGGTCGGCTGTGTGATCGTTGGGGGCGGCGGCCGGTGATGTTGGCCGGATTGGCCCTGTACGGGGTTGCGTCGGTGTTGGCCTTGGGCATGACCAGCTTCAACGGTTTGCTGCTGGCCCAGGCGTTGGCGGCGTTCGGCGCCGCCGTCGGCTCGGTGGTGACGCAGACCGTGCTGCGTGACCGTTTCCAGGGCGCGCAATTGGCCCAGGTATTTTCGCTGATGGGCATCGCCCTGGCCGCCAGCCCGGCCGTGGGCTTGTTCACGGGCGCCAGCCTGGTGCAGTCCTTCGGTTATCGCGGTGTGCTCAGTGGCTTGTTGCTGCTCTCGCTGGCCTTGTGGGCAGTGTGCTTATGGGCGTTGCCAGAGACGCGTCCGGCCTTGATGCCGACGGCCGCGTTGGGCGAGACGTTGCGGTTGATGCTCAGGGATGCCGGGATTTGGCGTTCGGTGGGGTTGGTGGCGGCGTTCAATATCGCGCTGTTCAGCTATTACAGCGTGGGGCCATTCATCTTTTCGCGGCTGGGTTTATCTGCCGCCGACTTCGGCTACAGCGGCGTGTTGCTGGCGCTGGGCTCCGGGCTCGGCGCGTGGCTGAACAAGCGGCTGCTCAAGCGTGGGGTAAACGGTGAGCAATTAGTGCTGATCGCCGCCGGTTTGGCAGTGTTGGGAGGCTTGCTGGTAGTGCTGTTGCAACACAGCTGGCTATTTGTCTGGCCGATGCTGCTGGTGGTGCTGGCGTTCGGCATGGCCATTCCCAATGTGCTGGGGGCTGCGCTGGTGGCTTATCACGATCGACTGGGCACTGCGGCCGCGCTGTTTGGCTTGCTGTATTACCTGGTGATCGGCGCCGGGCTGACCCTGGTCGCCTGGGCCCAGGACCTGGGTTGGAGCCTGTTGGTCTGTGGTTTGGCGGCGCTGTGGCTGGCAGCGCCGCGCGGGCTCAGAAGTTGACCGACGCACTCAGGCGCGCGGTCAATGGCGCGCCCTGGAACAGGTAATCGTCGCCCAGGTATTCGCCTGCATCGCGCCAGTAGCGTTTGTCGAACAGGTTGTCGACGCTGAGGCGGAATACGGTCTCATAGCCGTCGATTTTGGTGGTGTAGCGGCTGCCGACGTTCACCACGGCGTAGTCGCCCACCTGCACATTGCCGGTGCGGTCAGCGTACTTCTTGGCGCTATATTGCACGCCGCCCAATACGGCCAACCCATTCATCCACGGCAGGGCGTAATCGGCATACAGGCTGGCGCGCAGTTTAGGTACGTTGATCGCCTGGTGGCCTTCGTAGTCTGGCGTGCCGCTGTTGGTCACCCGGGCGCGAATCGCCGCGACGCTGGTGGCGATCTGCAGGCGGTCGGTGGCCCAGCCGTTGGCGGAGAGTTCCAGGCCGGTATTTTTTTGTTCACCTTGTTGGACGTAGGTAAATAAACCGGTGCCATCGGGCTTGGTGTATTGGTAGGCCTGGCGGGTCTGGAATACGGCGGCGGTGAAACTGATGCGGCGCCAGTCGTATTTCACGCCGGCTTCGATTTGCCGGGACACGGTTGGGGCCAGGGTTTCGCTTTCGTTCTGCGCAAACCACGGTGCCGTGCCGCCCAAGGACAAACCCTTGCTGTAGCTGGTGTACAGCGAGATGTTTTCAATCGGCTTATAGATCAATGATGCCTGGGGCAGGAACACGTATTGCTGGGTGTGGCGCGCTTGGTTGCCTTGGTCATCGTAGGCTTTTTCATCCAGACGCACTTCGCGCCCGCCAATGACGGTTTGCCATTGTTCGTTGAAGCGGATGCGGTCGGTGACAAACAGGCCATATTGGCGGCTATCGAGGTTGCGATGGCTGGGGTTCAGCGGCTTGTCGGTGGGCGTAAAGGTTGGTGCGTCTTGGTTGATATTGCCGCTGCCGATGTATTCGTTGACGGACTTGCGCTTGTCGATCACTCGGCGAAACGCGCTGGTGCCGAAAGTCAGTTCATGGCCCAGGCTGCCGGTGTCGAACAGGCCTGTCATCGCCGCCTGGACTTCATCATCACGGCGGGTGTCGTCGGGGCTGCGGTAGTCGTAGACGTCGTAGTCGCCTTGCGGGCTGAAGGTGTTGGCATTGCAGGTGCCTACGTAGTAGCAGCCCCAGGCAAACGAGCTGTAATCATCAATCACCACTTTGCTATGGGCTGCGCTCAGGCTGCCTTTCCATTGATCGCTGAAGCGGTATTCAAACTTGCCATTGAGGTTCAGCGAGTCAATGCCCACCTGATGGGAGCCACTTTGGTGCCCCAGCAATTTTTTCGGCGATGCGTCATGGGGGACTTCGGTGCCGCCCAGCAGTTGGTAGCCGGGGACTGAGCGCTGTTGTTTGTTCTGGTATTCCGCGTCCAGTTGCAGCACCGCGTCGGGGCTGATGTTCCAGTCGAAGGCCAGGGACACAAAATCGCGCTGGCCGTTGGCGTGCTCGACATACGAGTTGAGGTCTTCGTGGGCGACGTTGGCGCGCAGGCCAAACTGTTGTTCGCTGCCGAACCAGCCGCCCACGTCGGTGGCTATGTAACCGCTGCCTCGGTCGTCGGTGGAGACGGTGACTGAGCGCACATCTTCCGGGCGTTTGGTCACGTAGTTGATCACGCCGCTGGGTTCGGAAATCCCGCTTTGCAAGCCGGCCAGGCCTTTGAGCACCTCAACCTGCTGCTTGTTTTCCAGGGCGACGTTTTGCTCGCCAGTGATGGTGCGGCCGTTGATTTTGTAGCTGCTCGCAGCGTTCAGCGAGAAGCCGCGGATAACGAAGTTTTCGTAGTAGCCGATGGGGGCGTAGCTATCGCCTACCGAGGCGTCGTTGCGCAGTACTTCGCTGAGCAGGCGGGCTTGTTGGTCTTTGATCAGTTCGGCGTTGATCACGGTGATCGACGCGGGGGTGTCGAGCAGTGGTGCTTCGCTGAAGCCGCTGACTGAGGCGCTGTTGGTGCGATAGCCGGAGTCTTCCTGGCCCTGGACTTTTACCGCCGGTAGTTCGATTTCAGCGGCCATGCTGTTACCGAGGCTGCCGCTGAGTAGCAGGCCGAGGGCGAAACGTGAGGTAACGACGGGACGAAAACGCACAACCATGGGGGTAGGGCCTTAAAGCGCAGGGCAGGGGCGCATAAGCTAGGGGGATGTGCTGGGATTTACAAGTTATTGAGAATGGTTCTGTTGCGTTGTGTGGTGTACATATCCGTTGCTGCGGTAACGGTGGCTTAGGGTTCCGCCCTGACGGCGGGTCACCCACGGATTCAAGCCTGCGTTCGGCCATCGTGGTCGACGGGGCGCCTCAGATCAAAATCTACAGCACGGCGGCCTGAAAGCTGACCTGAGTGGTTGAAGCAAAAGCCAGATCAAGTGCAAAGCAAAAGCCTGTCTACCTGATGCAACGCAGTCTAAATGTGGGAGCGGGCTTGCTCGCGAAAGCGGTGTGTCAGGTAATACTTTTATAACTGAACCACCGCTTTCGCGAGCAAGCCCGCTCCCACAGTTGACTGCATCCAACCTTGATGGCGAGGTCGGCAGTTGCTGTTGCTCTGGCCCTTACATCCTTTTCGATGACGAAGTCAGCGGTCTTTTGATCTGCGCTTTTGATCTTGATCTTGATCTGAAATCGCCCCGTCAAACACGATGGCCGGAATCTGACAGTGATTTGGGGGGTAAACCGGCAGGGATGCCGGTTTAGCCGCCCCGCGCCATGGATGGCGCGTGGCGGCGGCCCCCCAAATCACTGTCGGATTGCGGGCATGCCGAGCCACAGCGAGGCACCGAGTGTTGGGGCGAGGACTTTTTGCTTACTTTTTGGTCCCTCAAAAAGTGAGCCGCCGTCAGGGCGGAACCCTAAGCCGCCATCACCCAAATAACGGATATACACACAACACCCCCACCCAACCCAATCGTCAGCCCAAGCGCCTGAGCGTCTCACTGGGCAACTCCCGAAACAACGCCCGATAACTATGTGAAAACCGCCCCAAATGCCAGAACGACCAATTCATCGCCACCTCAGCCACCGTGGCCCCAGCTGAACTAAGCAGCTCCCGCCGCGCCCCGTTCAACCGTCGCAAGCGCAACCACTGTGCCGGGCTCATCCCGGTGTAAGTCTTAAAGCCTTGCTGCAACTGACGCAACGGCACACCGGCAATCTGCGCCAGTTCCAGCAGGTTGACGGTTTCATCCGGCGCATCCGCCGCCCATTCACCGATGCGCGCCATCAACAGGCGCTCGGCGCTGCGTCGCTGCAACGAACTGCGGTCCAGGCACACACAGGCGTTGTCGAGAATAAACAGGCAGTCATCAAGCAGTTGCTGGGTGAGGGCATCACGGCTGATAGGGTCAGTCAGCGCAGACAGCCGCGTCAGCGTGCCACTGAGCCAACGGCTGAACAGCGCGTTCTGCTGGCACGTCAGCGGTGCCATGAACAACCCCTCGAGTTTCGCCACGTCCAGGCCATGGCGCTGCACAAACTGGGGGCCGAACACCACCGCCACTTCGCGGTAGTTTTCCGGGGTGATCCAAGTGTTGCGGCTTTCGCCATTGAGCATGTACAGCGCGTTGTCGCTGCCGTCGAAACAGAACGCCAGCGAGCCGGGAGGCGCGTTGAAATGCTGCTCCACGCGCGTGTTCATGCACTCTTCGTAGACCTCTACGCCGTGCAGGTCGAGGTAGCGGATCTGTCCGGCAAAATGGCCGGGAGACATTTGTTGGTACTGCTGCACCCAACCGGGTGTCGCACTGCATTGAGCGGCCACATCACCGGTGGTGAAGGCCTGTACGCGCAAAGCTGTTGCCTGTGTCATGGGTAACCTGGGCGCACTCTATTGGTGCGTTGTGGTTCGTGCAAAGTGGATAGATGCCGTTTGAAGGCTGGCCCAAGATAGACCTCAATGCGCCGGGAGTACAAGTCGGCGCGTGCAACCAACCCATGACGAGGTCCTTATGAACGCCCCCTTCGATCAGCTGTCCGCCTGGCTGAAAGAACACAAGATTACCGAAGTCGAATGCGTGATCAGTGATTTGACTGGCATCGCACGCGGCAAGATTGCGCCCACCAACAAGTTCCTGCATGAGCGAGGCATGCGCCTGCCGGAAAGTGTGTTGCTGCAAACGGTGACCGGGGACTTTGTTGACGACGATATCTACTACGACCTGCTGGATCCTGCCGACATCGACATGATCTGCCGCCCGGTGTCCAACGCCACTTATGTAATACCGTGGGCCATCGAGCCCACCGCGATTGTGATCCACGACACTTTCGACAAGCAGGGTAACCCCATCGAATTGTCGCCGCGCAACGTGCTGAAAAAAGTCCTGCAGCTGTACACCGACAAAGGCTGGCAGCCGATTGTTGCGCCAGAAATGGAGTTCTACCTGACCCAGCGCTGCGAAGACCCGGACCTGCCGCTGAAAACCCCGGTGGGCCGTTCGGGCCGTGCCGAAACCGGGCGCCAGTCGTTTTCCATCGACGCCGCCAACGAATTCGACCCGCTGTTCGAAGATGTCTATGACTGGTGCGAACTCCAGGGCCTGGACCTCGACACATTGATCCACGAAGACGGCCCGGCGCAGATGGAAATCAACTTCCGCCATGGCGACGCCCTCGACCTCGCCGACCAGATCACCGTGTTCAAACGCACCCTGCGTGAAGCCGCACTCAAGCACAACGTGGCGGCGACCTTTATGGCCAAACCGGTGGCCGACGAGCCGGGCAGCGCCATGCACCTGCACCAGAGCGTGGTGGATATCGCCACGGGCAAGCCGGTGTTCGTCGACGCCGACGGCAAGATGAGCCAGCTGTTCTTGCATCACATCGGCGGCCTGCAAAAGTACATCCCCAAGCTGTTGCCGATGTTCGCGCCCAACGTGAACTCGTTCCGCCGCTTTTTGCCGGACACCTCGGCGCCGGTCAACGTGGAGTGGGGCGAAGAAAACCGCACCGTCGGCTTGCGTGTGCCGACCTCCAGCCCCGACGCGATGCGCGTGGAAAACCGCCTGCCGGGCGCGGATGCCAACCCCTACCTGGCGATTGCCGCGAGCTTGCTGTGCGGCTACCTGGGCATGGTCGAGCAGATCGAACCGAGCGCGCCGGTGGAAGGCCGTGCCTACGAACGCCGCAACCTGCGCCTGCCATTCACCCTCGAAGATGCACTGGCGCGCATGGAGGACTGCGACACGGTCAAGCAGTACCTGGGAGACAAGTTCGTGCGTGGCTATGTGGCGGTCAAGCGCGCCGAACACGAGAACTTCAAGCGGGTGATCAGTTCCTGGGAACGTGAGTTCCTGCTGTTGAGCGTCTAACAAACCAATAAAGGGGTGTCGATATGCGTCTTGTGAAAAAGCTTCTCCCGCTGGCTCTTGTCGCGGCGTTCAGCAGCACCGGCCAGGCCGCCCAGACGGTCAGCGTCTATAACTGGACCGACTATATCGGCGAGACCACTTTGGCCGATTTCCAGGCCAAGACCGGGATCAAGGTGATCTATGACGTGTTCGACTCCAACGAAACCCTGGAAGGCAAGTTACTCGCCGGGCGCACCGGCTATGACGTGGTGGTGCCGTCCAACCACTTCCTGGCGCGTCAGGTAAAAGCCGGCGCGTTCTTGAAACTCGACCGTGCGCAGCTGCCCAACTTCAAGAACCTCGACCCCAAACTGCTCAAGCTGCTGGAGAAAAACGACCCGGGCAACGCGCACTCGGTGCCGTACCTGTGGGGCACCAATGGCATCGGCTACAACGTCGACAAGGTCAAGCAGGTGCTGGGCATCGACCACATCGACTCATGGGCGGTGCTGTTTGAGCCTGAGAACATCAAGAAGCTGCACGAGTGCGGCGTCGCCTTCCTGGATTCAGCCGATGAGCTGTTCCCGGCGATCCTCAACTACATGGGCAAAGACCCGCGCAGCGAGAACCCCGAGGACTACAAACAGGCCGAAGCCAAGCTGCTGACCCTGCGCCCGTACATCACCTACTTCCATTCTTCCAAGTACATATCGGACCTGGCCAACGGCGATATCTGCGTGGCCTTCGGCTATTCAGGCGACGTGTTCCAGGCGGCCAACCGCGCCAAGGAAGCCAAGAACGGCGTGAATATCGCCTACTCGATTCCCAAGGAAGGCTCCAACCTGTGGTTCGACCTGCTGGCGATTCCTGCCGACGCCGGCAACCCGAAAGAGGCCCACGCCTTTATCAATTATTTGCTCGACCCAGAGGTGATCGCCAAGGTCAGTGCCTCGGTCGGTTATGCCAACGCCAACCCGGCGGCCAAGCCCTTTATGGCGCCGGAACTGGTGAATAATCCTGAGGTGTACCCGTCCCAGGAAGTGCTCGACAAACTGTATATTTCCACCACGCCGACCCCGGCGACCATGCGCCTGATGACCCGCGCCTGGAGCAAAGTGAAGACCAACAAATGATCCAGTCCAATGACCATGCCCGGTCCTACTACCGGGCTTCGGCCAACGCCATGCCGGAGCGCCCGCCACTGGGCGCCGACCTGAGCGCTGATGTGTGCGTGATCGGCGGCGGGTTCACCGGCGTCAACACCGCCATCGAACTGGCCCAGCGCGGGCTCTCGGTGATCCTGCTGGAAGCCCGGCGCATCGGTTGGGGCGCCAGTGGGCGCAATGGCGGGCAATTGATTCGTGGTATCGGCCATGACGTGTCGGGGTTTGCCAAGTATGTGGGTGAGGAGGGCGTGCGTTACCTGCAGCGCGCCGGGATCGACTCGGTGGCGCTGGTGGGCGAGCGTATCGCCCGGCACAGCATTGACTGCGATTTGCGTTGGGGCTTTTGCGAACTGGCCAACACCCCGGCGCAGTTTGCTGCATTCAAGGGCGAGCAGGCGGGCCTGGCGGCGCTGGGGTATGCCCCTGAAACCCGCCTGGTCGGCCCGCAAGACATGGCGCACGTGGTGGGCTCCAGCGTCTACGCTGGCGGCCTGGTGGACATGGGCTCCGGGCACTTGCACCCGCTGAACCTGGTGCTGGGCGAGGCACAGGTGGCCGAGTCGCTGGGGGTGAAGATTTTTGAACAAACCCCAGTGCTGGAGCTGGTGCACGGCGATACGGTGCAGGTGCGTTGCGCTGGCGGCACGGTGCGCGCGGCTAATCTGGTACTGGCCTGTAACGCGCATTTGGAAGAACTGGAACCGCGCTTGAGCGGCAAGGTGCTGCCGGCGGGCAGTTACATCATCGCCACCGAGCCGCTGTCGGCCGAATTGGCCCAGCAGTTGATCCCGCAAAACCTCGCCCTGTGCGACCAGAAAGTCGGGCTCGATTACTACCGGCTCTCGGCTGATCGGCGCCTGCTGTTCGGTGGCGCCTGCCATTACTCGGGGCGTGACCCTGCGGATATCGCCGCGTATATGCAGCCCAAGCTGCTCAAGGTGTTCCCGCAGTTGGCAGGCACCGCCATCGAATTCCAGTGGGGCGGCAAGATCGGCATCACCGCCAACCGCTTTCCCCAGGTCGGGCGCCTCAAGCAGTACCCGAATGTGTTCTATGCCCAAGGCTATTCCGGGCATGGCCTGAACGTGACCCACTGGTGCGCGCGCCTGCTCGCCGAAGGCATTCACGCCGGCGCCAGCCATGGCCTGGATATCTTCAGCCAAGTGCCGCACATGACCTTCCCCGGTGGTAAAGCCTTGCGCTCGCCGCTGCTGGCGTTGGGGATGTTGTGGTATCGGTTGCGGGAAATGCTCTGACTTGACCTCGCGTTTAACCTTTCGAGCGTGATGGGGAAGTGATGAAGTGCCTGTGTGCAGGCACTTTTTCTACTGTTTTGCTACTGACCGTACGGTTAGTTACCCGCCGCGCAATTCTTACGTAGATTCTGCCCCGCACAAAACACTGTCCAGGGAGGATGCCTATGTTTGACGTCAATCAACACCGACACGATTACTTCTACAACCTTGCCACGGTTATCGGCGGGATAATCCCCGATGACCTGTGCGATACGCTCGCGGCCCGTGTCAACAACATCATTGCGGTACAGGGCGTCGACTGGGTCAAGCACCAGGGCCTGGGCACCGATGCCGTTTCGGATCTGGGCGGGGTGTACAACCACCATATCTTCAAGGGCGACGACATCCGGCGATATGTACCGGAACTGACCGCGATCTACCACAGCCTGGTGCCGCTGATCAGCCTCATTACGCATACCGACACGGTGGTGTCGCCGTACCCGCTTTCCGATATCAATATCAAAGCCTATCCGGCCGGTGGTGGCACCCTTGGTCTGCATTACGACACCAATGGCATCACCGTGCTGCTGTTTCTCACCACTAACCAGGAAGCGCCGCTGTGCATGCAGGTCGAGCGCCACCATCCCAGCCAGGAAAAGCCCTGGATCGAGCACCGCAGGATTTTTGCCACCAAGGGTTCGTTGTTGATCATGCAGGGCCGCAAGACCCTGCATCACAGCGAGCCGACGGTGACCGAGCAAAAGCTTTCGGTGGTGTACAACTACTACGAGCGGCACGACACCTACCGCCACGAAGACTTCGACAACTTCGTTTACTTCGGCAAGCAGCCGAAGACCTTGGCTTAAGGGGCGCGGAATGCCATTGAGCAAGCGCGACCTGGTGGCCGGGTTGGTTGTCACGATCATCTGGGGCGCCAACTTTTCGGTGATCGGCCTGGGGCTGCAATCACTCGACCCCTTTATGCTAACGCTGTTGCGGTTCACGTTTTGCGCGCTGCCGTTGGTGCTCTTTATCCCCAAGCCACGGGGCGTTTCCTACGCCACGTTGGCGGCCTATGGCGTGCTGTTTGGTGCGGGGCTTTGGGGGGTGGTGAATGTGGCGATGCAGCATGGGTTGTCGGCGGGGATGTCTTCGGTGTT
Source organism: Pseudomonas sp. Xaverov 259 (assembly GCF_019352915.1). Lineage (NCBI taxonomy): Bacteria > Pseudomonadati > Pseudomonadota > Gammaproteobacteria > Pseudomonadales > Pseudomonadaceae > Pseudomonas > Pseudomonas sp. Xaverov 259. The sequence goes on along the minus strand of NZ_JAAAFV010000011.1, from coordinate 16,692 downwards.
CCTGCAGTTCAGTGCGTTTTTCACCATCATCATGAGCCGGTTGTTTTTGCAGGAACCGATCAGTCGTGTGCACGGGGCGGGGATGCTGTTTTGCGTGGTGGGGTTGTTGATGATCCTGCAGGTGTCGGAACAGGTTTCGACCACCTTGGGTATTTTACTGGTGTTGGTGGCGGCGTTGTCGTGGTCGTTGTGCAACTTGATCGTCAAGGTTAACCGTCCTGAGGACATGGTTGCCTTTATCGTCTGGTCGAGCCTGTTTTCGATTCCGATCCTGTTGGTGATGACGTTGTATTTTGAGGGCGTCGAGCCGTTTTGCGATCTGCTGGGGGATTTGACCTGGGGGGCTGGGTTTTCGATTGTGTTCCAGTGTTATATCACCACCATCGTTGGTTACCGGGTCTGGAACAACCTGATGAAAAAATACCCGGCCTCGGTGGTGGCGCCGTTGTCGCTGATGGTGCCGGTGTCGGGGTTGCTCACCTCCTGGTGGTTCTTTGGTGAACAGCTGACTCCGGGGCAGGGGGTTGCGATTGGGTTGGTGTTTGTGGGGATTGCGATTTTCGTTAATTCGGCGGGGATTATGGCTAGGTTGGGGCGGTAGTTGGGTATGGGTGTATATCCGTTATTTAGCGATTTTCAGATCAAAAGCAGATCAAGATCAAAAGCAGAGCACGGCGGCCTGAAAGCCGACCTGAGTGGTTGAATCAAGAGCCAGATCAAGTGCCAAGCCAAAGCCTCTCTACCTGATGCAACGCGGTCTAAATGTGGGAGCGGGTTTGCTCGCGAATGCGGTGGGTCAGTCAACTCATCTGTCACTGATACACCGCATCTAAGCGGCCGTTACCCAAATAACGGATATACACACCAACACCAACACCCATCACCGCGGCTCAGTCAGCACCTTCCTGAACGTTTCCACCAACGGCCGCAAATTAACCCGATGCCACGCCGCCCACAGCGGTGTGGTGTAGGTCAGCCATGGCAGTTCACGCAACACCACCCCAGGCGGCGCATTGCGGCTCAGCCCCTTTTGCACCATCGCCACGCCCAGCCCCGAGGCGACGAGGCCGAGGGCCGTAAACGGCTCACTGGCTTCCATAGGGATCTGTGGCGTGAAGCCTGCGCGAATGCACGCAGCCACGAAGTCATCGGCCGGGTTGGCGCCAAACTTGCGTTGCACGCCGATCCACTCCTGATCCGCCAGATGCTCGGGTAACAACTCGCTTTGGCGCGCCAGTGCATGGTGCTCCGGCAGTGCCAGCAGCATGGGGTCGTCCAGCACCTGCAGCGCCGTCAGATCCGGGTCATCGCTGGCCGGTGGCTCGCCAACCAGGGCAATATCGAGGCTGCGTTGCCGCAAGCCTTCGAGCTGTTCCAGCGACGGCAAGTTGTACAGTTTGATATGCACGGTGGGCCGCTCATCGCGCAATACGCGCAACGCATTGGGTAGCACGCCCGCATGCATGGCGTTCTCGATGTAGCCGATGCACAAGCCGCCTTCTTCGCCGCGACCCAGGCGCTTGCCCAGGGATTCCAGGCGATTGGCGTGGGTCAACAGCGCCTTGGTTTCCGCCAGGAATGTCTGGCCATCACGGGTCAGGCGGATGCGTTGCTGGCTGCGCTCGAACAGGGTCAGGCCCAGGCGCTCCTCCAGTTGGGCGATCTGTCGGCTCAGCGGCGACTGCGAAATATGCAGGCGCTCGGCGGCACGGCCGACGTGTTCTTCTTCCGCGACCACTTCGAAGTAGCGCAGTTGGCGTAGATCAATCATGTGTAAGACCTTGCAGGACTCAAGTTGGTCGCAGTATGTCTTGGACGGTCTGATCTTCGCAATCTAGGATCTGCTCAACGGTCACAGCGACCCACCACCCAATTAAGGATCCATCATGAGCCTAAAAGACAAATTGCCCGGCCAGCTGGGCTTTGGTACCGCCCCGCTGGGGAACATGTTCCGCGCGATTCCCGAAGACGAAGCCCAGGCTACGGTCGAGGCGGCCTGGAACCAAGGCGTGCGTTACTTCGACACCGCTCCCTTCTACGGCTCGGGCCTTTCGGAAATCCGCCTGGGCCAGGCCCTGTCGCAGTACAACCGCGATGACTTCGTGCTGAGCACCAAAATCGGCCGGGTGATTCTCGATGAAGTCGAAGAAAGCGCCCGCGACCTCGGCGAAAAAAGCGGCGTGTTCGAACACGGCCGCCCCAATAAGATGCTCAACGACTACAGCGCCGACGCCACCTTGCGCTCCATCGAAGACAGCCTCGAACGCCTGCAAACCGACCGGCTGGACATCGTATGGATTCACGACATCGCCCAGGACTTCTACGGCGACCAATGGCTCGACTACTTCAACCAGGCGCGCACCGGCGCCTTCAAAGTACTGACCCGCCTGCGTGAAGAAGGCGTGATCAAGGCCTGGGGCCTGGGCGTGAATCGCGTTGAACCCTGTGAGTTGACCCTGGACCTCAACGAAGCCCAGCCTGACGGCTTCCTGCTGGCCGGCCGCTACACGCTGCTGGACCACGAACGCGCCTTGCAGCGTTTGATGGACGCAGCCTTGGCGCAGAACGTCGAGATTGTCGTCGGCGGGCCTTACAGCTCCGGCATTCTGGCCGGTGGCGCGCACTTCGAATATCAAAAAGCGAGCCCTGCGATCATCAACAAGGTCGAGCAGATCAAGGCGATTGCCCAGTCGTTCGGCGTCAGCGTAAAAGCCGCTGCCCTGCAATTTTCGCTGGCTCACCCGGCCGTGGCGGCGGTGATTCCAGGTGCCAGTCGTCCGGGGCGGATTGCCGAAGACGTTGCGGCGTTGTCAGAGAAGATCCCGGCAGCCTTCTGGCAGGCGCTGCGCGATGCCCGATTGATTTCGGCCCGTGCGCCTCTGCCGCTCTAACTTCAGGAGTACCACCGATGAACATTGATATAAGCGGCAAAGTAGCCATCGTCAGCGGCAGCACCGCCGGTATTGGCCTCGGTATCAGCCAGGCGCTGGCAGCCTGCGGCGCCACTGTGGTGGTGATCGGGCGCGAATCGGGCAAGGTCGACGAGGCGCTGGCGAGCATTCGCCAGGCGGTGCCAGGTGCCGATCTGCGCGGGCTGGTGGCCGACCTCGGCACCGCCGAAGGCGCCCAGACACTGTTCGACGCCGAACCGCGTGCCGATATTCTGGTCAACAACCTCGGCATCTTCAACGATGTGGATTTCTTCGACGCACCCGACAGCGAGTGGACGCGCTTCTACGAGGTCAACGTGATCTCCGGCGTGCGCCTGGCACGGCATTACACACCCGGCATGGTCGAGCAGGGCTGGGGGCGGGTGATCTTCCTGTCGTCGGAGTCCGGCGTGGCCACACCGGCCGACATGATCAACTACGGCGTGACCAAAAGCGCCAACCTGGCGGTTTCCCATGGCCTGGCCAAGCGCCTGGCCGGCACCGGCGTGACGGTTAACGCAGTGCTGCCGGGGCCGACTTTTACCGACGGCCTGGAGCAGATGCTCAAGGACGCCACGCAAAAGTCCGGGCGCAGTGCGCGGGACGAGGCCGATGTGTTTGTACGTAACGCACGGCCAACCTCGATCATTCAGCGCGCGGCGAATGTGGATGAAGTGGCGAACCTGGTGGCGTACATTGCTTCACCGCTGTCCTCTGCAACCACAGGCGCTGCGTTACGGGTCGACGGTGGCGTTGTCGACAGCATGGCGATCTGAAGTCTTATTTTTTTCCTGGAGTATTTATTGTGGCAACAGCTTCTTCTGTGATTGAAATCCCGGTTTCGGCCGATCAAGTCTGGCAATTGGTCGGTGGCTTCAACGCGCTGCCGGATTGGCTGCCGTTTATCGTCAAGAGCGAGCCGAGTGAAGGCGGGCGCGTGCGCCACCTGCAAACCGCGGATGGCGGTGTGGTGGTCGAGCGGTTGCAGCGTTTTGATAACGTGGCGCGCAGCTACAGCTACACCATCGAGCAATCGCCGTTTCCGGTGAGTGCCTACCTGGCGACCTTGCAGGTTGAGGCGCTGACCGACAGCTCGGCGAAGGTGACCTGGTCGGGCGTGTTCACCCCGGCAGCCGGGACCACGGATGCGGCGGTGGAAGAGTTGTTCACCGGTGTGTACAGCGGCGGCCTCGAGGCGCTGCGCGCCAACTTCTAACAGGCAAAGCCGTTGATCGTTCCCACGCTCTGCGTGGGAATGCCTCTTGTGACGCTCCGCGTCACGCCGTGGGACGCGGAGCGTCCTGGGCTGCATTCCCACGCGGAGCGTGGGAACGATCAGCGATCAGGCTTCAGGCATCAACTGCTGCCGACACTCCAGCACCAACCGCGCACCGCCACTCTGGCTGCTGCCAACCTCCAACTTGAACCCGTGCAAGTTGATGATCGCCGCCACAATCGACAGGCCCAAACCGAAGCCGCCTTGCTGGTCGCTTTCATCCACACGATAAAAACGCTGGAACACCGCATCACGCTCCGCCGCCGGAATGCCCGGCCCGGAGTCGTGCACTTCGATACGCGTGCTGCCGCCGTCATTCACACCACGCAAGATCACCTCGCCACCGGCGGGCGAGAACTTGATCGAGTTGCTCAGCAGGTTGGCCAAGGCTTCGAATAACAGTGCACGGTCGCCGGTGATCCACGGCAGCGCTTCTGGCACTTCGAGGCGCAGCTGCAGTTCGCCTTCTTCGGCCAATGGCAGATAAAAGTCATGCAGTTCGCGCAGCAGCGGCAGCGGGTCCATCACCAGGAAACCCGAACGGCGCTGGTGGTCTTCCAGCTCCGAGATGCGCAACAGCCCGCGAAAGCGTGCCATCAGCGTATCGGTCTCGGCGATGGCATCGTCGAGTTTCACCGCGTACACCGAGTTCTCCTCGGCTTCCTGCTTGATGCGGTACAGCTGCGCGCGCAAGCGTGTCAGCGGGGTACGCAGGTCGTGGGCGATGTTGTCGCACACGCCCTTGACCTCGTTCATCAGCTTCTCAATGCGGTCGAGCATCGCGTTGACGATGGCCGCGAGCATGTCCAGCTCATCACGCCGATTCGACAGCGGCAAACGGTGGGTCAGGTCACCGGCAACAATGGCCTCGGCACTCGCCTGGATCCCGCGAATACGGCGCAACGGGCGGCGGCGCAACAAATGCCAACCGGCCGCGCCCGGAATAATCGTCAGCGACAGCGCCCACAGCAGTGCATGCCAGATGATCCGGGTAACGCCGAACAGCGAACCGTTGGCCCGCACCAGCACCAGCCAGCGCCCGTCTTCGGTGTGGGTGGCGACGGCGTCGCAGCTGTCTTTAGGCAGTTTGGGGTCGTCGGACTCGACGCAATTGGCCAGCGCGTGGATCTTGCCGTCCAGCGGCAGGTCCGGCGGCACGGCGCGGATCGGCCCGCTCAAGGGGCGAAATTGCTCATCGAACAGGCCGTAGGCGTCCACGCCCTTCATGTCGAAGGTCATGCTGGTGGTCAGGGCTTCCACCAGTTCTTCGCCGTCGAAACGCTGAAACAAGTGCTGGCGCTGCATCAGCGAGTGGCGGGACAGGTCGCCCAGGTAACCCGACACTTCGAAATACAGCACCCCCATGAGGATGCAACTCCAGGCCACGAACAGCGAACTGTAGAGCGCCAGCAAGCGGCTGCTGGAGGAGCGCCAGCCCTTAGAGGGGTTCAGCAATGACATAACCGGAACCTCGTACCGTGCGGATCAGCGGCGTGAGGCCCGGTGGGTCGATTTTCTTGCGCAGGCGACCGATGTGCACATCGATCAGGTTGGTGCCCGGGTCGAAGTGATAACCCCAGACTTCCTCGAAGATCATCATCCGCGACAGGATCTGCCCGGTGTTGCGCATCAGGAACTCAAGCAGTTTGTATTCGGTGGGCAACAGGCTCAGCGGCTGCTCGGCGCGGCTGGCTTCGCGGCTGATCAGGTTCAGTTCCAGATCGGCCACGCGCAGGGCGGTTTCGAACTCCTTGACTGTGCTTTTGCGCCGCAGCAGCACTTCGACACGGGCGGCCATTTCGTCGGAGGCGAACGGCTTGGTCAAGTAGTCATCGCCCCCGGCCCGCAGGCCGCGCACGCGTTCGTCGACATCGGAGAGGGCGCTGATCATCAAGATCGGCGTCGACACCCCAATGGTGCGCAGGGTCGTGACGATGGCCAGGCCATCCAGCTCCGGCAGCATGCGGTCGAGGGTGATCAGATCGTAATCACCACTCACAGCACGGACCAGGCCTTCGCGGCCGTTGTCCACCCAATCCACATCCAGTCCATGGCTACTCAGCTCTGCGACGATCTCGCGGGCCGTTACGGCGTCATCCTCGATGGTCAAAATACGGGTCATAGGATTACCTGGTGAGCGATTCACACTAGAAGTGAGGTCATTTTGCCAAGAAGTAGCTGAATGTTTCCTAAATTAAACTTCATCTTGGCAAAACCACCACAAATTTCCTGCTTGGACACCTTCATTGTGGGAGCTGGCTTGCCTGCGATAGCGGTCTTCCAGTTTGATATTTTGTGTCGGATACACCGCTATCGCAGGCAAGCCAGCTCCCACAGTGAGCGGGTTTGCCATGAGATTGCATAAAGCACGCCCGCCATTGTTGTTTCTTGCAAGTTGCACGGTCTTAAGAAGTTCAAATTACTTAACTTGTTGAAATAAAAGGATTTTAATTTTTATCCCGACTGGCACGCTGCCTGCACTGTCCCTTTTGAGACTTGTAACACTATTTTTCCTGCCGGGAGCAAAACAACAATGATCACATCGTCATCCACGCTGCAAGAGTCAAGCGCGCGCTCTGGGGTTTCCTGGGGCGCAATCTTTGCCGGGGCCGCTGCGGCGGCTGCACTGTCGCTTATCCTGGTGCTGTTGGGCTTCGGCCTGGGCTTTTCGGCGGTGTCGCCGTGGGCCGACAGCGGCATGAGCGCCAAGGGGCTGGGTATTTCCACGATTATCTGGCTGGCATTCACCCAAATCGTCGCTTCGGGCCTGGGCGGTTACATTGCCGGCCGGTTGCGTGTGAAGTGGGCGAATATGCATGGCGATGAAGTGTACTTTCGCGACACTGCCCATGGCTTCCTCGCTTGGGCCGTCGCCACTTTGGTCACCGCAGTACTGGTGGTCGGTTCGGTCAGCAGCGTGGTCAGCGGCGGCGTGAAAGCCGGTGCCAGTGTTGCCGCAGGTGCCGCCAGCGGCATCAGCCAGGCCGCCGGTAGCGCAGCCAAAGGCGCCAACAGCGGCGACTTCGACTACTACGTCGACAGCCTCTTCCGCGATGACCGCCCAGCAGCCGTCAGCGATGACGCAGTACACGGCGTGGTTGCACGTATCCTCACCCGCACCCTGAGCAACGACGGCCAACTGGCACCGGAAGACCGTACCTACCTGGCCCAGTTGATCAGCCAGCGCACCAACCTTAGCCAGGCCGATGCCGAAGCGCGTATCGACAAGGTCTACGGCGAAGCACGCAAAGCCATTGACGATGCCAAGCTCAAAGCCAAGCAAGCGGCCGACACTGCCGCCAAAGTCGCTGCCTACGCCTCGCTGTGGACCTTTGTGAGCCTGTTGATCGGCGCGTTCTTTGCCAGCTTCGCGGCAACCTTCGGCGGTCGTCGTCGGGATGCTGTGGTGTACGTCGAAACCGAAAACTACGTTCGTTAATTCAAGGAGAACATCATGCGCTCATTACTACTGTGGTTCCTCGGCGTGCCGATTCCGGTCATCATCCTGATCGCGATCTTTATGCACTAAACCTGAGCCAGGCTCGGTCCCCCTGTGGGAGCGGGCTTGCTCGCGAAGGCGGTCTGTCAGCTATTCATGAGTTGACTGATACACCGCTTTCGCGAGCAAGCCCGCTCCCACATTTGGTTTGGTGTAATGTCAGCCAACTGAGTGCCAGCAATGCGCTCGCCGCTGCGGTCATGATTAACAAAGGCTGCGAGGTGCCATCCGACAACAACCCCGTCACCCAGCTGCTCACAGCCGTCAAAATCATCTGGATAAAAAAGAACAACCCCGACGCCGTCCCCGCAATCGCGCCATAGGGCTGCAGCACCGACAGCTGGCAGGCCGGAATTACCACCCCCACCGACACCATGATCACCACCATCGGCAGCACAATCGCCAGCCATTCTCCCGGCAGCGTGAGGGTTGCAATCGCCAGCAAAACGCTGCCCAGCACATTCAGGCCGATCCCTGCGTTGATCAAGCGGTCGGGTTCGAAACGCACCACCAGGCGTCGAAACAGGTTCGCCCCGAGCATGTAGCCGCTGATCGTCGCAGCGAATACCAACGCGTATTCCGTGGCCGTCAGTTGGTAGCCGCGCTGCAACAGCGAAGACGACTCGCTGATAAACGGGAAATACGTGCTGTACACACAACCGATGGCCAGGGCGTACCGCAGGAAGTAGCGATCGCGCAGCAGTTGGCCGTACACGCGCAGCAGGTTGCTCGGTGGCGCAGCGGCCACTTGCGGCGGGCGGGTTTCCGGCAGGCGGCGGTAAACCACCAGGCACAGCCCGGCGCCGATCACGGCCAGCAGCACAAACAAGCCACGCCAATTGATCAAGGGCAGCATCAGGCTGCCAAGCACTGGCGCGGCCATCGGTGAGATCGCCATGGCCATGGAGATCAGGCCCAGCAGGCGCGCCTGTTCGTGGCGGTCGAAGTAATCGCGCACGATCACCCGGCCGATCACCGTGGTACAGCAACCGCCGAGGGCCTGGAACAGCCGGGCGATCACCAGCACGCCGAGGCTGTCGGCCTGGGCGCAGGTCACGGTTGCCACCACGTAGAGCAGCAGCCCGGCCTGCAAGACCGGGCGCCGGCCGAAACGGTCGGTCAACGGGCCGCTGACCAGCAGGGAAATTGCCGAACCCAGGGTGTACAGCGTGAGGGTCAGCTGCAGTTGGCTGTCGCTGCTGTGGAAGTAGTCGGCCATGGCGGGCAAGGCCGGCAGGTGCAGGTCGAGCGTGAGGCGGGGCAGGGCGATCAGCACGGTCAGCAGGACCAGCCAGAACCCGGTGGAGAGGGCGCGTTGAGTCATGGGAAGCTTCTTCGCTAACGAGTAGAGCCTGAACTCTAACGACTTTGTGGTTTAATCCTTTGAGCCACTTATGGCTTAAAACACTGGACCACTTATGCGCCGAGGAAAAACCGCCGCCACCCTGGACCTGCCACGCCCGGACACGCTGGGCGCCGGCAAGCAACAGGGCGCCTATGACGCGTTGCGCGCCGCCATCCTCAATCGGCAGTTGCCGGCGGGCAGCCGCTTGCCGTCGACCCGTAGCCTGGCCGAGCGCTGGCTGGTGTCGCGTGGCACCCTGGAAGCGGCGTTCGAGCGCTTGCACAGCGAGGGTTACGTAGAACGTGTGGCGGGCTCCGGCACGCGGGTGAGTGCGGTGATCCCCGAGCAATTTATCGCGGCCCCGGCGCCAAGCAGCAACCCACGCCGCCTGGCCGTGCCTGATCAGCCCGATGCAGGCGTACAAAGCCACGTGCCTTTTGTGGCCCGGCGCCCGGACGCCAGCCTGTTCGACTTGAAAGCCTGGGCGCGTTGTATTTCCCGTGGCTTGCTGTCGGCGCGGCCGGGTGCCCTGGAGGCCGTGCACCCGGCCGGGTTGCCGGCGTTGCGCGAGCAAATCGCTGACTACCTGCGCAGTTATCGCGGCATGCGCTGCGAGGCGGATGAAGTGATTGTGACCACGGGCATTCGTCACGCCCTTGACCTGATCGCGCGCACCTTGCTCAAACCCGGCGACACGGCGTGCGTCGAAGACCCAGGTTACAAGCCCGCGCGGCGCCTGTTCAGCCTGGCTGGCGCGTGGGTTCAATCGATCCCGGTCACGGCCGACGGTCTCGACACCGACCAGCTCCCAGGCACGGCGCGGCTGGCTTACGTGTCGCCTGCGCACCAGGCGCCCTTGGGCATGACCTTGTCGGTCTCGCGCCGCTTGGCATTGCTGGACTGGGCCGCCCGCGCTGACGCCTGGGTGGTCGAAGACGATTACGACAGTGAATACAACTACAACAGCGCGCCACTGGCGGCGCTTAAAGCCCTGGACTCGGGCGACCGGGTGATCTACTGCGGCAGCTTCAACAAGAACCTGTTTCCCGGCTTGCGCGTGGGTTTCATGGTGGTGCCCAGGACGCTGCGGCCCGCGTTATTGCGCACCTCACAATTGACCGGGCATTCGGTGGGCGCCACGGATCAGTTGGGCTTGGTCGAATTCCTGGGCAGTGGGGCGTTCGTGCGGCATTTGCGCGCTTCACGCCAAGCCTATCAGGCGCGCCGCGATGCGTTGCTCGCCTGCCTGCCGGAGGGCTGCAGGGTCAGCGGCCAGCAGGCCGGGTTGCATTTTGTGCTGTGGTTGCCGACGGGCGTCGGCGAGGCGGATTTTTGTAGCCGCGCGGCCGCCGTCGGCCTGACCTTGCAGCCGTTGGGCAAGTTCTGTGAAGAGGCCAGCCTGGAGCCTGCGGTGATCATCGGCTACACCGCGCTGACCCTGGCGCAGATTCGCTTTCACGGGCGAGTTCTCACGAAATTGTTAATGGCGGCTTAACCGCCCCTTGGCTAGACTCGCGCCCCATGAGCCGCCTTCTGCGTTTAATCCTGGTCATGCTGTTAAGCCTCACGCTTCCCCTGACCGGGATGGCGGGAGTGCCGTCGAGCACCGAGCCGTGCCCGATGAAGATGGCAGACATGCAGGTGATGAGCGACATGAGCCCGGACTGCTGCCAGGACGGCGGTGACCACGGCAAAGTCTGCAAGCCGGGCCAGGAATGCAAGACCGGCGGCCTGTTGCAACTGTCCCTGGCGGTGCTCAAGGCGCCGCTGACACGCGCTCATCCTTTGGCCATCGGCCACACCTCTGATTTTATCCCTGACCGCACGCCCTCCGGCGTCTGGCGCCCGCCGCGTAGCTGATTCCTGTTGCATCTGAACATCCATCCCCACTGCGGGATGGCCTTGCTGTGGGCCGCATAACGCGGCGCGCAGTGGCACAGATCAGGAATCTTCACGATGAATTCCCTCTATGTGCGCGCCCTGGTGGTGGGCGTGCTGGTGTGGCCGGCGCTCGCCTCGGCGCTGACCCTGGATGAGGCCCTGCGCCTGGCGCAGAACAACGCGCCGTCGCTGGTGGCTGAATCCGCCAAGCTGCAAGCCGCGACACAAGCGGCGATTCCGGCCGGCGAATTGCCCGACCCGAAACTGTTGGTGGGCCTGCAGAATTTCCCTATCGGTGGGCCGAATCGCGGCACGTTGTACGGCGATGACATGACGCAACAAATGATCGGCCTGCAGCAACAGGTGCCCAGCCGCGACAAGCGCAAAGCCCGGGTCGAGTTGGCCGACGCAACCATAGAACGTACCGCCGCCGAGGGGCGCATCGAGCGCCTTAACGTGCGCCAAGCCACCGCCCAGGCGTGGATCCGTGCTTACGCGGTGGAGCGCAAAGAGGCCTTGTTCAAAGACTTCTACCAACAGAACCGCCTGCTGCAAGACAGTGTGCGCGCGCAGTTGGCCGGTGGGCGCGGCCAGGCTTCCGATGCGGTAATTCCCAAACAGGAAGCCGCCGAATTGGCGGGGCGTGAGGACGAGCTGACCCAACAGCGTGCCCAGGCCCGCGCCGCCCTCAAGCGCTGGATCGGCCCTGCTGCCAATCAAGCCCCCAGCGGCCAGTTACCCAACTGGAGCATCGACAGCCACGGCTACAGCCACAACCTGCATCAACACCCTGCACTGCAAGCCTTCGTGCCGCGTACCCGCGAGGCGCAGGCGCGCGTGCAGGAAGCCAAGGCGCAAAAGACCTCGGACTGGAGCTGGGAAGTCGACTACGGGCACCGCAGCCGGGAGTACGGCGACATGGTCACCCTGCAATTGAGTTTCGACCTGCCGATCTTTCCCGGGCGCCGACAAAACCCAGGCATCGCGGCCAAGCAGGCCGAGCTGGACCAACTCGACGCCGAGCGCGAAGCCGCCACCCGCGAACACACGCAGATGCTCGACGACGACCTGGCGGTTTACCAACGCCTGGACCGCGCCGTGCAGCGCAGCCAGGACAGCCTGGTGCCGTTGGCCGAAGAAAAAGTCACCCTCAGCCTGGCCGGTTATCGCGCCGGCAAGGGCGATTTGCTCACGGTGGTCAGCGCTCGCCGTGAGCTGGTCGAGGCCCGTTTCAAACAAATTGATGCCATCGAGCAGCGCGCCCTGATCGGCGCCCAGCTGTATTTTGCCTACGGAGAACCCAGCCATGAATAATCCAATCGTCGCGGCACTGGTGCTGCTGGGTCTGGGCGCGGGTTATGGGTTGGCGCAATTTCACCCGGTGGCGTCTGTTGCAGCCAAGGACGACAAACCGGCGCTGTACTGGTACGACCCCATGTACCCGCAGCAGAAGTTCGACAAACCCGGCAAATCGCCGTTTATGGACATGCAACTGGTGCCGCGGTATGCCGAAGGCACGGCGGTTACGGATACGCCTGCGGTGCAGATTGACCCACGGCAAACCCAGAACCTCGGCGTGCGCCTGGCGAGCGTCAGCCGGGGTGTGCTGACGTCGACCCTGGAGCTGTCGGGCATCCTCGCGTTCAACGACCGTGATGTGGCCGTGGTACAGGCGCGGGCTGCCGGGTTCGTCGAGCGCGTCTATGCGCGGGCACCGGGTGATGTGCTCAAGGCCGGCGCGCCGTTGGCGGACCTGTTGATTCCCGATTGGGCGGCGGCCCAGGAAGAATTCCTGAGCCTGCGCCACAGCGGCGACAGTGGCTTGATCGCGGCAGCCCGGCAACGCCTGCGCCTGAGCGGCATGCCGGCCGGGCTGATCGAGCAGATGGAACGCAGCGGCCGTGTACAGTCGGTGTTGACCGTCACCAGCCCGTTAAGCGGCGCCTTGCAAACCCTGGACGTGCGCGAAGGCATGACGCTGGCGGCAGGGCAAACCCTGGCGCGTATCAATGGCCTGGATTCGGTGTGGCTGCAGGTTGCCGTGCCCGAAGCCCAAGGTGCGGCCCTGGCCGTGGGGCAAACGGTGCAGAGCCGTTTTGTCGGTTTACCGGGCAAAACCGTCGACGGCACCATTAGCGCTATCTTGCCGGCCACCGCCATGGACAGTCGTACCGTGCAGGTCCGCGTTGAACTGCCCAATCCCGACGGCTACCTGCGCCCCGGCATGACCGCCCAGGTGCGCCTGGCGCAAACCAGCGGGCAAGCGGTGTTGCAAGTGCCCAGCGAAGCCTTGATCCGCACCGGCAAGCGCGTGCTGGTAATGCTGGCCGAGGAGGGCGGACGCTATCGCCCGGTAGAGGTTGAAGTCGGCGCAGAAAATCAGGACCAAACGGTGATCCTCGGCGGCTTGCAGGAAGGCCAGCAGGTGGTCGCCTCCGGCCAATTCCTGCTCGATTCTGAAGCAAGTTTGAGAGGCATAACCGCACCCACGTCCGACATGTCGGGCATGAGCATGCAACCAGGAGCCCAGCCATGATCGCCTTGCTGATTCGCTGGTCGGTGGCCAATCGGTTTCTGGTGCTGCTCGCGACCTTGTTCATCACTGCGTGGGGTGTGTGGGCGGTACAAAATACGCCGGTGGATGCCTTGCCGGACCTCTCGGATGTGCAGGTGATCATCCGTACGCCTTACCCGGGCCAGGCGCCGCAGATTGTCGAAAACCAGGTCACTTACCCGATGACCACCACCATGCTGTCGGTACCGGGCGCCAAGACCGTGCGCGGCTTTTCGTTCTTCGGCGACAGCTACGTGTACGTGCTGTTCGACGAAGGCACCGACCTCTACTGGGCGCGTTCGCGGGTGCTGGAATACCTCAGCCAATTGCAGGCGCGGCTGCCGGCATCGGCCAAGCCGTCGCTGGGGCCGGACGCCACCGGGGTGGGCTGGATCTACCAGTATGCTTTGGTGGACCGCAGCGGCCAGCACGACCTGGCGCAATTGCGCGCGCTGCAGGACTGGTTTCTCAAGTTCGAGCTCAAGACCCTGCCGAATGTGGCCGAAGTGGCGACCATCGGCGGCCAGGTCAAGCAGTACCAGGTGCAGCTCGACCCGCTGGCCATGGCGAGTCGCGGCGTTACCCAGGCGCAAGTTAAAGAGGCGATCGACAAGGCCAACCAGGAAACCGGCGGTTCGGTGCTGAACCTGGGCGAGTCCGAATACGTGGTGCGCGCCTCCGGCTACCTGAAAAGCCTGGCGGATTTTCGCGCGATTCCCCTGCGGCTCGGCACTAACAACGTGCCGGTGAGCCTCGGCGATGTGGCAAACATTCAACTGGGCCCGGACCTGCGTCGCGGCATCAGTGAACTGGACGGCGAGGGCGAAGCCGTCGGCGGCGTGGTGATACTGCGCAGCGGCAAAAATGCGCGCGAGGCCATCGCGGCGGTCAAGACCAAGCTTGAGCAACTTAAAAGCAGCCTGCCTCCCGGAGTGGAAATCGTCACCACCTACGATCGCAGCAAGTTAATCGACCGCGCCGTGGATAACCTCAGCCATAAGCTGTTGGAGGAGTTTTTGGTGGTGGCGCTGGTGTGCGGGATTTTCCTCTGGCACCTGCGCTCATCTCTGGTGGCGATTATTTCACTGCCGGTCGGCGTATTGATCGCCTTTATCGTCATGCGCTTTCAGGGCATCAACGCCAACATCATGTCGCTCGGTGGTATCGCGATTGCCATCGGCGCAATGGTGGATGCGGCGGTGGTGATGATCGAAAACGCCCACAAGAAAATCGAGGCCTGGCACCACACCAATCCTGGCCGGGCATTGAAAGGTGACGAGCACTGGAAAGTCATGACCGACGCGGCGGTGGAAGTCGGGCCTGCGCTGTTTTTCTGCCTGTTGATCATCACGTTGTCGTTTATTCCGGTGTTCACCTTGCAAGCCCAGGAAGGCCGCCTGTTCGGCCCGCTGGCCTACACCAAGACCTATGCCATGGCGGCAGCGGCCGGGTTGTCGGTGACTTTGGTCCCGGTGTTGATGGGCTACTGGATTCGCGGGCGCATCCCCGATGAGCAGCGCAACCCACTCAATCGTGGCTTGATCAAACTCTACCAACCGGCCCTCGACGCGGTGCTGCGCTGGCCGCGCCTGACCTTGTTGGTGGCGCTGCTGATGGTGGCGAGCGCGCTGTGGCCGGTGGCGAAACTCGGTGGTGAGTTCCTGCCGCCGCTGGACGAGGGCGACTTGCTCTACATGCCGTCGGCGCTGCCGGGGCTGTCGACGCAAACCGCCGGTGAGTTGCTGCAACGCACCGACCGGCTGATCAAGACCGTACCGGAAGTGGCCCATGTGTTCGGCAAGGCCGGTCGCGCCGAAACCGCCACCGACCCGGCGCCGCTGGAGATGTTTGAAACCACGATTGAGTTCAAGCCCAGGGACCAATGGCGCCCCGGCATGACCCCGGAAAAACTGGTGAAGGAGCTGGACCGTGTGGTGCAGGTGCCGGGCCTGACCAATATCTGGATTCCGCCGATCCGCAACCGCATCGACATGCTCGCCACCGGCGTCAAAAGCCCGATTGGCGTGAAGGTCGCGGGCACCAGCCTGATGCAGATCGACGCGGTGACCCAGGCTGTGGAGAAAGTCGCCAAGACCGTGCCCGGTGTGAGTTCGGCACTGGCCGAGCGGTTGACCGGCGGGCGCTATATCGACGTGGATATCGACCGTGCGGCCGCCGCGCAATATGGGCTGAATATCGCCGATGTGCAGTCGATTGTGGCGGGCGCGATTGGCGGTGAAACCATTGGCGAAACGGTCGAAGGCCTGGCGCGTTTTCCTATCAGCCTGCGTTACGCCAAGGAGTGGCGCGACTCGGTGCAGGCGCTGGGCAATCTGCCGATCTACACGCCGCAGGGCAGCCAGATCACCCTCGGCACGGTGGCCCGGCTGAAGATCAGTGACGGCCCGCCGATGCTCAAAAGCGAAAACGCACGGCCGTCCGGCTGGGTGTATATCGACGTGCGTGACCGCGACCTGGCTTCGGTGGTGAAGGACTTGCGTGCGGCGATTGAGCAGCAGGTGCATTTGCAGCCGGGCATTAGCCTGAGTTATTCGGGGCAGTTCGAGTTTCTGGAGCGGGCTAATGAACGCTTGAAGCTGGTGGTGCCGGCCACGCTTATGATCATCTTTGTGCTGTTGTACCTGACCTTTCGCCGTGTGGATGAGGCGCTGTTGATTTTGGGCACCTTACCGTTCGCACTGACTGGCGGTGTGTGGTTGCTCTACTGGCTGGGCTTTAATTTGTCGGTGGCTACGGGCGTGGGGTTTATTGCGCTGGCGGGGGTGTCGGCTGAGTTTGGGGTGATCATGTTGTTGTATTTGAAAAACGCTTGGGCTGAGCGTAAGGATGGTGATTTGCTGGCGGCCATTACTGAGGGGGCGGTGTTGCGGGTGAGGCCCAAGGCGATGACCGTGGCCGTTATTATCGCGGGGTTGCTGCCGATTTTGTTGGGTGGTGGGACGGGTAGCGAAGTGATGAGCCGCATTGCTGCGCCGATGATTGGGGGGATGTTGACGGCGCCGTTGCTGTCGCTGTTTGTGATTCCGGCGGCTTACCAGTTGATGCGTCGCTCTAGAGCTAAGTGCTGAATGGGGTGTGAGGTGGTTTGGTGTACATATCCATTGTTTTTGTGATGGCTACTTAGGGTTCCGCCCTGACGGCGGGTCACTTTTTGAAGGACCAAAAAGGTAACCAAAAAGTCCTCGC
>NZ_JAAAFV010000010.1:15965-79419 GCF_019352915.1 Pseudomonas sp. Xaverov 259 | reverse complement strand
TCCGTGGGCCGCCGCGCTGGGCCATCCTTGGCCCAGCGCGGCTAACCCGGCGTCCTGCCGGGTTACCCACGGCTTCAAACCTGCGTTCGGCCAGCGTGGTTTAACAGGGCGACTCAGATCAAAATCAAAAGCCAGATCAACCGCCAAATCAAAAGCGAATCTGCCCTCCTGTGGGAGCTGGCTTGCCTGCGATAGCGATAGGTCAGCCACTGCATGCCTATCTGACTCACCCCACTCGCTGCTGCACACCTCAACCTCGCCACCCGCCGAACAAGGTGCCACCCCATGCATCAACTAATCCTCGGCGGTGCCCGCTCCGGCAAAAGCCGCCTGGCCGAAAAACTCGCCAGCGACAGCACCTTGCCCGTCATCTACATCGCCACCAGCCAGCCGTTGGATGGCGAGATGAGCGCACGTGTCGCGCATCACCGTGAGCGTCGTCCGGATCACTGGGGGCTGATTGAAGAACCTATCGAACTGGCCCGCGTACTGCGCGAAAACGCCGCTGCCGGGCGTTGCCTGCTGGTGGACTGCCTGACCCTGTGGCTCACCAACCTGCTGATGCTTGAAGACCCGGCGCGCCTGGCGCTGGAGCGCGATCAATTGCTGCACACCCTGGCTGCACTGCCGGGTGAAATCATTTTTGTCAGCAACGAGACCGGAATGGGTGTCGTGCCGCTGGGCGAATTGACTCGCCGCTATGTGGATGAAGCCGGTTGGCTGCATCAAGCCTTGGCCGAGCGGTGTCAGCGTGTTGTCCTGACGGTTGCCGGCCTGCCCCTGACTTTGAAAGGTACTGCGTTATGACTGACACCTGGTGGCTCAACCCCTGCAAGGCCGTCGACACGGCGGCCCACGAACAAGCGCTGGCACGCCAACAACAGTTGACCAAACCGGCCGGCTCGCTCGGCCAGTTGGAAGCGGTGGCGGTGCAACTGGCCGGCCTGCAAGGCCAGGTCAAACCGTTGGTGGACCAAGTGTGGATCGCCATTTTTGCCGGTGACCATGGCGTCGTCGCAGAAGGCGTGTCGGCCTTTCCCCAGGAGGTGACCGGGCAAATGCTGCACAACTTCGTTACCGGCGGCGCCGCCATCAGTGTGTTGGCGCGCCAGCTGGATGCGCAGCTGGAAGTGGTCGATCTCGGCACGGTGACGCCGTCCCTGAACCTGCCCGGTGTGCGTCACTTGAACATCGGCGCGGGCACGGCCAATTTCGTTAACGGCCCGGCCATGACTGAAGCTCAAGGCCGCCTGGCGCTGCAAGCCGGTCGCGATAGCGCACGTCGTGCATTGGAAAACGGCGCCCAGCTGTTTATCGGCGGTGAGATGGGCATCGGCAATACCACCGCCGCCAGCGCCTTGGCGTGCGCGTTGCTCGATTGCAAGGTCAGCGACCTCACCGGCCCGGGCACCGGCTTGAACGCCCAAGGCGTCAGCCACAAAGTGGCCGTTATCGAGCGCGCACTGGCGCTGCATGCCGGGCAGCGCAATGACGCACTGCACACCCTGTTCAACCTCGGCGGGTTTGAAATTGCCGCGCTGGTCGGTGCCTACCTGGCCTGCGCGCAAGCAGGCATCGTCGTACTGGTGGACGGGTTTATCTGCACCGTCGCCGCACTGGTCGCCACGCGCCTGAACCCGGCCTGCCGCGAATGGCTGGTGTTCGGCCACGGTGGCGCCGAGCCGGGCCATCGTCACGTCCTGCAACACCTCAACGCCGAACCCTTGCTGCAACTCGGCCTGCGCCTGGGCGAGGGCAGTGGTGCAGCGCTGGCGGTGCCGTTGCTGCGCCTGGCGTGTGTGCTGCACGGGCAAATGGCGACATTCGCCGAAGCGGCCGTGGCAGACCGCCCGGCATGACCTTGCACCTGGACTTGTTACGCCACGGCGAAACCGAGCTGGGAGGCGGTCTGCGCGGCAGCCTCGACGACGCGCTCACCGACAAGGGCTGGGCGCAGATGCGCGCCGCCGTGGCAGGGCAGGGGCCTTGGGACCGTGTTATCAGTTCGCCGTTGCAGCGTTGCGCGCTATTCGCCCAAGAGCTGGGCGCACGCCTTGATGTGCCGGTGAGCCTGGAAAAAGATCTGCAGGAATTGCACTTCGGCGCCTGGGAAGGGCATAGCGCAGCAGCGCTGATGGAAACCGACGCTGAAGGGCTCGGCCTGTTCTGGGCTGACCCCTACAGCTTCACACCACCTGAGGGTGAGCCTGTCAGTGACTTTTCGCGCCGTGTCCTGGGCGCCGTCTCACGTTTGCATCAGGCCTATGCCGGTGAGCGCGTGTTGCTGATCAGCCACGGTGGCGTGATGCGTCTGCTTTTGGCGCAGGCGCGTGGTTTGCCGCGCGAGCAGTTGTTGAATGTCGAGGTCGGACACGGCGGACTGTTCAGTCTGCAAGTCTTGGCCGATGGCGTTTTGAAAGAAGGAACCTGACGATGCTGCCGTTCTGGATTGCCCTGCAATTTCTCAGCAGCCTGCCGATTCGTTTGCCGGGCATGCCGCAGCCTCAGGAACTGGGGCGTTCGCTGCTGTTTTATCCCGTGGTCGGGCTGTTGTTCGGCGTGCTGTTATGGGCGCTGAACAGCGTATTGATGGGCGCGCCGTTGTTGCTGCATGCCGCCTTATTACTGACGGCGTGGGTGTTGCTGAGCGGTGGCTTGCACCTGGACGGCCTGGCGGACAGCGCCGATGCCTGGCTCGGCGGTTTCGGCGACCGTGAGCGCACCCTGACCATCATGAAAGACCCGCGTAGCGGGCCGATTGCGGTGGTCACCCTGGGCTTGGTGCTGTTGCTCAAGTTCACCGCGCTGGTGGCGTTGATCGAGCAACACAATGGTGCGGCATTGATCCTGGCGCCGCTGATCGGGCGGGCGTCGATGCTGGCGCTGTTCCTTACCACACGCTATGTGCGTGCAGGTGGTTTGGGCCAGGCGTTGTCAGACCATTTACCGCGCGTTGTCGGCCAACAGGTGCTTATCCTCAGTGGCCTGGCCTGCATCCTGATCGGCGGTTTCAGTGGCGGTATTGCGGTTTTGCTGGCGGCGCTGTGTTTTATCGGCTTGCGCCAATTGATGGTCAACCGGCTCGGTGGCACGACGGGCGACACTGCTGGCGCGCTCCTGGAGCTGCTGGAAGTCGCGGTGTTGGTCGGTTTGGCGCTGTAACACTTTCTTGCATTTCCTTAATCGCGGGTATATACACGTTCCATGCTTGCCTCCCAATGTTTATGCACCAACCTGCGACGTGCCGCCCGTGGCGTCAGCAGGCATTACGACGGCGCTCTCGACGGCTTCGGGATCAACGTCGCCCAGTATTCTCTGCTGTGCAACTTGCAGCGTCTCGACCAACCGAGCATTTCCAGCCTGGCCGAAGCCATGGGCCTGGATCGCAGCACCTTGGGCCGCAACTTGCGCGTGCTGGAGGGCGAAGGCCTGGTACAACTGGTCGAAGGCGATGACCTGCGCAATCGCCTGGTGTTGTTGACGCCAGCCGGCGAAGAGCGGCTGGCTGCGGCGTTGCCGGCGTGGGAAGCGGCGCAGCAAAAATTGATTGATCAGTTAGGCGCCGAAAAGCGCGAAACCTTGTTGGCCTTGCTGGATGAACTCGCCTGAGCGCGGGTTTGTTCGATTACAAGCGGGTATATACCCGCGAGCGGAGAATAAGAACATGACCTCGATGTGGCGCACCAGTGGTTGGATCCTTGTGGGGAGTGCGCTGATCCTGGCGTTGTCCTTGGGCGTGCGGCACGGCTTTGGCCTGTTCCTGGCGCCGATGAGCAACGAATTTGGCTGGGGCCGCGAGACGTTTGCCTTCGCCATCGCGCTGCAGAACCTGATCTGGGGCCTGGCGCAGCCGTTTACCGGCGCCCTGGCCGATCGTTTTGGCGCGACCAAAGCGGTGTTTGTCGGCGGCGTGCTGTACGCCGTAGGCCTGGTGTTGATGGGCATGTCCGATTCGGCGTGGTCATTGTCGCTGAGTGCGGGCTTGCTGATTGGCATCGGCCTGTCGGGCACCTCGTTTTCGGTGATTCTCGGCGTGGTGGGCCGCGCCGTAGCGCCGGAAAAACGCAGCATGGCCATGGGTATCGCCAGCGCCGCAGGCTCTTTCGGCCAGTTCGCCATGGTGCCAGGCACTTTGGGTTTGATCGGCTGGCTGGGCTGGTCGGCCGCTTTGCTGGCATTGGGCCTGATGGTGGCGTTGATTTTGCCGCTGGTGGCGATGCTCAAGGACAAGCCGCTGCCGGTGGTGACTGGCCAGCAAACCTTGCGCGAAGCCTTGAAGGAAGCCTGTTCCCATTCCGGCTTCTGGTTGCTGGCATTCGGCTTTTTTGTGTGCGGTTTCCAGGTGGTGTTTATCGGTGTGCACCTGCCGGCGTATCTGGTCGACCAGCACTTGCCCGCCACGGTGGGCACTACAGTGCTGGCCTTGATCGGTCTGTTTAATGTATTCGGCACCTACACCGCCGGCTGGCTTGGCGGGCGCATGTCCAAGCCTCGGCTGCTCACCGGCCTGTACCTGCTGCGTGCGGTGGTCATCGTGTCGTTCCTGTGGGCGCCGGTCACCGAAGTCACGGCCTACCTGTTTGGCATGGCCATGGGCTTTTTGTGGCTGTCCACGGTGCCGCTGACCAATGGCACCGTCGCCACCTTGTTTGGTGTGCGTAACCTCTCGATGCTCGGTGGGATCGTGTTCCTGTTCCACCAACTCGGTTCGTTTCTCGGCGGCTGGTTGGGCGGGGTGGTCTATGATCGAACCGGCAACTACGATTTGATCTGGCAGGTGGCAATTCTGCTCAGCCTGCTCGCCGCCGCGTTGAACTGGCCGGTGCGCGAGCGGCCGGTGGCGCGCCTGCAGGCGCAAATGGAGGCGGCATGAGTGTGACGGCACGGTGTTTGACGGTGGCGGCGTTGGTCGTGCTGATGCTGCTGGCTTGGTGGGGCTGGCAGCGCGGTGGGCTGGCATTGATGCAACTGGGTATGTCGATCTGTTAAGTTCGTGGTCTGGAAATGTTAAGGACTTATGACATGCAGATGCGCTGGCTTGCAATACCCGTCCTGATGGCCATTGGCAGTGTTGCCATGGCCGCCAATTGCCCGCCGTTGCTTGAGGGCCAATTGCCCAAGCTGCGCGCCAAGGAATCGATCGATCTGTGCCAGCGCTTCGCCGGCAAACCCCTGGTGATCGTCAACACCGCCAGTTTTTGTGGGTTCGCGCCGCAGTTCAAAGGCCTCGAAGCCTTGTACCAGCGTTACAAGGGCCAGGGCCTGGAAGTGATTGGCGTACCGTCCGATGACTTCAAGCAGGAAGCCAAGACCGGCGAAGAGACCGCCAAGGTCTGTTACGTGAATTACGGCGTGACCTTCACCATGACCGAGCCGCAAAAAGTCAAAGGACCGGACGCGGTGCACCTGTTCAAGGTCCTGGCGCAGCAGACCAGCGCGCCAAAGTGGAATTTCTACAAGTACGTGGTCGATCGCCAGGGCAAAGTCATTGCCAACTTCTCCAGTTTGACCAAGCCGGACAGCCCGGACCTGATCAAGGCAGTGGAAGCGGCATTGGCTTCCAAACCCTGATCGTCGGCGATTAAAAAGCCCCGCCTCCTGTGCAGGAGAGCGGGGCTTTTTTAGATTCAGCTGGCGAGCCGGTCAGGCTCGCAGTGAATCAGAACTTGTAAGTCGCACCCAGGCCGTAACCCCAAGCGCTGTTTTTGTACTCGGCGTTGTAGGCGTTGCCCTTGCCGGTACGGTTGACGTTGACTTCTTCTTCCCACAGGTAGGAGACGGCAGCGTCGATCGTCCAGTCTTCGGTAGGGCTGAAGCCGGCACCAAAGCTGACGGCCTTACGGTCGCCAGTCGGGATACGCACCGAACGGTCGGTGTTGTTGGTAGGCGATTGGTCAACCGAGAAACCGGTACGCAGAACCCACTGTTTGTTGACCTGGAACGAAGCACCGATGGCCGAGGCCCAGGTGTCATGCCAGTTCTGTGGCTCGTTGATGCGACCGATTGGGCCAGCCGCGCCACCCAGTGCAGGCGAAACGCCCGAGTTGTTGACGGTGATTTCTTTCAGGCGGCTCCAACGGGTCCATGTAGTACCCGCATACAACGTCCATTGGTCATCCAGCTTGTGGGTGATGGACATGTCGTAGGATTCTGGCGTGGTGATATTCAACTTGGCGTCAAAACGCCCGCCGTTGAACGGACCAAAACCCGGGCCGGAAATATCGGTGTGACCCGAGAGGTTGTAGGAAACCTTGGAGGTGTACGTCAGGCCGATGTTGGTGCTCGCCCATGGCGTTACCAGGATACCGACTTTGTAGCCCCACGCGGTGTCATCGCCCTTGATGTCCACCAGGCCATCATTACGGCCGAAGGTTTGCGCCAGCGGCGTCGACGAGGTCAGGTTACCGCTGATCTTGTTGAACGTCGGGCCGAAACCCACGGACACGTATTCGTTGAAGGCGTAGCTGACAGTCGGCTGGAGGGTGACGACTTTAACGTCACTCTTCTTGCCGTAGTAACGGCCGCCAAAGCTGTCTTCGTAGTTGGTGATCAGGCCGAACGGCGCATACACGCCCAGGCCGAACGCCAGGTCATCGGTGGCTTTTTTCACGGCAAACAACATCGGGACTTTGGTAAAAGGAACCATATCGCCGTCGTTGCTGCTGCCGGGTGGGCCACCGCTGGTGTTTTTGATATCGGTCTTGGCATCGATAGCTGCGACGCCGGCAGTGATTTGATCGCGCTTTAGGCGCGACATGCCAGCAGGGTTGCCAGCGACAGTACTTGCATCATCGGCAGATGAAGAGCGCCCCGCAAAACCCGTACCCATCCCACTGATGCTTTGCTCGTTGAGGGCAAAGCCGCTCGCAAACAGTTGGGTGGAGGCCATTGCAACGGCGAGGCTAAGTGTGGTCTTGAGCATTACTTTTTTCATTATTAGAACTCCGTGGTGATCACCGCTGCGGAAAGTAACAATAAATTTAGGTTAGCGCTATAGGCTGTAATGCAGGAGATAGAGCGGTTTTGTAGGACAATCCGACCAAAATCAGCGTTTTTTGCCGAATCTTGCAAAACGCCTGATCAACAAGTGACCTGATTCAACGGTGAAACACAGGTTTGCCAGGCTTGGGTGAAATCCCGCAGTCGGCCTTGAGGGTGAAAAATTTCTTTCCAGATACGCGCCATCGCCAGTACATCGCCCGGCGCCGGCAGGGCAGGGCGGTGTTGCTCCACCAGCAGCCAGGCAATGGCGGTGGCATATCGCAGGTTAACGGTCAGCTCAAGCTGCGGCGCACTGAGGAATGCATGCTGGCTGGCCAGGCCGCGTACCAGGCTGGCGCGCTCGGGGTCGCGCGCCAGGTAGTGGTCCCAAAGGGCGCGGTGGCGTGGTTCGGTGATGCTGTACAGGCCGTGGCCACGCCGGTCGTGCAGCGCCGAGCCGAGTTCCGACTGGCTGGCGGCAATGCCCAGCAGCAGGGCTTCGGCTGTCGCGTCATGGCGGCCGAGGTAGATCAACGTCGGCCGGATCACATAACGACACAATTCGCTGGCGGCGATACCCATACAAGCCTCGTTCCATGAAAGTGGTCGACGGTGCCTGAGAGGGGGCTTGGCAGCTGTGAATCGGATCTCAGGCCCGTCGCAAGCGGATCATGCCGCTTGAGTTGAAGTGTAGTGTCATATTCACGATGTAAAGGACTGTTTTTAAAACATCTTCTTCATTTAGTTATAACGTTTATATCTATTTGAACTTAGCCAAAATGTTTCAATGACGAATTTCAGGCAATAAAAAACCCTGCTTTTTAAACAGGGTTTTTGTGTTTCAGCGACTCGGGTCGATCAGGCAGTCAGTGCCTGACGGGTACGCTCGATCACGGCCTGCAGCGGTTCTGCGCTGGAGTATTGATCGGGGTACAGGCGTTCGCTGTGACGAGCGATGCCGTGTTCGTTGACCAGGGTGAAGCTGAAGCAGCCTTTGCGAGCGGCCATGATCAGGCAGTTCATTGGTGCAAAAGCGTTGGTGAGGGTGCGAATGGCATCCTGAGTGTGGATTTGAGCGTTCATATTATTGGTGTTCCTACAAATGACACGGATAAGAACCGTGCAGCGTTAAAACGTTCCAGTAACGTTGATCACCATTGATCAAACGAAGAACCCGACTGGAACAAAGCAGCCAGTTTGAAGCGCTATTAAGTTGGCGCGCTTGGGCTGGCAGGTAGGTACTTAGGAGGGCAGGCAACACAACAGGGGCAAAGGTTCTGGGCCCAGGGTGAAGATCCTGATCAATTTGCAGGTTGGTTCGGTCAGAGTATTGAGACTTCGCGACACCCTTTGCATGTTCAAAGGCATTGTCGTCGCAAGTGATACCTGGAAACCATCGAGGTGGTCGGTCCCGTGTTGTTCAGGGGAGTTGTTCGACCAGAATTGACTTTCAGCTTGGTACTAACGCCGCGGATAGTAACGGATCGAAACCGGGAAGGGAAGCGGCTGAGCAAAAAACTTTTATCAACCGCCCAGCAGGCCACGATAGACCAGCACCGTAATGGCCGCCGCCAGTGAGCAACCCAGCCCGTAGGCGGCGAGGGTCAGGCGCCAGGAACGGCCGGTCTCGATCACCTTCATCACGTCGCGCATGTCATTGATCCGGCCGTCTCCCAGCTCGATGCACAGGCTGACGGCAGTAAAGGCCGCCGATAGCAGGATGGCGATGGCGAACAACGCCCCGTCAGGCGAGGGCAGCGCTGCATTGATGCCCAGTGAGGTCGCGCAGATGGCGAGCAGCAACACGGCAAACAACAGGATTCCTTTCATCAGCGCCTACAGGAGGGTCAAGTCGATGGGGCATGAGTGTGGCGAGCCGAGGCGGATTTGAAAAGTACTCTGTTCCTGCAGGCCGGTAACATTTTCGAACAGGTTGAAGCAAAAAACCTCGGTGATATAACCAGCGGATGGGTACTTGTGCACATTAGTTGCGCGGTGTGTAACCCCTCTGTCAACTGCCCGCAAGCGTCGTCGTTAGCCTGTATCGAAAATTTAAGTCAATGAAAAACATCACTTTTTTTTATTGGTGAAAAAATCGTCAGTTTGACTGCGGCCCCCGTTTCATGGGCCTTTGCGCGAGTTCAAGGCAGGTTGTCCACTGAGTTATCCACAGCTTCTGTGGATTGTCCCGAGCGCTTGCTCTAGAACGGGCGTGTAGGATTTTTCCAGCTTTACCTGCGCGAAAAAAAGAGTAGAGTGGCGCGCCTTCCAATCTGTCCCACAGTGCTTTATGAAGTTTCGCTCAGTATCACCCTCTGTTACCGACACCCCTCAAACTGTTACCGCACCCAAGCGCTTTTCCTTGAAAGTTGCCTTGTGGTTGCTCGACAGCCCGCGACTGGGGCACAACGTCAACGTCAAGCACTTCGCCGGGCGCCTGCTCAAGCAGCCAGCCCGCGATGGCGTAGTCGCCGCCCAAAGCCGTCTGGGCCAGTTGATGTGCCGCGAGTGCGGCAATGCCCGCGACCGCCGCATCGGCCACGACCTGCTGCGCCTGGCGGCCCGCGCCGGCGACCGCCGCGCCCTGCGCGAGTTGGGGCAGGTCGAAGACTGAGCTGTCCTCAAGCCTCGTGCTTGGTTAACCTTGCTCTTTTTCGGTGATGGCAGAAATGGCTATGGTTTTTGACTGGACCAGTATTGCCTTGGGTCTGGCAGGTGCAGCAGTGCCTTTATTGGCCCTGTGCTGGCAGATCCAACGACGACTGACCGCGCGCATGACCGGCTGGGAACTGCTAGAAGAGCGCTTGGCTACCGCGCAACTGGCCCAAGAGGGGCTGGCCGCGCAACTCGACGCCAGTCGCGATGAAATCAGCGACCTAAGCCAGGCCAACGCCGCCAAACAGGCTGACCTGGCCGCCATGCGCCGCGAAGTCGAACTGCTGCAAATCGACCGCGATAATGCCCGCGACGCCGCCCACGCCTGGAACCTCGACCGCAGCGCCAAGGAAACCGAGCTGCGCCGCCTCGATGCGCTGTCAGCCGCCTTGCGCGCCGAACTGCGTGAGCAACAGGACAGCCATCAACAGCGCCTCACCGACCTGCAAGGTTCGCGCGATGAGCTGCGCGCGCAGTTTGCCGAGCTCGCCGGAAAGATCTTCGATGAGCGCGAGCAGCGTTTCGCCGAAACCAGCCAGGAACGCCTGGGCCAGTTGCTTGACCCGCTGAAGGAGCGCATCCAGTCCTTCGAAAAGCGTGTGGAAGAAAGCTATCAGAACGAAGCCCGCGAGCGTTTTTCCCTGGCCAAAGAGCTTGAGCGTCTACAGCAATTGAACCTGCGCCTGTCGGACGAAGCCACCAACCTGACCCGTGCTCTCAAGGGCCAGAAAACCCAGGGCAACTGGGGTGAACTGATTCTTGAGCGGGTGCTGGAACATGCCGGGCTGGAGAAGGGCCGCGAGTACCAGACCCAGGTGAGCCTCAAAGGGCCGGACGGCGAGCGCTTCCAGCCGGACGTGCTGATCATGTTGCCGGGCGACAAGCAGGTGGTAGTCGACTCCAAGGTCAGCCTCACGGCGTATCAGCAATATGTGGCGGCAGATGATGAGGTGATTGGCCAGGCGGCCCTCAAGCAGCATGTACTGTCCCTGCGTAACCACGTCAAAGGCTTGGCCGGCAAGGATTACAAGCGCCTGGAAGGCCTGCACAGCCTGGATTTCGTGTTGCTGTTCGTGCCCATAGAGGCGGCTTTTTCCGCGGCTTTGCAGGCTGAGCCGAACCTGTTCCAGGAGGCGTTCGATCGCCATATCGTGATTGTCAGCCCCACCACCTTGCTCGCCACCCTGCGGGTAATCGACAGCCTATGGAAGCAAGAGCGTCAGAGCCAGAACGCCCGGGAAATTGCCGAACGGGCCGGCTGGCTCTACGACAAATTCGTGCTGTTTATCCAGGACCTGGATGAAGTGGGCAACCGTCTGCAACAGTTGGATAAGGCTTACAGCGCGGCGCGTAACAAGCTCACAGATGGGCGTGGGAATCTGGTCAGCCGTACCGAGCAATTGCGTTTGCTGGGGGCGCGTGCGAGCAAAAGCCTGCCAGCGGATTTACTCGAACGCGCAATGACCGATTCAGACGGCGTGGCGCATCTGCCCGATTAAATGCGATCCGACCGAGCACACTTTGGTTAAAGCGGCAAATGCCGACTCAGCAACGCCCGCAACGCCGCCGGTTTCACCGGCTTGGCCAGGTAATCCAACCCCGCTGCATGCACCTCGGCGACCATCTCCGGTCGTCCATCGGCAC
The DNA here is from genome assembly GCF_019352915.1 of Pseudomonas sp. Xaverov 259. NCBI lineage: Bacteria > Pseudomonadati > Pseudomonadota > Gammaproteobacteria > Pseudomonadales > Pseudomonadaceae > Pseudomonas > Pseudomonas sp. Xaverov 259. Next base: position 68,139 of record NZ_JAAAFV010000010.1, on the reverse strand, counting down.
TGATCACCACCCCGGGAATCGGCTCCGCCAATTGCGCCCGCAGCCAGCCCATCAGCTCCGTGCCAGTCTCGCCGTGGTCCAGGTGGTAATCCACCAACGCCAATTGCGGTCGCACACCTTCAGCCAGCAGTGCCGCGCATTGCGCCTGGTCGGTGGCGGTCCACACCTCGCAGCCCCAGCGCGTCAGCAGGCTGCGCATGCCGATCAGGATGCTTTCCTCGTTATCCACGCACAGCACCTGCGCGCCGCTTAATGGCTGCCCATTGTCTGGTGCGATCTTGACCTGCGGGCTGGCCTGGTTGCGCGCCAGCGGCACGCGCACGCTGAACACGCTGCCTTGGCCCGGCCACGAGCGCACGCTCAACGTATGCCCGAGCACGCGGCACAGGCCGTCAGCGATGGCCAGGCCCAGGCCCAGGCCTTTCTCGGCGCGAGTCTGGTGGCTGTCCAGGCGCTTGAACTCTTCGAAGATGACCTTCTGTTTATCCAGCGGAATGCCAGGGCCACGGTCCCACACTTCCAGGCACAGTTCGCCTTTGCGCCTGCGCACGCCCAGTAGAACGGGGCCGTCGGCATAGCGGAACGCATTGGTGAGAAAGTTCTGCAGAATCCGCCTGAGTAGTTTGATGTCGCTGTCCACCCGCAACCGGCTGCCGCGCAGGCGAAAACGCAGGCCCTGCTCCTGAGCCAGCGCCTTGAATTCGGCGCCGAGGGTGTCGAACAGCTCGTTAAGCACAAAGGGCTGGCGCTGCGGGTTGATCTTGCCGTTTTCCAGGCGTGAGATATCCAGCAAATCACTGATCAAGTCTTCGGCCGAACGCAGCGAGCTGTCCAAATGCTGCACCAATTGCCGGGCGTCGGCAGACAGGCCGTCGTGCTGGTGGGAGAGGGCGGCGGAGAACAGGCGAGCGGCATTCAAGGGTTGCATCAGGTCGTGGCTGACAGCCGCAAGGAAGCGGGTCTTCGACTGGCTGGCGGACTCGGCCACGCCCTTGGCGTCGGTCAATGCGACATTGAGCTGGGACAGCTCATGGGTGCGCTCGGTCACCCGTTGCTCAAGGCCTTCGTTGGCCTCGGTCAGCGCCTGCTCGGCCTCCCGGAACGCAGTGATGTCGGTAAAGCTCATGACAAAGCCACCGCCGGGCATCGGGTTGCCGATCAGCTCAATCACGCGGCCATTCGGGAATAACCGTTCAGAGGTGTGCGCGCGACCCTGGCGCATCCAGTGCAGGCGGCGCGCTACGTGCACTTGGGCCTCACCCGGCCCACACAGGCCGCGCTCGGCGTTGTAGCGAATGATGTCGGCAATCGGTCGGCCCACGCTGATCAGGCCTTCGGGGTAATTGAACAGTTCCAGATAGCGGCGGTTCCAGGCCACCAGCTTGAGGGACTGGTCGACCACACTGATGCCCTGGGTGATGTTTTCGATCGCGCCTTGCAGCAACGCGCGGTTGAACTGCAACACCTCGGAGGCTTCGTCGGCGATGCGCACTACGTCTTCCAACTGCATCTCCCGACCTTCAATCGCAGCTTTTACCACTGCGCGTGTCGAGGAGGCGCCGAGCACACCGGCCAGCAGGCGTTCGGTGTGGGCGATCCAGTCGTTATCGGCGTTCTGGTTCGGGTTGAAGCCTTTGCCTTGGCGATAGGCGAAACGGATAAAGCTCTGCTGGGCGCGTTCCTCGCCGACAAACCGTGCCGCGAGGCTGAGCAGGTCACTGATCTGCACCGACAGCATCGAGCGGGCATTGGCGCGCTGGCTGATTTCCTGGCCGATAAAGCGCCCAGCCTGCCAATGCTCGGACACCCGCGTGCGCGACAGCATAGACACCCACACGAACAACGTGAAGTTACCCGCCAGGGAAAACACAGTGCCCAAGGTCAACGAGGTGACGGTGAAACCAAAGGGGTGCGAATGCATCCACGTCAGGCCGGGGAAAAGGCTCAACGACCAGCCCAGGCTTTTCGCCGTTACTGGTAGGACCAAGGTGTAGAACCACAGGAAAGTGCCCGCCGCCAAGCCGGCAAACACGCCGCGTCGGTTGGCCTGCTTCCAATACAGCGCGCCAAGCATCGCGGGTGCCAGTTGGGTAACGGCGGCGAACGCGATCTGGCCTATGGTCGCCAGGCTGGCGCTGGAGCCGAGCAGGCGGTAACTCACATAGGCCAGCAACAGGATGATCACAATGCTGACGCGGCGCACCGACAGCATCCAGTGGCGGAATACTTCGAACGGCCGCTCGGCGCTGGAACGGCGCAGCAGCCACGGCAGCAGCATGTCGTTGGAGACCATGGTCGACAAGGCGATGCTCGCCACAATCACCATGCCGGTCGCCGCCGATGCGCCGCCGATAAACGCCAGCACGGCGAGCGCCGGGTGCGCTTCGGCCATGGGCAGGCTGATCACGTAGGAGTCCGGCAATACCGAGGCGGGCAAGAGCATTTTGCCGCCGAGGGCGATAGGGATGACGAACAGTGCGGCGAGGATCAGGTACGCCGGGAACACCCACTTGGCCAGGCGCAAGTCCTGCGGGTCGATATTCTCCACCACGGTGACGTGAAACTGCCGCGGCAGGCAGATGATAGCCATCATCGCTACGCCGGTCTGCACCACCATCGATGGCCAGTTGATGGTTTCTGTCCAGTATTCCTCCAGGCGCGGGGCGAGCATGGCCTGGCTGAACAGATCGCCAAAACCGTCGTACAGGCCGAAGGTCACGAATGCACCGACCGCCAGAAAGGCGAACAGCTTGACCAGCGATTCAAACGCAATCGCCAGCACCATGCCACGGTGGTGTTCGGTGGCGTCGAGGTTGCGGGTACCGAACACAATGGTGAACAGCGCCAATACCAGCGACACGATCAACGCGGTGTCCTGGGCGCGGGTGCCGGTAGTGTCGGGGCCGGAGCCGATCAACAGGTTCACGCCCAGCACGATGCCTTTGAGTTGCAGGGCGATATAGGGCAGCACGCCGACCAGGCAGATCAGCGCCACCACCACGGCCAGGGATTGGGATTTGCCGTAGCGTGCGGCGATAAAGTCGGCAATGGAGGTGATGTTTTCCTGCTTGCTGATCAGAATCATCTTCTGCAGCACCCAAGGTGCCAGCACCAGCAGCAGGACAGGTCCCAGGTAGATCGGTAAAAACGCCCACAGCTGCTCGGCGGCCTGGCCTACGGCGCCGAAGAAGGTCCAACTGGTGCAGTAAACGGCGAGCGACAGGCTGTATACCCAGGCACGCATTCGCGGCGGCAGCGGCGCGTGGCGGCGATCACCGTAAAAGGCGATGGCAAACATAATGGCCATATAGGCCAGGGCAACGGCGGCGATCAGCCCGCTGGACAGCGTCATGGTAACTCCGAGCATAAGAACGCCCGGGCATTCCGAGCCCGGTGGGACAGTCTCGCATGATGCTGGGGGTTAGTCAGTGTCGACCAAGGTCGTGTGAGGGGGGGCGGCGGTGGAGCGGGGTGTATATCCGTTGCTGCGGTAACGGCGGCTTAGGGTTCCGCCCTGACGGCGGGTCACTTTTGCAAGGACCGGAATGCCGGCCCAGTCAAAATTCGTCATCGAAAAGGATGCAAGGGCCAGAGCAACAGCAACAGCCGACCTCACCATCAAGGTTGGATGCGGTTACCTGTGGGAGCGGGCTTGCTCGCGAATGCGGTGGGTCAGTCAATTCATCTGTAACTGACCCACCGCATTCGCGAGCAAGCCCGCTCCCACAATTAGACCCCGTTGAGTCAGGTAGACAGGCTTTTGATTTGCACTTGATCTGGCTCTTGCTTCAACCACTCAGGTCGGCTTTCAGGCCGCCGTGCTGTAGATTATGATCTTGATCTGCTTTTGATCTGAGGCGCCCCGTTACCCAAATAACGGATACAAAAGCCACCCTCCACCACGAAAAAACACGCTCACCGCGACGGCAAGGTCTTCTGGCGCAAGATGTAAACGGTCACCAACACCGCACTGGTCAGCATAAACCCACGTGCCCAAGGCAGCGGCACCAGGTAGCAGGAAAACCCAATGCTCAGCCACATCAGGCCTATGGCATACACCTTGCCCTTGAGCGGAATACCATTGCCATCCAGATAGTCACGAATCCACGGCCCCAGGCGCGGATGTTCCACCAGCCATTGGTAGAAACGCGGGGAGCTTCGAGCGAAGCAGGCGGCGGCTAGCAGCAGGAAGGGGGTGGTTGGCAATACCGGCAGGAAAATACCAATCACGCCCAGCGCTACGCTCAGCCAGCCGATGGCCAGCAGCACGTAGCGCAGGAGCAGTGAGCGGTTGCCCATGGGCGTCATGGGCAAACGACTCAGTGGTGACGAGGCTTGAGGATCGCCGGTTTTTCGTCAGGCGCGTTGCACAGCAGGTACAAGGCGGTGAGGGCTTCCGGGATCTGTACGATCATGTCGTCCATCAGGTTGGCATCGGCGGCGATGTCGGAGAATTCCGGCTGGTCATCGAACAGGCCCGAACCGACCATGATCGGCAGCAGCATTTCGCTGACTTCTTCCTCGGCAGTTTCGAACCAGGCGGCTTCGCGCAGGAACACACCTTCCATGAAGCCGATGCACCAGCCGCGCAAGTCGGAGTCATCCGGCTCCTCGCCCAGGTCCAGCTCGCATGGCAGCTCGAATTCCTCATCGGAAGCCAGTTGGCGACCAATGTGGGCCTTGAGGGCCAGCAGGGTCGACTCGATTTCTTCGCGTTGGGCGGCGTCGGCGTAGTGCGGTTCTTCGGCGAACAGCGCGTCGATCCATTCACGGTCGGGCACGACGTCGGCGCAGATCGACAGGGCGGTCAGGTAGCCGTGAGCGGCCACGTAGTCCAGCGCCTCGTCATGCAGCTCATCGGCGTCGAGGAAGGCTTGCAGGCGGGTTAGTTGCTCAGCGAAGGACATTGAAGGGCTACCTTGGGAATAAACGATGCTGAATTCTAGGCTTTCTTGAGCGCCCAGGCCAGCTGCAAGGCATATTTGCCGGGTTTTAGAGCGTGATGACTATTCGTCAGTGACGCCCTTTGCCGGGTAACGCTCGGGTATACTGCCGCGTTTTGTGATGCCCCTGCAGGCCAAGCGCCAATCCGCGAAAACTTCGCTTACGGATTATTTCCCGTGAAGCGGTGTTTTTTCGGCCAGCCTGTACAGAGGGTTTTCGGCACCATTTTGGAGTTTTACATGCTCGAGCAGGCTCAACGCGTCCTCAAGGACATCTTCGGCTACGACAGTTTTCGTGGCCGCCAGGGTGCGATCATTGAGCGCGTGGCCAGTGGTGGTGATGCCCTGGTCCTGATGCCTACCGGCGGCGGCAAGTCGCTGTGCTTCCAGGTGCCGGCGCTGTTGCGCAACGGCTTGGCCGTGGTGGTGTCGCCGCTCATCGCGTTGATGGACGACCAGGTCGCCACCCTTGAAGAACTCGGTGTCGCCGCCGCTGCCTTGAACTCCACCTTGAGTGCCGAACAGCAGCGCGAGCTGGCTGCGCGCATCAAGCGCGGTGAAGTGAAGATGCTCTACCTGGCACCTGAACGGCTGGTGCAGCCGCGCATGCTGGCCTTTCTGCAAAGCCTGGAAATTGCGCTGTTCGCCATCGACGAAGCCCACTGCGTGTCGCAATGGGGCCACGATTTCCGTCGCGAATACCTGCAACTGGGCCAACTGGCGGAATTGTTCCCCGACGTGCCGCGCATCGCCCTGACCGCCACCGCCGACAAACGCACCCGCGAAGAAATCGTCGAGCGCCTGCATCTGCAGAACGCCGAACGCTTCCTGTCGAGCTTCGACCGGCCGAATATTTTTTACCGCATCGTGCCCAAGGAACAGCCGCGCAAGCAGTTGCTGGCGTTCCTGTCCGAGCGACGCAGCGACGCAGGCATCGTGTATTGCCTGTCGCGCAAGAAGGTCGACGAAGTGGCGGCATTTCTCTGCGAGCAAGGCTACCCGGCGCTGCCGTATCACGCGGGCCTGCCCAATGACACGCGCTCTGCCCACCAGAAGCGCTTCCTCAACGAGGAAGGCCTGATCATGGTGGCGACCATCGCGTTCGGCATGGGCATCGACAAATCCAACGTGCGCTTTGTTGCGCATATGGACCTGCCAAAATCCCTCGAGGCCTACTATCAGGAAACCGGTCGCGCCGGCCGTGATGGCCTGCCGGCGGATGCCTGGATGGTCTACGGCCTGCAAGACGTGGTGATGCTCAAGCAGATGTTGCAAAATTCCGAAGGCGACGAGCGCCACAAACGCCTGGAACAACACAAGCTCGATGCCATGCTCTCGCTGTGCGAAGAGACCCGCTGCCGCCGTCAGACGTTGCTCGCCTATTTCGACGAGGACATGCCCGAGCCATGCGGGCACTGTGACAATTGCACCGATGGCGTACAAACCTGGGACGCTACCGAGCCGGCGCGCCAGGCGCTGTCAACGATCTACCGCACCGGCCAGCGCTACGGCGTAGGGCATCTGGTAGATGTTTTGCTGGGCAAGGACAACGAGAAAGTGCGCAGCTTCGGCCACGAAAAGCTCTCGGTATACGGCGTCGGCAAGGCGCGCGCCGAAGGCGAATGGCGTTCGTTGTTCCGGCAGATGGTCGCGCGCAACCTGGTGGACATCGACATCGAAGGCTACGGCGGCTTGCGCCTGAACGACAGTTGCCGACCCTTGCTCAAGGGCGAAGTAAGCCTGGAGCTGCGCCGCGACCTCAAGCCGCAGACCACCGCCAAAAGCAGCAGCACCAGCCCGGCCAGCCAATTGGTGCGTGGTGAAGAACGCGAACAGTGGGAAGCCTTGCGCACCCTGCGGCGTAAACTGGCGCAGGAACACAGTGTGCCGCCTTACGTCATCTTCCCCGACTCCACGTTGCTGGAGATGCTGCGCGAGCAGCCGACCAGCATGGCCGAGATGGCCAAGGTCAGCGGCGTCGGTGCGCGCAAGCTGGAACGCTATGGCCAGGCCTTCCTCGAAGTGCTCGGCGGTCAGGCCGAGGCGCCGAAGGAAGTCGCCGACATCCGTCACGAACTGATCAGCCTGGCACGTGCCGGCATGACCCCGATCCAGATCGCGGGCCAGCTGCAATGCTCGGAAAAAAACGTCTACACATTGTTGGCTGAGTCCATCGGCAAACAGCAATTGTCGTTGGAGCAGGCCCTTGATTTACCGGAAGATCTGCTCGGTGAAATCCAGGATGCTTTCCTTGACGGAGAAGGCGAATTGCCACCTGTCACGGAGATCGCACCGCTGTTTACCGGGCGTGTTCCTGAGGGTGTTTTGTATTGCGTACGGGCCGCTTTGCAGTCTGAATTCGAAATTTAGTGTGCCAATTACGACAATGTAACGAATCAGTACATAGCACCACTTGCCTCCTGGCAGGGCTCATGCTTAGCTGACTAATAATTAGCCACATTTTATTTTCAGTCTAACCCATGAGTTTTTTATGCCGTTAACCGAACAACACCGCTTTGGCATGCAGTTGGCGCATATGTCCCGAGGCTGGCGCGCTGAACTGGACCGCCGTTTGGCGGGCCTGGGTTTGTCCCAGGCGCGTTGGCTGGTGCTGTTGCACCTGGCCCGTTTTGTCGATGCACCCACCCAGCGCGAACTGGCGCAAAGCGTCGGCGTAGAAGGGCCCACCCTGGCACGCCTGCTCGACAGCCTTGAAGGCCAGGGCCTGGTGCAGCGCCAGGCGGTACTGGAAGATCGTCGCGCCAAACGCATCCTGCTGTGTGACACCGCCCGCCCGTTGATCGACCAGATCGAAACCATCGCCACGGCCTTGCGTCATGAGTTGTTTGTGGGCGTGGATGAAGAGGATTTGCGTGTGTGCATGCGGGTGCATGAGCACATTCTGGCGAACCTGGAAAAGTCCTGAGGTGTGGCGAGGGAGCAAGCTCCCTCGCCACAGTAAGCCAGGCATCCAGCTAGAACGTCTGCCCCAGGTTCAGGTACACCGCCTGCTGCTTGTCATCATTGAACCCATAGCTGAAGTTCAGTGGCCCTAACGGCGTATCAAAGCCGAGGAAAACACTCGCGGCATTGATATACCCGCTGTCGAACTGATTGTCGTTGTTCCAGGCCCGGCCGCGCTCCAACGAGGCGCCGAGGTACAGCGGGAAATCCAGCGGCAGGTACGAGCGCGGCGTCAGGCGGCGGTAGTACACAGCGCGCATCAGCGCGATGTTCTGCCCCGAGATTGAGTCTTCGCGAAAGCCTGATAATTGCCGCGCACCGCCGAGCAGGAAGCTGGAAACCACCACGTCGGATTTATCCAGGGTGCGCCCATAACGACCGCCGAGTATCAAGGTGTCCGGGCCGTGGCTCATGGCCTTGTCCAGCTTGAACTCCCACTGTCGGTAGCGCTGGTCCGACCCCAGGCCGGGCTCGAACTCTCGGAAGGCCAGGCCGATGTCTTCGCCAGAGTGGGGGAAGTACACGTTATCCAGTGAGTCGAACGAGTACTTGAGCTCATAGAAGCCCTCACTGAAGCTGACACTCGGCAAGTCGCGCTCGCCAATGCGCACATCGGCTTTGCCCCACGCCTCACCGACGCCGAAGCGGATCTCGCCGCTGTTGCCGATCTGGCGCCCCACGTTCAAACCAAAACCGTAGCGTTCCAGGCGGTATTCGGCGATAGGGTCGCTGTCCAGCACCAGGTCAACGTTCTGTGCCTGGGCGCTGATATAGGGCGCGACGAAGTAGCGCGAGCCCACATCCAGTGGCTGGTAGAACTCGCTGTACAGCTCTTGGCGATCACCAATCTGCACACGCGTCAGCCATTCGGCGCCAAGGCGGTTGATGCCGTTCATGCGGTAACTGGCACCCAGGTTGTAGGCGCTTTCGCCGCGCATGTCATCCGACAGGCTCAGGCCCAGGCGCAAATAGTCGGTGCCGCTGCGTTTGCCACGCGCGCTGATGACCAGGGTATTGTCCTGGCCCTTTTTCACCACGCGGTATTGCACCTGCTCGAAGTAATCCAGGCCGTACAACGTGCCCATGTCGGTTTGCAGGCGGCCCAGGTTCAGCGGCTCGCCCAGGGTTTGGCGGATGTAGTAGCGAATCACGTCGTCGCTGACTTTCGAATCGTTTTCCACCTTGATGGCGGTGATCACCGGCGTGCGTTCACCTGGGGTGCGGGCCTCGACCAATTGCGGGTCGATCGGTTCGGCGGGGCGCAGGTGCGCCAGGCGCACGTCGAGGGCGCGGGTGGCTCGGTAGCCGGCGTCGATCATGTCTTTGGCGCGGCCGAAGTCCGTCACGCCGTAGGCGGCCAGGGGCGGCTGGATCAGCACATCCTTGGGGTGCAGGGCCTTGAGTTGTTCTTCGGAGTTGCGCCGGGTCATCAGGGTGATGGACTGGTTGAGCACGTCCACCACGGTTGCCAGTTGCTTACGTGAGCGCAGCGGCGTGCCGATATCCACGACAATGGCGATATCGACGCCCATTTCGCGCGCCACATCCAGGGGGATGTTGTCGGTCATGCCGCCGTCCACCAATAGCCGCCCGTCCAGCTCCACCGGAGCGAAGACTGCCGGGATCGACATGCTCGCGCGGATCACCTGGGGCAAGTGGCCCTTGCTGAACACGACTTTTTCTCCGGTGGTGATGTCGGTGGCCACGGCGCGGAACGGGATCGGCAGCTTGTCGAAGTTACGCGTATTGCTGGAGTGGGCGAACATGCTTTCCAGCAGCAGCGCGAGGTTCTGGCCCTGGATCACGCCGAGCGGCAGGCCGAGGCTGCCGTCATCGCGGAAGCTGAGTTTTTGTTTGACGAGGAAGTCGCGATCATCCTGTTTGCGCCGAAACGGCACGTCTTCGCGTGGCGGGGCATCGGACAATGCCTGTTGCCAGTCAATACTCAGCGCGAGCTTTTCCAGTTCATCGATCTTGTAGCCCGAGGCGTACAGGCCGCCGATAACCGCGCCCATGCTGGTGCCGGCAATGGCATCGATCTGGATACCTTGCTCCTCCAGGGCCTTGAGCACGCCAATATGCGCAAGGCCACGGGCGGCACCGCCGGACAGCACCAGGCCGATCTTGGGGCGTGGGCTTTCGACGGCATTGGCGATCAGGGGAAGCAAGCACAGAAACAGGCAGGACAACAGGCGACGCATCATGAATCTCGAGGCTGGGCGATAAAGGCCGGTATTATAGCCACTCGATCGTCCGTGCCCGTTATGTCAGGAACTTCTCTAATTATGTCTGCCAGCAAACCCGAGATCGTCATCACCTATTGCACCCAATGCCAATGGCTGTTGCGCGCCGCGTGGCTGGCCCAGGAATTGTTGAGTACATTTGCCGATGACCTGGGCCGCGTGGCGCTGGAACCGGCCACCGGCGGCGCGTTTCGCATCACCTGCGACGGTGTGCAGATCTGGGAGCGCAAGGCCGACGGCGGCTTTCCAGAAGCCAAGGTGCTCAAGCAACGCGTGCGCGACCAGATCGACCCGCAGCGCGACTTGGGGCACAACGACCGCAAGGCCTGAAGGCTACACGGTGGCTGCCGGCTGTTTGGCCTGGCTGGCGCTGCCCATCAAGCCTGAGAGCACGATGGCGACGATGATCAGCGCGCCGCCCAGCAGCATGCGCAAGGTCGGCGTTTCGGCAAACAACAGCCAGGCCACGGTGATGCCGTAGACCGGCTCCATGGCGAACACTACCGAGGCGGTGCGCGCCTTGATCACCGCGAGGCTGGCGACAAACAGACTGTGCGCCAGACCGGTGCAGAACACGCCAAGCAGTCCGATCCACAGCCAGTCAATCGCTCGCACATCCGCCAACCCTGGCGCCGCCACCGGCAGCAGGCAGGCCGCAACCACCACGTTCTGGCACAGCGCGGCCTGCACCGCCGGAATGCGCCCGGAGCTGGCGCGGTTGTTCAGCGACAGCAGCGAGAACAACAGGCCCGAGAGAATCCCCCACAACAGGCCACCCGTGGCTTGGCTGGCGAGGTCGAAGTCTGGCGTCACCAACACCAGCCCCACCGTGACCAGCGCCACCAGCAGCACTTCGTTGGCGCGAATGCGTTCCCGGAAAATCAGCCCTTCAAGTATTACGGTAAAGGCCGGGAACGCGGTAAAACCAAGGGTTGCGACGGCGACGCCGGCGACTTTGACGGCAATGAAGAAGGTCACCCAATGCGCCGCCAGCAGCACGCCGCTGACGACGAGGCGGCGCCAGTCGCGCATCTCCAGGGCTTTCCAGGTGGTGTTGCTGGCGAATCGCGCAAAAATCGCCAGAGCGATTACGGCGAAGGAGGCGCGGCCAAACACGATGATGGCCGGCGAGGCGGCCGCCAGTTTGCCGAAGACACCGGTGAGGCCAAACATCAGTGCGCCGATATGCAGGGCGCCAAGGGCTGAGCGGGGAGTCATTGCGATCCTTGAACCAACGGGGGTGACAGAATCGCAGTCTAGAGGGTCGAGGGCGCTGGTGTCTGTCGCGGGCCTCGCGAATCTTAGCGCCAGGCTCTCACCACGATCATCCCTGTGGGCGACGAATAACCTGTGGCGAGCAGGCTTGCCCTGCGTTGGGTTGCGAAGCGACCCCAAAAAATGGGACCACTGCGCAGTCCAACGCAGGGCAAGCCCGCTCGCCACAGTGACGGTGTTCGCTGTTGGGATCAGCCGCCCGGGCGGTCAGAGTTGACGCTTACGATGAGCGGCGTAAGGCGCCGGGGGATGCGCCAAATTCACGCAACATGGCGGCAGAGAAGGCGCTTTGTGAGGCGTAGCCGACGCGTTCGGCAATTTCGCCAACGGGCAGAGGCGTCTCGCGCAAAAGTTTCAACGCCATGTGCAGGCGACGGCTACGCAGGTAGTCCATCGGTGTTTGCCCGCACTCGGCCATAAAGCGTGCATGCAAGCGCGCCACCGAGAGGTCGGCGATACGTGCCAGGTCGGCCACTTGCAACGGGCGCGCAGCATGGCGTTCGATGTGCGCATTGAACGCCGCATACGGCAAACGCTTGCCCGGTATCGGTTGGGCCTGCGGATGATTGAGACTGGCCAACAGCAACACGGCGCCTTGCTGGGCGATCAGCGCGTCATCCACCGGGCTGTGTGCCAGCCATTGCACCAACTGGCTTTGCCGGGCGTCCAGTGTCAGTCGCGCCGGTTGCTCGAGCAGGCGGCGGCTGGTGTCGGCATGTTCGCCCAAAGACTGCGCCACCCAATGCTCGTCGGGAACGTCCAGCACCAGGCAGCGGCTGCCGTCACGGCTGCCGCAGGCGTGGTGGGCCGAGAAGGGCAGCACCATCACGCTGCTGGCGTGCACCTGGCTGCCGAGGCCATCGACTTCCAGGTCCAAGTGACCCGACAGCCCGAACACCAGCTGTGCGTGGTCATGGCTGTGGGCAAGCGGCTCTTCAATGTAGTGGCGCAGCGTGAGGGTCGGTCTCATCGCGGTCTCCTGGGCAGCAGGCCTGCAGTCTACAACGCTTGAAGGGCTGCGAGCGCTGTCATCAGACTGACGCACAGTTGTCATGGGCTATTAACCGCCTGGGCGCAAGCTCGCGAAAACACCGTCGAGGGATGCCCATGACCAGTGCCGAGTTCGCCAAACCCAGCCGCAAACAACGGGTTCGTACCCTGTGGATCTCCGACGTGCACTTGGGCACCCGGGATTGCCAGGCCGAGCACCTGTCGCAGTTCCTCAAGGGCTACCACGCCGACAAGGTCTACCTGGTGGGCGATATCATCGACGGCTGGAAAATGCGCGGCGGCATGTATTGGCCCCAGGCCCACACCAATGTGATCCGCCGCTTGCTGACCATGGCCAAGCGCGGCACCGAGGTGATCTACGTCACCGGCAACCACGACGAATTCCTGCGGCGCTACTCCAAGCTGATCCTGGGCAATATCCAACTGGTGGACGAGGCCGTGCACGTCACCGCCGACGGCCGTCACCTGCTGGTGATTCACGGCGATCAATTCGATGTGATCACCCGTTACCACCGCTGGCTGGCCTTCCTCGGTGATTCGGCCTACGAGTTCACCCTCACACTGAACCGCTGGCTCAACCACTGGCGTGCGCGGTACGGCTATGGCTACTGGTCGTTGTCGGCGTACCTGAAACACAAGGTCAAGACGGCGGTGAGTTTTATCAGTGATTTCGAAGAGGCGATCGCCCATGAGGTGACCAAGCGCGAGCTGCATGGCGTGGTGTGCGGGCATATTCACCATGCCGAGATTCGCAAGGTGGGCGAGGTGGACTACCTCAATTGCGGCGATTGGGTGGAGTCGTGCACCGCGTTGATCGAGCACTGGGATGGCAGTATCGAATTGTATCGGTTGGCGGATGCGCAGGCTAAAGAGGCGCTGCTCAAAGCCGAGATGGTGGCGGGCTAAAGATCAACACAATTCAAAAGTGGGAGCTGGCTTGCCTGCGATAGCGGTTGTTCAGTCAGCTTATTCAGTGACTGACACTCCGTAATCGCAGGCAAGCCAGCTCCCACAATTTGATTGGATTTCTTCAGTTATTTCGAGACGTCGGCGATAGCCTCGGCCAGTAATGCCAGACGCGTGGCATCAATGCCGGCAACATTCGCACGCCCTGAACTGACCATATACACACTGTGCTTTTCGCGCAGTTGCTTGACCTGTTCGGCACTCAAGCCGGTATAGGAAAACATCCCACGCTGCGCACCAATATGCGCAAACTTATCGGCCAGCCCGTGGGGCGCCAGCGCCTCCACCAGCCCGGAGCGCAGTTGTGCAATGCGCGAACGCATGGCCTCGACTTCATCGCTCCAGCGCTTTTTCAGCTCGGCGTCGCCCAGGATGGTCGCTACCACGGCGGCGCCATGATCCGGCGGTGTCGACCACAGGTTGCGCGCGATATTCGCCAGTTGGCTGCGCACGTCCGTGAGCTTCTCGGCGTCTGCCGCGCACACGATCAGCGCGCCGACACGGTCGCTGTACAGGCCGAAGTTTTTCGAGCAGGAACTGGTGACCAGCACTTCCGGCAGTTCGGCGGCAAACAACCGCACCGCCCAGGCGTCCTGCTCGAGGCCGTCGCCAAAGCCCTGGTAGGCGAAGTCGATCAATGGCAGCAATTGCCGTTCGCGCACGATGTGCAGCACCTGGCGCCAGTCATCCTGGGACAAGTCAAAACCGGTCGGGTTGTGGCAGCAGGCATGCAACAACACCACGTCGCCCTTGGGTACTGTGGCCAGTGTTGCGAGCAGCGCGCCCACGTCCAAGCGGTTATCCGCGCCCACGTACGGGTAATGGCTGACCTTGAGCCCCGCCTTGGCGAAGATGGTTTCGTGGATCGGCCAGGTCGGGTTGCTCAGCCATACGCCACGGCCGGGCAGGTTTTGTGCGATAAAGTCAGCGCTCAGGCGCAGCGCGCCAGTACCGCCTGGGGTTTGCGTGGCGCCCGCGCGCCGCTCGCGAACCAGCGCGGAATCGGCGCCCAGCACCAGCTCACTGATCAGCGAGCCGAAGGCCGCATTGCCGTGGCCGCCGATGTAAGTCTTGGTGGTTTGCGTGTCCACCAGGCGCTGTTCGGCCAGTTTTACCGAGTGCGGAATCGGCGTCAGGCCCTGGTCGTCCTTATAGACGCCCACGCCCAGGTCGAACTTGTTCGGGTTGGCGTCCTGGGCATACAGGTCCATGAGCCCGAGGATTGGATCGCCGGGCACACGGCCAATGGCATCAAAATGCATTACTTGCGGCCCTCGGCGTCTTTAGCCACTTCGTCGGTGCGCGCGGCCATGATGAAGTCGTTGCGGTGCAGGCCTTTGATCGAGTGGCTCCACCAGGTCACGGTGACTTTGCCCCACTCGGTGAGCAGGCCTGGGTGATGGCCCTCGGCTTCGGAGATTTCACCCATGGCGTTGGTAAAGGCCAGGGCGAATTTGAAGTTCTTGAACAGGAAAACCTTTTCCAGCTGCATCACGCCATCGCGGACTTCGATGTTCCAGTCGGGAATCTGCTTGATGAGTACCGGCAGCTCTTCGTCGCTGACTTGCGGGGCATCGGCGCGGCAGGCTTCGCAGTGGGCTTGGTTCAAGGTGGTCATGGGGGTGTCCTGAATTCGAAAGAGTGAGATCAGTGGGCGTTACCCTAAAGCAACGCGCGGCCAGGTAACAGATGCACCTGGCCTCAAAATGTAAGGTTCAAGCAACCTTGGGTTTCGGTGGGGCTGCCTTCGGGGTGAAGAGCGGGGCATGCAGACCCAACTGCATACCGCGCTCGACCATGCCCATGATGTCTTCCTGCGCCACTTCAAACAGGCGCTTAAGCTCGGGCAATACGAAGTACAGCGGTTGCAGAATGTCGATGCGATACGGCGTGCGCATCGCTTCCAGCGGGTCGAAGGCCTGGTGTTCGGGTTCATCCGACAGGCAATACACGCTTTCTTTAGGCGACGACAAGATGCCGCCGCCGTAGATGCGCCGGCCTTGCGGGGTGTCCACCAGGCCGAACTCGATGGTCATCCAGTACAGGCGCGCCAAGTACACGCGTTGCTCTTTGGTGGCCGCCAGGCCGAGCTTGCCGTACGTGTGGGTGAACTCGGCAAACCAAGGGTTGGTCAGCAGCGGGCAGTGGCCGAAGATCTCGTGGAAAATATCCGGCTCTTGCAGGTAGTCCAGTTCTTCGCGGGTGCGAATAAAGGTCGCCACCGGAAACTGTTTGCTGGCGAGCAATTCGAAGAAGGTCTGGAACGGGATCAGTGCGGGTACGCGAGCAACTTGCCAGCCGGTGGTTTCGGCCAACACCTTGTTGATCTCACCCAGTTGCGGGATGCGGTCCAGGGGCAGGCCGAGTTTGTCGATGCCGTCCAGGTATTCCTGGCAGGCGCGCCCCTCGATCACTTTCAATTGGCGCGTGATCAGGGTGTTCCACACCGCGTGTTCTTCCGGCGGGTAGTGGATAAAACCTTGCGCATCGGGCTCGCGGGCCACGTAGTGCGTCTGCTTCATACGGCTCTCCTGCTAGGCATTCGTTCTTGTTATGTCCTGCGATGAGCCTATTGATAACCCGCAAAGCGTTGGATTCCATCTGGCTGCAGCGCTTGCTTGTAGGAAAAGTTACCGCTTTTTGTAAACTTTTCGTTACGGTATGCCGACCTATCGGTGTATTGGGCTGTGAAAAGCTCACAAGCTGTCACATAATCTTGACGACTATCTGCGCCCAGCGGCAAAAAGACGCGGCGCTTTCCCACCTTTTGGGTTTTTTAATGCGTATTAAAGTGCACTGCCAGAACCGTATCGGCATCCTGCGGGACATCCTCAACCTGCTGGTGGAGTACGGCGTCAACGTCGCCAAAGGCGAGGTGGGTGGTGAACATGGCAACGCCATTTACCTGTTTTGCCCCAACCTGGTGAACATGCAGTTCCAGGCGCTGCGCCCGCAATTCGAAGCGATTGCCGGGGTATTTGGGGTTAAACGGGTAGGGCTGATGCCCAGCGAGCGTCGGCATATGGAGCTCAATGCGCTGCTCGGCGCCCTGGAGTTTCCAGTGTTGTCGATTGATATGGGCGGCTCCATCGTCGCCGCCAACCGCGCGGCGGCGCAGTTGCTCGGGGTGCGGGTGGACGAGGTGCCGGGCATTCCGCTGTCGCGTTATGCCGAGGATTTCGACCTGCCGGAGTTGGTGCGTGCGAGCAAATCGCGCATCAACGGCCTGCGGGTCAAGGTCAAGGGTGACGTGTTTCTGGCGGATATCGCGCCGCTGCAATCTTCCGAGCACGACGACAGCGAGGCCATGGCCGGCGCCGTGTTGACCCTGCACCGTGCGGACCGTGTGGGTGAGCGTATCTACAATGTGCGCAAGCAAGAACTGCGCGGCTTCGACAGTATTTTCCAAAGCTCCAAAGTCATGGCCGCCGTGGTGCGCGAGGCCCGGCGCATGGCGCCGCTGGATGCGCCGCTATTAATAGAAGGTGAAACCGGCACCGGCAAAGAGTTGCTGGCACGCGCTTGTCACTTGGCCAGCCCGCGCGGGCAATCACCCTTGATGGCGCTCAATTGCGCGGGCCTGCCGGAGTCGATGGCCGAGACCGAGTTGTTCGGCTATGGCCCCGGTGCGTTTGAAGGCGCTCGGGCCGAGGGCAAGTTGGGGCTGCTGGAGCTGACGGCGGGCGGTACGTTGTTTCTCGATGGCGTGGGGGAAATGAGCGCACGCTTGCAGGTGAAATTGCTGCGCTTTTTGCAGGACGGCTGCTTTCGCCGGGTGGGCAGTGATGAAGAGGTGTATCTGGATGTGCGGGTGATCTGCGCGACCCAGGTGGACTTGTCGGAACTCTGTGCGCGTGGCGAATTCCGCCAGGACCTGTATCACCGGCTCAACGTGCTGTCGCTGCATATCCCGCCGTTGCGTGAATGCCTGGACGGCCTGGCGCCGCTGGTTGAGCATTTTCTCGATCAGGCCAGCCGCCAGATTGGTTGCCCGTTGCCCAAGCTGGCGCCGGCGGCGATGGACCGGCTCAGTCACTACCACTGGCCGGGCAACGTGCGGCAGTTGGAAAACGTGTTGTTTCAGGCGGTGTCTTTGTGCGACGGCGGAATGGTCAAGGCCGAGCATATTCGCTTGCCGGATTATGGGGTGCGTCAGCCGCTTGGCGATTTTTCCCTGGAAGGCGGATTGGAAAATATCGTTGGGCGGTTTGAAAAGGCGGTGCTGGAGGCTTTGTATGCCGAGCATCCGAGTAGTCGGCAGTTGGGTAAGCGCCTTGGTGTGTCGCACACCACTATCGCGAATAAGTTGCGCGATTACGAAATCCTCAAGACCGATAAATAACCCGCTGACACACTGAGGTTAAAACTGTGGGAGCGGGCTTGCTCGCGAAGGCGGTGGGTCAGTTAATTCATCTGTAACTGATCCACCGCCTTCGCGAGCAAGCCCGCTCCCACATTTGATCCTTGTCATTTTCAAGACCGGTACTTGCCGCAGGCGGCAGTAGTCCGCCGTTTTTTCGACTCTATCCCTGCCACCTAATCCCCACGCCTCCCCGCAAACCCCCGCCGCATATGGACTTCAATCTATTTTCAAAAGTTGGTTCGCAAATTGCTTAAGCCTCATCAGAGCAACGGTGGGCGGCAAGCGTCCGTCAGAAAGAGGATAGAGCGTGGACAAGTACCTTTATGTGGCAATGACCGGCGCCAGCCAGAATGCACTGGCGCAAAAGGCCCATGCCAACAATCTGGCGAACATTTCCACCAACGGTTTTCAGCGTGACCTGGAGCAGGCGCGTTCGATGCCGGTGTTCGGTGACAGCTTTCCGGCGCGGGCGTTTGCCATGACCGAACGGCCGGGCACCGACTTCTCCCAGGGCGCCATGATTGAAACCGGCCGCGACCTCGATGTGGCGGTCAGCGGCGACGGCTGGATGGCCGTGCAAACCCCGGACGGCGGCGAAGCCTATGTGCGCAGCGCCAGCATGAATGTGGATGCACTGGGTGTGTTGCGTGCCGGCAACGGCATGCCGGTGATGGGCAATGGTGGCCCGATTGCCGTGCCGCCCGAGCAGAAGATTGAAGTGGGCGCTGACGGCACCATCAGCATCCGCGCCATGGGCGAAGGCCCGCGCGTGATGGCTGAAGTGGACCGCATCAAGCTGGTCCAGCCGGACCTCAAGAACATGACCAAGGGCCTGGATGGCGCCATCCATACCAAGGATGGCCAGCCGGCCCAAGCTGACGCAAACGTGCGGCTGACCTCGGGTTTCCTGCAGGCGAGCAATGTCAATGCGGTGGAAGAAATGACCGCCGTGCTGTCGCTCTCCAAGCAGTTCGAGCTGCACATCAAGATGATGAACAGCGCTAAAGAAGACGACCAGGCCATGACCCGCGTTTTGGCAATGAGCTGATTGCAGCGTCACTGAAGACTAATTTTGCAGCACAGCGCCAACAAACAGGCGCACGAAGGAGAACACTATGCTTCCGGCTCTATGGGTTGCCAAAACAGGCTTGGCCGCGCAGGACACCAACCTGACCACCATCTCCAACAACTTGGCGAACGTGTCGACCACGGGTTTCAAACGTGACCGCGCCGAGTTCCAGGACTTGCTCTATCAGATCAAGCGCCAGCCAGGCGCCCAGTCGACCCAGGACAGCGAACTGCCGTCGGGCCTGCAACTGGGTACCGGTGTGCAGATCGTCGGCACCCAGAAGAACTTCAGCGCCGGTAACCTGCAGCAAACCAACCAGCCGCTGGACATGGCCATCAACGGCCGGGGTTTCTTCCAGATCCTGCAGCCGGATGGCACCACCTCCTACACCCGTGACGGTACTTTCCACCTCGACTCCAATGGCCAGATCGTCACCGCCAACGGCTTCGCGCTGGAGCCGGCGGTGGTGGTTCCAGCCGATGCCAAGACCTTTACCGTCGGCACCGACGGCACCGTGTCCATCACTGTTGCCGGTAACCCGGCGTCGCAAGTGATCGGCAACCTGCAAACCGCCGACTTCATCAACCCGGCCGGCCTGCAGGCCATGGGTAACAACCTGTTCCTGGAAACCGCCTCCAGCGGTGCGCCGCAAATTGGCACCCCGGGCCTCAACGGTTTTGGTACCACCCTGCAACAAACCCTGGAAACCTCCAACGTCAGCACGGTTGAGGAGATGGTCAACATGATCACCACCCAGCGCGCCTACGAGATGAACTCCAAGGTGATTTCCACCGCCGACCAGATGCTTTCGTTCGTAACGCAGAATCTGTAATCAAGTCTATGGGGCGCCTTTTGCGGCGCCTGCAACACCGTGAGGTAAGGGTCATGAATCGCTATGTTTCTGTTCTGGCATTGAGTGGGATCGCCGTGCTCGCGGGCTGTGTCGCCCCGTCGCCAAAACCCAATGACCCGTACTACGCGCCGGTGTTGCCGCGCACGCCGTTGCCGGCGGCGGCCAACAATGGCTCGATCTACCAGGCCGGTTTTGAACAGAACCTGTACAGCGACCGCAAGGCCTTCCGTGTGGGTGACATCATCACCATCACCCTCAACGAGAAGACCCAGGCCAGCAAGAACGCCAACTCGCAGATCGGCAAGACCAGCAAGACCGGCATCGGCCTGACCTCACTGTTTGGTGGTGGCCTGACCACCAATAACCCCCTGGGCGATGGCGACCTGAGCCTCAATGCCGGCTACAGCGGCGACCGTGCCACCAACGGCAAGAGCGCGGCGGGGCAGGGCAACAGCCTGACCGGTTCGATCACCGTGACCGTGGCGGATGTGTTGCCCAACGGCATCATCGCCGTACGCGGTGAAAAGTGGATGACCCTCAACACCGGCGACGAGCTGGTGCGTATTGCCGGCATGGTGCGTGCCGATGACATTTCCACCGACAACACCGTGCCGTCGACGCGCATTGCCGATGCACGTATTACCTACTCGGGTACGGGTTCGTTTGCTGATGCGAGTCAGCCGGGCTGGTTCGACCGTTTCTTCCTTAGCCCGCTGTTCCCTTTCTAGGTGGCCATTTTGAACCTCAAACAGCTGATGGCTGCCGCGTTATTGCTGGCCTTGAGCGCAGGGGCACACGCCGAGCGGTTGAAAGACATCGCCAGTATTTCCGGCGTGCGCTCCAACCAATTGATCGGCTACGGCCTGGTCGTGGGGCTTAACGGGACGGGCGACCAGACCACCCAAACCCCGTTCACCCTGCAGACCTTCAACAACATGCTCTCGCAGTTCGGTATCAAGGTGCCGCCTGGGTCGGGCAACGTGCAACTCAAGAACGTCGCGGCCGTGTCGATCAGTGCCGACTTGCCGGCGTTCTCCAAGCCGGGCCAGGTGGTGGACATCACTGTGTCGTCCATCGGTAACTCGAAAAGCCTGCGTGGCGGCACCTTGCTGATGACGCCGCTTAAAGGTATCGACGGCAACGTCTACGCCATCGCCCAGGGCAACCTGGTGGTCGGCGGTTTTGACGCCGAGGGCCGTGACGGCTCGAAGATCACCGTTAACGTGCCATCGGCCGGTCGCATTCCTGGCGGCGCCACGGTGGAACGCACCGTGCCCAGCGGTTTCAACCAGGGCAACAGCCTTACCCTGAACCTCAACCGTTCGGACTTCACCACCGCCAAGCGTGTGGTCGACAAGATCAACGATATGCTCGGCCCTGGCGTGGCTCAGGCCATCGACGGCGGCTCGATCCGTGTGACGGCGCCGCTCGACCCAAGCCAGCGTGTCGACTACCTGTCGATCCTGGAAAACCTTGAAGTCGATCCGGGCCAGGCAGTGGCCAAAGTCATCATCAACTCGCGCACCGGCACCATCGTGATCGGCCAAAACGTCAAGGTCTCGCCGGCGGCAGTCACCCACGGCAGCCTCACCGTGACCATCACCGAAGACCCGATCGTCAGCCAGCCTGGGCCGCTGTCCAATGGCCAGACGGCAGTGGTACCGCGCTCGCGGGTCAATGCCCAGCAAGAAGCCAAGCCGATGTTCAAATTCGGCCCCGGCACCACCCTGGATGAGATTGTCCGCGCGGTGAACCAGGTGGGCGCAGCGCCCGGCGACTTGATGGCAATTCTCGAAGCTTTGAAACAGGCCGGCGCCTTGCAAGCCGACCTGATCGTGATCTAAGGCCATGGCCATGGATATGCATAAAAGCGGGTTCACCAGCACGGCGGATTCGGGGTCTTACTCCGACCTCAACCGGCTGAACCAGCTCAAGGTCGGCGCCGACAAGAACAGCGAAGGCAACATGCGCAAAGTGGCGCAGGAGTTCGAATCGCTGTTCCTGAGCGAGATGCTCAAGTCAATGCGCTCGGCCACCGAAGCGCTGGGCAAGGACAACCCGCTGAACACGCCGGCTGCCAAGCAGTACCAGGAAATGTACGACCAACAGCTGGCGGTCTCGATGTCCCGCGAAGGCGGTGGTATCGGCTTGGCTGACGTGCTGATGCGCCAGATGCAGAAGAACAAGCCGGTGGAGGCGCAGTCTTCCACCTTGCAAGGCCCGGCGGCGGCCGAGCCGGTCAAGGCCAAGAAGGTCGATGTGCCGACCGAAATCGCCGCCGGCACCCAGGCGAATGGCCCGTTGGGGCGCTCCAATGGCCAGCGGCCGTTGTGGGCTTACCGCGTTGCGGAGCCGCAAGGCGCCAGCGCGCACACCAACGACATGGAGCTGATGAACCAGCGCCGCATGGCGTTGCCGAGCAAGCTCACCGATCGCCTGCTGGCCGGTATCGTGCCGAACGCCCCGGCCGCTACTCAGGCCGCGAGTGCGCCACTGCGTAACAGCGCCGCCACCGATAATGTGGTCAACAGCACCGCGCGTAATTTTGCCGTGCCGAGCGGGCGCATGCAGGTCTACGGGCGCGCGATTGCACAGCCGCCGCTGGCACCGGCGAAAAAAGCCTTCAGCTCGCAGGATGAATTTGTCGCCACCATGCTGCCGATGGCCAAAGCGGCCGCTGCGCGCATCGGCGTCGATCCCAAGTACCTGGTGGCCCAGGCCGCGCTGGAAACCGGTTGGGGTAAATCGGTGATGCGCGCCGAGGACGGCAGCAGCAGCCACAACCTGTTCGGCATCAAGGCCGGGCAGAGCTGGCAGGGCGGCCAGGCGCGTGCAATCACCAGCGAGTTTCGTGATGGGTCGATGGTCAAGGAAACGGCGCAATTTCGCTCCTATAACTCCTACCAGGACAGCTTCCACGACCTCGTGACATTGCTGCAAAGCAATGATCGCTATAAAGAAGTTGTGAAATCAGCCGACAACCCGGAACAGTTTGTACGCGAGTTGCAAAAAGCCGGATATGCAACCGACCCGGACTACGCCAGCAAGATTTCGCAGATCGCCAAAACGATGAGCAGTTACCAGAATTTCGCTGCCGCTGGCGCAACCACACATTTATAAGGTCTGAACCATGAGTTTGCTCAGTATCGGGATGTCAGGACTCAATGCCGCTCAAGGCTCGTTGTCGGTCTTGAGTAACAACATTGCCAACGTCAATACCCCGGGATACTCGCGCCAGCAAAGCGCTCAGACCGCCAATGCGTCGAACCAGTTCGGTGGTGTGTTCATCGGCAGCGGCACCACCCTGGCTGACGTGCGCCGGGTGTACAACGAATACCTGGACACGGCTTACCAGAACAGTACTGCGCTGAACAACGATGCCAAGGCTTATCAGGACCAGGTCAGCGCGGTTGATAAGGTGCTGTCTGACAAGACCACCGGCCTGTCTTCGGTGCTCAGTTCGTTCTTCGCTACGTTGCAGACGTCGGCATCGAACCCCAGTGATCTGTCGGCCCGCCAGTTGCTGGTGACCAATGCCCAGACCCTGAGCAGCCGTTTCAACGCGATCTCGACGCAGTTGACGCAGCAGAAAGAAACCATCAATAGCCAGTTGAGCAGTATGAGTGACCAGGTCAATCAGCTGACCTCCTCGATCGCTTCGCTCAACAAACAAATCTCCCAGGCTCAGGGCGCGTCGGGTAACGCGCCGGCCAACTTGCTCGATTCGCGTAACGAAGCCGTACGCTCGCTCAATGAGTTGATCGGAGTGACGGCCACCGAGAAGAATGGCCAGTTCAGTGTCACCACCGGCAGTGGCCAGTCGCTAGTGGAGGGGGGCATTTCCAATACTATTTCGGCAGTGCCGAGCAAAACCGATAACAGCCAGTACACCATTCAGTTGAATGTGAGCGGCACCAGTCTGGACTTGGGCTCGGTGATCACCGGCGGCAGTATCGGTGGCCTGTTGCGTTATCGCAGTGATGCATTGATGCCGGCCATCAACGACCTTGGGCGTATCGCCATCGCGACGGCAGACACCATCAATAACCAGCTCGGCCAAGGCCTGGACTTGAACGGTGACTTCGGTATCTCCCTGTTTAAAGACATCAACAGCGCAGCCGCGATTGCTACGCGAAGCCAGGGTGCTTCGGGTAACAGTGCCGGTGCGGGCAACCTGAATGTATCGATCAGCGACAGCAGCAAGCTGACCACGTTCGACTACAAGGTGACCTTCAGCGACAACACCAACCCTAATAAGGTCACTGTGTTGCGCTCGGACGGCAAGGCGATGGGTACCTTTGATATCACTGCTACACCACTGCCGCAGATGGATGGCTTCACCCTGGCGCTGGACGGCAAGGGGGCGATGGCGTTTGGTGACAGCTTCAAGGTCAGCCCTACGGCGACCGGGGCGAGCAGTATTGGTGTGGCGCTCACTGATGCAAACAAACTGGCTTTTGCCGGTCCGTTGTCGGGTACCAGCAGCAAGACCAATTCGGGTACAGGTACCTTCACACAGCCGTCCCTGACCGTGCCACTGGATATCCATGGGGGTGCCGACACGGCCCAATTGCGCGCCGGTATCGAAAATTCGATGCCGGTCAAAATGGTCTTCGGCAAAGCGGCTGCCGACGGCACGCAGTCCTATAGTCTCAGTGACGCCCAGGGTAACCCGATTGGCTCCGGCACCATCATTCCGGGGCAGGGCAACAAGGTTACGGTCAATGTGCCGATGCGTGACGCCAGCGGTGCGGTTATCACCGGCAAGAGCTTCAGCTTTGACACGACCATCAACGGCTCCCCGGCTGACGGCGACAGCACCACCTTTGCCTTTAACAGCGGCGGTAAATCAGATGGCCGTAATGCCCAGGAACTGCTGAACCTGCAAACCAAAGCCAGTGTGGGCATGGGCGACGGTAACGCGGGCGTGAGCCTGGTGGGCGCCAATAGCAAACTGGTTTCGACGGTAGGTGCCAAGGCTAGCCAAGCCAACGTAGACACTGCGGCCACCGGTGCGTTGCTCAGCGCCAACAAGGAAGCACGCAACTCGGTGTCGGGGGTTAACCTGGATGACGAGGCCGGCGACATGATCAAGTTTCAGCAGTACTACACCGCGTCGTCGCAAATCATCAAGGCCGCGCAAGAAACCTTCAGCACGCTGATCAACGCACTTTAAAGGAGGCTGGGACGATGCGTATTTCTACACAGCAATATTTCGAGACCAGCTCCGCCAAGTACCAGGATAACTATTCCAGCGTGGTCAAGGCTCAGGATCAGGCAAGCTCCGGCGTTCGCGTGCAAACGGCAGCCGATGATCCTGTGGCGGCGGCGCGGCTGTTGATGCTGCAGCAGCAGAAAGACATGCTTGGGCAGTTCAACGGCAATATCGACACGCTGAAAAACGCGCTCGGCAGCGAAGACAATGTGCTGGACAGCATTAACACGGCGCTGCAAAAGGCCAGCGAGCTGGCGTTGAAGGCGGGTAACGTCGGCATCAGTGATGCGGACCGTAAGTCCATCGCCGCCGAGGTTGGCTCCATCGAGGACCAGGTGCTGGGCTTACTCAACTCCAAGGATGCCAATGGGAATTATCTGTTTTCCGGGAGCAAGACTGACACGCCACCGTATTCTCGCAACAACGATGGCACCTACAGTTACCAGGGCGACGACACGCCGTTGAGTCTGAAGGTGTCGCAGAACCTGTCGATCTCGATGGGCGATACCGCGAAAACCATGCTGGAAAATTCGGCGAACACCGGCCGCACCCAGACCACGCCTATTCTTGTGCCGCCAGCGGTCGATGACGGCAAAGTGGCCATCTCGGCAGGGCTCATTGCTTCGGGCACCAGTTACAGCAGCAGCTTTGCCGATGGCCAGCCTTATAAGCTGACATTCGTCAGCAGCACGCAATACACCGTAAGTGATAATACGGGTAAGGACATTACCTCCGAGATTCCGGGCAACGGCACGTTTGACTCCACCAAGGAAGGCGCCTCAAGCGTTAGCCTGCGCGGCGTCAAGTTCGACATCAGCCTGAGCCTGGGCAAAGACGTGGCGCCGGGTGCGCCGTCCGATGCGTTGGTCAAAGATCGAGCCTTCAGCCTGGCGGTCAAGCCGGACACGTTTAGTGTTTCCCGTACGCCGAGCAATCCGACTACGGCGCAGTTGAGCGGTGGGCAGGTCACTGATTCGGCGGCTTACGCCAGCACGTTCCCCAACTCTGGCGTGATCGTCAAGTTTGGCGCTGCCGGTGCCTACAACGTGTACGCGCAGCCTTATACGACGGACAGCAAATCCATCGCCAACGGCACGCTGGCGACCGGTGCGACGTCTATCACGGCTGCCGGGGTGACCTTCGATGTCACCACCGCACCGGCGCCGGCAGAGGGCGACCAGTTTTCTATTGGGGCTACCAGCAACAAGAACGAAAATGTGCTCGATACGCTGAGCAAGTTGCGTAAAACCCTCGAAACGCCGTCAGATGGCAATCCGCTTGCGCAGAAAGAGCTTAAAGACGTAGTGGCCAGGTCCATCGGCAACTTGTCTAACGCCAAGATCCAGATCGACCAGGTGCGGGGCTCCATTGGCGCGCGTTTGAACACTCTGGATATCCAGACGCAAGAGAACACCAGCTTGGGCATCGCCAATACCTCGACCATGAGTTCTCTGGGTAACGTGGACATGGCTGAAGCGGCGGTCAACCTGACGCTCCAACAGACCATGCTGCAAGCGTCGCAGTTGGCATTCGTGAAAATCTCGCAGCTGAGCCTGTTCAGCAAGATGTGATCCGCTGGCAGCAACCCAACGGCTCACCCTGGAAACAGGGTGGGCCGTTGTCTTTTTTGCGACTCAATTGTTTGAACGTTTTGCACAAAGCACACAAAATTGAGTGACCTGTGAGTCATAAAGCGCATCTTCACTGTATCGTGTGAAAAGGATAAGTCGTCTACGGGGTCATGTGCGGCGGCTTTCAACGAGATTTTTGCGGGGTTATCCCCTTTATTGTCAGCATCCCCGAAGCAGTTCGCGGGGTGTTCTCCAGCTATTTAGTATTGGGAAGCCACAATGATTGGCATAAAAAGCATCGCCAGTTACGTGCCGGCCGACGGGATTGATAACTACGCCCAGGGTGCCAAGTTCGCCAAAGATGAAGAGTTCATCAT
Organism: Pseudomonas sp. Xaverov 259; assembly: GCF_019352915.1. Lineage (NCBI taxonomy): Bacteria > Pseudomonadati > Pseudomonadota > Gammaproteobacteria > Pseudomonadales > Pseudomonadaceae > Pseudomonas > Pseudomonas sp. Xaverov 259. Next base: position 41,289 of record NZ_JAAAFV010000010.1, on the reverse strand, counting down.
CGGCAAAATCGGTTCTGCGTTCCTGCCGCGCAAGGACGCCGCGCAGGAGACTTCCGATCTTTGTGTCGAGGCGGTCAACGCTTTATTTGCCAGCAACCCGGATTTGAAGCGCGAGTCGATTGACGCGCTGATCGTCGTGACCCAGAACGGCGACGAAGAGGGTTTGCCCCACACTGCCGCCATCGTGCAGGACAAGCTCGGCTTGCCGACCCATGTGGCCGCCTTCGATATTTCCCTGGGCTGTTCCGGCTACGTCTACGGCATTTACGCGATGAAGGGCTTCATGGAAGCCGCTGGCCTGAAAAACGGCCTGTTGATCACCGCCGACCCGTATTCAAAGATCGTCGACCCGGAAGACCGCAACACCACGATGTTGTTCGGCGACGCCGCCACCGCCACCTGGATGGGCGAAGACGCGCCCTGGTTGCTGGGCAAGTCCAAGTTCGGCACTGATGGTTCCGGCGCACCGCACCTGAAGGTCAGCGACGGCGTGTTCTTTATGAATGGCCGCCAGGTATTCAACTTTGCCTTGCTAAAGGTGCCTGCGCATTTGCACGAACTGCTCAATGAGTCAGAGCTCAAGGCGGATGACATTGATGCATTCTGCATTCACCAGGGCAGTGCGGCGATTGTCGATGCCGTGGCGCGGCGCTTTGAAGATGCGCCGGTAGACAAGTTCATCAAGGACATGGTCGAGACTGGCAATACCGTGTCGTCGAGCATTCCGCTGCTGCTGGAAAAGCACGTGATGGATGCTACCTGGAAGCGCGTGGCAATCAGCGGTTTTGGTGTAGGCCTGTCGTGGGGTTCGGCGATTCTCTATCGCCCGTGATGCCCTAATAGCGCAGCACATAAAAACGCCCAGGCTGAAAACAGCCTGGGCGTTTTTTATTTGGCGCCAGAAAACCCAGCAATTGCGGCGCTTTGGGCTATCGTAAATGCTTGAATTACAAAGGATGGCCCCGTGCTAGTAAAAAAAATCAAAAAAGTCCTCAAGCAACCTGCTTTCACGACGATAACTATTACGAAGGTTCTCTAGGCCACACCCGGCGGTTGCCAGGGCCGGAAGCCGCAGTAAACAACCCCACGAGGATTTCGTCATGGCTTTAACAGTAAACACCAACATCACTTCCCTGTCTGTTCAGAAAAACCTGAACAAAGCCGGTGATGCTCTGAGCACCTCGATGACCCGCCTGTCTTCCGGCCTGAAAATCAACAGCGCTAAAGACGACGCCGCTGGCATGCAAATCGCCAACCGTCTGACCTCCCAGGTCAAAGGCATGACCGTTGCCATCGCCAACGCCAACAACGGTACTTCCATCGCCCAGACCGCTGAAGGCGCGATGCAAGAGTCCACCAACATTCTGCAACGTCTGCGTGAACTGGCTCTGCAGTCCGCGAACGGTGATAAAAGCGACGCTGACCGTGCTTCCCTGCAACAAGAGTTCACCGCTAAATCCGGTGAACTGACCCGTATCGCCCAAACCACTACTTTCGGTGGTCGTAACCTGCTGGACGGTTCGTTCCAGAACGTAGCTTTCCAGATCGGTTCTGACGCTAACCAGACCATCTCGTTCGGCATGAGCGACCTGAGCGCTACTGGCCTGAAGGGTACTTACAGCGAAGCCAAAACGGATGGCCTGACCACTACTCTGTCGGCTTCCGTTACTGCCAACGCTGTTGATCTGCCAGGCGGTACTCCGGCTAAGAGCACTACTTCTCCGTTCGTGCAGACTGGCGCTGTATACGCGGCGCCTGCTACCGACACCACATTCAAAGTAAATGGTACGGATGTAACTATTCTCGCCAGCGACACTGCTGCGCAGGCGCAGACCAAATTTGGTGCTGTTAGCGGTGTGACAGCAACCCTGTCGGGTACGAACCAACTGGTTCTGACCTCTGCCTCCGCAATTACTATCGGTGCGGGTGCTGCCGGTGGTCTGCAGAGCGCTGTTGCCACTGGCGGCGCCACTACTATCACTCCAGCCGTAGGCGGCAAGCTTGACGCCAAAGCTGAAATCAACGTCAACGGCAAAAACATTGCCCTGGCTGTTGGTGATGACCTGGCTGCCATTGCTGGGAAGATCAACCTCGCTACCGCAGACGTAGCTGGCCCACCTGTTGTTCCAGGTACTGGCGTCAAGGCTTCTGTGTCCGCTGAAGGCCGTCTGGAACTGACTTCGGCTGACGGCAAAGCTATCAAACTGGGTAACGGTACTGGCGCGGCTGCCAACGGCGGTGCAGGTGCACTGGCTAAACTGGGTCTGGCTGCTGGTACCACAGAAGCCAAGCTGGGCGCTGATACTTCGGTTAGCCTGAACGGTACCGAAGTGAAGTTCACCTCTGGTTCGACCATGGCCGACATCGTTTCGTCGATCAACAGCGCCAGCACCGGTGTGACTGCCAGCAAAAACGCTGACAACACCCTGAGCCTGTTCTCCACCAAGGACATCACCGTTGCCGACGGCAAAGCGGGTACTGGCCTGACTACTCTGGGTCTTACCGCAGCCGCTGCAACTACAACTGCCGCCGTCAAAATGGACACCACCGTTGCTGACCTCAGCATCCTGAACGCTGCCAGCGCTCAGCAAACCATCCAGGCTCTGGAAGGTGCGATCCAGCAAGTAGACAGCCAGCGTTCCCAGCTGGGTGCGGTTCAGAACCGTTTCGACAGCACTGTGGCCAACCTGCAAAGCATTTCGGAAAACTCCACCGCAGCCCGTAGCCGCGTACAGGACGCCGACTTCGCTTCCGAAGCAGCCGAGCTGACCAAGCAGCAAACCCTGCAACAAGCTTCCACCGCCATCCTGTCCCAGGCTAACCAGCTGGGCTCCGCTGTACTGAAGCTGCTTCAGTAATATCGGTAGCGGTTAGATAACGGAAGGGTACGTCTACGTGCCCTTCCGTTTTTTCAGTTATGAGGTGATGACATGGACATGAGCATCAAGCTGAACGCGTCTTACCCGGCTGGCACGACCCAGGCCAATGCCGCCGTTGCGGCGCAGCGTCGTCCTGCAACCGAGACCGATTCGGCCGCCACTGTAGAGCCGCAGCGCCAGGCGCTGGAAAAAGCAGTCACCGACATTCGTGAATTTGTGCAGGCTTCCCAGCGAAACCTGGACTTTTCCATCGACGACTCCACCGGTCGTGTTGTGGTCAAAGTAATCGCGACCGACAGCGGTGAAGTGATTCGACAGATTCCATCCGAGACTGCGTTGAAATTGGCGCAGGACCTGAGCAAAGCCAGCAGCGTGCTGTTTGACAGCAAGGCCTGAGTTGGCACGAAACATGTTTCTGATTGCCGTATAGGCGACACTGCGCCAAGAAAGCGGCAGCCACAGGACAGGAGAAGAACAAATGGCGAGTTCAACGATTACCGGCCCGGGTTCGGGCTACGATACCCAAGGTATCGTGAAGGCGCTGGTTGGGGCTGAAAAAGCACCCAAGCAGTCCCAGATCACCAAGCAGCAAACGGTCACAACCACTCAGTTGTCGGCTGTTGGCTCGGTCAAAAGTGCGCTGGAAGCTTACCGGACGGCAATCACCAAGTTGAACAGCGCCGCTTCGTTCAATGGCCTGGCGGCGACGACCACCGACGACAAAAACGTCAAGGTCACCCTTGGCGATGGCGCCTCGAGCGGCAAGTACGCGCTGGTGGTGGACAACCTTGCGACGTCCTCGAAAGTCACCAGCAAGCTGTTTACGGGCGCGGCTGCCGTGGCAAACACCGGTGAAGAGAACCAAACCCTGACGATCAACCAGTCGGGCAAGAGCTACAACGTCATCATCAGTGGTGGTGCGACCCTGCAACAGGTCCGTGAATCGATCAACACCCAGCTCTCGGCCCAGGGCATCAGCGCCAACGTGCTGAGTGACTCGAATGGTTCGCGCCTGGTCATTGGCTCCACCAACAGCGGCGTCGGCACTGATATCACCCTGAGCGGTGATGCGGACCTCGCGGTCGGCTACGACAAGGGCCCGGCGGCAGTGAATGCCAAGTACTCCATCGATGGCATCAAGATGGAGTCCACCAGCAACACGGTGACGTCCGCGATCAGTGGCGTGACCCTGGATCTGGTCGCACCGACGGAAACGGGCAAGACCACCACCGTCAGCGTGGCCAGCAACACGGCGACTTTGAAGACGTCGGTGCAGTCGTTCGTGACTGCCTACAACACGCTGATGACCGCGATCAACGCGCAGACCAAGGTCACCGCCACCGGCGACCAGGCGACCACCACGGCCGGTGCGTTGACGGGTGATGCGTCGATGCGCGACCTGGTGTCGAGCATCCGCAGCGAGCTGGTCAACGGTTCGGGCGGCGGCTCGATCAGCAGCCTGTCGCAGATGGGTATTACCACTGACCAGAAAACCGGTTTGCTGTCGCTGGATGACAAGCAGTGGGATGCCGCCGTGGCGAAGAACCCGACCGATATCGCCAAGCTGTTCACCGGCACCAACGGTTTGATCTCGCGCATGAACAAAGCCACCGATAGCTATGTGGGTACCACGGGCACGCTGGCTTCGCGGGTCAAGGACTTGAACACCAAGTTCAGCGACTTGACGGTGCAGCAGGCTGACCTGGATCGCCGCATGGACGCTCTGCAATTGTCCCTGAGCGCCAAGTACACGGCGATGGACACATTGATCGCCAAGATCAATGCCAGCAGCTCCAGCATCATGACCACGCTCAACTCGCTGAACAATCCTAAGTCGACCTGACGGGTAGGGCGGTGATCCGCCCGTCGCGGCTGCGCTAAAGTTTTTGACGTTATGGTCGAAAAACTGGTTAGAGCACACCTAATCGCCTTTTGGCGTTTAACGAGGTAGCAACATGAATCCGATGAAAGCCCTTCGTCAGTACCAGAAGGTCAATTCCCACGCTCAGGTATCCGAGGCCAGCCCTCATCGCCTGATCCAGATGCTGCTGGAGGGTGGCCTTGATCGCCTGGCGCAGGCCAAGGGCGCGATGTCGCGTGGCGACGTCGCGCAAAAATGCGTGTTGATCACTAAAGCCATCGACATCATTACCGGCCTGCGTCAGGGCCTGGATGAAGAAAAAGCTGAAGACCCGGCTGCGATCCAGCAGTTGGACAGCCTTTACGAGTATATGAATACACGCCTGGTGCAAGCCAACGCGAGTAACGATCCGGAAGTTATCGATGAAGTCGCACGGTTGCTGATTACCGTGAAAAGTGGCTGGGATGCCATCGCTCCACAATAAGGCGGGTAGCCTTGAGGTAAACATCATGAGCCAAACACTGCAGCGCATTGACGAAACCCGCGAAGCCCTTATCGGCGCGCTGGCTGAGCGCAATTGGGAAGCTGTTGGCGAGTTGGACCTGGGTTGCCGCGCGGTGATTGATGAGGCGCTCAGCGAGGCGCCAGAAGACGAAGACGCGCTGCGCGAGAAGCTGGAGAGTTTGCTGGCGGTGTATCAGCAGTTGCTGGAAGTGACGACCGGCGAACGCCAGGCGATTTTCGAAGAGATGTCGCAGATCAACCGCGCGCAAAGTGCGTCAAAGGTTTACCATCTGTTCGGCTGAACTGGCTCAGTTAATCCGAACGGCGCGTCATATATTTGACTGTGCTCGCATTTTTGACTTAACTAGTGCTGTTTTCAGATTTCAGGCGTCAGTAAGGTAAGAAGTCTTACAGGCGTCTCGATTGCCCTCACTCTGGGGCAGGAAGTTTTACTAGGGAAGTTGCTATTGCATGTGGCGTGAAACCAAAATTCTGCTGATTGATGACGATAGCGTCCGCCGCCGCGATTTAGCGGTGATTTTAAATTTTCTCGGTGAAGAAAATTTGCCCTGCGGCAGCCACGACTGGCAGCAGGCGGTCAGCTCTTTGTCATCGAGCCGTGAAGTCATTTGTGTGCTGATCGGGACGGTAAACGCTCCTGGCGCCGTTTTGGGCCTGTTAAAGACACTGTCGACCTGGGATGAGTTCCTTCCGGTGTTGCTGATGGGCGATATTTCTTCCGTGGACCTGCCGGAAGACCAGCGCCGCCGTGTGCTTTCCACTCTGGAAATGCCGCCCAGCTACAGCAAATTGCTTGATTCGCTGCACCGTGCCCAGGTCTATCGCGAGATGTACGACCAGGCCCGCGAGCGCGGCCGTCACCGTGAACCCAACCTGTTCCGCAGCCTCGTCGGCACCAGCCGTGCGATCCAGCACGTGCGCCAGATGATGCAGCAAGTCGCCGACACCGACGCCAGCGTGCTGATCCTCGGCGAATCCGGTACCGGCAAGGAAGTGGTTGCGCGCAACCTGCACTATCACTCCAAGCGCCGCGACGGGCCTTTCGTGCCGGTCAACTGCGGGGCGATCCCGGCAGAGCTGCTCGAAAGCGAACTGTTCGGCCACGAGAAGGGCGCCTTTACCGGGGCCATCACCAGCCGTGCCGGGCGTTTTGAGCTGGCCAACGGCGGCACCTTGTTCCTCGACGAAATCGGCGACATGCCGCTGCCGATGCAGGTCAAGCTGCTGCGCGTGTTGCAGGAGCGCACCTTCGAGCGCGTGGGCAGCAACAAGACCCAGAGCGTCGACGTGCGCATCATCGCCGCCACCCACAAGAACCTCGAAAGCATGATCGAGGTCGGCAGCTTCCGCGAAGACCTGTACTACCGCCTCAACGTATTCCCTATCGAGATGGCCCCGCTGCGCGAGCGCGTTGAAGACATCCCGTTGCTGATGAACGAGTTGATCTCGCGCATGGAGCACGAAAAGCGTGGTTCGATTCGCTTCAACTCCGCCGCGATTATGTCCCTGTGCCGCCACGGCTGGCCGGGCAACGTGCGTGAGCTGGCCAACCTGGTGGAGCGCATGGCGATCATGCACCCCTACGGTGTGATCGGCGTGGTCGAGCTGCCGAAGAAATTCCGCTACGTCGATGACGAAGACGAGCAACTGGTCGACAGCCTGCGCACCGACCTCGAAGAGCGCGTGGCCATCAACGGCCATACGCCGGACTTCGGCTCCACCGCCATGCTGCCGCCCGAAGGCCTGGACTTGAAGGACTATCTTGGTAGCCTCGAGCAAGGCCTGATCCAGCAGGCGCTCGACGATGCCAACGGCATTGTCGCCCGCGCCGCCGAACGCCTGCGTATCCGTCGAACCACCCTGGTGGAGAAGATGCGCAAGTACGGTATGAGCCGCCGGGAAGGTGATGAACAGGCGGATGATTGACGCCTGTTTTTTAAGCTACTGAAATATCAGTAGTTTTTTTTCGGCACGGGTATTGCTACAGCCCTCGCAACGTTCCGTTTAACTGACGGTCAGCCAAGCGAGAGAGCATGATGCCCCACGCCGCCCAACACTCTTTGGTCCCTGATGCTCAGGGGCCTGTCCCGAACGCCGAGCAGCTCAGCCGACATGGCCTGGAACAGGCGTTTTCGCTGTTCAACCAGATGTCGAGCCAACTGACTGACTCTTACAGCTTGCTGGAGGCGCGGGTTTCCGAGCTTAAAGGCGAACTGGCGGTGGTCAGCGCCCAGCGTATGCAAGAGCTGGCCGAGAAAGAGCGCCTGGCCAACCGTCTGCAAAACCTGCTGTCGCTGCTGCCCGGTGGCGTGATCGTCATTGATGACCAGGGCCGCGTGCGTGAAGCCAACCCGGCTGCTGTCGACATGCTCGGCTTGCCGTTGGAAGGCGAGTTGTGGCGCGAAGTCATTGCCCGTTGCTTCGCCCCGCGTGAAGACGACGGCCACGAAATCTCCCTCAAGGACGGTCGCCGCCTGTCCATCGCCACCCGTTCGCTGGACGCCGAGCCCGGCCAGTTGGTGTTGCTCAACGACCTGACAGAAACTCGTCACCTGCAAGACCAACTGGCGCGGCATGAACGCTTGTCGTCATTGGGGCGGATGGTCGCTTCTTTGGCGCATCAGATCCGCACGCCGCTGTCGGCGGCGCTGATCTACGCCAGTCATTTGACTGACGAGCAATTGCCAGCGGCTACCCACCAACGTTTTGCTGGCCGCCTCAAAGAGCGCTTGCATGAGTTGGAGCACCAAGTGCGCGACATGCTGGTGTTTGCCCGCGGCGAGTTGCCGCTCACCGACCGTGTTACGCCCGCTGTGTTGATGCAGTCACTGCAAGCGGCGGCGGCCACGCATATCCAGGATGCCAATGTGCGCTGGCAGTGCGACAGCCACCAAGGCGAGTTGCTGTGCAACCGCGACACGCTGGTTGGCGCCTTGCTCAACCTGATCGAAAACGCCACCCAGGCCAGTGGCCCTGGAGCGCGGCTCAAGGTGCACCTGTACAGCCGCGAGCAAACCCTGCGCCTGTGTATCAGCGACAGCGGCAGCGGCATCGAACCCTTGGTACTGCAACGCCTGGGCGAACCGTTTTTTACCACCAAGACCAACGGCACCGGCCTCGGGCTGACCGTGGTCAAGGCAGTGGCACGTGCGCATCAGGGAGAATTGCAGCTGCACTCCCGGTTGGGGCGTGGCACCTGTGCATTGATGACCTTGCCGCTGTTTTCCAGCACGGCAAGCGCGGAGTAAAAGGACTATGGCTATCAAGGTTTTACTGGTCGAAGACGATCGCGCCCTGCGTGAAGCATTGGCTGACACGCTGCTGTTGGCGGGCCATGACTACCGGGCGGTCGGTTCTGCCGAGGAAGCCTTGGAGGCGGTCGAGCAGGAAGCTTTCAGCCTGGTGGTCAGTGACGTCAACATGCCCGGCATGGACGGCCACCAGTTGCTCGGCCTGCTGCGCGCGCGCCAGCCACAACTGCCGGTGCTGCTGATGACCGCCCACGGCGCCGTGGAGCGGGCGGTGGACGCCATGCGCCAGGGCGCGGCGGATTACCTGGTCAAACCCTTTGAGCCCAAGGCGCTGATCGAACTGGTTGCCCGGCATGCCCTCGGTGTTGTTTCGAATGCCGAAGGTGAAGGCCCGATTGCCTTTGAGCCGGCCAGCGCGCAACTGCTGGAACTGGCCGCGCGTGTGGCGCGCAGCGATTCCACCGTGCTGATCTCCGGCGAGTCCGGCACTGGTAAAGAAGTGCTGGCGCGGTATATCCACCAGCAATCGAGCCGCGCCAAACAACCTTTTATCGCGATCAACTGCGCGGCCATCCCCGACAACATGCTCGAAGCCACTTTGTTCGGCCATGAAAAAGGTTCGTTCACCGGCGCCATCGCGGCCCAGGCCGGCAAATTTGAACAGGCCGACGGCGGCACCATTCTGCTCGACGAAATCTCGGAAATGCCCCTGAGCCTGCAAGCCAAGCTGCTGCGGGTGTTGCAGGAGCGTGAGGTGGAACGCGTTGGCGCGCGCAAGCCGATCCAGCTGGATATCCGCGTGGTTGCCACCACCAACCGCGACCTCGCGGGCGAAGTGGCGGCGGGGCGCTTTCGTGAGGACTTGTTCTACCGGCTTTCGGTATTTCCGCTGGCCTGGCGCCCGTTGCGTGAACGCCCGGCGGACATTATCCCGCTGGCCGAGCGCCTGCTGAACAACCACGTCAAAAAAATGAAACACGCCCAGGCGCGGTTATCGGCCGAGGCCCAGGCTTGCCTGATCAGCTACCCATGGCCAGGCAACGTGCGCGAATTGGACAACGCCATCCAGCGCGCGCTGATTTTGCAGCAAGGCGGGTTGATCCAGCCGCAAGACTTCTGCCTGGCCATGGGCAGTGGCAGCGCGCCGTTGCCGAGCCTGGCGCCCGCACCGGTGGCGGCTGCCGACACCGAGTCCGGCGGTGCCCTGGGCGACGACCTGCGGCGCCGCGAATTCCAGATGATCATCGACACCTTGCGTGCCGAGCGCGGCCGTCGCAAAGAGGCCGCTGAGCGCCTGGGCATCAGCCCGCGCACCCTGCGCTACAAGCTGGCGCAGATGCGCGACGCCGGGATGGACGTGGAAGCCTACCTTTTCGCCACCTGACAGGTAACAAGGTCGACAAGGTTTGTCGCCTTTTCTTACGAGTTGCTACAGAGCTGGCACCCTTGTTGCTACCTCCCCTGGTAATTGCTGCGTAGTGTCAAAAAATTGCGGGTCGTCGGAGAGAGAAGGTCATGAGCCAGGGTATTGAGTTCAATCGGTTGATGTTGGATATGCGCTCCATGCAAATGGATGCCATGGCTCAACCGAAATCCGTCGCGCCAGCGCCGGAATTGGGCCAAAGCAGTTTTGCCGACATGCTCGGTCAGGCAATCAACAAAGTCAGCGATACCCAGCAGGCCTCCAGTCAGTTGGCCACCGCCTTTGAGATCGGCAAGAGCGGCGTGGACCTCACCGATGTGATGGTCGCTTCGCAAAAGGCCAGCGTTTCCTTTCAAGCCTTGACCCAAGTGCGTAACAAGCTGGTTCAGGCTTATCAAGACATCATGCAGATGCCGGTTTAAGGACGAGATTTAAGTCATGGCAGAAGCAGTCTCCGACAACGTACCCGCCAAGGCAGACGGCAAGCCGCCGCTGTTTGGCCTGTCGTTCCTGGAAAACCTCTCGGAAATGACCATGCTGCGGCAGGTGGGCCTGATGGTCGGCCTGGCTGCCAGCGTGGCGATTGGTTTTGCCGTGGTGTTGTGGTCGCAACAACCCGATTACCGCCCGCTGTACGGCAGCCTGGCCGGCATGGATTCCAAGCAGATCATGGAAACCCTGGCCGCCGCCGACATCGCCTACACCGTGGAGCCCAACTCCGGCGCCTTGCTGGTCAAGGCCGATGACGTGGCCCGTGCGCGCATGAAGCTGGCTGCGGCGGGTGTAACGCCGTCCGACAGCAATATCGGTTTTGAAATCCTCGACAAGGACCAAGGCCTGGGCACCAGCCAGTTCATGGAAGCCACCCGTTATCGGCGTGGCCTGGAAGGCGAACTGGCGCGCACCATCAGCAGCCTGAACAACGTCAAGGGCGCCCGCGTGCACCTGGCGATCCCGAAAAGCTCGGTGTTCGTGCGTGACGAACGCAAGCCCAGTGCTTCGGTGTTGGTCGAGTTGTTCTCTGGCCGCTCCCTGGAGCCTGGCCAGGTACTGGCGATCATCAACCTGGTGGCCACCAGCGTTCCCGAATTGAGCAAGTCGCAAATCACCGTGGTTGACCAGAAGGGCAACCTGCTGTCCGATCAGGCCGAGAACTCCGCGCTGACCCAGGCCGGCAAACAGTTCGACTACAGCCGCCGCATGGAAAGCATGCTCACCCAGCGCGTGCACAATATTTTGCAGCCGGTGCTGGGCAACGACCGCTACAAGGCTGAAGTGTCCGCCGACGTGGATTTCAGTGCGGTCGAGTCGACCTCCGAACAGTTCAACCCGGACCAGCCGGCGCTGCGCAGCGAGCAGTCCACCAGCGAACAGCGCACCGCCAGCAATGGCCCGCAAGGTGTGCCGGGTGCCCTGAGCAACCAGCCACCGGCCCCGGCGACTGCGCCGCAAACCACTGGTGGTGCGGCCGCTACAGCTGGCGCGATCCAGCCAGGCCAGCCACTGCTGGACGCCAACGGCCAGCAGATCATGGACCCGGCCACCGGCCAGCCAATGCTCGCGCCGTACCCGGCGGACAAGCGTAACCAGTCGACCAAGAACTTCGAACTCGACCGTTCCATCAGCCACACCAAGCAGCAGCAGGGCAAGATCAATCGCCTGTCGGTGTCGGTGGTGGTCGATGATCAGGTCAAGGTCAACCCGGCTGACGGCGCCGTCACCCGTGCGCCGTGGAGCACCGATGAATTGGCGCGCTTCACACGCCTGGTGCAGGACGCCGTCGGTTTCGACGCCAGCCGTGGTGACAGCGTCAGCGTGATCAACATGCCGTTCTCCGCCGAGCGCGCCGAAGTGATCGCCGACCCGGCGTTCTACACGCAGCCGTGGTTCTGGGACATCGTTAAACAAGTGCTGGGTGTGTTGTTCATTCTGGTGCTGGTGTTCGGTGTGCTGCGCCCGGTGCTCAACAACATCACCGGCAACGGCAAGAAACAGCTGGCCCTGGCCGGTGGCGACGTCGAGCTGGGTGGCATGGGCGGCCTGGACGGCGAACTGGCCAACGACCGCGTCAGCCTCGGCGGCCCGCAAAGCATCCTGTTGCCAAGCCCGAGCGAAGGCTATGACGCGCAGCTGAATGCAATCAAGAGTCTGGTAGCAGAAGACCCGGGTCGTGTGGCCCAGGTCGTGAAAGAGTGGATCAACGCAGATGAGTGATAATCGAGCCGCTGTTGCCAAGCTCACCAAGGTCGACAAAGCCGCAGTCCTGCTGCTGTCACTGGGTGAAACCGACGCCGCCCAAGTGCTGCGCCACATGGGGCCTAAAGAGGTCCAACGTGTGGGCGTGGCCATGGCGCAGATGCGCAATGTGCACCGCGAGCAAGTCGAGCAGGTGATGAGTGAGTTCGTCGAGATCGTCGGTGACCAAACCAGCCTGGGCGTCGGTTCCGACAGCTATATCCGCAAGATGCTCACCTCGGCACTCGGCGAAGACAAGGCCAACGGCCTGATCGACCGCATCCTGCTGGGCGGCAACACCAGTGGCCTGGACAGCCTCAAGTGGATGGAACCGCGTGCGGTGGCCGACGTGATCCGCTACGAGCACCCGCAGATCCAGGCGATCGTCGTCGCTTACCTCGACCCGGACCAGGCCGGTGAAGTGCTCGGCCACTTCGACCATAAAGTGCGCCTGGACATCATCCTGCGCGTGTCGTCGCTGAACACCGTGCAGCCGGCGGCCCTGAAAGAACTCAACACGATTCTGGAGAAGCAGTTCTCCGGCAACTCGAACGCCTCGCGCACCACCTTGGGTGGCATCAAGCGCGCGGCCGACATCATGAACTTCCTCGACAGCTCGGTCGAAGGCCAGTTGATGGACTCGATCCGCGAGATCGACGACACCCTGTCCGGCCAGATCGAAGACCTGATGTTCGTGTTCAACAACCTTTCCGATGTCGACGACCGTGGCATCCAGGCGTTGCTGCGCGAAGTCTCCTCCGACGTGTTGGTGCTGGCCCTCAAGGGCTCGGACGAAAACGTCAAAGAGAAGATCTTCAAGAACATGTCCAAGCGTGCTTCCGAACTGTTGCGCGACGACCTCGAAGCCAAAGGCCCGGTGCGCGTCAGCGACGTCGAAACCGCGCAGAAAGAAATCCTCACCATTGCCCGCCGTATGGCCGAAGCCGGAGAAATCGTTCTCGGCGGGAAGGGCGGCGAAGAAATGATCTAAGGCGCGACCCATGTCGAACAAAGATGAGACGCCCAGCGATCTGATTCGCGCACGGGATGTCGGCGGGTTCGACATCTGGTCGCTGCCCAGTTTCGATCCGCATGTGCCGGAGCCCGAGCCTGAACCGGTGGTTGAAACCCCGGTAGAGATGGAAGAAGTGCCGCTGGATGAAGTCCAGCCACTGACCCTGGAAGAACTCGAAGCCATCCGCCAGGAGGCCTATAACGAAGGCTTTGCGGCCGGCGAAAAAGACGGCTTTCGCAGCACCACCCTCAAGGTGCGCCAGGAGGCCGAAGAGGCGCTCAGCGTCAAACTCGCCAGCCTGGAACGGCTGATGGGCACGCTGTTCGACCCGATCGCCGAGCAGGATACGCAGATCGAAAAAGCCATGGTCGGCCTGGTTGAACACATTGCTCGCCAAGTCATTCAGCGCGAATTGGTGCTCGATTCCAGCCATATCGAAAGCGTCATGCGCGAAGCCCTCAAGCTGTTGCCGTTGGGCGTGGGCAATGTGCGCCTGTACATCAACCCGCAGGATTTCGAACAGGTCAAAGCCCTGCGCGAGCGCCATGAAGAAACCTGGCGCATCGTTGAAGACGCCAACCTGCAGCCTGGCGGTTGCCGCGTCGAGACCGAACACAGCCGCATCGATGCCACGGTGGAAACGCGCATCAGCCAGATCATGGCCAAGCTGTTTGATCAACTGCATGAACAAGCCCTGCACCCGGCCGAGCCGGACCTGAGTGTAGACCTGGACGCCGCCGATGCGCCTTGATCGCACCAGCTTCGCCAAGCGCCTGGGCAGCTACGCCGAGGCCACGGAGTTGCCCGGCCAGCCGATTCTCGAAGGACGCCTGTTGCGCATGGTCGGCCTGACCCTCGAAGCCGAAGGCCTGCGCGCCGCCATGGGCAGCCGCTGCCTGGTGATCAACGACGACAGCTACCATCCGGTGCAGGTCGAAGCCGAGGTGATGGGCTTTTCCGGCAGCAAGATTTTCCTGATGCCCGTGGGCAGCCTGGCGGGCATCGCGCCCGGCGCCCGCGTGGTGCCCTTGGCCGACACCGGCCGCCTGCCGATGGGCATGAGCATGCTCGGCCGCGTGCTCGATGGCGCCGGCCGCGCACTCGACGGCAAGGGCGGCATGAAGGCCGAAGACTGGGTGCCGATGGACGGCCCGACCATCAACCCGCTCAACCGCAACCCCATCAGCGTGCCGCTGGACGTGGGCATTCGCAGCATCAACGGTTTATTGACAGTCGGTCGCGGCCAGCGTCTGGGCCTGTTTGCCGGTACCGGCGTGGGTAAATCGGTGTTGCTGGGCATGATGACGCGCTTTACCGAGGCCGACATTATCGTGGTCGGGCTGATCGGCGAGCGCGGCCGTGAAGTGAAAGAGTTCATCGAGCACAGCCTCGGTGAAGAAGGTCTCAAACGCTCGGTGGTGGTCGCGTCGCCTGCGGACGATGCGCCGCTGATGCGCCTGCGCGCCGCGATGTACTGCACGCGCATTGCCGAATATTTTCGCGACAAGGGCAAGAATGTCCTGTTGCTGATGGACTCGCTCACGCGTTTTGCCCAGGCCCAGCGGGAAATCGCCCTGGCCATCGGCGAACCGCCGGCCACCAAAGGTTACCCGCCGTCAGTGTTCGCCAAGCTGCCCAAGCTGGTGGAGCGCGCGGGTAATGCCGAGGCCGGTGGTGGTTCGATCACCGCGTTCTATACGGTGTTGTCCGAAGGCGATGACCAACAAGACCCGATTGCCGACTCGGCGCGGGGCGTGCTCGACGGCCACATCGTGCTGTCGCGGCGCCTGGCCGAGGAAGGGCACTACCCGGCCATCGACATCGAAGCCTCGATCAGCCGGGTGATGCCGGCGGTGGTCACGCCCGAGCACATGGCGCGTGCGCAGCATTTCAAACAACTGTGGTCGCGTTATCAGCAAAGCCGCGATTTGATCAGCGTCGGCGCCTACGTGGCCGGTGGTGATCGCGAAACCGACCTGGCCATCGCGCTGCAACCGCAACTGGTGAGCTACCTGCGCCAAGGCCTTAACGACAAGATCAGCATGGGCGAAAGCGAAGCGCACCTGGGCTCGATCTTCGCCCCGGCGCCGGGCGGTTAAGCCATGGCCAGCACCCGCTCTTCACGCCTGGCCCCGGTGGTGGACATGGCCGAAAAGGCCGAAAAGACCGCCGTGCAGCGTTTGGGTTACTTTCAGGGCCAGGTGCGCCTGGCGGAAAGCAAGCTGGGTGACCTGGAGCGCTTTCGCGGCGAGTACCAGCAGCAGTGGATTGAGCGCGGCAGCAAGGGTGTCTCCGGCCAGTGGCTGATGGGTTATCAGGGCTTTCTCAACCAGCTGGAAACTGCCGTGGGCCAGCAGCGCCAGAGCCTGGCCTGGCACCAGAACAATCTCGATAAAGCCCGCGAAAGTTGGCAGGCGGCGTTTGCTCGCGTTGAAGGTTTGCGCAAGCTGGTGCAGCGCTATATCGACGAAGCGCGGGCGATTGAAGACAAGCGCGAGCAAAAGCTGCTCGATGAGCTATCACAGCGTCTTCCCCGCCAATCACAGTACTAAAAATGTGGGAGCGGGCTTGCTCGCGAAAGCGCTGGATCAGCCAATGAGTCTGTTGACTGACACACCGCTTTCGCGAGCAAGCCCGCTCCCACATTTGATTCGTTGTGTTGCTCACATCTCTATCAGCTGCTAAACCTTGTTGCACATTGCCAATGACAAGGAAGCAGTCGTATGTCAGTCGAGTCAGAAGTATCCCTGGATGGGACTAAGTTGACGATCAGGGTCAAGGGGCGATTCGATTTCGGTAGCCACCAAGCCTTTCGTGATGCCTACGAGCGGTTCTACAAAGTGCCCGAGATCTACGTGGTGGACCTGAAGGACGCCACCTACATGGACAGCTCGGCCCTGGGCATGCTCCTGCTATTGCGTGACCATGCCGGTGGCGATGACGCCGAAGTGCAGGTGATCAACAGCAACTCCGATGTGCGCAAGATCCTCGCCATTTCCAACTTCGACAAACTGTTTGATCTCAGTTGAGCACCCTGGCCCCGGTACTCGAGCCGCTGACGATCCTGATCGCCGAAGACAGCGCCGCCGATTTGCTGTTGCTGTCGACGATCATTCGGCGTCAGGGCCATCAGGTGCTTACCGCCACCAACGGCGCGCAAGCTGTCGAGGTGTTCAGCCGTGAACGCCCGCAGTTGGTGTTGATGGACGCCCTTATGCCGGTGATGGATGGCTTTGAGGCGGCGCGGCAGATCAAACAGCTGGCGGGCGAGGCGTTGGTGCCGATCATCTTTCTCACCTCGCTGCGCGAAAGTGAAGCCCTGGCCCAGTGCCTGGACGCCGGCGGCGATGACTTCCTGCCCAAGCCTTACAACCCGCTGATCCTGGCCGCCAAGATCAATGCCATGGACCGCTTGCGGCGGCTGCAGGCCACGGTGCTGCGCCAGCGTGACCAGATCGCCCGGCACCACGATTACCTGTTGCACGAGCAACGCGCGGCCAAGGCGGTGTTCGACAAGGTGGCGCATTCGGGTTGCATCAATGCGGCGCCGAACATTCGTTACCTGCAATCGCCTTATGCGCTGTTCAACGGCGACCTGTTGCTGGCGGCCTACACGCCCTCCGGCGACATGCATGTGCTGCTCGGTGACTTCACCGGCCATGGCCTGCCCGCCGCCGTGGGCGCCATGCCGCTGGCGGAGGTGTTCTATGGCATGACCGCCAAGGGCTACGGCCTGGCGCAGACCCTGCGTGAGATGAATGCCAAGCTCAAGCGCATCCTGCCGGTGGACATGTTCTGCTGCGCCACACTGGTGTGCCTGAGTACCCAGCGGCGCGTGGTGGAGGTGTGGAACGGCGGCATGCCCGACGGCTATGTGCATGAGATCGCCACGGGCAAGCGCACGCCGTTGGTATCGCGGCACCTGCCGCTGGGCGTGCTGTCGGCACAGGCGTTTGATGACAGCACCGAAGTCTGGCCCATGGCCCTGGGCGACCGGGTGTTCTTGTTGTCCGATGGGGTGCTGGATACCGCCAACGCCAATGAGCAGTTGTTTGGTGCGGCGCGTTTGCAGCAGGTGTTTGCCAGCAACCGCAAGCCCGACCGTTTGTTCGAAGACATTGAGCAGGCGCTGGCGGCGTTTCGGGGTGAGGCGCGCGATGATGTCAGCATGGTCGAGATCATCTTGCAGCCTGGCCAGCCGTCGCGGGCGGCTGAGCCCCTGTATGCCGACAGTGGCCAGTCGTGCCCGCTGGATTGGTCGGTGAGTTTCGAGTTTCGTGCGCGCACGCTGAAAAGCTACAACCCGTTGCCGTACCTGCTGCAACTGCTGCTGGAGATTCATGGCCTGCGTGGGCAGAGCGGGGCGCTGTACAGTGTGATGGCCGAGTTGTATTCCAACGCGCTGGAGCATGGCGTGCTGGGCCTGGATTCGCGGCTCAAGCGCGATGCCCAGGGGTTTGCCGAGTATTACCGTCAGCGCAACGAACGCCTGGCGCAGTTGAACAACGGTTATGTGCGTGTGCATGTGCAGGTGGTGCCGACTGCGCCGGGCGGCAAAATGACGCTGCGCATCGAGGACAGTGGGCCTGGGTTTGACGTCGAACAGGTGCTGGCGCGGCCGCTGGATATAGACCGTTTGTCTGGCCGTGGGCTGAGCCTGGTACGGCAACTGAGCAGCGATGTACGCTGGACCGATGGCGGGCGCAGTGTGTGCGTGGAGTTTTGCTGGGGGGCTCTGGCATAATCCGCCGATTCTTGATCAAGGAGCGAACAAGTGCTTGAGATTCATCTGGACCCTGATGTGTTGACGGGCCTGCAAGAAGTGATGGAAAGCGAGTATCCGAAATTGCTGGATACCTTCCTGGACGATTCGCAAAAGCGCATCGATGCGTTGCGCAAGTCGCGTGGTGATGCCAAGGCGCTGGGGCGGATTGCGCATAGCTTCAAGGGCAGCAGTGGCAACCTCGGCGCGGTGCGGCTGGCGCAGTTGTGTCAGCGGTTGGAGGCGGAGTCCGTCGAGTTGACTGCGGACTTGGGTGCGCTGGTTGATCAGATTGATCATGAGTTTGCGCTGGTGCGGCCGCTGTATGAGTCGGAAAGGCAGCGCTTCGGTCTCTGAATCACCGCAGTTGTATCAGACCTGCGTTTTACCTGTCATTCGTCTTTGCTCCGCAAACCTGGCCCGACTCTTGCTCTATCTCCCAATACTGCATCCCCGACCCCCAATGCAGTGGAGACCTTTACCTATGCCAGTCGCCCCCAATTCGCTCCTTCAGGCTGCCGCTGCGGCCAAGCCTCAAGCGCCTGCCGCCACACCGGCTGTAGCGGCTGCAGACCCACGGGACAAAGGCCCTGGCTTCGCTCAAGTGTTCGCCAACCAAAGCCCCAAGCCCACGCTGAAGACCGACGACAGCCCGGTAAAAGTCTCACGTGACAAGCCTGCGGACGCCAACGCCAAGCCGATCGCCAGCAACGACAAGCCTGCCGCCAGCACGCCAGCGGTTGCCGATAGCGGCAATCCCTTGCCTGCCAAGCCAGCCAAGTCCGACGACAGCGCCAGCAGTGATGACAACAAGCCCAGCGACCCGGCCCTGGCGCAGCAACCTGCGGCTGATCCGGTGGTTGACCCGGCCGTGGTTGCCGCCATTACGCCGGTGCCTGTCCCGGTGCCAACGCCTGCGCCGGTAGCGGCCAATGATGACAAGGCCCAGCCGGTGGTCGCGGCGCCGATTGCGGTGACGGAAGATGCCAAGCAACCGGCCTTCGACCCTGAAGCCGATCCGCTGGATTCGATGCCGGCCGTGCGCCTGGCCATGGAGCAGGGCGGCCACGTCTCGGCCAGCAGCCAGACGCCGCAGAAAACCGCGCCGACCACGACTCAGGATCAACCCACCGCCGCGCAGAATTTTGCCGCAGGTCTGGCCAATATGGTCGACCAGCAAGCCACCAAAGACAGCACTGACCAGGGCGGCGACAAGGCTTTCAGTGGGCTGATCGAAGGCGGACTCAAGGATTTGAAAGACGCCAGCAGCGATACCCGCGTCGACGACTTCGCCAACCGCCTGGCCGCGCTGACCCAGGCCGCCACGCCGAAAACCGCGAATGCCCTGCCGCCCGTGGCCAATGCGCCGCTGGCCATGCACCAGAGTGGCTGGACCGAAGAAGTGGTCAACCGCGTGATGTACCTGTCCAGCGCCAACCTCAAGTCGGCGGAGATCCAGTTGCAGCCGGCCGAGCTGGGGCGCCTGGATATCAAGGTCAACATGACCGCCGACCAGCAGGCCCAGGTCAGCTTCATGAGCGGCCACGCCGTGGTGCGTGAAGCGCTGGAAAGCCAGTCCGGCCGTTTGCGCGAGATGTTTGCCCAGCAAGGCATGGGGCAGGTCGACGTCAATGTGTCCGACCAGTCCCGTGGCTGGCAGGGGCAGGGCCAGGAGCAACAGCAGCAAAACCAGGCACGCGGCATAAGCGGCAGTGGCGGGCGTGGTGATGGCGGCGATGCGAGTGACGCTGCTGAAGTGGCGGCGGCGGTCGCGCCGGTGACTCAGACAATAGTTGGCTCCAGCGCCGTCGATTACTACGCCTGACTTGAGCCAAAAACGCGGTCAATGTGGGAGCTGGCTTGCCTGCGATGGCGGTGTATCAGTTACAGAAGTATTAACTGACTCACCGCCATCGCAGGCAAGCCAGCTCCCACATTTGATTTTGGGTGTTCGCCGTTCCCCGGTTAGTCAGACAACTCTGGCATAACACTTGCTCTTGCCTTCCCGTAGATCTATGAATCCCCGAATAGTGACGGATTATTGGCATGGCGAAGAGCGACGACGCAGCAGCAACCCCACCCGCAGGCAAAGGCAAGCTCAAGCTGATCCTGCTGATTGTGCTGGGCCTGCTCCTGGCCATTGGCGCCTCGATTGGCGGCACCTGGTACATCATGCACAGCAGCACGAGCAAACCGGCCCCCGCCGCCGAAACCGCCACTAACGTCAAGCAACCGGCAATCTTCGAGCCGATGCTGCCGGCCTTTGTCGCCAACTACAATCAGAACGGTCGTCAACGCTACCTGCAGGTGAGCATCACCTTGCTGGCGCGCAACCAGGCGGACCTGGATGCGCTTAAAGTGCATATGCCGGTGATCCGCAACAATCTGGTGATGCTGTTCTCCGGCCAAAGCTTCGACAGCCTCGCCACCCCGGTCGGCCAGGAAATGCTGCGCCAGAAGGTCACTGCCAGCGTGCAGGAAGTGGCCCAGAAAGAGCTCGGCAAAGTCGTGGTCGAGCAGGCGCTCTTCACTAACTTCGTATTGCAGTAGGATCACGACATGGCCGTGCAAGACCTGCTGTCCCAGGATGAAATCGACGCGCTATTGCATGGTGTCGACGATGGTCTGGTACAGACCGAAATGGCTGCCGAGCCCGGCAGCGTCAAAAGTTATGACCTCACCAGCCAGGATCGCATCGTCCGTGGGCGCATGCCGACCCTGGAGATGATCAACGAGCGTTTCGCCCGCTACACCCGTATCAGCATGTTCAACATGCTGCGCCGTTCGGCGGACGTGGCGGTGGGTGGCGTGCAGGTGATGAAATTCGGTGAATACGTGCACTCGCTGTACGTGCCCACCAGCCTCAACCTGGTCAAGATCAAACCGTTGCGCGGCACCGCACTGTTCATCCTCGACGCCAAACTGGTGTTCAAGCTGGTGGACAACTTCTTCGGCGGCGACGGCCGTCACGCCAAGATCGAAGGGCGTGAATTCACCCCGACTGAACTGCGTGTGGTGCGTATGGTGCTGGAGCAAGCCTTCATCGACTTGAAGGAAGCCTGGCAGGCGATCATGGAAGTCAATTTCGAGTACATCAACTCGGAAGTGAACCCGGCCATGGCCAACATCGTCGGCCCCAGCGAAGCCATTGTGGTGTCCACCTTCCACATCGAACTCGATGGCGGCGGCGGCGACCTGCACGTGACCATGCCGTACTCGATGATCGAGCCGGTGCGCGAAATGCTCGACGCCGGCTTCCAGTCCGACCTCGACGACCAGGACGAGCGCTGGGTCAAGGCCCTGCGCGAAGACCTGCTGGACGTCGACGTGCCTTTAAGCGCCACTGTGGCCCGTCGCCAGCTGCGATTGCGGGATATTTTGCACATGCAACCGGGGGACGTGATCCCTGTGGAGCTGCCGGAAGAGCTGATCATGCGCGCCAACGGCGTGCCGTCGTTCAAGGTCAAGCTCGGTTCCCACAAAGGCAACCTGGCGTTGCAAGTGATCGAACCGATCAACCGTCGCTGATCTGCCCCTTCTACCGATGAATTTTTGCTGCGCCGAGGACATGTAATGGCTACCGAACACGAAAACACTTCCGCCGAAGACCAGGCCCTGGCTGACGAATGGGCTGCGGCCCTGGAAGAAACCGGCGATGTGGGCCAGGACGACATCGATGCGCTGCTGGCCGCCGACGCCGCCAGTGCGCCGGCCGGCAAACGCCTGCCGATGGAAGAATTCGGCAGCGTGCCGAAAAACAACGACCCGGTGACCCTCGACGGCCCGAACCTGGATGTGATCCTCGACATTCCGGTGTCGATCTCCATGGAAGTCGGCAGCACCGAAATCAACATCCGCAACCTTTTGCAGCTCAACCAGGGTTCGGTAATCGAGCTCGACCGCCTGGCCGGTGAGCCGCTGGACGTGCTGGTCAACGGCACCCTGATCGCCCATGGCGAGGTGGTGGTGGTCAACGAGAAGTTCGGCATCCGCCTGACGGACGTGATCAGCCCAAGCGAACGCATCAAGAAGTTGCGCTGAGATGAAGTATTCGATGGCGGGACTGTTTCTGGCGCTGCCATTGAGCGCCATCGCGGCTGAGCCGGTCGCCCAAGCGGTCACTGCGGCGCCGGTGGTCAGCAGTGGCATCGGTGGGCAATTGACCCAGCTGGTGCTTGGGTTGTTGCTGGTGGTCGGCCTGATCTTCGTGCTCGCCTGGTTGATGCGCCGCGTGCAGCGCATCGGGCCGGGCAATGCCCAGGTGATTGAGATGATCGGCTCGCGTGCCCTCGGCCCGCGTGATCGCCTGGTGCTGGTGCAGGTGGGCGAGGAGCAGATTCTGCTCGGCATCACGCCCGGCCGCATCACCCCGTTGCACGTGCTCAAGACGCCGGTGGAAGCGGCCAAGACCGAGGCCGCCACGCCAGAATTCGCCCAGCGCCTGATGGAGCTGTTGGGCAAGGATCAGAAGGATAAGAAGTAATGCGCGTTTTATTGACGCTCATGCTGTTGCTGGCCGCGCCGCTGGCGTTTGCGGCCGACCCGTTGTCGATCCCGGCGATCACCCTGGGCACCAACGCCGCCGGCGCCCAGGAATACTCGGTCAGCCTGCAGATTTTGCTGATCATGACCGCGCTGAGTTTTATCCCGGCGTTTGTCATGCTCATGACCAGCTTCACGCGGATCATCATCGTGTTCTCGATTTTGCGTCAGGCCCTGGGCCTGCAGCAGACGCCGTCGAACCAGATCCTCACCGGCATGGCGCTGTTTTTGACGCTGTTTATCATGGCGCCGGTGTTCGACAAGGTGAACCAGCAAGCCTTGCAACCCTACCTGGCCGAGAAACTCACGGCCCAGGACGCGATCGACAAGGCCCAAGGCCCGATCAAGGACTTTATGCTGTCGCAAACCCGCTCCAGCGACCTTGAGCTGTTTATGCGCCTGTCCAAGCGCACCGACATTGCCACGCCGGATCAGGCGCCGCTGACCATTCTGGTGCCGGCATTCGTCACGTCCGAATTGAAAACCGCGTTCCAGATCGGCTTCATGATCTTTATCCCGTTCCTGATCATCGACCTGGTGGTGGCGAGCGTGCTGATGGCCATGGGCATGATGATGCTGTCGCCGCTGATTATTTCGTTGCCGTTCAAGATCATGTTGTTTGTGCTGGTGGACGGCTGGGCGCTGATTATCGGCACCCTGGCCAGCAGTTTCGGCGGGGTGTAGTGACATGACGCCAGAAGTAGCGGTCGACCTGTTCCGTGAAGCGCTATGGC
Organism: Pseudomonas sp. Xaverov 259; assembly: GCF_019352915.1. Taxonomy (NCBI): domain Bacteria; kingdom Pseudomonadati; phylum Pseudomonadota; class Gammaproteobacteria; order Pseudomonadales; family Pseudomonadaceae; genus Pseudomonas; species Pseudomonas sp. Xaverov 259. Next base: position 18,062 of record NZ_JAAAFV010000010.1, on the reverse strand, counting down.
TGACCACCATGATGGTCGCCGTGCTGGTGGTGCCGAGCCTGTTGGTGGGCCTGCTGGTGGCGATGTTCCAGGCCGCCACCCAGATCAACGAACAGACCTTGAGCTTCCTCCCGCGCCTGCTGGTAATGCTGATCACCCTGATCGTCGCCGGCCCGTGGCTGGTGCAAACCTTTATGGAATACATCCTGCAGTTGTACGGCAGTATTCCGCAGTTGATCGGCTGACCGATGCAATCGGTACTGGCCTTGACCGACACCCAGATCAGCACCTGGGTGGCGTCTTTTATCCTGCCGATGTTCCGCGTCACGGCGGTGCTGATGACCATGCCGGTGTTCGGGACCACCTTGGTGCCGAGGCGCATCCGCCTGTATTTTGCCTTCGCCATTACCATCGTCATCGTGCCCGGCTTGCCGCCGATGCCGCCGGTGAATGCTCTGGACCTCAGCGCGTTATTGCTGATTGCCGAACAGATCCTGATCGGTGCGCTGATGGGCTTTTCCCTGACCTTGTTCTTCCAGGCTTTTGTGATCGCCGGGCAGATCATCTCGATCCAGATGGGCATGGGCTTCGCGTCCATGGTCGACCCCACCAACGGCGTGTCGGTGGCGGTGATCGGGCAGTTCCTGACCATGCTGGTGACCTTGATTTTCCTGGCGATGAATGGCCACCTGGTGGTGTTCGAGGTGCTGACCGAAAGCTTCACCACCTTGCCGGTGGGCTCGGGGTTGGTGGTCAATCACTTCTGGGAATTGGTCGGACGCATGAGTTGGGTGCTGGGCGCCTCGTTGTTGCTGGTGCTGCCGGCGATTACTGCGCTGCTGGTGGTCAACATCGCGTTTGGCGTGATGACCCGCGCGGCGCCGCAACTGAACATTTTTTCGATTGGTTTCCCGTTGACCCTGGTGTTGGGCATGGGGATTTTCTGGATCGGCATGGCCGACATTCTCAATCAGTATCAACCGCTGGCCACCGACGCCTTGCAGTTCTTACGTGATCTGGCACGGGCGCGTTGAGCCATGGCCGAGAGCGAGAGTGGCCAGGACAAAACAGAAGACCCCACGGAGAAACGTAAAAAGGACTCCAGGGAAAAGGGCGAGATTGCCCGTTCCAAAGAACTCAATACCCTGGCGGTGATGCTCGCCGGTGCCGGTGGCCTGCTGATCTACGGCGGCGGCCTGGCGCTGGACCTGATGGAGCTGATGAAGCTCAACTTCTCACTGCCGCGCGAAGTGCTGTTGAGCCCCGGCGCCATGGGCCAGTACCTGCTGCACTCGGGCAAGATCGCGATTCTGGCGGTGCAGCCGGTGCTAATCACCCTGTTGCTGGCGGCGCTGATCGGGCCGGTTTCCTTGGGTGGCTGGCTGTTTGCCGCCGGCAGCATGGCGCCCAAGTTCAGCCGCATGAACCCTGGGCCTGGGCTTAAGCGCATGTTTTCCACCAAAGCGCTGGTGGAATTGCTCAAGGCGCTGGCGAAATTCATTTTGATTTTGTTTGTGGCGTTGACGGTGTTGTCGTCCGACATCGACGACTTGCTGCGCATTGCCCATGAACCGCTGGAATCGGCGATTATCCACAGTGTGCAGGTGGTGGGCTGGAGTTCGCTGTGGATGGCCTGCGGGCTGATCATCATCGCCGCGGTGGATGCGCCGATCCAGCTGTGGGAAAGCCACAAGAAACTGCTGATGACCAAGCAGGAAGTGCGCGACGAACACAAAGATCAGGAAGGCCGCCCCGAGGTCAAACAGCGGATTCGCCAACTGCAGCGCGAAATGTCCCAGCGCAAGATGATGGCGGCAGTGCCGGATGCCGACGTGGTCATCACCAACCCGACCCACTACGCCGTGGCGCTCAAGTACGACCCGGAGAAGGGCGGCGCGCCGATGTTGCTGGCCAAGGGCAGCGACTTTACCGCGCTGAAGATCCGCGAAATCGCCGTGGCCAACGACATTCTGCTGCTGGAATCGCCGGAGCTGGCGCGGTCGATCTTCTACTCCACCGACCTCGACCAGGAAATCCCCGCAGGTCTGTACCTGGCCGTGGCGCAGGTGTTGGCCTACGTGTACCAGATCCGCCAATACCGCGCGGGCAAGGGCAAGC
>NZ_JAAAFV010000010.1:0-15871 GCF_019352915.1 Pseudomonas sp. Xaverov 259 | reverse complement strand
CCAGTAAAGTCATTGCGTGCTTTCAGGTAAATCTCGGTGTCAGGTTTCAGGGCCGCTTCGCAGCCCAACGCGGGGCAAGCCCGCTCGCCACAATGTCCGTCATTGCCCTTGTTACCGTTTGTCGTCAGCGCCCGTTAACCTGTCAACTTTGACAGTATCCATTGCACCGCCTTCACTGTTACATAGAGCGGCGAGGTGCGCCGTCATGCGCGGCTCGGGAGAGCGGTCATGGACAGGGCTACGGTCAGGTGGTTTGACGCCGTCAAGGGCATTGGTTTTGTCGCCCGCGACCGCGAAGGCAATGCGGTACCCGTTCAGGCAACGGGCAATCCCGCCAGCGAAATCGATAAGCCGCCCAAGGCGCGCAAATCCCGCAAGCGAAAAAAATAACCCCCTCGTGTTCTCAGAAAAAACTCACTACCACTGGTCGTTAAACCCCGTCTACCTGTCAACTCTGACAGTAGTCAGCTCCCCGTTCTCGCGGTTTGATGGTGCCAGGCACTGTACGCAAGTAGTAACGAGATGCAGGGGAAAGGTGATGGAAGCGGTGACGGGGACGATCAAGGTTTATAACCGCAAGACCGGTGAAGGGCTGATTGCGTTGGACGGCGATGATGAGCCGGTGTGTTTGGACCGCTTGAGTTCAGCGTGTACCCGGTGGAGAGAAGGCCAGCGGGTACAGTTCGCCAGGATTCATCGGCCAAAGGGTGTGTTTGCGTTTTGCATCAGGCGTATCTAGCGGGGTTTTTTGCGCGGAATGTCAGGAGAAGGGTTATGGCAACGGGCACTGTGAAGTGGTTTAACGACACAAAGGGTTTTGGTTTTATTACCCCGGATGATGGTAGCGAGGATCTTTTTGCGCATTTTTCAGCGATTCAGACTGCTGGGTTCAAAACGTTGCAAGAGGGCCAAAAAGTCAGCTATGAAATAACGGCGGGGCCCAAAGGCAAGCAAGCGTCCAACATCCAACCCTTATGAAGATCGTTCCCACGCTCCCGCGTGGGAATGCCTCCCGGGCGGATTCCCAGTAGCAGCTGATACACACCGATCCAACTGTGGGAGCTGGCTTGCCTGCGATGACTGACTCACAGCTGGCCCTTCAGTGCCTGACCCACCGCAATCGCAGGCAAGCCAGCTCCCACAGTTGAACGGGTTACCCCTCGACGATCGTCGCTGGTGACGGCGCTCTGTCATCCAGCAGCCGCTCAGCCAGCAATCGGCCGACCTCAATCAACTGCGCAATACCCAGCGGTGTTCCCTCCAGGTCAAAGGCGAAATCGCAGGTCAGGGCGTGGGCGGATGCCAGGTTTTCGGTGAGGTTGACCAGCAGGTCTTCGGTGCCATCCAACTGTGGGAGCGGGCTTGCTCGCGAAAGCGGTGTGTCAGCCAAAACTCTTCTAACTGAACCACCGCCTTCGCGAGCAAGCCCGCTCCCACAGTTGAATCGCTTTACACTCGCCAGACTCGGTTGTTTGTGAGGCCATCGAAGCCTCAAAGCAAAAGTTGGAAGGCTTCTTGCAATACCGCCTCCAGGACGCCCTCCAGCGTCAAAACTTTGCTTCAAGGAACACGAGGAATACCGGTGGTAGATCGCTCTCAAATGCTCAACACGGCCCGTGGCACCCTGACTGATTTGTCGCGGGGCAACCTGGGTGTGCCGTTGTTGTTGCTGGTGATGCTGGCAATGATGATGTTGCCGATGCCGCCGTTCCTGCTCGATGTGTTTTTTACCTTCAACATCGCCCTGTCCGTCGTCGTGCTGCTGGTCTGCGTGTATGCCCTGCGGCCGCTGGATTTCGCCGTATTCCCGACCATATTGCTGATTGCGACCCTGCTGCGCCTGGCGCTGAACGTGGCGTCTACGCGGGTGGTGATGCTCCACGGCCAGGACGGCCACGCCGCCGCCGGTAAGGTGATCCAGGCCTTCGGTGAGGTGGTGATCGGCGGTAACTACGTGGTCGGTATCGTGGTGTTCGCGATCCTGATGATCATCAACTTCGTGGTGGTGACCAAGGGCGCCGGGCGGATTTCCGAGGTGAGCGCGCGTTTTACCCTCGACGCCATGCCCGGCAAACAAATGGCGATCGACGCCGACCTCAACGCCGGCCTGATCGACCAGAACCAAGCCAAATCCCGTCGCCTGGAAGTCGCCCAGGAGGCCGAGTTCTACGGCTCCATGGACGGCGCGAGTAAATTCGTGCGCGGCGACGCCATCGCCGGCCTGCTGATCCTGTTTATCAACCTGATCGGCGGCATGGCGGTCGGGATCTTCCAGCACGGCATGACCTTCGGCGATGCGGGCAAGGTTTACGCCTTGCTGACCATCGGTGACGGTTTAGTGGCGCAATTGCCATCACTGTTGTTATCCACAGCGGCGGCCATCATGGTTACCCGTGCTTCGGGCTCCGAAGACATGGGCAAGCAGATCAGCCGCCAGATGTTCGCCTCGCCCAAGGCACTGGCCGTGGCCGCCGGCATCATGGCGATCATGGGCATCGTGCCGGGCATGCCGCACGTGTCGTTCCTGAGCATGGCGGCCATGGCCGCCGGTGGTGCTTATCTTTTCTGGCGCAAGCAAAATGCCGTCAAAGTTCAGGCCCAACAGGAAATCGCCCGCCAGCAAGACTTGCTGCCATCCCCGGCCCGCGCCCAGGAAACCAAGGAGTTGGGCTGGGATGACGTAACCCCAATCGACATGATCGGCCTGGAAGTCGGCTACCGCCTGATTCCGCTGGTGGACCGCAACCAGGGCGGCCAATTGCTGGCGCGGATCAAGGGTGTGCGCAAGAAGCTGTCCCAGGACTTGGGCTTCTTGATGCCCACCGTACACATTCGCGACAACCTCGATTTGGCCCCCAGCGCCTACCGCCTGACCCTGATGGGCGTGATCCTGGCCGAAGCCGAGATCTACCCGGACCGCGAGCTGGCGATCAACCCCGGCCAGGTGTTCGGCACGCTTAACGGCATCACCGCCAAAGATCCGGCTTTTGGCCTGGAAGCGGTGTGGATCGAAGTCAGCCAGCGCAGCCAGGCACAATCGCTCGGTTACACCGTGGTGGACGCCAGCACCGTGGTCGCCACCCACCTCAACCAGATCCTTTACAAGCACTCCCACGAGCTGATCGGCCACGAGGAAGTCCAGCAATTGATGGGTTTGCTGGCCAAAGCCTCGCCGAAACTGGCCGAAGAACTGGTGCCCGGCGTGCTGTCGCTGTCGCAGTTGCTCAAGGTGCTGCAAGCCTTGCTCGCCGAACAGGTGCCGGTGCGCGACATTCGCAGCATTGCCGAGGCCATCGCGAACAATGCCGCCAAGAGTCAAGATACTGCCGCTTTGGTGGCTGCGGTGCGTGTCGGGTTGTCCCGTGCCATCGTGCAAAGCATTGTAGGCATTGAGTCTGAGCTGCCTGTGATCACCTTGGAACCAAGGTTGGAACAAATATTGCTCAATAGTATTCAGAAGGCCGGGCTTGGCCAGGAAGAGGGCGTTCTGTTGGAGCCAAGCATGGCTGAGAAACTGCAGCGTTCGTTGATCGAAGCCGCACAGCGTCAGGAAATGGCGGGCCACCCGGTGATTCTGCTGGTGGCAGGCCCGGTTCGAGCGATGTTGTCGCGGTTTGGACGCCTGGCAGTACCGAATTTGCACGTTTTGGCTTATCAGGAAATTCCTGACAACAAGCAAGTGACTATCGTCGCGACAGTAGGGCCCAACGGCTGAGGTAGTGGGTTATGCAAGTTAAGCGTTTTTTCGCCGCCGATATGCGTCAGGCCATGAAACTGGTACGTGATGAGCTGGGCGCCGATGCCGCGATTATTGGAAACCGTCGCATTGCCGGCGGTGTCGAGCTGACGGCTGCCCTGGATTACACCCCATCGGCGCTGGCGCCGCGCGTGCCGAACATGGAACTCGAAGACGAGCTGCGCAAGACCGCTTCGCGCATTGTCTCGGCCCAGGCTGAATTGAGCATGCGTGGCGACAGCGATGCCAGCACCAATCGCCAGTTGTTCGCCGGCCTGCCGCTGACTGCCGCCGAGCCGTTGGTTGAACCGACCTTCAAAGAACCGCCACGTCCTGCAGCGCCAGCCCCGGCTGCTGCGGTCGACCAGCGCGCGCTCGACTCGATGCGTTTTGAGCTCAATGGCCTGCGTGAGCTGCTCGAAGTACAGCTCGGCTCGCTGGCGTGGACGCAGCTGCAAGGCAGCAAGCCGCACCAGGCCAACCTGTGGCGTCGCCTGCAACGCATCGGCCTGTCCGGCCCGTTGTCGCGCGATTTGCTCGCACTGACGGCTGAAGTCGAAGAACCCCGCCAAGCCTGGCGCATGTTGCTGGCGCACCTGGCGCGCATGATCGCCACGCCGGAAATCGAACCGCTGGAAGAGGGCGGTGTGATTGCCATGGTTGGCCCCGCCGGCATGGGCAAGACCACCACCCTGGCCAAGCTGGCCGCGCGTTATGTGCTCAAGTACGGCGCGCAGAACATCGCGCTGGTAAGCATGGACAGCTATCGCATCGGCGCCCAGGAGCAGCTCAAGACCCTGGGCCGCATCCTCAATGTGACGGTGACCCACGTCGACCCGGGCCAGTCCCTGGCCAATGCGCTCGACCCACTGCTGCGCAAGCGCGTGGTGTTGATCGACACCGCCGGCCTGCAAGCCAGCGACCCGGCACTGCGCATGCAGCTCGAAAGCCTGGCCGGGCGTGGCATTAAATCGAAAAATTACCTGGTGCTTGCAACCACCAGCCAGAAACAGGTTCTTACCGCTGCCTACCACAGCTACAAACGCTGTGGCCTGGCCGGTTGCATCCTCACCAAGCTCGACGAAACCGCGAGCCTGGGCGAGGTGTTGAGCCTGGCGATCAGTCATGAGTTACCGGTTGCCTACCTGACCGACGGGCCGCGGATCCCGGATGATTTACATCTGCCGCGCCGTCATCAGTTGGTCAGCCGTGCTGTCAGCGTGCAAATGCAAGAAGAGCCTAGCGAGGAAGCGATGGCCGATATGTTCGCCGACCTTTACCACAACCCGGCTAAACGGGTGGGGTGAGGCAGGATGAACACCGTGAAATGTATCTACATCGATGGTCTGCAAGCGATTCACGCGGCCAAGCCATGTAGCCTGCGTCTAAGCAAGACAAGGTAAAGAAATAAAATGGGCAGCATGCATCCCGTACAGGTGATCGCGGTGACCGGCGGCAAAGGTGGCGTCGGGAAAACTAACGTGTCAGTGAATTTGTCCCTGGCCCTGGCAGAGCTTGGCCGTCGCGTCATGCTGCTGGATGCTGACCTGGGCCTGGCGAACGTCGACGTTCTGCTGGGGCTGACACCCAAACACACGCTTGCCGATGTGATCGAAGGCCGCTGTGAGCTGCGCGATGTGCTGCTGCAAGGCCCCGGTGGCATTCGCATCGTGCCGGCCGCCTCAGGCACCCAGAGCATGGTGCACCTGAGCCCGGCGCAGCATGCCGGCCTCATCCAGGCGTTCAGCGACATCGGCGACAACCTCGACGTGCTGGTGATCGACACCGCCGCCGGGATCGGCGAGTCGGTGGTCAGTTTCGTGCGCGCCGCCCAGGAAGTGCTGCTGGTGGTGTGCGATGAACCCACCTCGATCACCGACGCCTATGCCCTGATCAAACTGCTTAACCGTGACTACGGCATGAACCGCTTCCGCGTGCTGGCCAACATGGCCCAAAGCCCGCAGGAAGGGCGGAATCTGTTCGCCAAGTTGACCAAGGTCACGGATCGCTTCCTCGATGTCGCCTTACAATACGTCGGCGCAGTTCCCTATGACGAGTGTGTGCGCAAGGCTGTGCAAAAGCAGCGTGCAGTCTATGAAGCGTTCCCTCGTTCGAAGTGCGCACTGGCGTTCAAGGCTATTGCCCAGAAGGTCGATACTTGGCCGTTGCCTGCCAACCCGCGGGGGCATCTGGAGTTTTTCGTCGAGCGATTGGTGCATCAGACGAGCGCAGGACCGGTGCTATGACATCCAGCGGCTACAACCTTTACAAAAAGTCGGCACGTGACAGCCAGGGCGAACTGATCGAGCGCTATGCGCCCTTGGTCAAGCGCATTGCCTATCACTTGCTGGCACGCCTGCCTGCCAGTGTGCAGGTTGAGGACTTGATCCAGGCTGGCATGATCGGCCTGCTCGAAGTGTCGACCAAATACGACGCGAGCAAGGGCGCGAGTTTCGAGACGTATGCGGGTATCCGTATACGGGGTGCGATGCTCGATGAAGTGCGTAAAGGGGATTGGGCGCCGCGTTCGGTACACCGCAATACGCGCATGGTCAGTGACGCAATTCGCGCAATTGAAGCAAAAACCGGTCGTGACGCTAAAGATCACGAAGTTGCGGCCGAACTCCAATTGAGTCTCGACGATTACTACGGGATTTTGAACGATACCTTGGGCAGCCGCCTGTTCAGTTTCGACGACCTTTTGCAGGACGGCGAACACGAAGGGCTGCACGAGGACGGCGCGAGTGCACATCTCGAACCGTCGCGCGACCTGGAAGACGAACGTTTCCAGGGGGCGTTGGCGGAGGCGATTGCCAATTTGCCGGAGCGTGAGCGACTGGTGTTGGCGCTGTACTACGACGAAGAGCTGAACCTCAAGGAAATCGGTGAGGTCCTGGGGGTCAGCGAATCGCGTGTCAGCCAGCTGCATAGCCAGTGCGCAGCCCGCTTGCGGGGGCGATTGGGAGAGTGGCGCGCGCGCTGACAGGCAGTGTGGGGACACTGCAGACGTTACCGCGAAGGCTTTACGCTTTCGCGGGTTCGTGCCGTGGTGCCCTGGGCAGTCCTTTTTGTGTAACGCCTGTTGATTGAAATGGCGCGTCCAGGTGCTGGGCGCGTTTAAGACTGCTTGGAGGTCGAATTGGACAAGAACATGAAAATCCTCATCGTTGATGACTTCTCAACGATGCGGCGGATCATAAAAAACCTGTTGCGTGACCTTGGGTTCACCAACACGGTCGAGGCGGATGACGGCCTGACGGCGATTCCGATCCTCAACAGCGGGAGCATCGACTTTCTGGTAACCGACTGGAACATGCCGGGCATGACCGGTATCGACTTGCTGCGTCACGTGCGCGCCGATGAAAAACTGCGCAGCTTGCCTGTGTTGATGGTGACCGCCGAAGCCAAGCGTGAACAGATCATCGAAGCCGCCCAAGCCGGGGTTAACGGTTACGTGGTCAAGCCATTCACGGCGTTGGCCTTGAAAGAGAAGATCGAAAAAATCTTCGAACGCATCCACGGCTGATGTCACCACGGGGGAGCTATGGAGCATAAAGAATCATCGCAGGCCGATTTTGAGTCGACCCTGAAAAAGCATGCTCACCAGTTGGTCGAAAGCCTTGAAAAAGGCCAGTTCGGCGACGCGGTGCAGTTGATCCATGAGCTTAACCAGACCCGTGACCGCGGCCTGTATCAGGAAGTGGGCAAGCTCACACGCGAGCTGCACAGTGCAATCGTCAATTTCCAGATTGACCCGCACATGCCCCAGGCCGAAGAAATATCGCAGATCACTGACGCCACCGAACGCCTGTCCTATGTGGTCAGGCTGACTGAGGCGGCGGCCAACCGCACCATGGACCTGGTGGAAAACGCCACGCCGCTGGTCAATGGCATGGCCACCGAAGCACAGGCCCTCAGCGTTGACTGGGGCCGTTTCATGCGCCGGGAAGTGGGGGCTGAGGAGTTTCGTGAATTGGCGCGTCGGGTCGACGGCTTTCTGTCGCGTAGCGAACAGGAAAACCGCACGGTGGCCAGCAACCTCAATGACATTCTGCTGGCCCAGGATTACCAGGACCTCACAGGTCAAGTGATCAAGCGCGTGACCCAACTGGTCACCGAAGTGGAAAGCAACTTGCTCAAATTGGTGCTCATGGCCGGCCAGGTCGACCGTTTTGCCGGCATCGAACATGACCGCGCAGCGATCCTCTCGGAAAAAGATCCACAAAAACATCTCGCCAAGGGTGAAGGTCCGCAGATTCATGCCGATAAACGTGAAGACGTTGTGTCAGGTCAGGATGACGTAGATGACCTGTTATCCAGTTTAGGCTTCTAAGGAGCACCCACATGAGCTTCGGCGCCGATGAAGAAATCCTTCAGGATTTCCTTGTAGAGGCCGGCGAAATTTTAGAGCAACTGTCCGAACAACTGGTCGAGCTGGAAAGCCGACCGGATGATGCGAACCTGCTCAATGCAATTTTTCGCGGTTTTCACACTGTAAAAGGGGGCGCCGGCTTCCTCCAGCTCCATGAGCTGGTGGAGTGCTGTCACATCGCCGAGAACGTGTTCGACATCCTGCGCAAGGGTGAGCGGCACGTCGACTCGGAACTGATGGACGTGATTCTCGAAGCATTGGATGCGGTCAACGGCATGTTCAGTGAGGTGCGCGAACGTGCGCCGATCACGGCTGCCACGCCGGAACTGCTGGCTGCGCTGGCACGCCTGGCCGAACCTGCCGATACCTCGGTTGCGCCGGTAGCCGCGCCTGAACCTGTGGTTGAAGCCGAGCCGGATGTGACCGACAGCGAGTTCGAACAGCTGCTCAACTCCCTGAGCGCGGTGAAGGCCGAGGCTGAAGCACCGCAAGCGCCGACTGCGCCGACTGCGCCTGCCGTGCCGACCAGCGAAGACATTACCGACGCAGAATTCGAATCCCTGCTCGACCAGTTGCACGGTAAAGGCCAGTTTGCGCCGGACGCCGTGGCAGCTGCCGCCGAGTCGGCAGCGCCTGCCGCGCCTGCAAGCACCGACATTACCGACGACGAATTCGAAGCACTGCTCGACCAACTGCATGGCAAGGGCACGTTTGCTGCCGAAGCCTTGCCGGAAGTCGCCGCCATTGCGGCCGCACCGGCGGCCAGTGCCGCGCCTGCCGGCGTTGAGCCTGGCGCTGACGGCCTGATCTCCGATCACGAATTCGAAGCGCTGCTGGACGAGTTGCACGGCAAAGGCAAGTTCTCCGAAGTGGCCCCGGCCGCCGCGGCGACCGCCACGCCGGTGGCCGCCAAACCTGCGCCGGCCAAAGCCGCCGCGCCTGTGGCTGCCAAGCCCGCACCGGCACCGGCTGCCGCACCTGCGCGTGTCGCAGCGGCGCCGGTGGCCGAAAAGCCTGCCAGTGAAGCCGAAACCACCGTGCGGGTTGATACCGCGCGCCTGGACGACATCATGAACATGGTCGGCGAACTGGTGCTGGTGCGTAACCGCCTGGTGCGCCTGGGCCTGAACAGCGGCGACGAAGCCATGCAAAAGGCCGTGTCGAACCTCGACGTGGTCACCGCAGACTTGCAGACCGCCGTGATGAAAACGCGCATGCAGCCGATCAAGAAAGTCTTCGGCCGCTTCCCGCGCCTGGTTCGCGACCTGGCGCGCCAGCTCAAGAAAGAAATCAACCTGGAACTGGTGGGTGAAGAAACCGACCTCGACAAGAACCTTGTCGAGGCCCTGGCCGACCCGCTGGTCCACTTGGTGCGCAACGCCGTCGACCACGGCGTCGAAACCCCGGAAGAGCGCGAAGCCTCCGGCAAGTCGCGCAACGGCAAGGTGATTCTGGCGGCCGAGCAAGAAGGCGACCATATCCTGTTGTCGATCACCGACGACGGCAAAGGAATGGACCCGGCGATTCTGCGCAATATCGCGGTCAAGCGTGGCGTGATGGACAAGGACGCCGCCGACCGCCTGACCGACACCGAATGCTACAACCTGATCTTCGCGCCGGGCTTCTCGACCAAGACCGAGATCTCCGACGTGTCCGGCCGTGGCGTGGGCATGGACGTGGTGAAAACCAAGATCAGCCAGCTCAACGGCTCGATCAACATCTACTCGACCAAGGGCCAGGGCTCCAAGATCGTGATCAAGGTGCCGTTGACCTTGGCGATCATGCCGACCCTGATGGTGATGCTAGGCAACCAGGCGTTCGCCTTCCCGCTGGTCAACGTCAACGAGATCTTCCACCTCGACCTGTCGCGCACCAACGTGGTGGACGGCCAGGAAGTGGTGATCGTGCGCGACAAGGCGTTGCCACTGTTCTACCTCAAGCGCTGGCTGGTGGCTTCGGCCAAGCATGAAGAGCAGCGCGAAGGCCATGTGGTGATTCTGTCCGTGGGCACCCAGCGTATCGGCTTTGTGGTCGATCAACTGGTGGGCCAGGAAGAAGTGGTCATCAAGCCTTTGGGCAAAATGCTGCAGGGAACCCCGGGCATGTCGGGTGCGACCATCACCGGTGACGGTCGGATCGCGCTGATTCTTGATGTTCCGAGCATGCTCAAGCGTTACGCCGCTCGGCGTATTTGATTCTGGTGGGGCAGGGCGGTAGTGCCCGCCCCGCCTAACGGAGTGTTTATGGCAGTCAAGGTCCTGGTGGTGGACGATTCGGGTTTCTTCCGCCGCCGCGTCTCGGAAATTCTTTCCGCCGATCCAACCATCCAGGTGGTCGGTACGGCCACCAACGGTAAAGAGGCGATTGATCAAGCCATTGCGTTGAAACCGGACGTGATCACCATGGACTACGAGATGCCGATGATGGATGGCATCACCGCAGTCCGGCACATCATGCAGCGCTGCCCGACCCCGGTGTTGATGTTCTCCTCGCTGACCCACGAAGGCGCCCGGGTGACCCTGGATGCGCTGGACGCGGGTGCGGTGGACTTCCTGCCGAAGAATTTCGAAGACATCTCGCGCAACCCCGACAAGGTCAAGCAGATGCTGTGCGAGAAGGTGCACAGCATTTCGCGCAGTAACCGTCGCAGCCTGTTCAGTGCACCAGCGCCTGCGCCAGTTGCCGCACCGACGCCGACACCGAGCACCTCGACGTTTGCGCGCCCGGCACCGGCACCCATAGCCCGGCCTGCGGTGGCGCCGGTGCGTGCCCCGGCCCCGAGCGCGCATTCGCCTGCACCCAAGCGCAAAGCCTACAAGCTGGTGGCCATTGGTACGTCCACTGGCGGGCCGGTGGCTTTGCAGCGCGTGTTGACCCAACTGCCGGCCAACTTCCCGGCGCCGATCGTGTTGATCCAGCACATGCCCGCCGCCTTTACCAAGGCCTTCGCCGAGCGCCTGGATAAGCTGTGCCGCATCAGCGTCAAGGAGGCCGAGGATGGCGACATCCTGCGCCCTGGCCTGGCGCTGCTGGCACCGGGCGGTAAGCAGATGATGGTGGATGGTCGTGGAGCGATCAAAATCCTGCCGGGCGATGAGCGCCTGAACTACAAGCCGTGTGTGGATATCACCTTCGGTTCGGCGGCCAAGTCCTACGGCGACAAAGTTCTGGCGGTGGTACTCACCGGCATGGGCGCCGACGGCCGTGAAGGCGCACGCCTGCTCAAGCAGGGCGGCAGCGCGATCTGGGCGCAGGATGAGGCCAGCTGCGTGATCTATGGCATGCCCATGGCCATCGTCAAGGCGGACCTGGCTGACGCGGTTTATAGCCTGGACGACATCGGTAAACATCTGGTGGAGGCCTGCCTCTGATGGATGTCTTGAGCCTGATTGGCATTACCATGGCGTTTGTCGCGATTATCGGCGGCAACTACCTCGAAGGCGGCCACCTCGGCGCCTTGGCCAACGGCCCGGCGGCGTTGATTGTGATTGGCGGCACGGTGGGCGCGGCGTTGTTGCAGTCGCCGCTGAGCTCGTTCAAGCGTGCCATGCAGATTCTGGTGTGGATCATCTTCCCGCCGCGCGTGGACCTGCCGGGCGGCATCGACCGTGTGGTCAACTGGAGCCTCACCGCACGCAAGGAAGGCCTGTTGGGCCTGGAAGGCGTGGCCGACGCCGAGCCCGACAGCTACGCGCGCAAAGGCCTGCAGTTGCTGGTCGACGGCGCCGAACCGGAGGCGATTCGCAGCATCCTTGAGGTGGATTTTTACACCCAGGAAAGCCGCGATATCAACGCCGCCAAAGTCTTTGAAAGCATGGGCGGCTACGCGCCGACCATCGGCATCATCGGTGCGGTAATGGGCCTGATCCACGTGATGGGCAACCTGGCCGACCCGTCGCAGTTGGGCAGCGGCATTGCCGTGGCATTTGTCGCCACCATTTACGGCGTGGCGAGTGCCAACCTGGTGTTGTTGCCGGTGGCCAGCAAGCTCAAGTCGATCGCCATGCGCCAGTCGCGTTACCGCGAAATGCTGCTGGAAGGTATTTTGTCGATTGCCGAGGGTGAGAACCCGCGCTCCATCGAATTGAAGCTCCAGGGCTTCATGGATTGATGGGAGGAGTCGATTGTGAGCCGTCGCCGCCGCGAGCCTGAAGAACACGTCAACCATGAACGCTGGCTGGTGTCTTACGCCGACTTCATCACCTTGCTGTTCGCGTTTTTTGTGGTGATGTACTCCATCTCGTCGATCAACGAAGGCAAGTACAAGGTCATTTCCCAGGCGCTGATCGGTGTGTTCAATGACACCGACCGCTCGATCAAGCCGATCCCGATTGGCGACGAGCGCCCCAAGACCGTGACCCCGGCCAAGCCGCTGGTCAATGACAGCGACGAAACCGCCGCCGGCATCGGCGGCACCAGCGACCCGCTCAAAAGTATCGCCGACGACATCAGCGCGGCGTTTGGCGACCTGATCAAATCCAACCAGATGACCGTGCGCGGCAATGAGTTGTGGGTGGAGATCGAGCTTAATTCGAGCCTGCTGTTCGCCAGCGCCGATGCGTTGCCGAGTGATCAGGCGTTTACCATCATCGACAAGGTGGCGACGATTCTCAAACCGTTTGAGAACCCGATCCACGTCGAAGGCTTTACCGACAACTTTCCGATCAGCACCGCGCAATACCCGACCAACTGGGAGCTGTCCTCGGCGCGGGCCTCGAGCATCGTGCGCATGCTCGCGATGCAGGGCGTGAACCCTGGGCGCCTGGCGTCGGTGGGTTACGGTGAGTTCCAGCCGGTGGCCAATAACGCCACCGCCGAAGGCCGCGCGCGCAACCGCCGGGTGGTGCTGGTGGTGTCGCGCAACCTGGATGTGCGCCGCAGCCTGACCGGCACCGGCACCGCCAATGCAACACCGGATGCGGCCTTGAAGCGGGCTGGCACACAAACTGCACCGCCAACCGTTAAGCCGCCGGTTCGTCAGAGCGCCGTCAATTCTCCGTCACCGGCTCAATAATGTTATGTAATGTCTCGGTCGCGCCTTAGCCTACCGGGAGGAACCAACTGAATGAGAGTCTGGGCAGTTGCCAATCAAAAGGGTGGAGTCGGTAAGACCACCACGTCCATCGCCTTGGCCGGCTTGCTGGCCGAGGCGGGCAAGCGTGTGGTCGTGGTCGACCTGGACCCGCACGGCTCGATGACCAGTTATTTCGGCTATGACCCGGATGCGCTGGAGCACAGCTGCTATGACCTGTTCCTGCACAAGGGCAGCGTACCGGCAGATTTGCCCGGGCAATTGCTGCTGCCCACCAGCAACGAGAGTATCTCGCTGTTGCCGTCGAGTACCGCGCTGGCGACCCTTGAGCGCCAATCGCCAGGGCAGAGCGGCCTGGGCCTGGTGATCGCCAAGACCCTGGCGCAACTGTGGCAGGACTTCGACTACGCAATTATCGACAGTCCGCCGTTGCTGGGTGTGCTGATGGTCAACGCCTTGGCGGCCAGCCAGCAGTTGGTGATCCCGGTGCAGACCGAACACTTGGCGGTCAAAGGCCTGGAGCGCATGGTCAGCACTTTGGCGATGATCAACCGTTCGCGCAAACAGGCGCTGCCGTACAGCATCGTGCCCACCCTGTTCGACCGCCGCACCCAGGCGTCGCTGGGCACCTTGCGGGTGTTGCGTGATGCTTACCCGGAAACCATCTGGAACGGCTACATTCCGGTGGACACGCGCCTGCGTGACGCCAGCCGCGCCGGGCTCACGCCGTCGCAGTTCGACGGCAAGAGCCGGGGCGTGCTGGCCTACCGCGCATTACTCAAACATTTGCTGTCCCAGCAACTTGTGGCGCAGGTGGCGTGATGAACCGTCCCGTTGAACTTAAGACCCGGCCGCAACTGGCACTGGAGTCCTACCTGGACGCCTTGCTGCAGGATGCGACGGCAGAAGAGTTGCCCGAGCCGATTCTGGTCCTTGAACCGGCGGTCATTGAACCTGAAAGCACGTTGGATGAATTTCAACTGGCGGTGCTGGAAGAGCAGGCGCGTGATGCCCACGTGGTGGTGCCGATTGTGCCTGTGCCCGTGGTGGTCACGCCGGCAGTGGTTGAGCCGGTGGTCGAAGTGCACTTGCCGCCGAGCATCACGCCGCCGCCGGTCACCGGTGACGGTCGCCCGTCGTGGGCGGCCGAGCCGTTCGAGTGCCTGCTGTTCGACGTCGCCGGGTTGACCCTGGCCGTGCCGCTGGTGTGCCTGGGTTCTATCTATTCGCTGGAAGGCCAGGAGTTGACGCCACTGTTCGGGCAACCGGAGTGGTTCCTCGGCATCCTGCCCAGCCAGGCCGGCAACCTCAAGGTGCTGGACACGGCGCGCTGGGTGATGCCCGACCGCTACCGCGATGACTTCCGCCAAGGCTTGCAATACGTGATCTCGGTGCAGGGCTACGAGTGGGGGCTGGCGGTGCATCAAGTCAGCCGCTCGTTGCGCCTGGACCCGAATGAAATCAAATGGCGCAGCCACCGGGGCCAGCGGCCATGGCTGGCGGGCACCGTGATTGAACATATGTGCGCGTTGCTCGACGTCGCCGAACTGGCCGAGTTGATCGCCAGCGGTGCGGTCAAGGCGATGCCACAGAACAAACGCAGTTGATTGAACAATAAGGGCCGTGCGGTTGCGCGGTCGAAGAAGCACACACTGAAGGGGTCAGGGGTATGAACAAGTCAGCGTCCGCACAAGGTTTGGATGATCCGATCCTGCAATGGGTTACCTTCAAACTGGACAATGAAACCTACGGCATTAACGTGATGCGCGTGCAGGAAGTGCTGCGCTACACCGAGATCGCTCCGGTGCCGGGTGCGCCGAGCTACGTGCTGGGCATCATCAACCTGCGCGGCAACGTGGTGACGGTAATCGACACCCGCCAGCGTTTTGGCCTGGTGCCGACTGAGGTCAACGACAACACGCGTATCGTGATCATCGAAGCCGACAAGCAAGTGGTCGGGATCATGGTCGACAGCGTGGCTGAAGTGGTTTACCTGCGTCAGTCGGAAGTGGAAACCGCGCCGAACGTGGGCAATGAAGAATCGGCCAAGTTTATCCAGGGCGTGTGCAATAAGAACGGCGAACTGCTGATTCTGGTTGAGCTGGACAAGATGATGAGCGAAGAAGAATGGTCGGATCTGGAGAACATCTGATTGTTTCTTGAAGCGGCGGTGATTGTCCTGGCCCTGTTGTGGGCCGGGACCTTGGCGTTCCTGCTGCGCTATATGCGCCAGCAACGGGAGTTGGCCGTGCAACAGGCCGAGCTCGATGCGGTGCGTGACCGGCGGATTCTGGATTTGGTCAAGCGTGTGGATCACTTCCAGCAGAGTGCGGTGAAGGTTGGGGATGAGGTGCATGAACTGCGCGCGATTCTTGGGCCGTTGCCGGATAAGTTGGCGCAGATCGAGCAGCGTGATCCTTCGAGCCTGTCGTTTGCCCAGGCGGCTAAATTGGTCGGCATGGGCGCGACGGTGGATGAGCTGACGCAGTCGTGTGGGTTGACCCAGGCTGAGGCGCAGTTGATGAGCAAGTTGCACAAGAGCTGATTGCCGATTGCCGTCGATCCACTGAGACACCTCAGTCCAAATGTGGGAGCTGGCTTGCCTGCGATAGCGGTTTGTTGGTGTGTATATCCGTTGCTGCGGTAACGGCTACTTAGGGTTCCGCCCTGACGGCGGGTCACTTTTGCAAGGACGCAAAAGTAACCAAAAGGTCCTCGCCCCACCACTCGG
>NZ_JAAAFV010000097.1:0-284 GCF_019352915.1 Pseudomonas sp. Xaverov 259 | reverse complement strand
GTGATAACATCACCTATTACATCAATTGTAGTTTTTGATTTATCCTCGCTTGTGTACTCATAAGTACCGTTATTATTGTTGATCAGCGTAGTAAGAGTCTGCTCACTCTCAACTAAGTTTGTGATCTCAGTTTTAACTGCACTGTTGTTGAAAATAACAGATGAATTATCGATAACATCCTGAACAACATCAATAGTAGCTGTTCCTGCTTTCTCATCTGTATAAACATACTTACCATCTGTTCCTTTTACCAAAGAAGTTAAGGTTTCGTTTGCTTTTACAAT
>NZ_JAAAFV010000096.1:0-822 GCF_019352915.1 Pseudomonas sp. Xaverov 259 | reverse complement strand
GTTATCATAATTTCGAAATTGTTACCTACGTCAATTATGATCATTTAAAAGATTTTAATGGTTTAGAAGATTATCACAACGAAGATTATAAAATTTTCAAAGAAAAAGTAATCGATAAACTGATGAACAATATCGAAAAAATAATTCCCAACGCAAAACAGCATATTATTCAGGCTGAATTAGGAACTCCAAAAACAAATGAGTTTTACATCAATTCAACAAAAGGAAATGTTTACGGAACCGAAAAAACATTAAATCAGGTTGGTCCTTTTTCCTATAAGAATAAAACCGAAATCGAAAATCTATATCTCTGCGGTGCCTGTACACTTTCTCATGGGGTTGCAGGAGCGACTTATTCTGGTGTTGCAGCTGCTGCCGCAATTTTAGAATGCACATCTGATGATTTGCTAATTGAAGACGAAAACCAAAAAATTAGAATTTATGATGCCGAAGATCCAGCAGCTTGGCCAGATTGGGTTCACACTAAACGAGCAGATAAAATAAGGAAATTCGTTTAAATAAATTTACTTATTTTTGTTCGCAACCAAAAAAGCCATAAACCCAATGAAAAATGTTCTTGTCGTTTATTATACTCAATCTGGACAATTAGAAGAAATTGCGCAAAACATTGCAAAACCTTTTCTAAATTCAGAGGAAATAAAGCTAACTTTTCACGAAATACAATTAGAAAAACCATTTCCTTTTCCTTGGGATAAAAACTCCTTTTTTGATGCTTTTCCAGAATCTTTTTTACAAATTCCGACAGCATTAAAACCCGTTCCCCAAGAAATCTTGAACACAAAATTCGACTTGGTTCTTTTT
>NZ_JAAAFV010000095.1:0-699 GCF_019352915.1 Pseudomonas sp. Xaverov 259 | reverse complement strand
CTTAATTTATTATGCCCTAGAGAACTTATTAAAATATTTTTTTGTTTTAATTTTTCGATTAAAAGCTGGTCGCTGTAACCTTCTGCCAGTGAGAAAATCAAAATATTGGTTTCGACTGGTTCTACAGCTGCAATCCAAGATTTAGTACTTAAAATTGCTCCAATTTCTTTAGCTCTGCGATGATCCTCAGCTAATCTTTCAATGTTATTCGCCAAAGCATATAACCCCGCAGCAGCCAGGTAACCAACCTGACGCATTCCGCCGCCCAATATCTTTCTGATACGAAGTGCTCTATGAATATCAGCCTTGCTTCCTAATAAAACGGAACCAATTGGCGCGCCCAATCCTTTTGACAAACAAACGGAAATAGTATCGAAAATAGCTCCAAATTCTTTAGGGTTCTGTCTTTTAGCAACTAATGCGTTCCAAATTCTGGCTCCATCTAAATGAAACTTCAAGTTATTTGCATCACAGACTTTTTTTATTTCTCTTAAATCTTCTAATTCATAACAAGCGCCTCCACCTTTATTTGTCGTGTTTTCTACACAAACCAAACTTGTTAACGGACTATGATAAAATTCCGGATCATTTATTGCCGCTGCTACTTGTGCTGCATTTATCATACCGCGGTGTCCATCTATTAAACAACATGAAACGCCGCTATTAAAAGAAACACCTCCTACTTCATAATGAAATACA
>NZ_JAAAFV010000094.1:0-478 GCF_019352915.1 Pseudomonas sp. Xaverov 259 | reverse complement strand
TAAAGAATATGGAAACTGCCCTTTTTTTAGCCATGGGCTGGTGTGGAACCAAGTACCCGGGATGGTGGAAACGTTTTTGGAAAAACCCGCCGCCACCGCCAGATCCAGAGCCTTGGTGGACAATTGCAATTATTGGTATTGGACTAATTGCAGGCCTTGCCGGAGGAATATTATTTAGTAATGCGATACTTGATAATCGTTTTTTTGAAGGTCAAAATGTTATTGCGTCCGGATTGTTCGCTTTTGGAGCCTCAAATATCGTAACAGGTATTGCGGGAGCTTTTAGAAATTAAAAAAAAATGCCTCGGCTATAGGGATAGCGCCGAGGCATTTTTTTATATAATGAAAACTAAATTAGTTTTTCTCAATCCATTTTCTTGCATTCACAAAAGCTTCATGCCAAGGTGAAACCTCGTCAGTTCTGTCTTTTGGGTAATGAGCCCAGTTCCATTGAAAAGTTGAACGCTCAATATGAGGC
>NZ_JAAAFV010000093.1:293-591 GCF_019352915.1 Pseudomonas sp. Xaverov 259 | reverse complement strand
ACGGATTCAAGCCTGCGTTCGGCCATCGTGGTTGACGGGGCGATTCTCAGATCAAAAGCAGATCAAGATCAAGATCTACAGCACGGCGGCCTGAAAGCCGACCTGAGTGGTTGAATCAAAAGCCAGATCAAGTGCAAAGCAAAAGCCTGTCTACCTTATGCAACGCGGTCTAAATGTGGGAGCGGGCTTGCTCGCGAATGCGGTGGGTCAGTCAGCTGATCTTTAACTGATATACCGCATTCGCGAGCAAGCCCGCTCCCACAGTTGACTGCATCCAACCTTGATGGCGAGGTCGGAA
>NZ_JAAAFV010000093.1:0-283 GCF_019352915.1 Pseudomonas sp. Xaverov 259 | reverse complement strand
CAAGATCAAGATCTACAGCACGGCGGCCTGAAAGCCGACCTGAGTGGTTGAATCAAAAGCCAGGTCAAGTGCGAAGCAAAAGCCAAAGCCTATCTACCTGATACAACGCGGTCTAAATGTGGGAGCGGGCTTGCTCGCGAATGCGGTGGGTCAGTTATAGATGAATTGGCTGACACACCGCATTCGCGAGCAAGCCCGCTCCCACAGTTGACCGCATGCAGTTTTGAATCTGAGCTCGGCTGCGGATTTGCATGCACTGAAGATGAGCTTTTCTGTGGGAGCT
>NZ_JAAAFV010000092.1:0-565 GCF_019352915.1 Pseudomonas sp. Xaverov 259 | reverse complement strand
AATTCCCAAACGTTCCCCTTTCCATTCCATCGACCACATTAAATGATTTCTGGCCGCTTCAACACGATCAGTAACCGTTGGAGCAGGTAAGTGCTCGCCCGTTTTAAAATAATGCTTAATTTCATTGAAAATCCACGGATAACCAATTGCAGCACGACCAATCATGATACCATCAATTCCGTATTCGTTTTTATATTTTAATGCCTTTTCAGGATTATCGATATCACCGTTTCCAAAAATAGGCATTGTAATTCTTGGGTTGTTTTTTACACGTGCAATGTGCGACCAGTCAGAATGTCCTTTGTACATCTGCGCGCGGGTTCTCGCATGAATTGTCAAAGCCTGAACACCAATATCCTGAAGTCTTTCGGCAACTTCATCAATATTAATAGAATTTTCGTCCCAGCCCAAACGGGTTTTTACTGTAACAGGTAAATCAGTACTTCTAATAACTGCTTTTGTTAAGCGCACCATCAAATCAACATCTTTCAAAACTCCGGCACCGGCACCTTTACAAACGACTTTTTTTACCGGACATCCAAAATTAATATCAACCAAATCTGGT
>NZ_JAAAFV010000009.1:0-434 GCF_019352915.1 Pseudomonas sp. Xaverov 259 | reverse complement strand
TCAGATCAAGATCAAGATCAAAAGCGCAGATCAAAAGACCGCTGACTTCGTCATCGAAAAGGATGTAAGGGCAACAGCAACAGCAACAGCAGAGCCATACTCGGTTTAATGTGGGAGCTGGCTTGCCTGCGATAGCATCAACTGGGTGTACCTGATGTACCGAGGTGTCTGCATCGCAGGCAAGCCAGCTCCCACAGAAAAGCAGCACTTCGGTGCATGCAAATTCGCAGCCGACCTCATATTCAAAATTGCATACGGTCAACTGTGGGAGCGGGCTTGCTCGCGAATACGGTGTGTCAGTCAATTCATCTGTCACTGATACACCGCATTCGCGAGCAAGCCCGCTCCCACATTTAGACCGCGTTGCATCAGGTAGACAGGCTTTTGCTTTGCACTTGATCTGGCTTTTGATTCAACCACTCAGGTCGGCTTTC
>NZ_JAAAFV010000091.1:0-451 GCF_019352915.1 Pseudomonas sp. Xaverov 259 | reverse complement strand
GCTAACGTTGATTTTCTCCCTAACTTCATTTGCTCAAGATGCTGCTGCTGCTCCGGCGGCGCCTGAAGCTGCTGCTCCGGCTGCTGCTGCAGGTGGTGATCCAGTAAAAGGGAAAGAACTTTTTAATGCAAATTGCGCTGCATGTCACAAATTAGATGCTAAATCAACAGGTCCTGCTTTAAGAGGAGTTGCTGCTAAGCACGAAATGGCTTGGATCTACAAGTGGGTGCACAACAGCTCTGATATGATTAAGTCAGGAGATGCTGCTGCAGTTAAACTTTTTGAAGAAAACAACAAGTCAGTAATGACTTCTTTTCCTCAATTATCTACAGGTGATATTGATAATATTATCGCTTATACTTCTGAAGTAAAAGCTGAGCCTGCTGCTGTTCCTGGAGGAGCATTACCGACAGGTGGTGTTCATGAAGGAAGTGGAATTTCTAATAACATT
>NZ_JAAAFV010000090.1:0-1009 GCF_019352915.1 Pseudomonas sp. Xaverov 259 | reverse complement strand
TACGCATTTGAGAGTTTTTGATCTCTTCTGTGTAAACTTCTCCGGCAGGAACAAATACTTTTGGTGCAGCAGGTGCAGCGGTTTCTTGCGGCTTAGCAGCAGTTGCTGTTGCAGCAGGTTGTCCTTGTGCAGATGGAGTGAAGTTTTCGATATCGCTTTTTACGATACGTCCGTTTTCTCCAGATCCTTTAACTTGATTTAATTGGATTCCTTTATCAGAAGCAATTTTCTTAGCTAAAGGTGAAGCTAAAATTCTTCCTCCGTTTGATGAAGTATCAGCAGTCGCTTCTGCTGCTTTTTCAGCAGTAGGAGCAGCTTTCGTTTCTGCTGCTGCTGGAGCACTTGCAGCGCCTCCGGCAGTATAATTATCAGCAATTCCGGCAATGTCAGTTCCTGCTGGCCCAATGATAGCTAATAAGCTGTCAACAGGAGCAGTACTTCCTTCTTGAATTCCGATGTATAATAATGTTCCAGCATTGAAAGACTCAAACTCCATAGTTGCTTTGTCAGTTTCAATTTCTGCTAAGATATCACCTTCAGCTACAGTGTCACCCACTTTTTTCAACCAAGTTGCTACTGTACCTTCGGTCATGGTGTCGCTCAAACGAGGCATAGTTACAACTATAACACCTTTTGGTAATTCAGTCGCTGCTTTTGCCGGAGCTGCAGTTTCTGTTTTAGCTTCTGCAGCTGGAGCTTCCGCTTTTGGAGCTTCGGCAGCAGGTGCATCACCACCGGCTAAAAGAGCAGAAATATCTTCTCCTTCTTTACCAATGATTGCTAATAATGAATCAACAGGAGCAGTTTCTCCTTCTTGAATTCCGATATGTAAAAGAGTTCCTTCGTTGAAAGACTCAAATTCCATTGTTGCTTTATCTGTTTCAATTTCAGCTAAGATATCTCCTTCACTGATTTTGTCGCCTACTTTTTTTAACCAAGCCGCTACCGTTCCTTCCGTCATAGTATCGCTCAAACGAGGCATTGTTACTTTTATCGCCATAATATTTTT
>NZ_JAAAFV010000089.1:0-898 GCF_019352915.1 Pseudomonas sp. Xaverov 259 | reverse complement strand
AAACCATTTTTTAAGTCCATGATAAAGACATCTCCAGACTGCGGAATTTGCTTGACTAAAAGCGGTCTCGAATTATATTGATCCAGAACACCCGCAGTTTTCTTTAAAGGATTCTTTGTATCAATCTGCAGTGCTGCTTTTTGCGTGCACCAGTAAACAAAAGCCATACACCAGGCATATCCTTTTGAAAGACCTACGCTTCTTAAATAAATTTCGACTTCAGGACCGGAGTTGCTGTTTCTGGGAATTTCTTCGACACCAATTTGTGCCGTCGCGATTTCTAAGGTTTTTTGGGTAAGTGTCATGAATTTTTTCCGTTAAGCTGTTTAAATTTTTGTAGTTCATCTACCAATTGCTGGTTGATAAGCATGAGTTCTCTATGTTGTATTTCCATTTTTTTTATGGTTTCTGTAGCAGCGGTAAGTCGGGCGGTAATATCATCCAGAAGATCACGGTAATATTTTACAGCGCTTACGGCGTTGTCTAGTTCGGCGGCTCTGTCTTCGGCCAAGGATTTTCGCATTGAAAAAAACCAGGTTAGAAAAGAGGCAAAAAATGCGGTGAGTGTGGGGTATAGGAATTGCTCCATTGTATGTATTAATGTTGAATGTTAGGTAAAATGTGTTTTTGAAAAACAACAGTGGTACGTTGTTTTTTGAGAAAGTACAGTCCTTGATTTTATAATTAAACCGCTGTCGTTATTTCCTTTTGAGATTGCAAAGATTGGGAGAAAAAAGCCCTGAAAAAAACGAATGCAAGGTGGGTGAACATTTGTATTCTAGGGCTTTACATAGTTGTACAGAAAGCGAACAAGATCATTTTTGAAGTAGTAAAATGACCCATCTTTGCATCGTAAATAAGATGTTTTACGGCGTGCTGAAAAGAGGGGTTTTTCGCT
>NZ_JAAAFV010000088.1:0-528 GCF_019352915.1 Pseudomonas sp. Xaverov 259 | reverse complement strand
TTGACCCAAATTCGGTTTTAAATATCGGTAAGATTGTCAATGCTTTGAAGATGGATGAAAATCATCGTGTAATTTCAGGAAGGGTAGAACCGGATATTAAAACGTTTCAGGATTTCTCAGATAGTTTAGGAATTTTGCGCGCTGCCGAAAAATGTAATGGTTCTGGCGATTGTAGAAAAATGCCATCGGCAGGAGGAGCAATGTGTCCAAGTTATCGAGCAACGAGAAATGAAAAGGAAACAACGCGTGCGCGTGCCAATGCATTACGAGAATATTTGACGTATTCTGAAAAGGAAAATAAATTTGACCAGAAAGAATTATACGAAGTTTTTGAGTTGTGTGTAAGCTGTAAAGCCTGCGCAAGCGAATGTCCGAGTAATGTTGATGTAGCAACGCTTAAAGCAGAATTTTTATATCAATATCAAAAAGCAAACGGATTCTCGACCCGAAGTAAAATTTTTGCCAACAATGCAAAATTGAACAAAATGGGAAGTTTGTTTACGTCGATCACAAATTTTATTTCGAATC
>NZ_JAAAFV010000087.1:0-443 GCF_019352915.1 Pseudomonas sp. Xaverov 259 | reverse complement strand
CACGGTTGTCTATAAAGAAAACGGCGGAACAGACCGTACAGCCACAGGAGTTGTGAGCGGTACTCCATTTAATGCTTTTACAAATACCGTGACAAGTACAACTACTTATACCTTGACTTCTGTCACCGATACAAATTGTATCAGAAGCTCTGGTTTCACAGGGAATTCTGCCACTATAACTGTAAACCCATTACCGCAGGGAACCTTAAGTGCCAATGGTCCGTTTTGTGCAACAGGTTCCGGGCAGTTAACATTTACAGCATCAGCAGGAACAGGGCCTTATACAGTTGTCTATAAAGAAAACGGCGGAACAGACCGCACAGCCACAGGCGTTGTGAGCGGTACACCTTTTGCGGCTTTCACAGGAACGGTTACAAGTACAACGACTTATACCTTGACTTCTGTAACAGGTTCAAATTTATGTGTTCGCAATTCTGGTTTTA
>NZ_JAAAFV010000086.1:0-706 GCF_019352915.1 Pseudomonas sp. Xaverov 259 | reverse complement strand
AGCCTTAATTTTTGATTACATTAATGGTTTTCATGATGCGGCAAATGCTATTGCAACAGTTGTTGCCACAAAGGTTCTTACGCCTTTTCAGGCGGTTCTTTGGGCAGCATTTTTTAACTTTTTGGCTTACTGGGTCTTCGGATTTGGTGTTGCAGATACAGTTGCAAAAACGGCAAATACGATGGAAATTAATCTTGTCGTAATTTTAGCCGGAGTTATTGCAGCTATTTGTTGGAATTTATTGACTTGGTGGTTAGGAATTCCTTCAAGTTCTTCACATACTTTAATTGGTGGTTTTGCAGGAGCTGCGGTTGCGCATGCTATAGCAGTTCATGGATTTTCTGGTTATGTGGATGCAGATGGAACAACACGCTATTGGTACGAAATTGTAAGCTGGTACAAAGCTGGTAAAGATGGCGCCATGCCTTCTGGAGTTCTTATTATTATTGCTTTTATTGTTTTAGCACCTTTGCTAGGAGCGTTAGCATCGTATCTGATCTCGATTTGGTTGTTAAATGCTTCTCGTAAAGTTATTGGACCTAAAATATTTACTGCTGCTTTAATGATTGCTACTATTTGGTTCGTTTACACACAAATGATTCCTTATGAAGAAATCATAAAAGATGGACATAAACCTCGTTTTGCAACTTCTGTTTTTTGGAGCGTGGCTTTTGAGCCACATAATATTAAATGGTTTTTGGTTGCT
>NZ_JAAAFV010000085.1:0-345 GCF_019352915.1 Pseudomonas sp. Xaverov 259 | reverse complement strand
GCTTGTGTTTACACCGTCTGTATATGTCCACACTACAGTAGTTGAAGCTGTTATAGGCAGGCTCGCGTTATGGGTTCCTGTTACTGTTCCTAAACAATTATCTGTGGCTGTTGGCGCGGTAAGACTGGTTACGCTGCACTGCGCATTGATGACAGGCAGTGAAGCTAAATCAGCCACTGGTGCTGTTGTATCGGCAATTGTTATGGTCTGGTTTTGTGTAGTGGTATTTAAACCGTCTGTATATGTCCAGACTACTGTTGTAGATGCTGTAATAGGCAGGCTCGCATTATGAGTTCCCGTTACAGTTCCTAAACAATTATCTGTTGCGGTTGGAGCTGTCAGACT
>NZ_JAAAFV010000084.1:0-226 GCF_019352915.1 Pseudomonas sp. Xaverov 259 | reverse complement strand
AATGAATTGGAATTTGGAATTTAATAAATTCAAATTTAAACTCTTAGAAAGGCAAATCGTCTGGTTCGTCTTCGTTTAAATTTGTTGCTGGAGCAAAAGCTTCTGCAGCAGGAACTGGCGGCGTTTGTCCAGGACCTTCTGGAGCTACTCTTTCGATTCTCCAACCTTGAATACTATTGAAATATCTGGTTTCTCCTTGTGGATTAACCCATTCTCTTCCTCTTAA
>NZ_JAAAFV010000083.1:0-476 GCF_019352915.1 Pseudomonas sp. Xaverov 259 | reverse complement strand
GTACATTAGAATTATTCCTCCGATATTCAAAAACCCCAAAATAATAAATATTTTAAGTGGAACTGCCGAAATACTATTAGGCACTCTTCTTATGCTTTCTTTTACATCTCGTATTGCTGCCTGGGGCATTATTGCACTATTAATTGCAATATTTCCAGCAAATATATACATGCTGCAAAATAAAAAAGCAAGTTTTGGTTTACCAAAATGGATTTTATTTGTACGTTTGCCCTTACAAATCATTTTGATTTTTTGGGCGTACCTATATACCCTTTAACAATCAAATCTATTAATTTAAATTATTTACTATGAAAAAATTATTTGCGGAGTTCTTCGGAACTTTTTGGCTTGTTTTTGGTGGCTGCGGAAGTGCCATTTTTGCGGCCGGATTTCCTGGGTTAGGAATTGGATTTGCTGGTGTTGCATTAGCATTTGGTTTAACCGTATTAACAATGGCGTATGCAGTAGGGCATATT
>NZ_JAAAFV010000082.1:0-265 GCF_019352915.1 Pseudomonas sp. Xaverov 259 | reverse complement strand
GCTGATGGGTCCACGTCCAGCTCTAAAGGTAGGTTCATGGTTCTCCAAAGTTGCTTTCTTGTCAGAATTGAGCCACATCAGGTAGGTGGGGAAGTAGATCAGTGAGGATGCTTCACATGTGTGGGCACTGGGAACAGAATGCTTCAATAACACGAGCTGACGAGGGCCCGCTATGAAAAAAAAGATTCTCTGTGCCCCCTGGCGCCTCCGCACTTAAAGAATTGATGACCGTGCGGCCGCGATATCCTGCAGATGCATCCATTAC
>NZ_JAAAFV010000081.1:0-672 GCF_019352915.1 Pseudomonas sp. Xaverov 259 | reverse complement strand
GCACAGTTTGAGGTATTTAATTTTTCACATACTTGATAGGTAAGTTCATAATCGCCTGCTGGTGCATTGGCTTTTAATTCTGCTGTACCGTCTGATTTTAAAATTAAATAGCCTTTTGGATCTGCAGCTGTTGTAGTAATATTTACCTCAGATGTATTGATCGAAGCATTGTCTTTTTTATCATTATCCAGAACGTTTACTAATGTCTGGTTTTGAGTGGATCCTGTAACTGGAGTTACGGTATCGTCTTTCAAGTCAAACACAGAACCTGTTACTGTTACAGTGCTTTTGGCTGTATCACAGTTCGATGGATTGGTTACTTCGCAGATGCTGTATTCGATATCATAAGTTCCTATTGGTGTATTGGCGGGAACGGTTACTTTTCCGTCTGCTTCCAAAACAAATCCTGCAGGAAGGGTTACTTTTTTCAGGGTAACTTCTCCTGGATTATTTCCAATAACTGCCTGAGTTCCGTTTAGTTTATCGTTTAGGATTACTGAGATTGTTGTTTTTCCTCCAATGCTTCCGTTTACCGAACCTAAGCTTTCTGCTACAGCATCGATTGATGGTGCTGCTACGGTTACTTTTACTACTGCTTCGGCACAGTTTGAGGTATTTAATTTTTCACATACTTGATAGGTAAGTTCATAATCGCCTGCTGGTGCATTGGCT
>NZ_JAAAFV010000080.1:0-1151 GCF_019352915.1 Pseudomonas sp. Xaverov 259 | reverse complement strand
TATACATTATTTCAACTATTTAAAAATGCAGAAAGCCTGCCAGTATCTAAGTTTTACTACGATGAGTATAAAGAAATAAGCTTTGCATTAGGTTTTAATGATCCGTTGTATTTTTCTCGTCTTTTCAAGAAAATAATGAGTACTTCGCCTATACAATACCGCACCGAATATAAGCAGTAACGCAATTGTTTTCGTATTTTAGAATAAGGTATTAAAAAATCAGATTATAATCCATCTATTCAAAAAAAATATCCATAAATCAAAGGTTCCTATTCCGCTAATTTTACAAAAGCTATTAAAACCTTTTTATGAAAAATTATAATTATACCTTTTTACTATCGATTAGCCTTGTTGCAGCATTGGGTGGTTTACTCTTTGGATACGACTGGGTTGTAATAGGTGGTGCAAAACCATTTTACGAAATTTATTTTGGCATTTCAAACTCACCGGCGTTGCAAGGCTGGGCAATGAGCAGCGCTCTTGTGGGCTGTGTTGCGGGAGCTGCCGCTGCCGGAAAACTGGCAGACACTTACGGAAGACGCCCTATGCTGATTGTGGCCGCAGTATTATTCTCTTTATCTGCTCTTGGCACAGGAGCTTCAGAAACTTTTACAATATTTATTATCTGGCGTATTATTGGCGGCATCGGAATTGGGATTGCATCGACAATTTCACCCTTATATATTGCCGAAATTGCTCCGCAGGAAACCCGCGGGCTTTTTGTATCAATTAATCAGCTTACTGTAGTTATAGGGATTCTTGCCGCACAAATCACCAATATGCTGATTACAGAAGTTATTCCGGCAGGATATACTCATGCAGAAATACTGGCTTCCTGGAACGGACAAACAGGCTGGAGATGGATGTTTTGGGCAGGATTTTTTCCGGCAGTTTTATTCTTTATTTTAATGTTTTTAATTCCTGAAAGCCCAAGATATCTGGCTAAAAAAGGAAATAATGATACCGCAGAAGCAACGCTTACCAAAATTGGAGGATTAGCTTACGGTAAAGAAGCTATCTCAAAAATAAAAGAAACTTTTACGCAAGAAACTGAAAAAACAGATTTCAGAATGCTGCTCGATAAAAAAGCTTTACCAATTTTAGTAATTGGAATTGTTTTGGCTGCTTTTCAGCAATGGTGCGGTATCAAT
>NZ_JAAAFV010000079.1:0-264 GCF_019352915.1 Pseudomonas sp. Xaverov 259 | reverse complement strand
GGCCGCTACAGGGCGCTCCCATTCGCCATTCAGGCTGCGCAACTGTTGGGAAGGGCGTTTCGGTGCGGGCCTCTTCGCTATTACGCCAGCTGGCGAAAGGGGGATGTGCTGCAAGGCGATTAAGTTGGGTAACGCCAGGGTTTTCCCAGTCACGACGTTGTAAAACGACGGCCAGTGAGCGCGACGTAATACGACTCACTATAGGGCGAATTGAGTGAAGGCCGTCAAGGCCTAGGCGCGCCGGATCCCCCGGGCCATACTAGT
>NZ_JAAAFV010000078.1:0-489 GCF_019352915.1 Pseudomonas sp. Xaverov 259 | reverse complement strand
GCCTGTATGAGTGCCATTCGTCTGGCTCGCGGTTTTACAAAAAGAGATAAAATTATAAAATTTGCAGGCTGCTATCACGGACATTCTGATTCATTTTTGATTCAGGCTGGAAGCGGCGCTGTAACTTTTGGCTCGCCAAACAGCCCGGGTGTTACCAGCGGCACTGCAAAAGATACTTTATTAGCGAAATACAATGATTTAGAGAATGTAAAAACTTTAATCGAAGCTAATAAAAACGAAATTGCTGCGATTATTATCGAAGCAGTTGCCGGAAATATGGGGTGTATTCCTCCTCAAAAAGGTTTCTTAGAAGGCTTAAGAGAGTTATGTACTGCAAACGGAATTTTATTAATTTTTGATGAGGTAATGACAGGTTTCCGTTTGGCCCGAGGCGGTGTTCAGGAATTGTATAATATCAACGCTGATATTGTAACTTTCGGAAAAGTAATTGGCGGCGGTTTACCAGTTGGAGCTTTTGCTGCTCGTGCT
>NZ_JAAAFV010000077.1:0-621 GCF_019352915.1 Pseudomonas sp. Xaverov 259 | reverse complement strand
TCCTGTTAACTGATCGTCAGTCAGACTAACATTGTTTACAACAAATGCACCGTAGCCGCTCACAGCTACAGATTGATCTGTTTGTATAAATTCTGTTGTTAACGGTAATCCGCAGGTAACTTGTATCTGACCCGCAATTCTATTTGTAAATCCAGCGGGAATTTCATTTCGCCAAAAAGCGATTAAGCCCATTCTTTTAAGTCCATCAGTAATAACAACCAATTTATCTGCATCATTTCCAAAGCCCATTAAAGTTGGTGTGGCACCAGAACCAGATCCAAAAAGAGTCGGAAAAGTATCATCAGTAGGATAAGCCGATTCCCAGGCACCATCTGCCGGATTAGAGGAAATTACCGTTCCTGTCCAGACCAATTTGTACATTTTTTTGTCTGTAACAACATAAATTCCTCCATCTTCATCTACTGCTACAGAATTTGATATTGTTTCTGTTGGGCTAAAACTATACTGCGCTAAGAATGGAGCTGTAAGATTTCTATTTAAGATTGTCAAAGAACGCCCGCCAACAACAATCAAACGCCCGTCAAATGTCATTGATAATCCTGCAACTGATTCACCAGAAGGAAGAACTGTAGAGGTTTGTATACTTCGTTTGACTTCAAT
>NZ_JAAAFV010000076.1:0-420 GCF_019352915.1 Pseudomonas sp. Xaverov 259 | reverse complement strand
GACCATAGCCTAAATTTGTAACCGTATAAGTTGGTTTTTGTAAAGTAACTACAGTTCCGTCAGCCAGTGTTTCTGTAATCTGCTGATAGCTGATTGTGAATTGACCTTCGGGAGTTTGACCCAAAACAGCATTATCCTGAAGCTGGCCTCCATAAACAGGATCAGGAAACCCAATTCCGTTTGCATCTTGTCCATCAATAGTAAAACGCAAAAGCAGTCCTTTACCCATTTCGCCGTCAAAAGCAGGCGGTCTTCCGCGTCCATCCTTAAAGTGGCAGCTCGCACAGGAAACCGCATTAAAAAAAGGACCTAAACCATCTCGAGCCGTAGTTGACGATGGAGCCGAAACCCAGTTTTGTCTGAAAAAAGAATTACCAACACCAAAATCTGTCTGTTCATCAAAAGTCAGCTTAGACGCCG
>NZ_JAAAFV010000075.1:0-631 GCF_019352915.1 Pseudomonas sp. Xaverov 259 | reverse complement strand
ACCCCAATCTTTGTCGATTAACTGCGAAGGACGGATTAAAATCCATCCCTACAATATAGATCGAGCCGAAGGCTCTCTACGTAAAGTTCCGGAGGAACGGATTATTTTGCAGCAACGCATTTTAATCCGTTGAAACGTGAAGTAACCCAATCTTGTGGATTTTAATCCGTTGAAACGCAAAGTAAACCCAATCTTTGTCGATTTTGCATGAGATTCTTCGACTTCGCTCAGAATGACAAGATTGTGTAAAAATGTTATATAAGACCTAGTTTGTCATTTCGACGAAGGAGAAATCTTCGCAAGAAACTCCATCAAGTTTTCATTCCAATTATAAGACTGAGCGATCCCAAAGCGTCGGGAGAAGCCCCGCAGTAATAAGCAAGTTAAAAACTAAGAAAATTACCCGTAACTTTTTTGATTTACGTATCTTCGCAGTCCTAAAATTTAAGATTATGAACACAACAAAACTTTTTGCCCGTGTGGTATGCTGGCGGTATTGGAAACAACCGTAGCGCTCTCTTAAAGGCGTAGGACAGCTAAGCTACACGGGTTTTATATTTCCCTAAAATTTAAGATTATGAGTACAAACACCCTTTCGAAAGAAACCCAAGTAAGGTTAACTGATTTTTTC
>NZ_JAAAFV010000074.1:0-350 GCF_019352915.1 Pseudomonas sp. Xaverov 259 | reverse complement strand
AAATGCTGTCCGTCAGAATCTATTGTGATGGCATATTCGAAATTCATTTCGACTGCTTTTCTAAAACCATTTCTGAGTGCTCTTCCTTTCCCTAAATTTTTAGGATGATGAATCTGTGTGAGCGCCGCATATTGTTTTAAAATATCGCTGGTCGTATCTGTAGAACCATCATTGACAATAATGATATTTGAAGTGAAATCTAAAATAGAATCCAGAACTTTTTTCAATGTTTTAGGGTTATTGTAAGTGGGTACAATAACACAAAAAGAAGTTGAATCCAGCATTTCCTGCTTTGATAAAATAGGTTTCATTGAGAATTTTTGATGGCTTATTTCACAAACTGTTTCTCT
>NZ_JAAAFV010000073.1:0-632 GCF_019352915.1 Pseudomonas sp. Xaverov 259 | reverse complement strand
ACCATCAAACTGCACAACATCAGATCCGTCAATTTTAGCTCCCCAAGACCAGCGCCCGTCAGCAATAGCTTCGGCCTGCGTAGTTGGTTTTTTGCCATTTGCTCCAGAACCATATTCATACTGCCAATCCGGAATAATTGATGGAGTTTCGAAAGTAAAAGAAGTATTATAATCAACCCCAATTCCTTTTTGAGCAGCACCTCTTTTGGTCTGAATCAAAATAACACCATTTGCAGCATTTGCACCGTATAATGCAGCGGCAGTTCCACCTTTCAAAACGGTTATGGTTTTAATATCATCAGCATTTATCACAGATGTTCCGTCACCGCGATCTACATTGATTCTGGTAGAACCTGGTCCGTTTCCAATTCCCGGCAGGTTTAGCTGTGTGTTGTCAATAGGCAAATCGTTCACTACATACATTGGCTGGTTATTTCCGTTCAATGAACCGTTTCCTCTTATCACAACTCTGCTCGAACCATTAGGTCCGGTTGCAGTACTGCTTACATTTACACCCGCAATTTTCCCTACCAAAGCATTTGCAATATTGGTTTCTTTAGCTTTTGTAAATTCAGTTCCTTTTAATTCAGTAACAGCATAAGCAACCGCTTTACTGCTTTTTTTAACGCCTA
>NZ_JAAAFV010000072.1:370344-406253 GCF_019352915.1 Pseudomonas sp. Xaverov 259 | reverse complement strand
ACCCACCGCATTCGCGAGCAAGCCCGCTCCCACAGTTGACCGCATGCAGTTCTGAATATGAGGTCGACTGCGGATTTGCATGCACTGAAGAGCTGCTTTTCTGTGGGAGCTGGCTTGTCGAATCGTCGCACCGCTGCGATGCAGACACCTCGGTACGTCAGGCACACTGAGTTGATGCCATCGCAGGCGAGCCAGCTCCCACATTTCAGGCCAAGTGGCGTCAGCTGATCTTGTGCAGGTAGGCCGGCAGCGGCTGTTCTGGTAACACCGACAGCACCTTCAGGCGCTGCAACATCCGCTGCCGCGCACGCTGCAAATGCTCACGCAAATTCAGCGCCGCCGCATCAAATGCCCCGTGCAGCAGCAATTCAAGAATCAGGCGATGTTCGGCGAGCATGGCGGGATCTGCGCCAATTCCCAGCAAACGGTAAAAAATCCGGCTGATGATCATCGGGCTCTGGCCCTGGCGAATCAGCGCGGCGATCTTGCGGTTTTGCAGGCCGGCCAGGCAGCGCTGGTGCAAGTCTTCTTCGATCTGCTCGATGGCTTCCAGGCTGCAGTGCGGGCTTTGCTGGGCGTCGAGCACGCGCTGCAACATCGCTTCAAGCATCTCGCGGTCCAGGTTTGGCGCGCTCTGGCGCAGTGCTTCGGGTTCCAGGCAGGCGCGCAGTTCGTAGTCTTCGGTGACTTCCCGCGCGGTCAACGGCCCGGCCAGCCACTGGGAGTAGGGTTCTTTTTCCACCAGGCCACGGTCGCGCAGGCGCATCAGCGCTTCTCGCACCACGGCGCGGCTGACGCTGTAGTGTTCGGCGGCGGCTTGCTCATCCAGGCGGTAATGACCAAAAGCGATGCACGTGGACAGCGCCGCGCCGATTTCCTCGACGATCCGCTCACCCAGCGGCCGCGTATCCACCAACTCAGCCTCGCCATCAAGGCCCAGGTGCGTATGGCTCAGGGGCAAGCGCAGCGGCTCCATGGCCAGGCCTTTGGGGTTGATCAAGTAACCCCGGCCATTGAAGCGGCAGATCAGGCCCTCGTCATGCAGCAGGTCCAATGCCTTGCGGACCGGCACGCGGCTGGTGCCGAACAGCTCGGCCAGCGGCGCTTCCAGCAACACCAACCCGTGGCGCGCAGTGCCGTTAACGATCGCATCACGCAACAACTGGTGAATCATCGCGTAACGGGAGGCCGAGGCGGACACTGCTTTCATCGTGTTCTCTTTGGCGTGTAGGAAAGTGGCCGGGGATTCTCTCATAGATGCGCCTGTCACTCTGCGCCACAGCGGTGGCACTTTTCTGGGGCCGGCAAGGAGGAAACGTTACTTTTTGCACCAAAATGTATTTATTAATAAAAGATACATTATTTCAATTGCGGCTAGCCTCATCACGCGCGTCGCTTTTTTTTGCCAACCGCAAAACCATCTATCCCGCAGTTGTAGGCGATAAACCTTACGAGCACGACAACACACTTAAAGAGACTGGCACGAAATCTGCCTTTGTAAAACGTACATTTTATTAATATGTACGTTTTATGAGGGTCATCTTGATGTCAGACGCCACCTCAATGGCCCAGGCGTACGCCAGCGGTCACAACGACCCGGTGCAGGCGCTCGAACAGGCACTCGTCCACGCGAGCATGGCGCCCAGTGTGTTTATTTCCCTGACCGCCGAGCGCGCACGCCGCGAGGCCGAAGCATCCGCTGCGCGCTGGCGTGCCGGCCAGCCTTTGAGCGTATTCGATGGCGTGCCATTGGCCTGGAAAGATCTGTTTGACGTGGCCGGCAGCGTCACCACCGCCGGCGCCGCCTATCGCCGCGAGGCTGCGCCGGCCTTGATCGATGCGCCCAGTGTCGGGCTGTTGTGCCGCGCGGGAATGGTCAGCATCGGCAAGACCAACCTCAGCGAACTGGCGTATTCCGGCCTGGGGCTGAACCCGCATTTCGGCACGCCCCATAACCCCAGAGGCAGTGATCAACCGCGCATTCCCGGCGGCTCGTCGTCGGGCTCGGCGGTCGCTGTGGCGGCGGGGATCGTGCCCATCGCCATGGGCACCGACACTGCCGGCTCGATCCGCATCCCCGCAGCGCTTAATGGTGTGGTGGGCTATCGCAGCAGCTGTCGGCGCTACAGCCGCGACGGTGTATTCCCGCTGGCGCACACCCTCGACAGCCTCGGCCCGCTGACCCGCAGCGTGCGCGATGCGCTGGTCATCGATGACCTGCTCAACGGCCGCACGCAACAGCACGTCGCCCGCAGCCTCAAGGGCCAGCACTTCGTCCTTGAGCAGGGCACGCTGGAAGACATCGAACCCACCGTGCGCAACAACCTGCTGCGCGCAGTGGACCAGCTCAAGGCTGCCGGTGCGCTGATCGAGGTGCGCGCGTCAGCCACCTTCCAGGCCACCCTCAACCTGATCAAGCAGGACGGCTGGCTCGGCTCATTCGAAGCCTTCGCCCTGCACGAAAACCTGTTGGACAGTCGCGATGCCGAGCGACTTGACCCGCGTGTACGCCGGCGCCTGGAGGCCGCGCGTGAATTGCCCGCCAGCCAATTGCTGCACCTGATCGACGCGCGTCGCCGCTTGCAACTGCAACTGGTCGATGAACTCGACGGTGCCGTTCTCATTACCCCGACGGTCGCCCATGTCGCCCCGGCGCTGGCACCGCTGCAAGCCGATGACGACCTGTTCGTCAAAACCAACCTCGCCACCCTGCGCCTGACCATGCCCGGCAGTTTGCTCGACATGCCTGGCGTCAGCCTGCCCAGCGGCCGTGATGCCCTGGGTTTACCCACCGGCCTGCTGCTCAGCGCCCCGAGTGGCGAAGACGCACGCTTGCTCAGGGCCGCGCTGTCGGTCGAAACCACCCTGAATCTTTAAGGAGACATACCATGGCTAAAGACATTCTCTGTGCATTTGGCGTTGACGTAGACGCCGTCGCCGGCTGGCTCGGTTCCTACGGCGGTGAAGACTCGCCGGACGACATCTCCCGTGGCCTGTTCGCGGGTGAAATTGGCGCGCCGCGCCTGCTCAAACTGTTCGAGCGCTACGGCCTGCGCACCACCTGGTTTATTCCTGGCCATTCGATGGAGACCTTCCCCGAGCAGATGAAGGCGGTGGCCGATGCCGGCCACGAAATCGGCGTGCACGGCTACAGCCACGAAAACCCGATTGCGATGACCGCCGAGCAGGAAGAAATCGTCCTCGATAAGTCGATCGAATTGATCACCCAGGTCACCGGCAAACGCCCGACCGGTTATGTCGCGCCCTGGTGGGAATTCAGCAAGGTCACCAACGAGCTGCTGCTGAAAAAAGGCATCAAGTACGACCACAGCCTGATGCACAACGACTTCCACCCGTACTACGTGCGCAAGGGCGACAGCTGGACCAAGATCGATTACAGCCAGCACCCGGATACCTGGATGAAACCCCTGGTGCGCGGCGAAGAAACCGACCTGGTGGAAATTCCGGCCAACTGGTACCTCGACGACCTGCCGCCAATGATGTTCATCAAAAAGGCCCCCAACAGCCACGGTTTCGTCAACCCGCGTCACCTGGAAGAAATGTGGCGCGACCAGTTCGACTGGGTCTACCGCGAACACGAACACGCGGTGTTCACCATGACCATCCACCCCGACGTGTCCGGCCGGCCGCAAGTGCTGTTGATGCTCGAACGCCTGATCGAACACATCCAGGGCCATGCCGGCGTGCGCTTCGTCACCTTCGACGAAATCGCCGACGACTTTATCCGCCGCCAACCGCGTACCTGACCCCTTTGCCCATCCCACCGAGGCGCGATTATGTCCATCTACAACAAGCTTGACCTGACTGGCTGGAAACCCCGGCAACTGACGTCCCAGGAGGTGCGCTTTGCTACCTGGATCGCGTTTTTCGCCTGGGTGTTTGCGGTGTATGACTTCATCCTGTTCGGCACTTTGCTGCCGGAGATCGGCCGGCACTTTGGTTGGGGTGAAGTGGAGCAAGCTGAAATCGCAACGTGGGTGGCGGTGGGTACGGCGGTCGTCGCCTTTGCGATTGGCCCGGTTGTCGACAAGCTGGGCCGGCGAAAAGGCATTATTTTTACCGTGGCAGGTTCCGCGCTGTGCTCGGCACTTACCGCGATTGGTGGTGCGTGGGGCAAGTCGCCGCTGATTCTGATTCGTTCGCTGGGCGGCCTGGGTTATGCCGAGGAAACCGTCAACGCCACCTACCTGAGCGAGTTGTATGGCGCCTCCGAAGACCCGCGACTGACCAAACGCCGTGGGTTTATCTACAGCCTGGTGCAGGGCGGCTGGCCGGTGGGTGCGTTGATCGCCGCCGGGTTGACTGCGCTGTTGCTGCCGATTATCGGCTGGCAGGGTTGCTTCATCTTTGCAGCGATCCCGGCCATCGTGATCGCGATCATGGCGCGCAAGCTCAAGGAGAGCCCGCAGTTCCAGATCCATCAGCGCATCAGTGAGCTGCGTAAAAGCGGCGCGGTGAAAGAAGCGCAAAACGTCGCCGTGACCTACGGCGTCGACTACGACGAACACAGCAAGGCTGGCCTTAAAGCCGCCTTCCGTGGCCCGGCCCGGCGCGCCACGCTGGTGATCGGCGCCGCGCTGTTGCTCAACTGGGCGGCCATCCAGGTGTTCAGCGTGCTCGGCACCTCGGTGATCGTCAGCGTGCACCATATTTCGTTCGAGAATTCGCTGATCATCCTCGTGCTCTCCAACCTGGTGGGCTACTGCGGTTACCTGACCCACGGCTGGATGGGCGACAAGATCGGCCGCCGCAATGTCATCGGCCTGGGTTGGATGCTCGGCGGCCTGGCGTTTGCGGGGATGCTGTTCGGCCCGAGCAATATGCCGATGGTGGTGGGGCTGTACAGCCTGGGCCTGTTCTTCCTGATTGGGCCGTATTCGGCGGCGTTGTTCTTTATCAGCGAGAGCTTCCCGACCAGCATCCGTGCCACCGGCGGCGCGATCATCCATGCCATGGGGCCGATTGGTGCAGTGGTCGCAGGGTTTGGCGCCACCCAGGTGTTGTCCGCCGGCAGTGACTGGCAGACCGCCGCGCTGTGGTTCGGCGCGCTGCCGTGCTTCTTGTCCGGCGCGTTGATGTTTGCCGCCCGCCATGTGCGCCCGGAAACCGTTCAGTAAGGAGTGTTAGATGAGTCGTAAAGTTGCCTTGATTACCGGTGCCGCCAGCGGCATCGGCCAAGCCCTTGCCGTGGCGTATGCGCGCAGCGGCGTGGCGGTGGTCGGCGGGTATTTCCCGGCCGATCCCCATGACCCGCATACCACCGTGGCCCTGGTCAAAGAAGCCGGCGGCGAATGCCTGATGTTGCCACTGGACGTGGGCAATAGCGCCTCGGTAGACGCCCTGGCCGAGGCCGCCGTGCAGCACTTCGGCCGCCTCGATTATGCCGTGGCCAACGCCGGTTTGCTGCGCCGCGCGCCGTTGCTGGAAATGACCGATGAGCTGTGGAATGAAATGCTCAATGTCGACCTCACGGGGGTGATGCGCACCTTCCGCGCCGCAAGCCGGCACATAAAAGAGGGCGGCGCGCTGGTGGCGATTTCATCGATTGCCGGTGGTGTGTATGGCTGGCAGGAACATAGCCATTATGCGGCGGCCAAAGCCGGCGTGCCGGGGTTGTGCCGTTCGCTGGCGGTGGAGTTGGCGGCCCTGGGGATTCGTTGCAATGCGGTGATACCGGGGTTGATCGAGACGCCGCAGTCGTTGGATGCGAAGAACTCTTTGGGGCCGGAAGGCTTGGCCAAGGCCGCGCGGGCGATTCCGTTGGGCCGGGTAGGGCGGGCGGATGAGGTGGCGTCGCTGGTGCAGTTTTTGACCAGTGAGGCGTCGAGTTATTTGACTGGCCAAAGCATCGTTATCGACGGTGGCTTGACTGTGCGCTGGCCCGACTGAATGCATCCAATCCAAATGTGGGAGCTGGCTTGCCTGCGATAGCGGTGGATCAGCAACACATGTATTGACTGACCCACCGCTATCGCAGGCAAGCCAGCTCCCACAGGAGACCGTGTTCGCCTTAGGAGATTTGTGAATGTCTCAATTGAACAACCGTCGCGCTGTGATCACCGGCGCCGGCAGCGGCATCGGTGCCGCCATCGCCCGTGCCTACGCCGCCGAAGGCGCACGCTTGCTGCTGG
Organism: Pseudomonas sp. Xaverov 259; assembly: GCF_019352915.1. NCBI lineage: Bacteria > Pseudomonadati > Pseudomonadota > Gammaproteobacteria > Pseudomonadales > Pseudomonadaceae > Pseudomonas > Pseudomonas sp. Xaverov 259. Next base: position 400,101 of record NZ_JAAAFV010000072.1, on the reverse strand, counting down.
CCGACCGTAACGCCGCGAGCCTCGCCGAAACCGCGATCACCTGCCGCAACCTCGGAGCCGAGGTGGTCGAGTGCCTGGCCGATGTCGGCAGCGTCGAAGGCGCCCAGGCCAGCGTCGATCGTTGCGTCGAGCACTTCGGCGGCATCGATATTCTGGTCAACAATGCCGGCATGCTCACCCAGGCCCGCTGCGTCGACCTCTCCATCGAGATGTGGAACGATATGCTGCGCGTCGACCTCACCAGCGTGTTCGTTGCCAGCCAGCGCGCCTTGCCACACATGCTGGCGCAGCGCTGGGGCCGCATCATCAATGTGGCCTCGCAACTGGGTATCAAGGGCGGTGCCGAGTTGACCCACTATGCTGCGGCCAAGGCTGGCGTGATCGGCTTCACCAAATCCCTGGCGCTGGAAGTGGCCAAGGACAACGTGCTGGTCAATGCCATCGCGCCCGGCCCGATTGAGACGCCGTTGGTGGGCGGCATCAGCGCAGACTGGAAGCGCGCCAAAGCCGCCGAGTTGCCCCTGGGCCGCTTCGGCCTGGCCGATGAAGTGGCGCCGACCGCCGTGCTGCTCGCCAGCGAGCCGGGCGGCAACCTGTTTGTCGGCCAGACCCTAGGCCCGAATTCCGGCGATGTCATGCCATGAGTGAGGTGTAAGCATGTGCGGACTCTGCGGCTTGCTCGGTGAAGACCTGCACTGGAGCGACCCCTTGGGCGATGAGCTGCCCAGGCGCCGCGAACGCCTGCGCCGCATTGCGGCGATCAATCAGGTGCTGGCGGTGTTCCGGCTCAAGGTCGAAGACTTCCAGGGCGCGTCCTATTTGCTGTTGGGCGCTACCGGCAAGCAGGCTCTGGCGAGTGGCCTGGATCAACTCTGGCAGGCAGCAGAGACCATGCTCGGGCGCCCGCTGGACCCGCTTGACCCACGCTTGCTCGATCATCTGGAGTCGTCATGAGCATTGCCCTTAATGTCATCACCGGCTTCCTCGGCAGTGGCAAAACCACCTTGCTCAAGCGTTTGCTGCAAGGCGAAAGCCTGGGTGATACCGCGCTGTTGATCAATGAATTCGGCGATATCGGCATCGACCATCTGCTGGTGGAGGAAGTCGCGCCAGACACCGTGTTGCTGCCCAGTGGCTGCGTGTGCTGCTCGATTCGCGGCGAGTTGAAAGACGCGTTGCTCAGCCTGTTGCAGCGCCGTGAACGCGGTGAGATACCGGCGTTCAAGCGTGTGATCCTCGAGACTACCGGCCTGGCCGACCCGGCGCCGATCCTCGCCACCCTGAACAACGACGTGCAACTGCGTGGGCGGTTTCATATCGGCCTGGTGATTACTTTGGTCGATGCCAGCCACGCCGAGCTGCAGGAACGCCTGCACCCGGAGTGGCTGGCCCAGGTGGCGGCGGCGGACAGGCTGCTGTTGAGCAAGACTGATCTGGCGGGCGACAGCGACTCACTGCGCACGCATTTGCAGGCGCTTAACGCTGGCACCCCAATCCTCAATACTCACGAGATCCACAGCGGCGACCAACTGCTGCTCGGCGAAGGTTTACGCAGTGCAGAGCCGGCGGTCGAAGTCAGCCGTTGGCAGCTGCACCGCACCACCACGGCGACCCACGGTGCTGCGCAAGTATGCTGCCTGACCTTCGAGCAACCGCTCGATTGGGTGGGCTTCGGGGTGTGGTTGTCGATGCTGCTAAGATGCCACGGCGAACGAATCCTTCGCGTCAAAGGACTGCTTAACGTGAACGCAAGCTCGGCCCCCATTGTTATTCATGGCGTGCAGCACTGCCTGCATGCCCCGGTGCATTTGCCTTCATGGCCTGGCACCGATCGCCAGTCACGCCTGGTGTTTATCCTGCGTGGCCTCGACCCGGCGCTGTTGCGGCGCTCCTTTGAAGTGTTCTCACGGCGGTTTGCGGCATGATCACACTGCGTGTCCTTGGTACTTCCGTGACCCTGCTGGAATGCCTGCGCGTGCGTGCCGAGCAGGAGCTGGGCATTCGCCTGGTGTACCAGGTCCACGATGTGGCGCAGGCCCAGCGCATTGCGGTGATGCAACCCGAGAGTTACGACCTGTACGACCAGTGGTTTCACAACGTCGACTTCGTGTGGCCGGCGCGGGCGATCCAGCCCATCGACACACGGCGTATTGCGTTGTGGCATGAGATCAACGACCTGCCCAAGCGCGGCCGGCTGTCGGCCAGCGACCGCCTGGGCAGCGGCAGCGTGCCCAGTGAACGCTTGTTCGTGCAGCACGACGGCAGCCTCGGCAGCACCGTGACCGAGCGCATCAGCATGCTGCCGCTGACCCACAACGCCGATAGTTTTGCCTATCGCCCCGAGCGTTTGCCCGACGGCTTCAGCCACGGCAATGAAAGCTGGGGCTGGCTGCTCGACCCGGCCTGGCGCGCGCGTACCGCGTTGCAAAGTGACGCGGCGATTGGCGCGCTGGATGCGGCGCTGGCCGTGCAGGGCGCAGGGCTGGCGCAGTTCAAGGACATCGGCAACATGAGCATCGAAGAGATCGATGTGCTCGCCGACATCCTGGTGCGCAAGCAGAAGGAAGGGCACTTCGCCGCGTTCTGGTCGGATGATGAAGAAGCCGCGCAGCTGATGCTCAGCCCGAGTATCGATATTCAGAGCCTGTGGTCGCCGACCTTGATGCGCCTGCACCGTGCGGGTGTGAAGTACCGTCTGGCGGTGCCGCGTGAAGGCTACCGCGCCTGGTTTGGCGGTTTGTCGTTGTCACGCCATGCCCAGGGCCCGGTGCTGGATGCGGCGTATGCCTATCTCAATTGGTGGTTGTCGGGTTGGCCGGGCGCGGTGATGGCGCGCCAGGGTTACTACATCGGCAACCCGGCGCGCACCCGCGACCATTTGAGCAGCGCCGAGTGGGATTACTGGTACGCAGGCCTGCCAGCCCGCGAGGAGTTGCCAGGCAGTGACGGGTTGCCGTTGATTGACATCGGTGACGTGCGCGATGGCGGCTCCTACGAGCGACGCATGGGGCATATCGCGGTGTGGAACTCGGTGATGGATGAGCACAACTACCTGGTGCGGCGTTGGGGCGACTTTATGCGTGCTCGGGTCATGAATTAGTCCGTAGGAAGGGCCGGTATACCGGCCCTGTCGCCATCAGCAGGTTTTTTTCGGGCGAGGAGGCGTCACCGGTTTACGCGGTTGTTTTGGCGGTTTTGGATTGTTCGGTTTTTTCGGCGGTTTGCATGGGTGCGCATCATGCCAGCCCAATACCAGGAAGTTTCTACAGAAGCGACGGACCAGTTCGTTATCGACGGCGTTGGCCTTGCCGTCGTTGTTCACATCCCAGCTCACAGTCGTGCCGTTACCGGAGCCATCGCCGTTTTTATACAGCGCTGCCGTGTAGGCAATGGTTTCATCGCGAGGCTCACCCTCGCCCTGATGAAAATGCAGGCGTACGGTGTCAGGTATGCCATTGGCATCGAAGTCTTCGGCAAAGATCTTGAGGTACTTATCGAAAGGCGCGTCCGGGCTGAACCAGTTGAACTCCATGAACTGTTGGGCGAATTCAAGCGCCATGACCTCATCGAGTTTGTCGGCTACACCATTATTGTTGATGTCGTCGGCCAGGCTCCAATCAAGTTTGCCGTCACTGTTGATATCGAACAATGTGGCTTTTAAAGCAAGAGGCTTCGGCAGGGCGTGATCGTAAAAGTCCAAGTAAACAACATCGGGCTTGTCGCTGTTATCAACATCATGAGCACGCAAGATTAAGTAGCGCATAAAAATACCAATAGAAGTAAGAGATGAAAAACCAGGCGGTCTGCCGTGTCGACTAACCTTGCTCACCGATCAGCGAGCAAGGTCCTGTTGTGCGCGTGTTATTCCAATCGCACTTCAGAAAGTCACGGCACAGGCCCACCACCAGCGCGGCATCTCTGGCATCGTCAGTCGGGTTTGTATTCACATGGAGGCTGACGTTGCCGCCGGCACAGTCATTGAGAAACACACAGGCGGCGGCTTTGACCAAGGTCGCGTCGCTCGGTACGCCTTCGCCTTGATGAAACCTCAACCGCACGAGGTCGGGCTTGCCATCCAGGTCAAGGTCTTCGGAGTAGATTTCCAGGTAGCGGTCAAAGGGGGGATCAACCTTCCACCATTTGAACTTGAGAAACTGCCTCGCCAGGGCGCGTGCCAAATCGACATCGACTTTATTGCAGACGCCGTTGCCATCAATGTCGTCGGCCAACACCCACTTTAATTTTCCGTGGTCATGCTTCGACGTATTCATGACCAACGCTTCAGCGTCAGGCTTAGGGTTGATACCGTCAAAAAACTCCAGGTAAACGGCATCGATAACATCGTTGTCGTAGTCATCCTGAGCCGTGATCTTCAAATATCGCATGGCTACTTCCTTGAAATAAGAGCCTCGATGTTTTCATTACTCGCGTGTCATCGCTATGCACGCCATTCGACGCAACACGTGGGAAAGCCGCTCTTGATACGCGTGAATGTGAACGCAGTGCTTTTGCCGAAGCTTCTGAGGCAGCCGTATGCCGTCAGTAATATGACGCAAGCACGCCAGGAATTATTGGGTGTACTTATCCCAGCTCCCAGCTAATCTGCTAAAACCAACGATTGAATAAAAAAAGATATTTTTTTGACGCCAGATCAGCCGTCGTCAGGGATGCGTATGAGCAAGGGACCCAGTGGCACAGAGAGGCGAACGCGGCCGCAGGGTTCGGCAATGCAGTGGCGCCACACGTTCCAGACCCGTATCGCCGGGGTGCTGGCGCTATTGCTGCTGGTGGTGGTGGCGGCCACATACTTTGCGGTCAAGGCTGCTACCAGCCGTGCCGTGGAGAACCAGGCCCAGGTACAACTCAGTACCGGTATCCAAGTGTTTGAGCGCCTGCTGGACCTGCGCGGGCGCCGCCTGCAATACGGCCTGGACTGGCTGACGGTGGACGGTCCTTTCAAACAGGCAGTGATCGAGGCCAAGGCTGATTCGATCCTGACTGCATTGCGCCGGCATGGCACCGGTATCCACTCCACCGAGGTGTTTGTCCTCGGCCTGGATGGCAAGGTAATGGTCAGCACCTTGCCGGTGTTGGTACAGGGCGCGGTGTTTGCTTATGAGCCGGCCCTGCGTCATGCGCGGCGCAGTGGCCAGCAAATGCTCATCGTCGCCATGGACGGGCAGCCGTATTTGCTGGTGCAGGATGAAGTGCTCGACCCGGAGCCCATCGCCCGTGTGGTTATGGGTTTTCCCATGGACAAGTTGTTCGCCAATGAATTGCGCTCCATGAGCAACCTTGAAGTGTCGTTCCTCAGTGAGCAGGACGGCCGCGTCGGCCAGTTGTTCAGCACCCAGCCTGAGGCCTATCAAGACACCGTCATCAGCCTGATGCGCGACAGCCACCCCAACCCTGAGGCGCAGATCAATGTGTTTCACGGGCAACGTGTGTTGAGCCAGGTGCTGCCGCTGGCCAACACTGGCGATGGCGATCAAGTGCGCGTGTTGCTGCAAAGCCCGCTGGACCATGCGCTGGAATCCTTTGCGCCGCTGGACCGGCAGTTTCTCGGCATCGCCCTGGCGGTGCTGCTGGTGTCGCTGGTGGCCGCATTGTTTTTGGCGCGACGTGTATCGCGCCCGCTCACTGCCTTGGTCGAGGCCGCTGAACGCATTGGTGCCGGTGACTACCGCACGCCGGTGCGGGTGCGCAGCCATGATGAATTCGGCTTGCTGGCACGCGCTTTCAACGCCATGCAAAGCGGCATCGCTGTGCGCGAGCGGCAACTGGCGCATAACGCCTTGCATGATCCGCTCACCGGCTTGCCCAACCGCGCCTTGGCCATGGAGCGCCTGGGCAGTGCGATCAGTGCGCGGCGGCCGGTGGTGTTGCTGTACCTGGGGATCGAAAACTACCGGGTGATCAACGAAGGCTTCGGCCCTCAAGGCGTCGAAGAAATGCTGCGTGAGGCCAGCCGCTGCTTGTCCATGAGCCTGCTGGCCAGCGACACCGCAGCGCGCATCGCCGGCAGTGAGTTTCTGCTGTTGCTGGAAAACACCGAGATCGACCGCGCCGTGGCCCGCGCCGACCGCCTTTACGGGCTGCTCACCGAACCCCAGCGCATCGGCAATGATGAGGTGCGCCATGAAGTCAGCATCGGCATCGCCGCGTACCCCACCGACGGCCAGCAGGTCGAAGAGTTGATCAGCCGCGCGGCCATTGCCCGGCATGATGCAGCGAGCCTGCCGGGGCATTTGCAGATCTACCAGCAAGACCGCGACCTTGCCCACCAACGCCAGATCACCTTGATTCGCGACCTGCGCCGGGCGGTGGTCGAGGGTGAATTGTTCCTGTGTTATCAGCCTAAACTGGACCTCAAGCACGGCCATGTGCGCCAGGCGGAAGCCTTGCTGCGCTGGCAGCATCCGACCCTTGGGCAGGTGTCGCCCACCGAATTCATTCCTTTGGCCGAGCGCACCGGCAGTATGGGCAGCCTGACCTTGTGGGCGATCGAGGAAGCCATTCGCCAAATGGCTGAGTGGTCGCAACGGGGTTTGCACCTGCAACTCTCGGTCAATATCTCGGTGGATGATTTAGCCGATGATGACTTGGCCATCCGCGTCACCGCCTTGTTGATGCAGTACAAGGTCTCGGCCGAGCAACTGATTTTCGAGATCACCGAAAGCGCGATCATGCATAACCCACAACAGGCCCTCGTGGTGCTGGAACAGCTGCGTGGCTGCGGCATCAGCCTGTCGGTGGATGACTTCGGCACGGGCTATTCATCGCTGGCGCAATTGCAGCGTTTGCCGGTGCAGGAATTGAAGATCGACCAATCGTTTATCCGCAACCTCGACAGCGCCAGTGGCGACGGTGTGATCGTGCGCTCGACCATTGAAATGAGCCACAACCTGGGGCTCAAAGTGGTGGCGGAGGGCGTGGAATTCGAGCCCAGCTTGAAGTTGCTCAGGCAGTGGAAGTGCGACACGGCGCAGGGGTATCTGATCAGTCGGCCGTTGAATGCGATGGCATTTGAGATGTGGATGCGGCGTGAGCGGGTGGCTTTGTAAGGCCTGATCTCCAGGCTTGCCTGTGGGAGCTGGCTTGCCTGCGATAGCGATTGGACAGACGACCTGAATGTTGAAGCTGTGCTCGGTCAAAGTGTGGGAGCGGGCTTGCTCGCGAATACGGTGTGTCAGTCGCCTGATGCATTAACTGAAAGGCCGCATTCGCGAGCAAGCCCGCTCCCACATTGGATCTTCACAGGGCACAAAAAAGGCGGCTACCCGTGAAGGTAGCCGCCTTTGTTTTACCGCCGGTTCAGCTTAGTCCGGCAGTTTGAACGCCATCACATAGTCACCCTGCTTGGTGCCCAGCGAGCCGTGACCGCCGGCCATGACCAGCACGTACTGCTTGCCGTCCTTGCCGGTGTAGGTCATCGGTGTGGTCTGCGCGCCTGCAGGCAGGCGGCCTTCCCACAGTTGCTTGCCGTTTTTCACGTCATAGGCACGCAGGTACTGGTCAAGGGTGCCGCTGAGGAACGCGACGCCGCCGGCGGTGGTGAATGTACCGCCCAGGCTAGGCACGCCCATGGTCAGCGGGATCGGAACCGGCGAGCTGTCACGCACGGTGCCGTTCTTGTGCATCCAGATGGTCTGGTGGTTGGTCAGGTCGACCGCCGCCACATAACCCCACGCCGGTGCCTGGCACGGCAGGCCCAGAGGCGACAGCAGTGCTTCGAGGATCACGCCGTACGGCGCGCCTTTGTTCGGCTGCACGCCTTCGGTTTCGCTGACGCGCGGGCCTTGCTTGGCAATCTCGGCCGCCGGGATCAGTTTGGATTTGAACGCCATGTAGCTCGGGTTCACGAAAGCGATCTGGCGAACCGGATCAACCGAGATACCACCCCAGTCGAACACGCCGAAGTTGCCTGGGTAAACGATTGAACCTTGCAGCGATGGCGGGGTGAACGGACCGTCGTAGCGCATGGATTTGAAATCAATCCGGCACAGCATTTGGTCGAATGGGGTCACGCCCCACATGTCGCGTTCTTTCAACGGCGGCGGCATGAAGTTCAGGTCGGACTTCGGTTGGGTTGGCGAGGTGTGATCACCGGCCACTGCGCCTTGCGGTACAGGGATTTCGTTGATCGGCACCACCGGCTTGCCGTTGCTGCGGTCCAGCACGTAGATGCTGCCTTGCTTGGTCGAGGCCATGACTGCTGGCTTGACGCCGTCAGCGGTCTTGATATCGATCAGCGAAGGCTGGCCGCCCACGTCCATGTCCCACAGGTCATGGTGAGTGAACTGGAAGGTCCACTTCACGTGGCCGGTGTCGATGTCCAGCGCGGTCAGGCCGGCGCTGTATTTTTCCGAATCTTCGGTACGGTCGCCGCCGTATTGGTCAGGCATCTGGTTGCCCATCGGCAGGTAGAGCATGCCGAGTTTTTCATCGACGCTGAACATGGACCACATGTTCGGCGAGTTGCGGGTGTAGGTCTTGCCCTCGGCCAACGGGGTGGTGTCGTCCGGGTTGCCGCTGTCCCAGTTCCACACCAGCTTGCCGGTGTGTACGTCGAACGCGCGGATCACGCCGCTAGGCTCGTCGGTGGAGACGTTGTCAGTCACGTGACCGCCGATCACGACCAGGTTCTTGGTCACGGCCGGTGGCGAGGTGGAGTAGTAACCGCCTGGGGCGAAGCTGCCGATGTTGGCGCGCAGGTCGACCTGGCCTTTGTCACCGAAGTCTTCGCACATCTTGCCGGTGTCGGCGTTCAGGGCGATCAGACGGGTGTCGGCAGTCGGTACGAAGATGCGTTTCGGGCAGGCATTCGGTGCCGCAGCCGGGCTGGCGCTGCCGGTAGGGCTCTGTTCGGAAGCGTAGGCGGCGTCATCGTGATACGACACACCACGGCAGGTCATGTGCGCCCAACCCTTGAAGTTCTCGGCGCCCTGGCTGCTGATCTTCGGATCGAAGCGCCAGATTTCCTTGCCGGTGTCCGGGTCCAGCGCGATCACCTGGCTGTGCGGCGTGCACACGTAGAGCATGCCGTTGACTTTCAGCGGGGTGTTTTCTGCGGTGGTTTCACCGGGATCGCCTGGGCCAGGGATGTCACCGGTGCGATAGGTCCACGCCGGCACCAGCTTGTGGGCGTTTTCCGGGGTGATCTGCGCCAGTGGCGAGTAACGATCACCGAAGGCCGAGCGGCCATAGGAGTTCCAGTCACCATCGGCTTGGGCCGGTGCAGCGCTGGCCATGCCTGGCGCGGCGTCGCGATCCAGTTGGCCGGTCTTGACCATCTCACCCGGGTTGGTGAACTGGCTGGCCAGGGCGGTTGCGCCCGCCAGCACCACGGCCACGCTCAGCGCGCCAGTGCCCAGCGGCGCGGGTTGGCCACGCAGCAACGGACGGCGAAACCACGGCAGCAGCAAGACGATGCCCAAGGCGAACAATAGGGCCAGGCGCGGCACCAATTGCCACCAGTCCAGGCCGACTTCCCACAGTGCCCACACGGTACTGGCGAACAACACCAGTGCGTACAGGCCCAGCGCAGCGCGGCGGGTAGCCAGCAGCAATACGCCGGTGAGGGCGATGCCGATACCGGCCAGCAGGTAGTACAGCGACCCGCCGAGCATGCTCAGCTTGACGCCGCCAGCCAGCAAGGCCAGCCCCATGATCAGCAGCAAGACCCCCAGCAGCCTGGGCAACAGGCGGCTTGGGCTTGAGGCACCATCAGTGCTCATAGTGTGTTTCTCCGTTACGTTGGAATTATGTAACCCCGTGCTTCACTGTAGATGACGATTCGGCGCGGGCTTGGTTCAGCGTTAATTTGGGTTTTTCTGGGGATAAGTCAGTTATCCACAGGCGGGCGATTGAATTCCACGCGCGGGTCGGTTTAAGACAGCGCTGTCTTTAAGGCAGGGAACATTCGGCAAGATGGGATCGACCGCAGGCGTGAAACGTTTCAGTTTGTTGCGGCAAGGATAAAGCGCCTTCTCGTTTTGAGAAAGGGTAATTAGAGAGATGCATCATTTCAGATCTGGTAACAGTGACAGAACGTCGCTGCAAGAATGCCTGTAAAGCCTGGCTTCTGTGGGAGCCCGGCTCCCACAGAAGATCTACGCTGCTTTTTAAAAGGTGGTGCGCACGCCGAACTGCACGCTGCGCCCAGGCGCCGGGGCGATATCACGCAGGATCGAGCTGGCATAGCGCACGGTCTGGTTAGTCAGGTTTTCGCCATTGACGAACGCCAGCCACTGGCTGCCACCCACATTGAAGTGATAACCGGCGCTGGCGCCCAAGGTGGTGTAGCCGTCGGTGCCGCTTTCGTTGTCCGGCACTTTGCCTTGGCCTGCGGCGTGCTCCACGTCGATCCGCGCCTGCCAGCGGTCCAGCTCCCACAGCAAGCCGCTGTTCAGACGCAGCGGCGCAATACGTGGCAAGGCTTCGCCAGTGTCCAGGTTGGTGGCGCGGGTGTAATCGCCCGACAGCTCCAGGGCGAACTTGCCGTAGGCGCCTTCGCCCAACTTCCAGTGATCCTGGGCTTCGAAACCGGCGAAACGCGCACGCACGCCGGAGTATTTGTACTCAGGGTTACCGCCCGCGTCTTCTTCACCTTCATCGTTCAGCGTGCGCCCTGTGCCCAGCAAACCGATGTAGTTGGAGAAGCGGCTGTAGAACACGCCGAAACTGCCCTTGTGCGTGCCGTTGTCAAAGCGCAGTGCCAGGTCGCTGGACACGGCTTTCTCTTTCTTCAGGTTGGCGTCACCCAACTCGTAAGTGCCGGTGGCGACGTGGGCGCCGTTGGCGTACAGCTCGTAGAAGGTGGGTGCGCGCTCGGTGTAGCCGAGTGTCGCGGCCAGCGACCACACCGGCGTGAGGCTGTATACCGCGCCGGACGACAGGCTGCCGGCGGTGAAGTCATTGGATTTATCGGCACCGGCAAAGCGCGCATTGCCCTTGGCGTTCGGGTCGACATTGGTATGTTCTACACGCCCGCCAAGGCTGAGCTTGAGGCGCTCGGTGGCCTGCATTTCTTCGAGGATAAACAGCGCACCGGCGTTGGTGTCGGTCTGCGGCACAAAGGCTTCTTCGCCCAGGGCCGAGAACTCGTTGCGGGTCACTTGGGCGCCGACCACGCCATCAAACGGGCCGAGCGGCTGGTGGCGCGCTTCAACGCGAGCTTCGTAACCCTTGTTCTTGAAGATCGTGCCGGTTTCGCCGCCTTCGATTTCACGGTGTTCGTAATCGGTGTAGCCGGCGCCGAGTTTCACCGAGGTGAACGGGCCTTGCAGGTTGCGGATCTCGGACGCAAAGGCGTAGTGATCCTGCTTCATGCGAATGCGTACGTCTTGCTCGGCGGGTGAGCCATAGTTGCTGTCGTAGTTGCTGTAGGACAGTCCCGCATAACCGTCGTCCCAGGTGTAGGAACCGCCGACCGCGCCGCCATCCTGGCGCCCGTCGCTGTTGCCCAGTCGGCCATTTTTGCCGGGGCCGTCTTCGGTCTCTGCGGCATGCCGGCTGCGGGCCTGGCCGGGGATTTTGAGGTCGTTGAATTCCCGCGCATTTGCGTCCAGGTGCAAGGCGAAGGTGCCGTTGCCGGCTTCCAGCTTGCCCGCGCTGCTGCGGGTGGTGTCGGCACCGCCGTAGCGCAGTTCACCGGCGCCGTGGATGCCTTCGATGGCCTCGGTGGGAATGCGGTTGTCGAAGGTGTTGACCACGCCGCCGATGGCGCTGCCACCGTACAGCAGCGCGGCCGGGCCACGCACGATTTCGATGCGGTCGACGTTGATCGGGTCCAGCGGCACGGCGTGGTCATAGGACAGCGACGACGCATCCAGCGCGCCCACGCCGTTGCGCAGGATGCGAATACGGTCGCCGTCCTGGCCACGAATGATCGGCCGGCTGGCGCCTGGGCCGAAGTACGACGACGACACGCCCGGCTGCTTGTTCAGGGTTTCGCCGAGGCTGCCTTTTTGTTGCAGGGTCAGGTCATCGCCTTCGAGCACTGTGGTGGGCGAGGCGAGTTGTTCGCTGCCCAACGGGTTGCCGGTAATGACTTGGGGTTGCAGTTCCAGGGCGTGGGCTTCGGAGCAGATCAACAGGGCGGCGGCGAGTGGGGTCAAGCGCCACAGAGAAGAGAGGGACATCACACATTCCTTGGTAAAACGGCACAGAAAAGAGAAGGCTTAAACGGTATCGGGCTTGATAAGTATGGTTACAATATAACATCTCTTTTTTGCCTGAAAAGGGGAACTTTTTTCCAAGGGCTATATTCAATGCAGTGCTTCCACCGCTACGCCCCGTCGGCTAAGGTGCGCGGCTGTGTATTCTCTTTTTGCAAAAGGCCTGGCATGACCGCGACAAGCAACGACCCACTTCACGGCGTGACCCTGCAGCACGTCCTCACCACATTGGTGGAGCACTACGAATGGAGCGGGCTGGCCGAACGCATCGATGTGCGCTGTTTCAAGAGCGATCCGAGCATCAAGTCGAGCCTGACCTTCCTGCGCAAAACGCCGTGGGCGCGGGAGAAAGTCGAAGGCTTGTACGTCAAACTGATGCGTACCAAACGCCCGTTGGATTGAGGCCATGAAGCGGTATGTGGCCACGGCGGCGCTGGCTGGCTGGACAGGGCTGGCGATTCAGCAATACCTGATTTTCTATTCGCGCTGGGAGGCCGGCGCGAGCCTGTTGGGCGGGCTGATCAACTTTTTCAGTTTCTTCACCGTGCTGACCAACACCCTGGTTGTTGTGGTGTTGAGCTATGCGCTGGTCAAGCGCGAGTCGGCGGCAAAGCGGTTCTTCCTGGCGCCCACCGTCAGCAGCGCTATTGCTACGAGCATCGTCGTGGTGAGCCTGGCTTACAACCTGTTGCTACGGCATTTGTGGAGCCCCACCGGCTTTCAATTTATTGCCGACGAGTTGCTGCACGACGTGCTGCCGGTGCTGTTTGTGATCTATTGGTGGCGGTGTGTGCCCAAGCGCACGTTGCGCTTCAAACACATTGGCGTTTGGGTGATTTACCCGCTGGTATACTTCGGCTATGTGCTGCTGCGCGGGCATTTGCTGGGGCAGTATCAGTACCCGTTCATCGATGTGGACAGCCTCGGTTATCCACAGGTGTTTGTGAATGCCGGGGGGATTTTGGCGGGGTTTGTGCTGATTGCGTTGGCGGTGGTGGGGTTGGATAGAGTCTTGAAGCCCCCTGCAAATTAAAGTGGGAGCTGGCTCGCCTGCGATGGTATCAACTCGGTGTGCCTGATGTACCGAGGTGCCTGCATCGCAGCGGTGCGACGATTCGACAAGCCAGCTACCACATAAAAGCAGCTCTTCAGTGCATGCAAATCAGCAGCCGACTTCATTTTCAAAGCTGCATACAGTCAACTGTGGGAGCGGGCTTGCTCGCGAATGCGGTGTATCAGTGACAGATGAATTGACTGACCCACCGCATTCGCGAGCAAGCCCGCTCCCACATTTAGACCCAGTTGCATCAGGCAGATAGGCTTTGCCTTGCACTTGATCTGGCTTTTGATTCAACCACTCAAGTCGGCTGATGCGGCGACCCGACAAGCCAGCTCCCACATTGGAGCTTCAGTGGGCTTGAGGGCTTTACTCCTCTTCGCTGCCTTCGGCGCGCCAGTAACCCACGGCCTTGAGGAACTCCTCATTGATCTTGTGCGTGTCCAGCAACACGCGGCGCACTTGGCGCGACAGCTTGGTTTCCGTCGCGACAAAGCTGTACAGCGAGCCGCCCGGCAGGGTCAGGTTGCGTACGGTTTCAAGCAGGTCGTCGTGGCCACGCACTACCCAAATCACCTGCACATCGGCGGCACTGTTGAGTGGCTGCTGTTCGGCGTTGTTGGCGATTTCAATCACCGCCAGCACCTTGCGCCCGGCCGGCAATTCTTCCAGGCGACGGGCGATGGCCGGGATCGCGGTTTCATCACCGATCAGCAAGTAGCTGTCGAAGATATCCGGCACGATCATCGAGCCACGCGGCCCACCGATATACAGGTGCTGGCCGACTTGCACCTGATCGGCCCAGGTGGAGGCAGGGCCATCGCCGTGCAGCACGAAGTCGATATCCAGCTCGCCGATGCTCAGGTCGAAGCGCCGTGGCGTGTAGTCGCGCATGGCCGGTTGCGGGCCGTCGCCCTTGATGTTGAAGGTCGGGCTTTCCAGCGCGGCCTGTTCGGCGGCGTTCTGTGGGAACAGCAGTTTGATGTGGTCGTCACTCCCCAGGCTGATAAAACCGGCCAGTTCCGGCCCGCCCAAGGTGACGCGGCGCATGCGTGGGGTGATGTCGACCACCCGCAGCACTTGCAGGCGGCGGCGTTTGATTTCGTGGGTAACGCGATGGATAGCTTGAGTATTCATTAGTTTTTCCCGTCGGCAATGGCTTGAGCGGTGCCGTTGAGCAGCGCCGCGACACGAACGATTTCTTCCGGGCTCCAGCGCCCGTGGTGCGAATGCAAGGCGTGGCGCAGGTTATGCACCGCCTCGTGGATTTGCGGTGGGCGGTCGTGGCCACGCAGCGAGCGCTTGCTGACATCAATGCGCATGCGCACGCCTTCCAGGGCAACGGCTTGCTCGCTTAAGAAGAGACGACCGGCGTCGGTGATTGTGTAGCGTTTTTTTCCATTCTCGGCGTCGCCGCTGATCAACTCGCTCTCTTCGAGAAAGGTCAGGGTGGGGTAGATCACGCCGGGGCTGGGGCTGTAGGCGCCGTCGAACAGACTTTCGATCTGGCGGATCAGGTCGTAGCCGTGGCAAGGCTGCTCGGCGATCAAGGCCGGCAGCAGCAGCTTCAGGTCGCCAGGGGCGAATACCCGTGGGCCGCGGCCGCCGCGTTTTTCAAACTCGCTGCGAGGCTCATGTCGCATGTGTCTATCCTCTGTCATGTTTAGATATAACTTAAGATATATCTTTAGGTGGCGATAGCCCGAGACGACCAGCGGTCGTGAGCCACGTCAACCCGCTCAATTTCGAAGGGCCATGGACAATAAAAGAAAGTTAGAGTTGTAACTTTTATTAGAGTTTATACTCAAACCCACAGGCTGGCGTTCTGGTCTTTATATATATTTGGGTTTGTAAGACTGCTCTTACGGCGGATTCTTATTGTTGCTCTTATGCTCAAGTAGTCTAATTCTTACGGCTATTTTTAAAGTTTTGGCAAAATGCCATCTTTTTCATGCGCTCCCTGTTTACAAGGGCTACGCGCATATTGGAATGCGCCTGCATACCTGTTTTTAGATTGAGTTGATTATTGCCTGGCATTGCGCGGTTCAACTAACCAGCACTGTCATTCGTTGTTTAAGGCTCTCTTTTCGACGAACCCACTCATATTGTCAACTATAGGTATTGACCATGTTCAAGAAGTTTGCTGTTGCTGTTCCCCTGGCTGTTCTGGCGCTGTCCTCCTCGGTAACCGCTATCGCTGCCGGTGAAGCCAGCCACACCGTCAACCTCAAGGCAAACATCCCGACCACCGTGTTCCACGCCCAGCCGCGTGATCCGAACTGGGGCCGTGACGAGACCATGACCTACAACCTGGTCAGCGGTGAATTGGCGACCCTGAACGCCATCTACGACATCAAGAACACCAACGGTTCGGTTGCCGCCTACATCGAAGGTGGCCCGGCGGTGCTGTTCAACGGTGATGCCGCGCAGAACATCCCGGTTACCACCACCCTCAACGGGGTGATCCTCACCGGCACGCCACAGGAAGTGGTCAACGAAGCCGACTCCACCCCAGGTGTTGGGGCGGAAATGCGCATCGCTGCGGCCAAGCCTACGGCGACTCAGCGTGGTTCCTACACCACCACCATTCCGGTGGTGTTCGACGCAGTACTACCAGCCCTGTGATGCCAATGAGTGCCTGTTAATCACGGGCATTCGCTTGCAGGTCGGCTGATTCCCTCCTCTGTCCGCCGGCCTGATTTTTTTATCTCTTGGCATTCAGGGTATCCGTTCATGTTTCCGATGACGCCTATCGCGGCTGCGCTTGCGCTGTTGATGTGTACGAGTGCGCTGGCTGCACCTGCTGCCTCCGGCGCTGCAACCCCTGGCAGCTTGATTACCCAGGCCCAAGGCCTGCCCGCAGGTTTCAGTGATCACTTTTTTGACGTGCCGTTGGCGGTGCGGGTGGACCTTGACCAACAACCGCTGGGCGAGGCTCTGATTGTGCTGTCACGGGATGATCGCGTGACCTTGCTGGAATTCACCGACACCGGCGACAGCAAAGTCCCGGCCGCTACCCGTGATACCTGGCAAGCGCTGTTGGAAAAAGGCGTGGCCTTGGGCGCCTGCACCCAGGCCTGCCCGGAAAAAATGATCTCGGCGTTCTACAACCTGGAAAGCTCCCAGTTGTCGATCCTCACCCAGGACGTTGAACTCAGTGACGACACTCCGCGCTTCTATGACCAGCCCGAAGGCGGCAGCCTGGGGCTGATCATTAACAACCAGCTCAACCTCAACGGCAGCCAGGAAGACAGCCTGGGCGGTCGCTATGGCTTGCAAGCCAGTTCCAGCCTGGGTAACTGGAGCCAGGTGTTCAATTTGCAACTGGCACGCCAGAGTGGCGCCGATGAGCCAATGCGCCATGCCATTCATGAGCTGTACACCCAGCGTGAACTGCAGGGGCAGTTTTTCCGCCTCGGCCACTTCACCCCCAATTCCGACGGCCTCACCCGTCAACTGCGCAGCTTCGGCGCCAGCCCCGATACGGCGCTGGGCCTGATGTACGGCAGCTCCGACAGCTTGGCCATCAACAATTCCAAGCCCAGCGTGTATCCGATCTACGTTACCGCCAACCGCCAGGCGGCGGTGGAGATCTACCGCAACGGCTTGCTGATCAACACCCAGGCGGTGGCAGCCGGCCTGCACACCCTGGACACCCGGCCACTGCCCGGCGGCATTTATGAAGTGGAAGTGCGCCTGGTGGAAGACGGCCTGACCACCAGCACTACCCAGGAGTTGGTCTACAAGCCCAGCAACTGGCGCAACGCCGAAGACCGCTGGCGCTACAACCTGTTTGCCGGGCGCGAAAGCAAGTTGTTCAGCAACTGGGACGAACAGGCTTCTGGCGCAATGACGGCTGGTGCGTCCCTCAACTACCTGCTGCACCCGCGTGTGATCCTCGGGCTGTCGGCGCGCCAGGTGCGCGAGCAACTGCAATACGGCGGTTCGATGGACTGGACGGTGGCCAACAACACCAGCGTCTATGCCAACCTGTACCAGACCCAGGACCACGGCACCGGCATGGACCTGCAAGGGCTCTACACCTTCGGCGCGACCAACCTGGTGTTCAGCCACAACCGCAGCTGGCTCGACACCCGTGACACTTACGAAACCCTGCCGGACGGTACGCGCCTGCGCCGCAATACGTTCGTGGGCGAGGCCAGCAACACTGCGTTGTCGGTCAACCACCGCCTCGATGCGAAAAACACCCTGAACATGCGTCTCTCCCACAGCGAAGGCAATGTCGAGGGCGCCGGCCTGGACCTGGGTTGGAGCCGCCATGACAGGTTATTCGGCAGCGATGCCAACTGGCGATTATCGCTGTTCGACCGGCCCGGCAGCGCGGGCACCAACGATGCGCGCAATCGTGGCGTGGATGTGAGCGTGAGTGTCAATCTGGGCAGTGAAGGTCGGCAGATTTCCGGCAGTATCGGCACCCGCACCGCCCGTGACGGTGGGCGCGACAACAATGCCTCGGTGACTGTGCGCCAAGACCTCACCGACCACATGCTGCAAAGCGTCTCCGCGACTGCGATCACCGATACCTACGGCGTTGGCCTGTCGGGCATGGCCAGCTTCAATACAGACGCGGTCAGCGGTGACGGCTTTGTGCAGCGCAGTTCCTTCAACGGCGACCTGAGCGGCGGCTTGAACCTCAACAGCACCTTTGTCGCCGGTGCCGGCAAGATGCTGCTGAGCAGCCAATACCAAGGCAACGGTGCGGGGATGATCATCGATGTGGAAACCGACCTCGACGAAATCGAACTGCGCGCCGACGACCTCGGTGGCGGTGGTGCGATCCTGCGGCCGGGGCGCAACTACGTGCCGGTCTCGGCCTACAAGAGCAGCAGCGTGAGCTTCGACTTTGAAGGCAACCACCCGCCGGCCGCCAATATTCAACCGACCCGCGCCAGTTATCACCTGAACAAGGGCGGTGTGGACTACCGCAAAATCACGGTGATGAAGACCGTCACTGTGCTCGGCCGGTTGCTGGATGAGCGCGGTGCACCGCTCAGGGGGCATCACGTGATCAATCACGCCAGCCGTGGGGTCAGCGAGGTGGATGGGTTTTTCTCGATGGAAATGAGTTCCAGCGCGCCCACCTTGCAAGTGCGCTACCAAAACCAGCTGCTTTGCCAGTTTCGCTTGGACCCCAGCAATGCGCCGAACGAAAACGACGTGTTGATGATTGGTGACTTGCGCTGCACACCGGACACCTTGGCCGAGGTCGGCCATGCGTCCGAGGCGGCCGGATGAACTTCCTAACCAGAACGATGTTTGTTCAGAGGCATGAGTTGACCAGCATGAGCAATCCAATCAAGAACCTGACCTGGCGAGCAGTGTCAGTGGCCGCAGCGTTGTATGCGTTTACGCCGTTGACCCTGGCGGCCACGCAAGACATTACCGCTGAGTTCCGCCCTGACCCCAGCAACCCGATGGTAAACAAGTTTATCAACACCACCCCGCAAAGCGGAGTATGCCCAGGGCATATGCCGGCGAGGTGCGAGGCGTTGGGGATTTTCAGTATCCGAACCTGGGATATCAACTTTGTCGCCAGCGGTCCGATAGAGGCCAATCATGCAAACCCGCGTCAAGGTTTGATGTTCAAGGTCCCCTCCGAGTGGCGAAGTTTTGAGGTGGTTTCATCCAAGGGCGACCGGAAAACAGTGGAGATGCGTATTTCCGGGGTTGGCAGTCGCTTCAATACGACTAATCCGCCGGGCGTTCAGGCCTGGAGTTCGTTACCCGCCAACTGGACGCACGCACCAGCTCCGTGCCAGTACACCGGCATGTGGGCGGCTGCCCCCACGTTAAGGCTGTGGTTCTGGCTCGTACCGGAAGGTGCCGGTGCTTGTAATCTGGTGACGCCGTTTGATGTGCCCACCTCCAGTTTCAGCATGCTTGAGTACACGTACGAGTTGCGTACGCCTAATCCTTTGGATATGGACGCGGGGGATTACAGAGGGACGATTACTTACCGTGTCGGGCCGTACCAGGATTTCGATTTTGGTGACCTCTATCTTCCGAACGATGATGTGTTGACCTTCAACTTCGATCTTCGGGTAGAGCACAACCTCAAGGTGGACCTGCCACCGGGGGGCAACCGCGTGGAGCTGTTGCCGGAGGGCGGCTGGCAAGCCTGGCTCAATCGTGGGCGCCAGCCGTCGCGGCTGTTTCGTGATCAGACCTTCGTCATCTCCACCAGCGGGCGTTTCAAGATGCAGCTCGAATGCAGCCTTGCGATAGGCAACACCTGTGGCTTGCGCAACGGCGCGGGGGATCAGGTGCCGTTGCAGGTCGGCATCAGCCTGCCATTTGGCCTGCACGACCAGGGCGTGCAAGCCGTCAACAAGGTGCCCCTGCGCCTGGATGGCGTGGGCACCGAGCTGTTCCAGCCGGCGTTTTATGTGAACAACCGCTCCGGAAAACTGCACTTTGAAGTCGAAACCAACGACGTCAAAGACATGCTCGAACATCCGGGCAGTACCTATTCGGGCGTGGTCACGGTGATCTGGGATTCAGAAGTCTGAGCGGGCATTGGCCGCATCTCAGCCCCTGGCTGGGCTCAATCAATAAGGCGTAATCAAACATGAAACATGCAGTGTTAGCGGTGGGGCTGTTCCTGATGGCGTTGGGTGCCCATGCGGGGCCGGCGATCAACGTCGGGGTGGTATACGACTACCTGGAAGGCGATCGCAGTTCCTACCTCAAGCGGGTCTACAACGGCGGCACCAGCACCGCTTTTATCAAGGTCAACGTGCTGGAAATTGTCTACAACGCCGACGGCACCTCCAGGGAAGTGCCCGTTGCCTCGATGACCGATGCCAAGGGCAGCGCCACCAATCGTGATGGCCTGATGGCCAGTCCGGCGCGGCTGATCGTGCCAGCAGGCGGGCGTCAGGGCACACGTTTGCTGTACATGGGCGAGCGCGACACCGAGCGTTACTTTCGCGTGCGCTTTATCCCGGTGGTACCGGAAAAGGAAGATGACTTTGCCGTGACCGATCAAGAGCGCGCCGAGTACAAGGACGCGCTGGCGGCCGGGGTCAACGTCATGGCGGGCTACGGCACGGTGTTTTTCGTCAGGCCCAAGGACACCCGTTTCGATACGCAAATCAACGAGACCAGCAGCCAGTACACCCTGCGTAATGCGGGCAACAGTGTGGTGGTGCTCGATGAGTTCCGCGATTGTGCGGTGGCGAAAAAGACCGACTGTGAGGCCACCACCAAGCACCACATCTTGCCCGGTCGCCAGTTGGCGCTCGAGAAAAAGCCGCAACGCCAGGTCAACTTCCAGCTGATCGAAGGACGCAGCAAAAAACCGATGTCGGTCAACAGTAACGGGTGATGACTATGTTCAAGCAACTGACGGTACTGGCTGCATTGATTGCGCCTGTGTCTCTGGGCGGGCAGGCGTGGGCGTTCCAGGAGCGCCACAGTTTTGATGTGTCGGTGACCATCCCGATCCATGAGGCTTATGTGCTGCCCTCTGAACCCGACTGGATGGGGCATGACCAGGTGCTGGCCTGGGACCTGGCGACTGCCCGGTTGGGCCGTTTGCGTAAGAGCTTCGATGTGAAAAACATCAACGGCGGCGTGGCGGCGCGGCTCGGCGATACACCCTACCTGTTAAGTGGCCGCAACCGCATCGATTTGCAGGTGCTGTTCAACCGGGTGCCGTTGACACTGGATTCGACTCTGGTACTCAGCGCAGATGAAGCGCGTGCAGGTCGGCGTGCCGAACTGGAAATCGCCGCCATTGAACCGGAGGACGGTTACAAGGGCGGCGAGTATTACGGCACGGTACACCTGCTGTTTGATTTTCCGGCGCCTTGATCAAGTCCGGTTTTTACGTGTCCCCGCGCGGTTCAACGCTTCGCGGGTCAGGTCCCGCAGCCACTGTTTGCGACGGTATCCCAACTCGTTGAGCGTCGTGTTGTAGAGTGTCGAGCTCATGGGGTTACCGGATAATACGCTGCTTTCGTCCAACCCCAGCGCCTGTGCCAAGCTGCGCAGTTTTTCCCGCTGGGGTTCCAGATCGGTCTCAGGCAGGTCTTGGGAGTCTGCGTAGTTTTGTTGCAGCGCTTGCAGGTCGTCGAGCTGGGCGTACTTCAGGTCGAAGGCGGTGTTGTTGTTCCAGCGGGCGGTGGGGTTATGCTGCTCGAGGTAACGCTCCCAGCGGTTGTCCAGCAGCATCTGATTGACCAGCCCGTCACCTTCTTCCAGCCTGGCCACTGCGCTGGCGACTTTCTCGATCTGCTCGGGGTTCACATCAGCGAGTGTACGGTAGGTCATATGGGTCGATAGCCACGGTAGATCCAGTCGGTCTGCCAGTGTGCTGCGATAGGCCAGGTGAATGCCGGCCTCATCGACCTCTCCATGCACGCCGTCGACGACCTGCGACCAGAGGCGTTGACCGAGCCCGCCCTGTTCTTTGGGTTTGAGGCGGTGGGCGATATCTTCACCAATGGCTTTGCCCATGTAAGTATCGCGAGCGGCTCCGCGGGCCAATACCACCAGCCTGGTCTCAAGTTCCGCCGGTGAGGTGCTGGTCCGATAGGCTTCGCTGACGAGGACTTCGACGCCCAGTTTCTGAAAAATCAACGCGCCGGCGTCGGGGCACAATCCGGGGTAGCGGGTGTCCTTGAACACGCGTTCGCGCAGTTCGCTGTCGGCTTCCACTGCTCTGAGCAGGCGCCAGACTCTCTGGCTCAGTTCAGGGTGATTGCTCTGGTAGGCCAAGCGGTCCTCCTCGGCTTGAAACGCATCCGGCTCCTCAAGGGACTTGATCACTTCAAACAGGCCCTGGGAGCCCGGTTCTTTTTCAATCTCATCCCAGAGTTGCCGGTGGCGTTCAACCTCTTCAGGCTTGATGTAGGTGAGCCACGGCGCACTCTCTCCTTTGGGGGCGTAGAAGCGCAGCGGGTCCAACCCCACGGACTCGCGGTATTCGGCGAGCAAGTCTTGAAAGTCCGAGGTGAGTTTGCTCTGGTCCAGGCGTGTACGGGCGATGATGTCGGCATCATCGGAGCCCGGCTTGACATGCGGTACCTGGGTGATCGGGTTCTCGCTCAGGTCCAGTAGAAAACCCCGGGGGCGGGATTGGCCCACGAGCCCGGCAGGCCAGTCCTTGACCTGTGTGTCGCGCAGATTCAGCAAGGTCAGGTTCGGCATCTGGCTGATATCCGGGGGGTGCCCCAATGGGTTGCCGGCCATCTCAAGTTGTTTGAGGCGCTTGAGACGCTTGAGCGTGGCGATGGCTGAGTCGTCCAGCACCAGGGCATTTTTTTCCAGTTGCAGCCGCCGCAGGCGTTTGAGGTTGCCGAGGGTCTCGGGCAGCTTGGTGAGGAGGTTATTACTCAGGTCCAGATCGCGCAGATGAGGGAAGTTGTTCAGAAAGGCGGCGTGCTTGTCTGAAAAATCGCAACCGCGCAGGTCCACGTCGTTGATGTGGTTCAGCGGCACGCTAAGGGTCGGTAGCTCATCGGGCATTTTGGTGTTGAACAAATCGAGGGCGATACCGCCACGGTGTTCGAAGCTCTCGTCCAGGTGAACAGTCAGGCCATTGGTCCAGCCGTCGTAAAGGCGCATAGCTAATATCGCCCGACGCTTGCGCGCTTCTGGCTCCAAGGGTGTGCCTTCCCAGCGGGTCGGGCCTTTGATGTAGGTATCGAGCTGATGGAACAACTGCTCTTTTTGCGCCTCCATCTGCGTCAGCGTTTGCTCTCCTTCAATCGTTCCCAGCGTCTTTGATAAGCTTTGAATACCGTCTGGGGTAACGGCAGGAAGTAGCGCTTTGATGCGCTCCTCAATGGTTTTTGGTTGCGTGTCATGGCTTTCGATTCGGCTCATTTTGCACGATGCGCCTCCGCCCAGAAGTGCCTCGACCTCTGGTGCGGGCTGCTTGCCTATGGGTGACTCAGCCAATGCCAGGCGTCGCTCGGCCGGTGCCTGGTTGTGCTCGATCACCCATTGCCTGAACTGTTCACCTTCGTCGGCGGCATACGGTGGGGTGCGTTCCGGAACCTGCGCCAGGGTCCAGAGCACAGACTCGTACAGATCGGCGGTGTGATTCAGCGACTTGGACTCGCCATCGAATACTTCATAACTGCCTTGAGCGTTACGCACCAGGGTACGCGTCTGGGGCGCATCGGCTTCCCCGACGCTGCAGCGCAGGGGGCCGGTGGGGCTGTTGTCACGTATATCGATTTTCAGGCCGCTGAATGAGTCGCTGTGCAAACGCAGGGTGTTGAGCACCAACCGTTCGCTTTGTGCCGATGGTTGCCGGGGAGGGTAAAGCCCTTCGACGGCACGACTGGCCTGGTTGTCGAAGTCCAGTTCTCGAGCCAGGCTTTTAAGGCGCAGGGGCAGGCGATGTTCGTCGGTCATTGCCTTTAATTCTTCGGGCCAGGCCTGTTTGAGCAAGGCATTGGCGCTGCTCAGCGGCAGCTCGGGAAAGGTCTGGCGCAGCAGGGCTATGTGCGGATCGCTGCTGGCTTGGCCCAATTGATAGTGACTGTTGGCGATGTGGCCGCCGAAGCCATCCACGTAACTGGCTAATTGATTGCGCAGCGCTTGGGCCCGTTGTGCCGGGGGTAAGGTTTCGCCCAGCAACGTATTGACCTGCTGTTCATCGAGAAAGCCCAATACGCGCTCCGGCAGTTTGGCCGCCATCACGTCTGCCAGGCTGATGGTCAGGGTATCGGCCGGCAGGGCGGTGGCATTGCCGTACTTGCGCGACGCGCCGCTCAGGTCGCTGTTGTGAAACACCTCCAGGGCTTTGGTTGGCGGCCAGCCGGGGAGTTCTGTGACGGCCTGTTCGAACCAGTAGGAGTACGGCTCGAGTGCCTGACCTGTGCGTATCTTGCGGGCCGATTCCTCGGCAAACCGGCCGGCGACAAAGCGTTCGAGGGTATCTGTCAGCAGCGGCGGGGACGGTTGATTGCGCACGTACATATAGCGTAGATGGTCGGGATCGCTGCCACTGATGATACGGATCTGTTCGAGCTGCTCGGTCGTGAGCGCCTGGGTGGCGGGGCTGATACGGCGCATCAGCGTGTCATCGTCCCAACTGCGCGGTTGTTCGCCTTCATGCACCCAGGCACCGTTGCCATTGAAGCGTACTTTCGGTCGATAGGCTTGCGGCCGATTGGGATGCACGATGCGGTGGTAGGGCAGTTGCGGGTCAGGCGTGACCTGATAGTGGTTGTCAGCATGTGCCAGCCAGTGTTTTTGCGCATGTTGATATAAGCCTTGCGCATCAGGGGCGATGCCTTTGGGCAGGCTGATGCTTTGTTTGTATGGCGAAAGATCCGGGTTCCACAAGCGTTTTTTGCCGCTGGCAAGCTCTACCGGGTGCAGGCCTTCAACGAAGGCCGACAGCTTGAGGGTGAGCGTCTGGCCGAGAGTGCCGGCCCCCGCCCAAACCCCCAACTGCACCACCGCCTCCATGACCTCCATGACATGACCGATGGCTTCCAGCCCTTTGCCCTGCGCCCAGTCAACGATACCTTCGAACACATCGTTGGCCACCTGGTAGGCGGTGTAGGCGAGCATCAACTCGCCCAGGAACGGCACGAACGGGGTGACCACCAGTAGCGCGGCATTAAAGATGTCCGACAGGATCTTGCTCAGGTTGTCCCACCAGGCCCAGCGTGCCATCCGGTCTGCATAGGCGGTGGTGACGGCAATTTCCCGGGTATCGTTGACGATCTTGTTGAGTCTGACCCGGTACAGGTAATGCCACAGCGTATCGGGTTCGGAGTGGTCTGAGGGCGGGCGGTTCTGGTAATCGTCAAAGATGTTTTGCACGCTGAAGTGCAACTGCGGCGTGTCGACTTCAAGTGTTTGCCAGCTGGGGCCGCTGTCGGTGCGTGCCTTTTGATGCCACTGCACTTTGTATAGGCGGCTTTGCAGTTCAGCGAAAAAATGCCCGCGTTGTTTGTGGTCGACAAATTGACTGAAAAATTGCCGGTAGGTGGCCTTGGCCTGCGGTTGGTCCGTTGCATCGGGGGGCGCAGGGCTGTCGCGCAGTTGGCGCGTCAGCTCGTTCATGAACGCGACCGGCGAGGCGTATTCCTTCAAGGGATGCTCGGGGTCCTCGGGGATATAGGCAACCAAGCGTTCGATGTGTTTGTCGCGGCCTTGTGGTGCGGCAATCACCAGGACACCGCTCAAGCGGGCATCCAGCAGGCTCAGGTTGTAGTACTCCACCGGTATGCCATCCAGGGATGGAGTGGGCTTGCCCTCGACGATATCAAAGAGCAAACGCCTTGCATCGGCTTTGATGTGTTGCTGTGAAAAGGCGATGCAGGCGGCATATTTAAGCGAGGCTTTGTCGCAGGCAATCACCTTGAGCCGTAAGGTATCGGCCTGAACCTGATTGCTGAAACCCAGGGTGCTTAGTAATCGTGCCTGGTATTGCCGACCGATATCGAGCGTGCGGCACAGGTTTTTGAAACCCACTGCCGTCAGGGGTTGACCACTGGTGCTGGAGGTCAGCGTCAGGATGTTTTGCTGGCTGCGATCGTCGACGGGGGACAAGAACGCATAGTCGGCAAACTGCTCACTGGCGCTGAAGTTATGCAGTGCGGCATCCAGCAACGACACGGTTCGGCTGGTCACCCCTTTGTGTACGCCAATGACCCACCAGCTGTTCTTGGCGGGGGCATAAAGACGAATAAAGGTGTTTCTCACATCAATGTTGCCGTATTCCCGTAAGGCTTTTTTGAGCAGGCGCTCGGCGAATGAATACACGTCCTTCATGTATTTAAGTTGTTCATCCAAGGCGTTCCTGGCTGCCCAATATTCGTCCATCGCTTCTCTCGGGACAGGGTCAGCAGGCGCGTCGACCGCCTTGAGGCGGGTATAGACATAAGGGCTGGCGGCCCGCATTGCGCGAACGCGGGTCAGCGTGGCAGTGCTGAGCCAATCCGGTATTGCGCGCCGGATAAAGTCAAAGTGAATACCCTGTGTGGCGTGGCTGGCAGCGTGTAGGTAGGGGCGGTCGAGTAACATGGTGTGGTGCCTTTAGATCAATAGTCGGATGTTCAACCCGATCTACCCTAATCCCCCCACGAAAAGGGCAGGCCTACATAACCACTACATTGCCCTTACCGCTGACGCACGATCAGTAGTCGGTAGTGCGTGGAGCCACTACCGGGTCGCGGTGGTAGACCGGTCTGCCCCTCAACGGTCAATAAAGCCCCGCCCCAGGAGCGGGCAGGGCCAACACCGATCACGGCATTATAAAGCGGCTTCCAAACCCACCTCCTTTACGAGGGCATCAATTAAATCATCCAGTGTTGAGTAACGTTTATCTTGCAACTTCGGCCAACGATCAATAAAGAGCTGCCCCTGAGCATCAGTTTTAACAGTGGTGGAATATATTTTCCCATCATTGGAACGGTGGAGGACAGAGGCTTGAGGCGATGAAGCCTGTTGCTCAACCACGAAGTTACCTGCCGATACCAACCGCGCTCGGGGCGAAGACGTAGTGGGGACAAATGATAACTTGACTTCTTTCTCAAGTGCCTCAATCAACTGTTCGACCGTCCGGAAGCGCCTATTATCCAGATTCCAACGTTTAATAAAGAACTTATTATTAATGAAGTCCTGTTCAATCGGCGTGCGAACAATCTCTCCGGTTTCGGAATGGTGGACCAACCAGGTCTCAAAAGATGAAGGCCGTTCGATCAGGGCGTACTTGGCCTTGTTCAGCCGTGCGCTCGGCAGGCTCGCAGCGGAAACGTGGGACATATACGCATCGCCCCTAAGTGCCTGGCTTACCTGTTCCAACGTTGTGAAACGTTTATCTTTCAATAGCGGAATCTCTTCAGTAAAGAACTTCCCCGTCTCGTCAATTTTAATAGGGGCGCTCTCGTTCCCTCCGAAAGGGGTGCGGTAGACCACATTGGCTTCGGTGCTTGAGGGTTGCTCGATCAGGAAGTCGTCGACATTTCTCAGCCATGCGTGATCCGTTGCAGTTCTAGACGGCAGCGCAGGCGTACCGGCAATACCGACGTGCAACTTGAAATCACTGCGCAGGGCTTTTGTTCCGGAGGCGCCCGGCTCGGGCCCGACGATAGTCCATCCTCCCGGCTGCAGGGGTAATGCCTGGGAGGGAGGGACATCGAGTATCCTCAAGCTGACCGCATCCTGCAGTTGCGCGATGCCCGGGACACCCAGGAACGTATCGCAGTGGGAGTCCCCTATGAGCGCTACCCAATTATGCGGACCCTGCGCCAACTGGTCGGCCTTGATCACCTCATTGGCGAAATAATTGAAAAGGTTCATGCGGGCGTTGTCCATGTACATGCCTTTAACGTGATAGCTGGCCGTACAATCGAGCGCACGCACGCGAATACCCGCCTTTTTAGCCGCTTTGACCACATTGGTGTAAGTATCTCGGCCTTTATAACGGGGCATTTGGCGGGCATCTAGCTGTTTCAGATAACGTTTCAGGTTTTCCGGCATTGTGCTCGTGAGGTTAAAAAGATCCAGCTCTGCCTGATGCAGGTCGGTGAGCAGGTGCTCCAAGTACAATGTCTTGACGCCCTTCTGCTTCAACAGCTTCATATACTTGATCAGGAACTGTTTGCTGTAGGTATGAGAATGGACTTCGCCGATGAAAAGTCCCCGTATCTTTTTACACAGTTCCTCGATAAACGCCTCCTCAGTGGTCGCCGTGGCAAGGTCAGCGAAATCGGCGCGTGGAGGTGGCGTGTAATCGGCAAAAGCTTTTTGGGCGGTTTCACCCAGGCTACTGCGTTTTTGCTTGAAAGCCTCGAATGCCGAATGGTCTGGGGCTCCAGTTGCAGGTGGGCGGAGCGTGTTAAAGCTGTCACGTGTAAGCAGCATGTCGTTCAGCTTTGGTTTATGCACCTCGGGCAGATCAAACTCACTGTAATGAGAGGCAGATGGGGGGACCTGTACCGCTCTCGAGGGACCGGCCGTCGGTAAGGTTTGTGAGGCTGGGACCATTGTCAGCCTGTAGTCACCCCGGGATAGCGCGGGGGAGAATGTATCAGGCAGGATGCTCTCTATTTGGCCTGGGGCAACCTCCTCCACACGCAGGGCGACGGCATTCTGCAAATCGGCGAGGCCCGGCACCTCGTTCGTGCTCCCTATTCGAGCCTCATCAACCAGGGCGATCCAGCCATCATCGTTTTGCCTAAGGGCTTTGTGGGAATAGAAGTTTCTAAGTTCGCTGGTGCGCGGAGTAAACCGCTCTAGGTTAGAAAGCTCCAGCACGTGTTCCATATAATAAGAACTCGAGGCGTCCACGCCGTCGATCGCGATCTTGTTCTTGTGCGCTTCAAGCATCAGTTTACGGTAGGTAAAAGGCGCATTCTTGTCCCAGCCCAAGCTTTTGTCGACCTGCTCCAAATGCGTCTTGACCCGTTTCAAGGCATACGCGACATTGCCCGTGGTTTCGCCGTTGATAATTTTGAGCTTGTTCCGGAAAACATCGGCCGGCAGGTTTTCGATGCACAGACGCCTGAGTCCTTGCGCTTTCAAGGCCGGCAGGCTTTCGATCAGTATTTGCTTACTGGCAACGCTGTCGTTGGATGCGCCAATGATCAGCCGCTTCTTGAGCGAGAACAGGGTGACAAGCGCAGTAGACCGGTTGGAACCCGTCGCCAGCTCCGGTAAGCCGGTGCGGTCCGGGCGCGCGGGAGGCGAGGCGTAAAGCGCTTGCGCATCTTTAGTCAGCTCATCCACCTGTTTGGAATAGCTGTCGCGTAGAGGCTTCAATTGCATCTGGAACGTCGCAAATGCGTTCTCTTGAAAGACGTCGTCCGGGTGGGCGAGGTTATCCAGGTACTCAAGGTCGAGCGCGATTCTGAAGTGGCTGCCTTGCTCGGATGCAATCTCATAGGGCACCAGTGATTGGTCGACCTCATCCGGCATTGCCATATGCGTCTGTCTGCCCCCGCCTCCCCGCAGCCAGAAGCGTACCCAATTGCCATCGGTGTTCTGGTTGACCAAACGTGCAGTCGACTGCATTTGCCCGGTGACTGGGTCACGGCTAAACAGCACATGCTGCCCCAGAGAATCCGGTGTGTTCTTGATCCAGAACGGTTCGCCGTTGAACATCACCGGTTCCATTCCGGCAGCAATCCCAGGGTCGATATCGTTGACCAGCGTGGCCTGCTTCAACGTCTTGGTCACCGGCCGGACGGGCAGTGCTTTAAGGGCCGGGCGAAAGTCAAACAGTACCGCACCGCCGGCATTGGCCAGGTAGCCGATGTAGTGTTTCAAGGCGCCAGCCGTGTCCCCCTGTTGGTAGGCACTGATGGCGAGCATCGCGTCCTTGAACGCCAGCAAGCCACCCAGGCCCAGGCTCAGTACGGGAAAAGGGATGGTGGCGATGGCAGTGACCAGTTCGACGCACGTCCAGAGAATCCCCACGATCATCTCCGTGCGATTGACCGTGGTGGCAATCACATCGTCAATTTTTCGCTGCAACACCATGTTGTAGAAGTCATTGCGCAGGTCGGTCAGGGTTGTGGCGGGGGT
>NZ_JAAAFV010000072.1:317603-370223 GCF_019352915.1 Pseudomonas sp. Xaverov 259 | reverse complement strand
CCGGCACCCGCCCCTGCAGGTAATCCGACACGCCGTCGACTTTTTTCAGCCAGTAGTTGAACAGCTTCGCCTCACGAAAGCTGATGCCATCGGGGGCGTTGGGGGTGTAGAGCAAAACCGGGTTGCTTGCATGGCTGAACAGGTAGTTGCCCATCACCCAATCGCCGTCAATCGTCAGGCGATGTACCTGATACGTGTTGCGGGTCGCAGCCTCCGTACTGCCAAGGCTGTCGATGGCACGCTCCAGCCAGGCCAGGTCGATCCGGGCGATAAGGCCACGCAGGCAGCAATCGAGCGCCGCGTATTTCATCTGCAGTTGTGTAATCGCCAAGGTGGCGTCGCGCCGTTTGGCGTAACCGGGGCTGCTCGCGCTTTGCAACTTTGTACGAACTTCGTCGGTGTAGCGTTGACCGATCCATACACCGGTCACCGACCTTGATACGTTCTGTGGGGTCAGGCGCTTCAGGTCGACGCCCGCCGGCCCGCTGAACGTGGCCGAGGTGGAAAATTTCGCGTCGATGAACCCGATGTTATCCGTGTAACCGTCTCTGTACAGCCGGGTATAGGTGATGGGCTTGGGCAGGCCACCCAACAGCGGCCACGGCGCCGAAACGTATACGGTGTCCGGGTCGACATCATTCTGAGGGCGGCCCAGCAGCGTATTCAGGCTGAGTTTGGCCTTGTCGTGCAGGTAGGCATCGAAGGTAATGAAGTTGGCTTCAGAATCGGGCAGGGCGTTATAGGTGCGCAAGGCACCTGCGGCATCTTCGGCAAGGCTGGTCAAACGGGTTCGGTCTGCCGCCTGGGCCGAGCGGTACCACAGCGGGGTGCTGTATTCGTAGTCGTCCAGCGCAGCGCTTTGCGCATGCACGACCATGGCGTCCAGGCAGACCGTGTGCGAGCACACAGGGCCAAATGTCACCTCTTCGTGTTCCTTTGCGTCGGGCTTGAAGCCCAACCCGGCGAGGAACGTGCGCATCTTCGGGCGAAAACGCAGCGGGCATTGCTCCAACAGGTAGTCGCTCATGGTGCGACCCTTTAACCGGGTTTTGTCATCGGCCCAACCGAGGATATGCGTCTGGCATTCGCGTTCGGTGGTGAATGCCAGGAACTGTCGCTCGCGCGGCGAATCCGGGGTGCACAACAGCAAGCGCAGGATCTGGCCGTTGGCATCTTCCTCGCGCAATAACCACAGGTCTTTGAGTTGCGCGCCATGCAGCAGCACGGTGCGTGCGCACAGGCGCGGGTTCGTGCCGGCCCGCAACGTTTCGAACAAGGTATGGTCTGCCTGGCTCAGGTCGCCGCGCAACCGGGCGACAAAGGCCAGCAACACCAGGCGATGATCAAACACGTCACGAGCAGCCTGTTTGAATTCAGTCTCGGCCTGCATTTCTTTTTGTAGCGCAGCAAAGTCCAGGCGCGGTTGCAGGCCTGGTTCGCGAAGCATATCGAGCAGACCCTGCGCATTCAGATCGGCATGCTCGCCTTGCAGTGCCGCGTTCGCATAAGTGAGGGTGGTATTGGCCAAGAAGTCAGAGTCGGGCAACTCGTCGCCGGTGTGCAGCCCGTCATAGCTCAACTGCACCAGATTGCGGGTCTGCTCATAGGTGCCGACATTGGCGACGTTGCGGCGGGTGGTGATGTTCAGGTGGTACGGGTTCAGGTCGTGGATTTCCAGTGCTTCGTCCAGATACTCGGTCAACTGGAAAGCCGTCAGGGCTTGAGGCGAAGCGACAGGCCCCAGCAGCTCGATATAGGTCGCCCGAGCCTGATTGTAGTCCTGTATGCAACGGCTCAGGGTTTGCTGGTCCGTCGCTGCCGCGTTGCGATGCCAATCCGGCAGGCTGTTATAGACGCTGCGCTCCAGTAGCTGTTGGCGCCTGAACGCCAAGCGTGACGATAAGTCTGGCAGCGCTGCGGTCACCGCGTTGTCCAGGGCTGACTTGAGCAGCGTTGCCTCGTGCAGCGGGTTTTCAACCAAGCTCAATGCCCAATCGATGTCCTGGCTGCGCTTGTCGATGATCGCGTTGTAGGTATGTTCGAACAGTGGCTCGCCGTCAATGGGCAGCAATTGCAAGGGCCAGATATCGTCGACATCCAACGCCTGATAACGCACCGGCAGGTGTCGGCAGAACTCCTCGCGACCTGCCGGCAACGCCAGCGTCGCCTTGAGTTGCTGGTCGAGTTGCGCCAGCGAGTCGAAGGCCTCCAGGCCTCGGTTTGGGGTGAACAACAGGATCTGGCCGAGGTTTTCTCCCGACGTCAGGCTCTCTACGACCGGGCTGGATTTACGCGTAAGCACAAAGGCCCCGGCGAACTCCACGGTTTTATCCTGGTAGCCGAAGTTGAGCGAATACATCCCCGGTCGATAGTTCGGGCCTCGGGAGCAGTCTTCAACCATGCGCTGTTCGGCGGGGCTCAGCAGGTAATCGCGCATATCAAGCTTGGCCTGCTGCTCCAACGCGCCAAGGCCAGCCGTTTGGGTGAGGTAGCTCTTACGGCCTTGATTGTCCACTGTGCTGACTTCGTCAAGGCCTTGCAGGTGGGTGTTCAAGTCGGTTTTGAGCTGGGCGAGCAAGGTTTTGCCGGCTTCTTGGGTGAGGTCTGCCCGCGTCAGTGCCTCAAACAAGCTGCGTGACCTCGCCAGCAGGACGGTGTTGGCGCTGATCAGGGTGGTGTTGAGTTTTTCCAGCGCAAGCAGTTCAGCCGGTACTACGGCGGGCTGTTGGGTTTGAGTACGCAGTTCTGGGTCGATTTCAAGCAGGTGGGTACGCGTTTCTTGAAGCGTCGGTGATGCTGCTGGTGTGTTCGACGTGCTCATGGGCATTGTCCTCATGCTGATGGAGTGGACCATCAGCATGAGGTTTGGGCAGGTTGTGTCGGCGGTAACTATTCAAGGTGCGGGTCATCAGGCTGGCAAGGCAGCTATCGCTCCAGGGGGCGTTCAGACGGGAGGCTGGGTGGAGGGACCTGCCTGTGGGGTTTCGATAGGGACTGTTGGCGCTGGCGTAGAGGGCGTTCCAATGCCCAGGCGCTCAAGGCGCCTTGTCATATGGCGGGTGCTCGTGTAGAAGGCGCCGTTTCTGGAGGATACGTATGTCAGCCAGGATTCTATGTGAATGTCATTATTAAATGCATACGCCGTAACCTCCGCGCTTGTGATGGGCGTCGTTCTCGGGATTTCCGGTCGAAGATGCAACCTGTCCCAGTCCAGAAGATGTTGGTCCGTGATCTTGCCATACCCGCCCGATGGACGCTTGAGCAGCCTGATTTGTCGGCATATGCCGACCGGGGTCAATTCACCGCTCTTTGCAATGTGCCTTGCCCACACTGTTGGGCTGATACGATGTGTCTCTACAAAGGCGTTTGCAGCTGCCCTGCTTTTATGATTGAGGTTTATCCATGTGGTGAAAAGCGCGTCCGTAAACTTTGCGTACCCTTGCGCGGGCGGGGGGGCGAGTTTGGCTATCCCTGCCGCGTTTATCGTCCCGAGCTGATTTACATATATCCTCCACGTCGCGTGTGCGACATTTCGGTTTTTAAAAAAAACTGCCGGGTTCAGTGGGTTGTCTGATTGGGCATTGGCAACGACGTACGTGTTCCAATCCCTGAGCGCAGCGGTGAAATGGCTGTCGACTTTTGGCCCTCCGCCGGGCACACGGGTCAACGTGTCCAATGCCCAGGATTGGTTGGCCAGTTTGCGCAGCTTGAAACGCGTGAACCCACCGTTCGGAGTGAGTACGGGGATGACCAGCCCATGGCGGTCGTAGAGGTTGAACGCGTCCTGAATCCGAAACACCTGCTCTTTACCTTGCCCATCGGCGGCGCGGACCAACAAGATAGGGGGATTGCTAGTCGTGCGATAGATGCCTGTGCCGTCGGACAAGGAAGAGCCGGCCGGAATGCCACCCTGGACCACCAGGTTGGGGGACTCCTGTTGGAAGGCTCTCTCATAGGCCGTCAGGTCGGGCTTGCGCGTGTTTCTCGCGGGTCTGAGCAGCATCTGCAATGGCTTGATACCAATACCGGCGGTGCGTGCAGCTCCGGTGACCGTGGTGGTGGCCGTTGCGAACTCGAACAGGACCTGCTGCCCCTTCCCTGTGCGACGTACAATCAACCCAGCAACGCTTTGCCCCACTTTGCGCAGGGCCTGGACCGTGGTTCTGCCCATCCGGCCCACCCACTGGAAGGCTGAGGAGGTCAGGTGCCCGCCCCAAGGAAACCCGCCTAGCACCGTCATCACGACTTCAACGCCGAACATCACTTTGTTAAACGTGGACTGGTAGGCCAATTCCTCGTTGGTCACGCTTTCATTATCGGTTTTGTCCAGCAAATACAGGTAGTTTTGCCGGTACAGCCCCTCCAGCACATCGCCTGGATACGCGGCCAGGCAATGGTTGAGCAAGCGGGTGTTCGCCGGTAACCGTGCCTTCAGGTAAGCCTGCCAGGTCGAAGTGCGCATCAGCTTGATCAGTTCAGCTTCGCTGGCGATTTCCCTGAGCTCCACGCTGTCGGGCGCACGCGGGGTATAGAGCACCCGCATTTCATCGACGGCGGTGGAGAGTATCAAAACCCCGTTCACGGTCTGCCCGCCGCGCCCCTCGGGAGCATCGTTGGCGGGATTGAACATCAGGGTATTGGCGATGATTGCCTGCCCGTCGACCGGTTGGCGGGCCTTGGGGTCTGGAGCGGCGAGCACTGCCGCCATCCAGGCGGCACCTTTCTTTTGAGCGGGGTCACTGGCCAATAGTGTGCTATAGGCATCCGGACTCAAGCGGGCCAACAAGGTTGCATAGTCCAAGGCCGCCGCCTGGCTTGCCATCCAGGCTTTTTTCACGGCCGTGGAGGTCTGCGGAGCGAGGTGTTTTTTGAGGATGTTCTCGGTGTACTCGTGGCCGATATTCAGCTCTTTGACCCACAGTTCGAGGCGTTCCTTGTCCACGGTGATGGCTTTACCTTGGGCGTCACGTAGCCAGTTGCCTTGCGAGGTAGTCAGGTTGGCTTCCAACGTGTCGTCTTCTGTCCACGATAAGCTCTTGGCCCATGGTTTGTTGTTTTTCAACAGCAGGTTGGTCAGGCTTATGGGGCTCGACCTCACAGCTTCATGCACTGAGCCAAAACCGCCACCGCCACTGATGCGGGTTCGCGTGGTACGCATGACCATCGTCTGGTCCGGGTCAATGTCCTGTGTGGGATAGTCTGGCAGGAACGCGCGTATCTTCACTAGCACCTGTTGCCTGGCATACTCGGCCAGTGTGGGAATCAGCGCGTTCCAGTGTTTGCTCAGTTCGTTCTGTTTCTCGTCTGCGGCGCGCAGTTGGTCTTGCAGCGCCTTCTGGTCCGCTGGGCTCAGGCGTTTTTCCCAGTCTGGCCGCCAATGCTCCAGCAGCCGCCGGTTGCGTGCCACAAAGGCCTCTGCCATGTCCAACAGTTCGACCAGGTCTACACGGCCATTGCTCTGGGGATCCGGTTCACCCTCGGTCAGGCCCAGGATGGCTTCGATGTCAGACTGCTGCTTGTCCAGTAATGCTTGAATGCTGTCGGCGACAAAATCACTGGCTATCGGTGCGAAGGTGTTGCGCAGGTCACTGCCCCATAACCCGGTTTTGCCACGCAGTACCAACAGCGGCAAGCTGGCGATCAATAACCTGCCCGTGTCGTCACCGCTATCGATGCGTGCTTTCAGGGTGTCGTGCAGTGTTTGCAGGGTGGCAAATTCTTCAAAGCCCTGGCTCGGGGTGTACAGCACTACCGTACCCGCTCCAGCTTTATGGGTACTGAGGTTTTTGTGCCCGTAGGGCCAATGGGGAAGTACCGGGCGGGAGTCGTCGCTGGAGGTCAGGACGAAGCTGCCTGGCAGGCGTACACCCTCTGCGTCACCGGTGTTCAGTGTTAATTGATACACCCCTGGCCGGTTTGCGTGGCTGAAGCGGGCTTCACGCCGGGCCTGGGTCGGGCATTGCAGCACCTGATCAATCAGCCGTTTGGCCTGCGGGCTCAAGGTATTGTCGGCCATACCCAGGCGCGCCTGCACCTCCAGGGCTTGACGGTGTACCTCTATCAACCTGGCTTGTGGGCAGTCCAATTCAGGCGCTATGGGCGTCTGCCAGTAAGTGGTGATGTCTGCGGTCAACTTGGCCAGCAGGGCTTCCGCCAGGGCCGTCAGTGTGCCGGTGTAGGGGATCTGGTCGGCAGCGCTGAAAGCCGTGGCGCTGCTGAAGACGCCTTCGGTGTGGCTCGTTTGTTCCTGGGGTTCATCTTCCCAGCACAATAAGGTGCAAAGCGCCTCCAACAAGGTTTGCGAGGATTCAAAATGGCGCTGGCCGTCGCTGTCGGTGCGGTAGCGGTTGACATACAAATCGACCGGTTTGGTTTCGTGGGCCAGTTGCGGGAAGGTCTCCTTGAGCAGGGCTGACAACACGCCCTCCAGCGAAGGGTGTTTGTCTGGGGCCAGTACGTATTCGATCTGCTGGTTGAGTGAGTTCCAAAGCTGTATCAACTGCGCCTGTTGTTCAGGGTCTGGTGGGGTGTGGGCAAGGGCGGGCAAGGTCATTGGGTCTACCGGCGCAGGCAGGCGGGCGCGCAAGCTCGGGCTACCTTTAAGCGGCAGTGCCAGGGTCTCGTTCAGTGCGCTCGCCAAGGTGTCAAACGTGGTAGGGGTGGCGCTGAAGGCTTGGTCGATATCGGCATTTTGCTGGTCACGCTGAGCTTGCAGGCACGTGCTGAATACAGGGCCGGTAATCGGCGTGTAGCGCAAGTTCTGCCCACTGCGTAATTCTTCGTCGGCAAGGTGGCGCTGGCTGAGCGCAATGTTGACAAGCAGCCGGCTTTTATCGGCACCCGTCACCAGGCGTCTGCGCAGGGTGTTCTCCAAGGTGGAGAAATGCTCGAATACCTCAACCCCAAATTGCGGGGTGTAGAGCACCGCCGGACGCGCCCCGTGCAATTGTTCGGTGAGTACGAAGCAGCCGTTCAGCGCCGCCGACCATTCGGGTTGGCCCGTTGAGTACAGGGTGATCGCCACCACCTGTGGCCGTGTGGCCGTGCCCGAGGTCTCATGGCGCACCAGGTTGTCGATCAACTGCTGGCCTTCGGTGTGCATCTTCAGGTGGGCCTTGGCTGCGGCAACGTCCGCCAGGGCTTGAGTGTCCGTGGGTTTTTTCTGCAACGCCTGCTCGGCCTTTGTGACCTCTTGCAGGGCGTCGTGGGTTTTCAGGTCCGACTCAAGCACAAACACTACGCGTTGTTTTTGACTGATAGCCTCCAGCACGCTCAGCGCACCGGTGGTTGCCTGGGTAGACGTCCAGAATACGTCGAGCCTGCGCGCGTACAGTCCCAGGCTGTCATGGTGCAAGTTGCTGATCAGTTGATTGAAGGCCGTGACCTCAAGCGCCGATATTTCGCCGTCGCGACCCGCGTCGTGAGCGCGTGTGTAGAAGCCCACTGCCTGCTTGACTACGCCAGTTTGCGGTTCCTTGGCGTGTTCGGTCGGTATTTTGCCGGTGGCAATAGCCTCTTGCAGAACCTGGGTCAGGTTACGCGTTCGGGTCACACGGGGCTTGGGTTCGAGGCGGTCTGGAATGTCCGTTGCCGGGGTGTCGTACACATACTCGTTGAGGAAAACCGCATCGGGATCAAGCGGCGTACCGGGCACAAGGTTGGCCAGTGCCTGGCGCAAATGGCCAGCCATCAGCGTGGCGAAGTCCGGTTGGGCATCGAGCAGATGTTCAATGGCGGTGAGACAGGCCGGTAACCGTTGCAGCAGGTCTTCGGCTGGTGGAAGGGTAAGTGACGACATAACCTGGGTTTCCTGTAGATATAGGGTGACGGCACCCCATGTGAATCGAACAATTGACTCGACCTACACTACTTCCCCAGGCTAAAGGGGCGGCCATACATAACCATTGCATTATTACGCGGCCTTTTGCCCTTTAGTGCTGATTAGCCACGGGCAGGCACAGCGTGTGGCTGCCTGGCTTCAGGTACGGCAGCAGAATGGGCGCCATGCCTTTGAGCACCTGCACGGGCAGCGCCGAGGTGAACTTGAAATTTTGTGCCGAGCTGCCCGGGACGAAGGCGGTGAGCGTGCCGAAGTGTCGATCGCCGATATAGAACACAAAGGTGGCGGTGCGGTTGATCGCCTTGGAACTGAGCACCCGGCCGCCGGCGCCGATGGCTTCGATACGGTTGTCACCTGTGCCGGTCTTGCCGCCCATGGCCAGCGGCGTGCCGTCGTCCAGTTTGAAACTGCCGGCCACACGTTTTGCCGTACCGGCATCCACTACTTGGGACAAGGCCCCGCGCAGTGCTCGCGCCACTTCGAGCGGCATCACCCGTTTGCCTTCGGCGGGGTCGTTGATCACTTGGGTTTCATAGGGTGTATCAGCGGCAAAGTGCAGGCTGTCGATGCGCACCACCCGCGCACGCACGCCATCGTTGAGGATGATCCCCATCAATTCCGCGAGCGCCGCCGGGCGATCGCCGGAGCTGCCGATGGCCGTGGCCAGGGAGGGCACCAGATGGTCGAATGGATAGCCCACCGCTTGCCAGCGCTGATGAATATCGAGGAAGGCTTGGACCTCGAGCATGGTGCGGATGCGACTGTCACGGGCGCTCTGATGGCGGCTCTTGAACAGCCAGCTGTAGACTTCCTGGCGCTCGAACTGGCTGGCCTTGACCACCTCACTGAAGGTTGCCTCGGGATGGTTAAGCAGGTATCCCACCAGCCATAGGTCCAGTGGGTGCACCTTGGCGATATAGCCCTGGTCGGGCAGGTCATAGGTACCGGGGCCGTAAGCTTTGTAGAGATTTTGCAGGCGCTCGTCGGTGAGTTTCTCACCGGTTTTGATGCCGTTCAGGTGGGCGCGCACGAACAGGTCGAAGCTGTCCTGGCTGGCGTTGGGTAACAAGTAACGGTGCACGGCGGCCAGGCGGATCGGCGTGGGGCGCAGGCCGTCGAGAAAGGTGTCGAGGCGGGCCTGGGTGTCTTTCTTCTGGTACTTCTTCCAGAACTTGCGCAGGAACGTCGTACCCTCGCGGTCGGCGAAGTCGGCCAGGTATTCCTGGCGGCGCGGGTCACTGTCGTCCTTGAGCAATTCGGCGCTGTTGCTGGCGCCCGAATAGGTGCTGAAACGTACGAGGTCACGCATCAGGCGAATGAACGGCAGGTTGATCGACTCACGCAATGCATCGCGCAAGGTCGGGTTGCGACCGTTGTCTTCGTTACGGAAATTGTGGAAGTGATGCAGGCCGCCACCGGTGAAAAAACCTTCGTTGGGGCTGGCCGAATAAGTGCGGTTGAGGGCGGCGTCGAGCATGTTGGCCAAGGATTTATCCGGTGTCTGGAGCAGGTAGTCGACGGCCCAGCGGCTGATACGATCCTGTTCGGCGATGTCGACTTTCTTCAGTGCGGCGGGCGCTTGTGCGGCGTACTTGTCGTGCAGCTCGGTGACGATTTGCAGATAGGTGGTGAGCACTCGCAGCTTGGCCGTGGAACCTAGCTCGAGTTTGCTGCCTTCGTTGATATCGAAGGGTTGGTCGGTGTTGTCGGTTTGTACACGTACACGTGAGCCGTCCGGTGTCAGCTCGAACAGGGTGAAACTGTAACGCACCTGGGATGTGCTGGCGGGCGTCAGCAGGCGTTCGCCGAGCAGGCCCGTTTTACCGGCGAAGGTCGGGTCGGCCAGTTGCTTGAGGTAATCGGTGACCTGGGTTTGCAGCTCGCCGTGCAAGGTGCTGGTGGCGGAAAGATCCAGGCGGTCAAGGTCGTACAGCGGTCGGTTGAGCAGCGCGGCGAGGCGGCTGCGGGCGACGCTGATACCTTTGTTGGTGTCGATGGGCTGGACGGTCGGCTGTTGCTGCCAGTCGCGGTAGGTGACTGGCGCCGCCAGCGCGGCATGGAGCAGTTTTGGGTCGATGACGGCGTTCTGCGCGAGCAGGCGCAGGTGGCTGTCGGTGAGTCGTGCCAGTTCGTCGCGTCCCTTGGCCAGGTAATGGGAAGGGCGGCGCTGGGCGATCATCAGCGACAATACCTGGCGCAACGCGAGGCCACGCGCGGCGAGGCTGGCTGGCGTCGATGCGGTGTCGAGCAGGGCTCGATTGACCTGGGCGAAGTCGGCGCCGTACCACACCCGCAAACCTTCGGCCATGCCATGGACTTCGCCGTGCCCAGGCACGGCGGACAAAGGCACGCTGTTGAGGTAATCGCGCACCACGTTTTGTCGGGCGGGAAGGGTGTCCGGGCCATTTTGGTAAGCCCGCACGCTGGCCGAGAGCATCTGGCGGATTTTTTCGCTGCCCGACAGGGTCAGGCCGTCGGGCGAATGGCGGTACTTTTCCAGTTGGGTCGCCAGGGTGCTGCCGCCCGCCGTTTGCCCCGGTAAGTGC
The DNA here is from genome assembly GCF_019352915.1 of Pseudomonas sp. Xaverov 259. Taxonomy (NCBI): domain Bacteria; kingdom Pseudomonadati; phylum Pseudomonadota; class Gammaproteobacteria; order Pseudomonadales; family Pseudomonadaceae; genus Pseudomonas; species Pseudomonas sp. Xaverov 259. The sequence goes on along the minus strand of NZ_JAAAFV010000072.1, from coordinate 359,837 downwards.
AATTGACGGGCGAGCTGTGACCACGCGGCCTTGGCAAAGCGCGGCCAATCCACCGCCGGGTTGGCCTGTGCGGGGTCAGCGGCGAGCAACTCGCGGTTTTCAATGAATAGCAGGCTGTTGACCATCAGCGACGGGATGTCATCGAAGCGCGCATACAACTGGGTAGGGTAGTTGAACTGATACAGCGGTGCAGCGCGGCAATCGGTGATGGTCAGCCCGGCCTGGATTTTCTCGGCGTAGGGAATGAACAGGCCATGTCGGCTGTAATCCATCAGTGCCTCGGAAAAGCGCACCTGGGACTGGATCAGGTAGTTGCGCTTGAGCAGGCGAGGCAGGAATTCGCCGAGGGCGCTGTAGCCCAGGCGCTGGTCGAACGGCCCGGCGCCGGGATACACCATCGCATCGCTGGCGCCTGGAGCCAGGCTGTAGGTCAATTTGGCGGCCCACTGGCTGAACTCGCGAGCCTGCCAGCGGGCAGTGTGGATCTCCCGGTTGGCGGCAAAGCCCAGCGCGATCAAGGCCATTAACAGGATCAGCCAAAACAGGCGCCGCCAGGGCCTGGTTTTTTTGGGCAAAGGTGCTGGGGGCGGGCTGTCGTTGTCGAGTTCAGCCTTGACGGGACTGGTTTGCCACAGAGCGCCCATAGTCGATTGATCCCTGCTTGCAGATTGATCGGACTTGTCTGAAGCGTAGACGCTGATTGCCGGTGCCATGAGGTTTGTTGCAAGCCAGGCCCCGTGCCAGTAACGCCTGCGTAACATCATGGCGCTGTGGCCCGCCCAGGCTCAGGTGAGGCCCATGCGCCCCTTCTTATTCAGCGGATGTGTATTGTGAGGGCTCATCCGGTGGTTGCTTCGGCCCTTTTCTCCTCTACCTCGTATGAGACATCAATGTCTTCGTGTGCGTGGATGACTATCGGATTGCCACTGGAGTAGTTCAGAACGTTATTGCTCAGGTACAGTGGATGCCTTCTGCGGGGAAGGGAACTGCAGGTCAGGGTCGGACTCATTAGATCGGAGTGTGAATGGAGGCGCTCGATCTGGTAGTAGCCTGCGTCGGTCCTATGAAGCTCTCCGCCCACTCCGGGCATTACCATGTAGACGGCACAGTCATTGTCCATGAGTATCCCCCCATGGATAACAACGACGAGACGATCTTCGTCGTCGCGTTTATCCAGCCAGAAAATATGTTTTCGATAGGTGGGGGGAACCCACGCATTTTCAGGTCGATCAGGTGTCCGAGGTGGATTAACGCATGGGGTTATGGGGTTCTCGACGGAGGGCGTGGTGTCAAGCGCTGCCACGACGGCAGTGACTATTTCAGAGATAACGGATTGGGTAATGTCCATGATGTTGCCTATTCAGTTCGGTTGTTGAATGACAAGGCAATTAAACGACTTCTGTCTCTGCTGACTCCGGTAATTAATTACGCCCGTGCCCGACACGGTCAGGCCATCGGGAGAGTGGCGGTATTTTTCGAGTTGCGTGGCCAGGGTGCTGCCGCCGGCACTCCGGCCCGGCAGGTGCAGCACCTTGGCCACTGGTGACCGCGCGGCATTGGCAAAACGCGGCCAGTCTACAGCGGGGTTGGCCTCGGGTCGGTCGGGGAAAAATGTGTTTATGGCAGCGGATATTTCATGCTGCTCTCCAGTATGTTCAGCCAGATCGGGTCATTGGCCGGTGCCCAGCGACGGACCACGCCATCATGGAAAAACACTATCTTGTCCTCCAGGTACCAGACGGTCATTTTTATCTTCAGTTGCCGCATATAGTCCTGCGCCGCACACGTAATGGACGCCCAGGGGTCGCAGATATGCAGGTTCGCCCAGTCGGCGCCCTGGAAATCCAGGGTCTGGGTCAAGCCCGCAGGGACCGTACCCACCACCACAAAGGTATGGCCTCGGCAGTTCCACACATGAGCGACACCGCCATTGGTTCGGATCATTTCACACGCCACATGGGCCATCTGGTCACAATTGCCGGCACCGGTCTTGAGAATGACCTCGGTGTAGTTCGGGTGACCGACCTTGCTGTACTCCCATATCACAACGGGTTCGGCTTCTTGCAGTCGCAGGATTTCATCCGGGGTCGCTCCGACGACGTTATTGGATCTCAGGCCGGTTCTCTTCAGCATCGCCTGGGTACTGGCGTTGGCTTGCTCGGCGAGGTACTGATTGTGCTGGGTGCCCAGGCCGGGGTTTGGCGGCCAGATATCCAATTGGACCGGGCGCGAGGCGACACTGATGTCCAGGCGCCGCCCCTGATCCGAGGCATTGAGCAGCAACTCGCGCTGTTTCATGACACTCAGGGTGCTGGCCTTCTGGCGGATTTTCTCGATTTCGGCAGGCAAAAAACCGCGCTTGCTCAACTGTTGGTACAGGACCTCCAGGGTTGGCAGTGTCACCAGTGGTTGATCGGGAATCATCCCGCCAGCGCGTAAAAACTGCATTTTGCTGTCGCAATAGGCCCTGATCAGGGCTGTATCGTCCCCGCCCTGGCTGAAATTCAAATGGTGAAATTGCAAGGTGTCGGCGCCGCTGGGCGTTGCGTTTGCCCGGTAAAAAGCACCCACATCGGGCTCGGCCACCCAGTAAGGCGTTGTCGTGTTGGGAAGGGTGATCTCCAGCGCCCGGAGGGTTCTGCGGTCATTGATGAGGTTCACCAGCCCGTCGATTTCCACCACTTGGGTTTTACGGGTGAGCAGGTTGTCCAGGTCGTCTTCGGGCAAGCCGAACTGCGGCTCGTTGTCTATGCGCCTGCCGCTGACCTGCGGTTGGTAGATCAATGCTGAGCGTTGCGGGTGAGGGGTCAGCTCGAAGCTGTCGTAGTGCGGGGTGACATCATGCACGCTTCGGTAATAGACCAACTGGCGTTTGTTGCCATCGATCATCGGCGCCGGCTGGATGCGAATATGGTCGAGCGCCTGGACTCGGCGTTTATGAATCGAATCCTTAAAGGCGTACAGCCTTTTGCTGAAACAGATGAGGGGCACCCCCGGGCTGCGCTTTGCTCTGTCGACGGGGCAGACTGTGTCGAAGTGGTCGGTGAGCTTGGTAGGGGCCGCAGAGATGAGTTCGTCCAGGTGGCTGGGTTGTTTATGGGACAAACGCCAGACGCGGTCTTGGTCCAACACGTCGGTCGCGTCGGCGCGTTGGATAAGCAAGGGCGTTGTGTTGAAAAAGGGTTCGACAACGAGCGCCTTGTAGCCGTCGGCGAAGCTGACCGGGGTAACGGCCATCGTGGTGTCCAGTTGCAAGCCTTCCAGCGCAGGACCGTACGGCCTTGCACTGAAGGGGTCAAAGGCATGCCAGGCGTTGGCGCGCCTGATCGCCAACAGAGGCGTCAGCCCCTCAGGGTGCATCAGAATGCCAGGCCTGACATCGGCGCGATTGATCAGCCGGGCGTAATCCATCGTCGTCCCATGGGCCAGACGTTGCTGGGCCTGACGCAGTGCGCCCGCCAGTGCCCGCTGGCCTGAGTGGTTTAACCTGGCCAGGCCATGGGCCGTCAGGCGCACCAACGATGGCACCGCCTCCAGTGGGTTGAGCAACTCATTGAAAAAGGTGGCACTGAGTTTGGTCAATTGCAGCAGTTTCAAATAGGTTGGTGCGGGTTTGATCAGGCGGCTCCAGCCGCTGGTAATAAAACCTTTGGTCGGCATGATCAAGCCAAGCATGTCGAAGAAACAGGCGAGGGTGCCATCGAGCACACGCTTGATTTCCCCTGACGCGAGGTCGTGGCCGCAGGTCCAGAAGGGTATGAGGCCCAGCAGCGCCTCTAACAACTGCTCGCTGTTTTTTTTTCGCTCCTCAAGGGTAGTCAAGCCTTTGGCCTGGGCCACCCAAATATCGATATCGATGAAAAAGTGGTGCTTGACGATTGTGCTCGCCAACGTGAGGTTTCTTGGCGAGTCGAACACCAGCGGACGGGCCGTGGCCGGGAGCCCCGCGAAATGCCAGAGTCGATCCACGATAACGGTGCAATACCTGCCAGGTGTGGGTGGGTGGCCTTTGAAGTAGGCGTCCTCATCAATGGCCAGGCGACTGCCCTCATGCAAATACGCAATCGGTCGTGCGCTGTGGGGGGGGCCGGTGGTGACTTTGAGTGGGCGGCCTCCCAGTTCCAGGGTGGCGGGAAGGCGGGTGTTTTGTCGCACTTGATTGAGCAGGGGAAACAGTTCGTAGTCATGGAAGCTGTTGCCTGCCGTACAACGCAGGATGAAGCCGAACCGGCCGGTACGGGCCATTTTCTCTCCGGGACCTTCATCGATCTGTGGCTTGCTGGCGGCTTGCCTCACCACAAGCAGTTGTACCGCCCCCTCGTGTAAGCGCTTGCGGTCGGCCAGGGGTAGCTGCGACAGCAGGTAACTGATCGCTCGGATATAGGCCTCTTTGAGTCGTTGGGTGTAAGCACCTGCGGCGTCGCTGAACAGCGCGTTGACATCGCGCAACTGGCCAAAGTTTTTTTTCAGCAGGGTGAGGTCGAGTTCGGGCTCGGTTGAGCGCCATATATCGTCAATGGGTTGCAGGTGGCCACCCATATGCAGATCCACCAATGACTGAAGCTTTACGCCCGTGGTCGGTCTGTAGGAGGGGAGCCGAGAGGGGCCTTGCCCTTCTTGCAGGCATTTTTTCTTCAGCCCGCGGTGGGTGGGGAAGACGCGCTTAAGGTCCATCAACGCCAGGCTGCGGCGTGTGATGAGCTTGCTGCGCATGGATTCGGCCGCTTCGTGCAAGGTCTTAATACGGGCTTTCAGGCGTTCTTTGACGGCGTCGATTTCATCGGCTCGATAGGTCTGCGCAGGTTGCAGTTCGCCGTGGACGGTTGCCCAGTCGATCAGCGTGGCGGTGGCGTAATGCTCGCGCCACAAACGTTCCTGGTCCGTCGCCGGCTCCTGGGTGGCAAGGGCGATGATGTCGTTGAACGCCAACTGTCGTGTTGAGCCACAGGCGAGCGCTTCTGCCAGCATCACGCCTTGTTTGAACAGCATCCAGGCGTGGGACGTCATGAAGTACAGCGAGTCAGGGATGCCTTGCACCAAAAACTCCGGTGCGACACCGGCCAGCAACAGGTGTGCGGCTAACGCTGTGGTTTGAGACGTAGCAACAGCGGCATCAATCAGGTGCAGCTCAAGTGAGCGGCGCAGCTCTGCATAACGATGCCCATGGTAATCGCTGTGGTTCAGGTTCAGGCCGGCGAGGGTGTATCGCGCTTGTGCGGCCTGTGGGTCGAGATTGAGGATCAGCGCGGCAAGGACCAATGCGTCTCGACTGGCGTTGCTGGTCGCTTCACCGGGGGCGTGGCCAAACCAGCCTACGGCGCCGAGCAATGAGTCGGCCAGCTTCTGCGCACGGGGAGCGGCAAGCAGTTGTTGCAGTTGTTCATCCGGTGGCCCTGGCGGCAGATCGGCAGCCAGCAGGTTGAACAAACCGAGGCTGGGTTGTGGGACGAACGCAGCGCTGAGTTGGATCACCTTGGCGCGTTGTTCGGTTGAAAGGGTCAGTGCCCCCGGTAGTGGCATACCCAGGGCTTCCCAGTAATTGCCCAACTGAGGGTTAGCAAGCCGGGTGGTTTCGAGGCGTTGTCGATGCTGCCGCAAGGCGACGTCGGAATGCGCCAGATCACTCACGGGCGGCACCGGCACCGGTTCGCTGTGCCGCAGTTGTTCCATCAGTTCCCAGGCCGCCTCGCGATTATCCGGCAACGGCAGGTCGTGCAAGCTGAGCAACTGTGCGAGGCTGAACTGGCCGTCCTGATGGACGAACAGGTTCATGGCCGCAGCGCAGGCTTGCAAGCGTTCAAGGCGATCGCCCAGGGGCAGCTGCGACAGCTGCTCATGGCTGATGACTACCCGTTGACCCCAGGGGCCGGCGCCTGTGATCGAGTGTTGCTGGTGGTCAAATTCGTACAGACCGGGGGTCAGTGCATGGGGGCGAGTCAAGGCCAGAAACTGCGGATGCTCAGTGATCTCTCCGAGTAATGTTGCGGCGATCTTCATGGTCTCGGCCCAGAACGAGCCGCCAGTCAGCGGGAAACGGCAGCGATACACACTCAACAGGTTGAATGTGCGTTCGTCCAGGTCGTCTTCGAAGATCTGTGCGCGCAGTGCATTGGCTACCGCGTGCAGATCCTGATTCAGTCGCTCGAACGCGTCCGCGAGCGCAGGTTCGGTCCTGCTCAGTGCGTCAATCAGCACGCCGCGCTCGGCAAGCGTAGTCGGTTGGGGGTAGCCGTGGAACCGCAGCACCTGGCGGGCGCTCAGTGACAGGTTCGCGGCAGGATAGGCCAGGCCGATGGCCTCAGGGTCGATGATCTGGGCGATGGCCCGGATGGGCCGCGCGAGCTGCTGCCAGCCGCTGGCATCCTCACAGGTGAAGGTGGCATCGTTGGCATACAGAGTGCCGTTGCGCACGTTCACTTCCATCGGGTTGAAACGCCGCTGCCCGGCCCAGGCCACGAAAGAGGGGTGGCCGAGCGCTTGGCGATAGAGCCCGAGCCAGCAGCCGAGGGCGCAGTGGGCCGGCACCGGGAGTGGGTCTGCGGGGGCGTAGGGTTGGGTCTTGAGGTGTGCGATTAAGGTGCTCAGCATTTGCCGATCGCCGTTCTGGCGCTGGGATGGAGTCGGCTGCTCATGCGCGGTGGTCAATTCAGTCATCCATGAAGTCTCGTTGAAGGTGATGACAGAGCGTGCCGGTTGTGGGCGCAGTCTTCACCGGGACCTTTCGCCTTTTTCCATGGTTTGTATCGCTATGGCGTGAAAGCCTTGAGATAGAGCCCCTCACAGTGACCATTGGGCGATGGTAGGGGCATGACGACGCACCTTGGCTGTGCAATACTCGCCGCCGTTTCGCCCCGTGGCCTTTCACGCGGGATCAGGTAATGCCCCTCCATAAACCGGCTTTTTCCCGCGAAATACCGCTGAAATTGGTGTGTTTTATAGTGAAAGGCCCTGTGTCGAGGTTTTTATACTGCACGCCCCGCTGATCTTGCCCGGCAAGAAGGGCCCGCCCATGAGGCGGTCCGGTTTCGACAAGGGCGCAGGCTTACCGGCCTGCACCCTGGAATCTCGACGGGCAATCCAATAACAAGATGAGGTTGTACCCTTATGCCAGTCGGCAACCCACTGCCCCATGGCGAGACCGCTCAAGGCGGCCCGCTCAAACGCGAACTCGGTGAACGGCATATCCGCTTGATGGCGCTCGGCGCCTGCATCGGTGTCGGCCTGTTTCTTGGCTCGGCCAAGGCCATCGAAATGGCCGGCCCGGCAATCATGCTCTCGTACATCATCGGTGGCCTGGCTATTCTGGTGATCATGCGCGCCCTCGGTGAGATGGCCGTGCATAACCCGGTGGCCGGCTCGTTCAGCCGTTATGCCCAGGATTACCTCGGCCCGTTGGCGGGCTTTCTCACGGGGTGGAATTATTGGTTCCTGTGGCTGGTGACCTGCGTGGCGGAAATCACTGCCGTGGCGGTGTACATGGGCGTCTGGTTTCCCGACACGCCGCGCTGGATCTGGGCCCTGGCGGCGCTGATCAGCATGGGCACGATCAACCTGATCGCCGTCAAGGCCTTTGGTGAGTTCGAATTCTGGTTTGCGCTGATCAAGATCGTCACGATTATTGCCATGGTGATCGGCGGGGTCGGCATCATTGCGTTTGGCTTCGGTAACGACGGTGTGGCCTTGGGTATTTCCAACCTGTGGGCCCACGGCGGCTTCATGCCCAACGGCGTGCAAGGCGTGTTGATGTCCTTGCAGATGGTGATGTTCGCCTACCTGGGCGTGGAGATGATCGGCCTGACCGCCGGTGAAGCGAAGAACCCGCAGAAGACCATTCCGAGCGCCATTGGCTCGGTATTCTGGCGCATCCTGCTGTTCTACGTCGGCGCACTGTTCGTGATCCTGTCGATCTACCCATGGAACGAGATCGGCACTCAAGGCAGCCCGTTCGTGATGACCTTTGAACGCCTGGGCATCAAGACCGCCGCCGGCATCATCAATTTCGTGGTGATCACCGCCGCGCTGTCGTCCTGCAACGGCGGTATCTTCAGCACCGGGCGCATGCTCTACAGCCTGGCGCAGAACGGCCAGGCGCCGGCGACTTTCGGCACCACCTCCAGCAATGGTGTACCGCGCAAGGCGCTGCTGTTGTCGATCTTTGCCTTGCTGTTGGGCGTGCTGCTCAACTACCTGGTGCCAGACCAAGTGTTTGTGTGGGTGACCTCCATCGCCACTTTCGGCGCGATCTGGACCTGGCTGATGATCCTGCTGGCCCAGCTCAAGTTCCGCAAAGGCCTGAGCCCGGCCGAAGCGGCGGGCCTCAAGTACCGCATGTGGCTGTACCCGGTCAGTTCCTACCTGGCGCTGGCGTTCCTGGTGCTGGTGGTGGGCCTGATGGCGTACTTCCCGGATACGCGCGTGGCATTGTATGTAGGGCCGGTGTTCCTGGTACTGCTGACGGTGTTGTATTACGTGTTCAAGTTGCAGCCGACCAATGCTGCGGCACGCTCCGTAGCCTGACGGCCTGGCGCACAACAAAAAGCCCCTTGATCGGGGCTTTTTGTTTTCAGACGGCGGCCATGCGTGTCGATTGGTCCAGTCGTTTGTTGAACTCCAGCCAGGCGCCCAACATCGCCATCAAGCCAACGCCCACGAGCGCGGTAAAAATCTGCATGGCAAAGGCATCACCGGCCATGGCGTTGACCATGTCCGCCAATGGCGCCAACAACACGCCAAGGCAGAATACTTCCAGCGAAAAGCGGCCCATTCGGCAGGTCTGCTGTGCCAGCCAGTTTTGCGTCCAGGCACGCCCCGGCAACAGTTTGGCGGTGACATAGGCCAAGGCCAAAAAATGCAGCAGACGCACCGGTGACAGGTCGGTCTTGCTGATGGGGTACAACAGTTCACTGAGCGCGGACGGCATCCATGCGTCATGCACGTCGGGCCAGCGCCAGCCGATCGTGATCACGCCGGCCATCAATGCGTAGGTCGCCGCCATCATGAACAACGGCTGCCGCAGCAGTGGCCGATTGTCCTGCGCGCGGGGTTGTTGCCCATGAATCGCCGTCGCGCCGCCCAGCACGAACAGGAACTGCCAGGTCACCGGGTTGAAGTACCACACCCCGTCGGCAATCGCTGCCAGGTTCCAACCCAGGTGTGGCGCCAGCAGGTACACCGCCATCGATACCGCGACCACCCACCAGGTTTTGCGCAAGAGCAACGGCAACACCAGTGGTAGGCCGGCCAGCAGCACGATGTACAAGGGCAACGGGTCCATCAGGTTAGGCTTGAAGCGCAGCAGCAGTTCATCCACCAAGGCTTGCTGTGGTTGTGTGACAAAGTGCGTCAGGCCCATTTCCTGCACCAGGTCGCGGGTTTCCACATGGCTGTTGGCGAAGAACACGATGCCCATCAGCATCGCCAGCAAGAAGATATGCACCACGTAAAGCACCCAGGTGCGCCGCAGGATCTTCAGGCAGGCCATCCAGTAGCCTTCGCGTTGCAAGACCTTGCTGTAGGCCAGCACTGAGGCATACCCGGCAAGGAATACAAACACTTCAGCGGCGTCGCTGAAACCGAAATTACGCAGGGTGATCTGGCCGAGTGGGTTGTGGGGGACGTGATCCCAGAAGATAAAGATCAACGCCAGGCCCCGAAAAAAATCGATGCGCGGGTCGCGTCCGTTCAGCATGGCAGCGGGCTCTTGAACAGGGGGTTTAAGTCATGACAGGCGAATGCGCGTGTTGTCACACGCCGCACGTCGGGCGGGCGCAGGTTGGCGGTATTTGTAAGCAATTGCAAAGGCTGGGTATTACTGAATGTCTCCACGCGGTGGGCGGGCTACCTGTCAACTTTGACAGTAGACGCAATAGGCGCGCCATGGCTTGCTGGGCCAGCCGCCACAGGACAACTTTATGCGCCGAGTATGGAAGGGATTCTCCAGCTACACGGTCATTGGTATCGCCAATACGGTGATCCATTGGCAGCTGTTTTTTGTGTTCAGGGTTGCATTTGAGATGAGCCAGGCGGCGAGTAATTTTCTCGCCTTCGCAGCGGCGGCATCGCTGTCCTTTTACATGAATGCGCTTTACACCTTTTCCATACCACCCTCGCTGCCGCGTTATGGGCTGTTCATGCTGTGCATGGGCGGCTTGAGCCTGCTGGTGGGCGGGCTGGCTGATCGCTGGAGCATGCCGGGCATTGTCACCGTGCTGGTGTTTTCGCTGGTCAGCCTGGTGTGCGGGTTTTTACTGTCGCGCTGGGTGGTGTTTCGCGAGCGAGAGCAATGAGGATCTCGCTGGTGGTGCCGCTGTACAACGAGGAGCAGGCCGTGGATGGGTTTTACCGCGCGGCTCGGCAGGAGCCTTTGTTGCGCAACCATACGGTCGAGATTGTGTTTATCAACGACGGCAGCACCGACGGCACTGCCGAACAGGTCCACGCGCTCGCCATGATCGACAGCGACGTGATGTTGATCAACTTCTCGCGCAACTTCGGCAAGGAAGCTGCCTTGTTCGCCGGGTTGGAGTACGCCACGGGTGACGCGGTGATCCCCATGGACGTGGACCTGCAAGACCCGATTGAGGTTATCCCGCAACTGCTCGACCAATGGCAAAACGGCGCCGATGTGGTGTTGGCCAAACGTCGTAACCGCGCCAGTGACGGTTATCTCAAGCGCCACAGCGCATCACTGTTCTACCACCTGCTCAACCGCATCGCCTACACCCACATCGAGGAAAACGTCGGTGACTTCCGGCTGATGGACCGCAAGGTAGTCGACGTGATCAAGGCCCTGCCCGAGCAGCAACTGTTCATGAAAGGCGTGTTGTCCTGGGCCGGCTTTACCGTGGTCATCGTCGAATACGACCGCGCCCCACGCGCCACGGGCCAGAGCAAGTTCAACGCCTGGAAACTCTGGAACCTGGCACTGGACGGCATCACCTCGTTCAGCACCTTGCCGCTGCGGCTGTGGAGTTATATCGGCGGGTGTATTTCGCTGGTGGCGTTGGTGTATGCGGGTTTTTTGATCGTCGACAAAGTGTTGTTTGGCAATGACGTGCCGGGGTATCCGTCGCTGATGACGGCGATTTTGTTTTTGGGTGGGGTGCAGCTGATTGGGATTGGGATATTGGGGGAGTATGTGGGGCGGATATACATGGAGGCTAAGCATCGGCCCAGGTATGTGGTGAAGGATGTTATCCAGTATGACCGCCCGGCGCGCGCGTCAGGGAGCGGACGATGACTCAGCTTAAGCCAGAGGGTACAAGGCATTTTGCGATATTTCTGTTGATCACTGTGCTCGCGGCCGGTATTCGGTTTTACGCAATCACGGATGCTTATGTCTGGTACGACGAAGCCTTTAGTGTCTGGATAAGCGCGTTGTCACCTGAAGCTATCTGGTTTCACACCGGAAGAGATGTTCACCCACCTCTCTATTACCTGCTGCTTCACTATTGGATGGAGGTGTTTGGAAAAACACCCTTATCGATCCGGAGTCTGAGTGCCATCGCCGGTACGTTGACGGTCCCCTTGGGAGTGCTGATGGCGCGCAGCGTCTTCGGTTCTCGAGCATCATTGGTGTTCGGGCTGTTTCTGGCGCTGTTACCGATGTCGGTTCGATTGAGCCAGGAAGCCCGAATGTATGCAGTGGAAGCTATGTTTCTGATGGGCGCGACACTTGCATTGATCTATTGGATGAGAAAGTCAGCGCAATATCGTTATTGCCTTTTGTATGCCTTATGTATGACGGCCGCACTTTACACACACTATTACGCGGTGCTTGCTGCTTTGGTACATTGGCTGTACTTGATTGTGCTACGCGTGCATCCCTCAGTGAAGGCACCACACGTTACAAGCACTGTGTGGTGGATGTGTAATGCGCTGGTAGCTATTGCTTATGTACCTTGGCTATTTAGTCTGTTTGATTTAATAAGGCACTACGCGAAAATAGAAGAGGTCGGCAGCGTGGCGTGGTTGGCAGTAGGCAACTTTTATACTTTACCGGACACTGTGTGGCGGTTTTTTACGTTGCTATCCCCACAAGGGGCTTTGCGGGTAGGATACTGGTTGGTGCCCATAGCAATGATGGTGGCGACTGGATGGGTAGTCTTTCAGGACAGGACCAAGTATCGGCTCTCCATTCTGCTGACGTTTTTTTCTTTTGTGCCTATGCTCGTGCTGTTTTGCCTTTCATTGTTGATGCCAGCTTATCTGGAGCGGTATGTGGCTTTTTCCGCTGCTGGGCTGCCTTTGCTACTGACGGGTGCGATAGTGGGTCTCGGACGCACGCATGCGGCAGTTTCCGCACTATTGTTTTTTTGCGTTATAGGTTTGGAACTGATTGGGTTAAATGCTATTTACAACCAAGACAGTGAAGTGGGCTATGTAAAAAGCGGTCAAGCAGTACGTATGGAACAGGTGTTTAATTACATTCGTGATCATCGGCAAAAGACCGATATGGTTGTGGTGGGAGGAGGTTTTTTTTATTTTAGCGCAGCTTTTTATAATGGTTCCGATAAAGGCTTGTATCTGTTGGATGAATCGTTTGGCAGAGAAAAGCTGAGTCGGCCAAATGGGTATGGAGCATCCACTCTTATGTTAGATACTTGGGATGAGCACTTCCTGGTCGACCCTGACGGTGCGCCTAACAGCGCTCGCAGAGTGTGGTGGGTGACCGGCAATCCAAGCCTGGACGTACATCACCCTTACCGTGGCAAGAGGCTGGCGATCGACTATTTGCCGGCGGGGGACCTTGAGCTGCGTCTTTACCAAGCGCTTTAGCGATGCCGGTTTACCTACGTATCGACTATCACCAACGTGCCATGGCTCCCAGCAGCTACGGCATGTGCAACCCCTGCTTCCACAAGGTACATCTGTCCGGCATTCACCCAGACCGCCTGATCACCGACGCTCAGGCGCAATTGACCGTCGATTACCAACAACCCCTCATTGTAGTCATGGGTTTCCTCTTCATAAGCCTGCTCATCCATACGCAACACCTTGATCCGCGCCGGGCCGACCTGGCCCAGTCGCGTGGATTTCCAGCTGTCGGGCAGTTGCGCGGCAATGGTGCTGAAGTCGAGTAACGGCATGTGAAGCTCCTTGTTTCAACGATGCCGTCGGTGGTCCGGTTCAGCAGGGAGTAAGTGTTTTCAGAATGCATCCATCAACAAGACACGGCAGGGTTTGGCCTGGTACTCGTTGATTTTCGGCACCAGCCGGGTGAAGTGTTCGGTCTGGCAATGCGCGTCCAGCGCCGCCTGGTCGGGCCACAGCTCGATAAAGATGAAGTGCCCTGGGTCTTTTTGATCGATAAACAGATCGTAGGCGATGCACAGCGGTTCCAGGCGGTTTTTCTCCACCAGTTCGGTGTACCAAGGGCGCACGGTGTCCAAGTGTTCAGGTTGGATAAAATCTTCAGCGATGACTTTCAACATGGCCGGCATCCCTTACGCAGCGGCCACTTCATGCGGCTCAAAACTGTCCGCCCGCGCCATCTGCCACATGCGCGAATAGAACTCGCCGTTCACCTCGCCGGTGAGCAACTCGCCAGGCTTGAGGAACACATGCAGCTGCGAGAACAGTTTGATTTCGGTCGCCGACATGCGCCGCACCAAATGCTTGGCCGACAGTTGCGACGGATGATCCAGGCCGGCGGCGGCGAGCATTTCCGCCAAGGCGTGCAGCGTGTTGCGGTGGAAGTTGAACACGCGCTGGGCTTTGTCGGGCACCACCAGCGCACGCTGGCGCAGCGGGTCTTGGGTGGCTACGCCCGTTGGGCATTTGTTGGTGTGGCAGCTTTGCGATTGGATGCAGCCGATGGCAAACATAAAGCCGCGTGCCGAGTTGGCCCAGTCGGCGCCGATAGCCAGCACGCTGGCGATATCGAAAGCGCTGACGATTTTGCCGCTGGCGCCCAGCTTGATCTTGTCGCGCAGGTTCAGGCCCACCAGGGTGTTGTGCACAAACAGCAGGCCTTCACGCAACGGCACGCCGATATGGTCGGTGAACTCCACCGGCGCGGCGCCGGTGCCGCCTTCCTTGCCGTCGACCACGATAAAGTCCGGGAGGATGCCGGTTTCGAGCATGGCCTTGGCGATGCCCATGAACTCCCACGGGTGGCCCAGGCAGAACTTGAAACCCACCGGTTTGCCGCCGGACAGTTCACGCAGTTGCGCGATGAACTGCATCATCTCGATGGGCGTGGAAAACGCGCTGTGGCGCGACGGCGAGATGCAGTCCTCGCCCATCATGATGCCGCGCGTCTCAGCAATTTCCTGGGTGACTTTGTGTTTGGGCAGGATGCCGCCATGGCCGGGTTTGGCACCCTGGCTCATCTTGATTTCGATCATGCGCACTTGCGGGTTCTGCGCCTGCACGGCAAAACGTTCCGGGTCGAAGCGGCCGTCGCTGGTGCGGCAGCCGAAGTAACCGCTGCCCAGTTCCCAGGTGAGGTCGCCGCCGTTTTCGCGGTGGTAAGGACTGATGCTGCCTTCGCCGGTGTCATGGGCAAAATTGCCGAGCTTGGCGCCTTGGTTGAGGGCACGAATCGCATTGGCGCTCAACGAACCGAAGCTCATGGCCGAGATGTTGAATACCGAGGCCGAGTAGGGCTGTGTGCACTGCGGGCCGCCGACCATCACGCGAAAGGCGCTGGGATCGCTGAGCGGCGCGGGGCGCATGGAATGGCCGATGAACTCGAAGCCCGACTGGTACACGTCGATCAGGGTGCCGAAGGGTTTGTCGGCGGTTTCGTTCTTGGCGCGCGAGTAGACCAACGAGCGCTGAGCCCGGGAGAAGGGCAGGGCGTCGCTGTCGGATTCGAGCAGGTATTGGCGAATCTCCGGGCGGATGGCTTCCACCAGGTAACGGATATTGCCCAGGATCGGGTAGTTGCGGCGCACCGCATGAGGGCTTTGCAGCAGGTCGAAAAGGCCGATCAGGCTGAGGACGCCGGTGACCAGGGTGATGGGCCACAGCCACTCATGTTCGATAAAAGGCAGGCTGGCGAGGGTGAAAATAACGCACACGGCAAAGAAGGCGTAACGGCTTAATAACGACAGGCTCATACGGGTTTCCTTGGGTTCGGACTCATCGGCTAGGCGTTTTGCGCCTGAAGAAAGATCGAGAACAGCTCCGACTGGGATTTGATCCCTAGCTTGCTGTACATGTGTTTCTTATGGACTTTCACGGTTTCAACAGAGATTTCCAGCTTACGGGCGATTTCCTTGCTGGAGCAACCGCTGAGCATCAAACGGCCTACATCCAGCTCGCGGGCGGTGAGTTGTGCGCCCCAGTCATCCTTTTGAATCGGCGGTTGCGGCGCGCTCACCTGGTTCAGTTCATGGGGCAGACGCTGGCGCAGCAGGCTCAACACCCACGGCTGGATCAGTGACAGCAGGGCAATTTGCTGTGGGTCAAAACGCTGTTTCGAACCCAGCGACAGGCACAGGGTGCGCCGGTCCGGCAGGTGGCAATTGAACTGGATTTCATCGGCCACCACGTTCAGGCGAAAGTAGCGCTGGTAGTACTCGGTCAGCTCGAAATGCTCCGGCGCCACTTCCGCCAGGCGCAACAGGCCGGTGTGCGCGTGTTCGCGGCTGGCGATGTAGAACGGGTCGAGCAGGTACAGGCCGTTGAGGTAGTCCTGGAACAGATGGTCCGGCGTGCCGTCGGCGCCTGGGCATTCGGCGAACACCAGCGGGCGGTGCTCACTGCTGAACAACAAGGCGACCCAACTGTCGGACGGCACGTATTGGTCCAACAGCCGCACAAGCTGGGTCCAGAAATTCGGCTGGTCCAGGGCGTCTATCATTTGCCCCACCGAACGGTGCCAGGCGATGTCTTGCAGCGTCATGCTCATCAATCTACCCCTATCGGGTTACCTCGGCCGCGTAATTCCCTGGCCGGTGTTGGCTGCGCATACTGCGGCACAGATAAAGAACAAGGAATACCCATGAAGGTCGAATTTGCCCAATTGGCAGGCCGCGATAACGGTACAGCTTACAACCTTGAGCGCGCCTTGGCGGCCATTGCTGCGTGCGCTGCCGACACGCAACTGATCGTCTTCCCGGAAACTCACCTGATGGGTTTCCCGTCGGCCGAGACCGTCGCCGCTATTGCCGAGCCGGTAGACGGCCCCACCGTACAAGCGGTTATCCAGGCCGCCAGTGCGCGCAATATCGCCGTGGTCATCGGCATGGCCGAGCACGACGGTGGCCAATTCTATAACACCACCTTGCTGATCACGCCCGATGGCATCGCCCTGCGTTATCGCAAGACTCACCTGTGGGCTTCGGATCGCGGCGTGTTCACCGCCGGTGATCGTTACGCCACGTGCCTGTGGAACGGCGTGCGCGTCGGCCTGCTGATTTGCTACGACATCGAGTTCCCGGAAACCGCCCGCGCCCTGGCGCAGTTGGGCGCCGAACTGCTGATCGTCACCAACGGCAACATGGACCCTTACGGCCCCACGCACCGCACCGCGATCATGGCCCGCGCCCAGGAAAACCAGGCGTTTGCGCTGATGGTCAACCGGGTCGAAGAAGGCGACGGCGACCTGTTGTTCGCCGGTGGCAGCGCCCTGGTGGACCCGATCGGCACCTTGCTGTTTGAGGCAGGGCGTGAGGAAGGGCAATTCACCGTCGAGCTGGATCTCGACCAATTGGTGGCGGCTCGCAAGGACTACCGCTACCTGGATGACCAGCGCTTGAAATTGCCCGGCGAGGTGATTGAGCGCAGCGATGGGACGCGCGAACTCCTGATCCCCCGGCACTGATGATCGTTCCCACGCTCTGCGTGGGAATGCCTGCGGTGACGCTCTGCGTCACGACGTTCAAGAGCCGACGCAGAGCGTCCTGGGCTGCATTCCCACGCGGAGCGTGGGAACGATCAATAAGAACAATGACTCCTGCTTCACCGACTTCAGTTCTGCCATAAATCTAATAAATCAGCGGAGAATCGCTCATGGCTCGTTTGCAACGCACCCTGTCGTTAGGGTCGGTGGTGCTGTTTGGCATCGCCTATATGACGCCGATCATTGTGCTCGGCACCTTCGGCATCCTCGCGCAATCCACCGGCGGTATGGTCCCGGCCGCTTACCTGGCAGCGCTGGTGGCGATGTTCTTTACCGCCATGAGTTATGGGCGTATGGCCCAGGCTTTCCCCGTGGCCGGTTCCGCCTACAGCTATGTGCGCAAAGCCATCAGCCCCAAGCTGGGTTTTATCGCCGGTTGGGCGGTGTTGCTCGACTACCTGTTCCTGCCCATGGCCATCTGGCTGATCGGTGCTGCGTACCTGCATTCGGCATTCCCGGCAGTGCCGCAGTGGGTTTGGGTGCTGGCCTTTATTGGTGTCACCACAGCAATCAACATCATCGGCCTGAAGCTCGCCAACGGTATCAACGCGCTGCTGATGCTGGTGCAATTTCTGGTGCTGATCGCGTTTGTCGCGTTGTGCATCCACTACATCGGCGGTGACGCGAGCAAGCCATTGTGGACACTTGCCCCATTCTTCAACGGCCAGATGCATATGCCGCTGATCATGAGCGGCGCGGCCATCGCCTGCTATTCGTTCCTGGGCTTTGACGCGGTCAGCACCCTCACCGAGGAAACCCGCGACCCACGCCGCACCATCCCACGGGCGATCATGTTGATCACCTTGATCGGCGGCCTGATCTTCGTCGGTGTCTCGTACTTTGTGCAGATCGCCCACCCGTCGTTCGAATTCGCCGATGTGGATTCGGCGGCCTACGAGATTGCCCGCAATGTGGGCGGTGACCTGTTTGTGTCGATCTTCCTGATCGGCCTGATCGTCGGCCAGTTCGCCTCAGGGTTGTCGGCCCAGGCCAGCGGTTCGCGGCTGTTGTTTGCGATGGGCCGCGACGGCGTGTTGCCCAAGTCATTCTTCGGCACCTTGCATGCGCGCTTCGGCACGCCGGTCAACAGCATCCTGTTGTGTGCGGTGGTGGCCTTGCTGGCGTTGAAACTCGACGTGACCACCTCTACTTCATTCATCAACTTCGGTGCGTTCCTGGCGTTCAGCCTGGTGAACCTGTCGGTGATCTTTCATTACTGGATCGGCGCCAAAGAGCGCGGTGTGCGTGAGCTGATCCTGTTCCTGGTCTTCCCGACCATCGGCCTGTTGGCGGACGTGTGGCTGATGGTCAGCCTTGATCACTTGGCGATTTACCTGGGCGCGGTGTGGTTGGCGATTGGCCTGGTGTATTTGGGCTTTCTCACGCGCGGTTTCTCGAAACAACCACCGGAAATGGACTTCCAGGAAGCGGCATAGAAGCAGCCGGCCTATTCTTATTGCAATCGGTTCTCGTTTGGGTGCATGATTCGTGTTACTGTATAACACTTAAATTGCACCCAGACGCCCCGGAGGCCTTATGAAAGCTGGTATCCATCCCGACTATCGCACCGTGCTGTTCCACGACACCGCCGCCGACGTGTTCTTCCTGATCGGCTCCACCGCTGACAGCGATCGCACCCACACACACAGCGACGGCAACACTTACCCGTATATCCCGCTGGACGTCTCCAGCGCCTCGCACCCGATCTACACCGGCCAGCAGCGCAAGACCCAGGTCGAAGGCCGGATTGCCGGGTTCAACAAGCGTTTCGCTTCGTTTGGGTCGAGCCCGAAAAAAGCCGAGGCGTGAGGCGTTTGTGTTTCACCTCGAAGGCCGCTGCCGTTTCTGGAGCGGCTTTTTTTGCATTGATATCGTAACGCCATCACTTTTCCGAGAAACCGACTAAACTACTCGGTAAACGCCAGGAAGGCAGACCCAGACCATAAGGACCGCACACCGACGATCCGAGGTGTCCCATGGGAGAGTCCGTTACTTTCACCGATGCCGCCCGCCCCGTAGTGCTGTTGATTGACGCCCATACGGACGTATTGCACAGCCTCATGCAGTTGCTGCGCCTGGAACCCTTCGAACTGCACAGCGCCACCTGCGCCGCCGATGCCCTGGCGCTTCTCGCCAGCCAACCGATCGACCTGGTGATGAGCGCCGCACGCCTGCCGGACATGGACGGCGCCTCGCTGCTGGCGCATATCCACCAACACTACCCACACACCGTGCGCCTCCTGCTGACCGGCGAGACCGACCTGACGCTGATCATCAAAGCCATCAACGAAGGCCAGATCTACCGTTACCTGAGCAAACCCTGGAACGATGAGGAATTGCTGTTGGCCCTGCGCCAGTCCTTGGCTCACCAGCATTCCGAGCGTGAACGCGGGCGCCTGGAACAACTGATCCAGCAGCAGAACGATGAACTCAAGCAACTCAACGCCAGCCTGGAAAAGCGCGTGGCCTCGCGCACCAGCGAGCTGCAGCAAACCGCCGACATGCTTGACCTTGCCTACGAGGAGCTCAAGCACAGCTACGCCACCGGCACTGAAGTGTTCTCGTTGCTGGCTAACCTGCGTCTGCCGCGCGCCAAACAAACCAACCGGCAGATCATCGAACTGGTGCGCACCTGGTGTGTGGCCCACGGCGTCGATGAAGCGAGCAACCGCGACCTGACCATGGCCGCCGCGCTTTACAACATCGGCAAGCTGAGCTGGAGCGACAGCATGATGGCCTCGCCTTCGGACCTGCTGCACAGCAGCGACCGTGAACGCTATCGCGCCTATGCCACCCAAAGTGAATCACTGTTGATGACCCTGGAGCCGATGAAAGATGCCGCGCGGCTAATCCGCCATCACCAGGAGCGCTGGGATGGCAGCGGGTTTCCCGACCATCTCAAGGGCGCAGCGATTCCCGCCGGTTCACGCCTGCTCAAACTCGCGGTGGACTTTATCGAGCTGCAAAAAGGCCTGATCCTGGAGCGCCAGATGAACAGCGACGAAGCGCTGCTGTATATCCGCAAGTACGCCGGCAGGCTGTATGACCCGCTTATGGTCGAAGACTTCGTGCTGGTGTGCGCCACCTACCTCAATGACGTGACGCTGGGCGACCCCAGCGTGAAAGTGCTGGGTACCCGCGAGCTGGCCGAAGGCATGGTACTGGCGCGCAACCTCAATGCCGACAACGGCATGTTGCTGCTCAATGCCGGCAAGGTGCTGAACCTGCCGTTGGTGGACAAGTTGATTGCGTTCGAGACCATGGAAGGCGCGCGCTATAGCGTATTTATCAAAGAAGACGCGATCATCCCAGGCTAAACACAATCAAAAATGTGGGAGCGGGCTTGCTCGCGAATACGGTGTGTCAGTCATTACATCTGTAACTGACACACCGCTTTCGCGAGCAAGCCCGCTCCCACAGTGGATTGCGGCGTGCTTGTGACCGTGTGATCCTTGCGTCTTTACCTTCAAGGAAGACTTTTGCATGACCTCCACCATCCGCATCGCCGCCGCCCTCTTGATCGGCAGCGACGGCCAAACCCTGCTGGTACGCAAACGTGGCACCCAGGCGTTCATGCAGCCCGGCGGCAAGATCGATGCCGGTGAGCAACCTGTCGAGGCGCTGGCCCGTGAGCTGTACGAGGAACTGAACCTGCGTATCGCCCCGAGTGACGCCGTGTACTTGGGCAACTTCTCGGCGCCTGCCGCCAACGAGCCGGGTTTTACCGTGCAAGCCGAGCTGTTCCGAGTACACATCGACGTGCCGGTGACGCCTGCGGCCGAGATTGAAGAAGTGCGCTGGATCGACCCGGCCGGTGAGGGTGGTTTGCACCTGGCGCCGTTGACCCGCGATTTGATCCTGCCGTTTTATCGAAAGTCGCTCACCGCATGCTGATTCGCAGGCTGGAGGCGAATGACGCCGAGGCTTATCGGGCGGTGATGCTGGAGGCTTACGGCACTTATCCCCAGGCGTTTACCTCCAGCGTGGCGGAGCGCGCGCGAATGCCGTTGAGCTGGTGGGAAAAGCGCATTGAGAGCCCGCTGGATCATGTGGTTGGCGCCTTTGAAGGGGGCGTCTTGGCCGGCATTGTCGGCCTGGCCTTTGAACCTCGGGAAAAGGCCCGGCACAAAGTGACGCTGTTCGGCATGTACGTGACCGAGGCTTATCAGCGCAACGGCCTGGGCCATCAGTTGGTGGAGGCAGCGCTCGATGCCGCGCGACGCCAGCCGGGGGCCAAAGTGATCCAACTGACTGTCACCGCCGGCAACGCCGCAGCCTTTGCGTTGTACCAGCGCTGCGGTTTTATTCAGTACGGCCTGGAGCCGTTGGCGGTGCGGGTGGGGATCGAGTATTTCGACAAGATCCACCTGTGGCGTGAACTCAGAGCCGACTGAAATTCCATAGGGGAACCACAGTTCTGTGTGGGAGCTGGCTTGTCGAATCGTCGCACCGCTGCGATGGCATCAACTCTGTGTACCTGACACACCCAGGTGTCTGCATCGCAGGCAAGCCAGCTCCCACAATTAACGCACGGCGCTGACGCCATCCAGGGTCGAAAACGACGTGTCTTTGGCCGTCAGCAAGAAGTCGCGCATGTATGGCGCATCGAGCATGTCCGCACGGATCCCCGCATACAACGTCGCAAACAAACCCTTCTCGCCCAAACGCTTGGCTTTCACATAACCGCGCGAGCTGTATTCATGCAGCGCCCAATGCGGCATGCCGCACACGCCGCGGCCGCTGGCAACCAGTTGCATCATCATCACTGTCAGCTCCGAGGTGCGCACCTGGGCAGGTTCCACGTCGGCGGGCTCCAGGAACCGCGTGAAGATGTCCAGGCGGTCGCGCTCCACCGGATAGGTGATCAGGGTTTCGCTGAGCAAGTCCTGCGGCACGATGTACGACTTGTTCGCCAACGCATGCTGGTTGGCCACGGCCAGCATGGCTTCGTAGGTAAACAGCGGCACATAAGTGATGCCCGGCAGTTCCAACGGGTCGGAGGTCACCACCAGGTCCAGGTCGCCACGTGCCAGGGCCGGCAGCGGCGCGAAAGCAAAGCCTGAGGCCAGGTCCAGCTCGACTTCCGGCCAGGCGTCGCGGAACTGGTCGATGGTCGGCATCAGCCACTGGAAGCAACTGTGGCACTCGATAGCCATGTGCAAACGCCCGGCGGTGCCACCGGCCAGCCGCGCGATGTCGCGCTCGGCGCCGCGCAGCAAGGGCAGGGTGGCATCGGCCAGTTGCAACAGGCGCAAGCCGGCGCTGGTGAAGCGCAGCGGCTTGGTCTTGCGCACAAACAGCGGCATGCCCAGGCGTTCTTCCAGTTCCTTGAACTGGTGGGACAGCGCCGATTGCGTCAGGTGCAGGCGCTCGGCGGCTTCGACCAGGCTGTCGGCTTCGCGCAGGGCGTGCAGGGTCTTGAGGTGGCGGATTTCCAGCACGGAGGCCTCCATGAATGAATTTTGTGCTTAATGATAAGACATTGAAAACCATTCATGTTGGCCGTTGCGTCATTTAAGTCAGTTCAGGGTCTCGAAATGTTTCTTTGCAAGGAGTTTATCGATATTGCCGCGCCAGATTTTCAAGTCAGCGAATTTTAAACCTCGCCCATCCATCTTCATTTGCCAGTGCAGGCCTTGATACTGCTGCTCAGGGATTTTCAGATGCGCCTTGGCAAAGGTGTCGAACGCCGAGTCGGCCTTCACATAGTGAAAGTGGGCGAACCAGATGGGTTTGTCTTTCGGCTTGGTTGTGTCGTGAATGGCATATTCCTGCAAGTAGTCGGTTTCTCCGTCGGGGCGTTTTTGTTTCAGCTTGCGGCGGATGCCAACTTTGCGGATCTCCACGCGTTTCATTTCCTTCAGGTAGTCCAGATAGCCTTCAGTCGGTGCCTTGCTGGCCAGTGTGCGCTCGATACGCAGGGCTTGTCCGGCGGGTCTGAGGGGCGTTGCCCGGGTGCGTAGTTGTTCAATCAGCGGGTTATTGGGGGACAGGTCCTGGATCTGGTTGGCTCGAAACTCCAGTGCTTTGGCTTCACTGACCAGCATGTGCTCAAGGTTGACCGGCTCCATTTTTTTGTAAGAGCGGACTGTTTTTTCGAAGGCATTCACTGCGGCTAAGCGGGATTTGGCTTCGATCAGTATGCTGGGAAGGTCACTCGGCAGCGCCGGGGGCGGAGCCTTGGGTTGGCTCAGTTCGGTATTCAAGCGGTATTTCGAGCTATCGGAGATTTGATCCCACACCTCGACAGGTTTGCCCTCGCTGTCATTAACGATGTAGCGCCTCGGTGATTGCTGTTGCGCTGGTTTTTCAGTGCCAACCAGAATCTGCCCGTCCTCGGTTTCAAAGAGGGTTTTGGTGTGCTGTGGCTGGCCCTTTGTGTGCGCCCCTTTTATACCTTTGCGGGCTCGCTCCATCAATTGGGTCAAGGTGTCCAGTAGTTGTGACACATAGCTTGCGTCAAAGTGGCTCGGGGAAACGGCGTTCCAGGATGTCAGGTCGAGGTGAAGCTGCTTATAGACCTCCAGGGTATTGCTTAGCACTTGGTTGCGCTGGGCCCTGCTGATGTTGGCCTCGGGAAGGTCCCGGTGGGCGGTGATGGCGCGATGCAGCTTGCTAAGTGCCGGTTTCAGCAACCTTTCTTGATAGATCCAGCTAATGTTCAAGGGGTCGGGCTCACCGTGCAGCAGTGTCAACAACAATTCGGCCTGGGTTGCCTGCACGCGGTGCAGGGTGAAGGTTTCTTGTAACGACGATGCAGTCTCGTTATAGACCGACTTATGGTCTGAAAAGGTTATGCGTTTGCGCCAGGTTTCCATGCTGGTAAGCGCGATTTCCATCTGTTTCAACTCATTGTGCATGTTGATTTGACACTCTCTGAGCGCTTTCTCAGCGTTCAGGTATTCAGCATCGAGAGGCCGCTTTGCGTTCATGAGGTCGATCAGCGCAGTAAAGTCATCCCGCAAGCCAATCAACCTTCGCTGAATATTCACGCCCAACTGCGCGTAACGAGTACCCACTACCAGGGCGGTCCAGTCCTTGGTTTTGGCGAGCATTTGGTTCAAGGTACCGCCCTGGAGACCAGCGGCTGTGTCATATAACGTGTATAGCTGCTTGCCGCTTTCGACGTCGTTGATCAGGAGGCTATCCAGGTTCTTGGTCGCTCGGTGCTTCGACGTTGTGCCTGTTGTGGTGGAGTTCTTAAATTGAACGTCCAGCTCCTGTGCTTTCAGGTTGTTCGCTTGTGCTTGTTCGGAGAGTTTTTTGGCGCGCTGACCAATGTTGTAGATGATTGTCTGGCGTTCCGTCAGGGCGCCGGCTACCAGTGGCGGTGTCTGCTGCTCCACGGCGGCTGGTCTGCTCGTACCCGCACGCGATGTTCCCTGCCCTCGGCCTCGCCCGCTGCCGCCGCCATAAGCGGTAAGGTGGCCGCCATGCAGCGCCGAGTAAGTGTTCCACTGCTGCGTTTCGTCAAAAGCAATGACCGGCGAGTAGAGTTTTGCCTTGGCGACCAGACGCATTTCATGGGCCGTCGGTTCAAACTTCACCTTGAAGTAATGTCCGCCATCTGCGATGAAATGCTCGCCGGAAGTATGCTTTAGCGTGTGGCGATAAGGACCGGTGTACACCGGTTGGAGGCTGCCGTTCTCGAGGGGTTGATCAAATTCGTAGCCGGCGAAACGGTGTTCTGTGGTTGTCGCACGCTGTGGCTTCAGGTTGCGCCAGAAGGCGGGGCGCCACGTGTGCTTGAGTTGGTGCTTTCGGGTGAGTGCGCTTGCGGTGGCGGGGCGCGCTGCTGGCAGCGCGGCAAATGTCGCGGCATCCATGCCTGCATACACCAGGCTGTCGAACACTGAGGCCAGTTGCTCAATACCGTGGTGCACGTCGCCTTTTCTGAAAGCATCCACGGCCCCATACAAACTGGTCACGGCATCGACCAGAGAGACTGCGGTGCCGATCAGAGGAATAAAACCCAGCGCGATTTTGATGCCGTTGAGCAACATGGTCGTTTGGAGCGCGTATTTTTCATCCGCCAAGTCTTCGTTGGAACGGGCGTCATTTCGGTTGCTCTCAATCAGGCGGCCCATGCAGGTATCCAACTGATGGGCCGACAGTGAGGTGGTGACCGGCCAGGGGAAGCCGACACCGATGATTGCGTTATCGTATTCGCTCGTGGCCGTGTCGATGCGGTTGATGTGAGACTGGACCTCTCCTGTCAACGCACGGCCTGCCACGTACTTGACCATGGGGTCGGTCTGGCATAGGTCAAACAGTTTTTTGCGTGCCAGTTCCAGGCTGTCGAAGCGCCGCAAGCATCGTTCGTCCGGCGCATCGGGCAGATAAAGTAACGTCATCCCGGAGTTTTTTTCCTGAATGAAGTTGATGCCTGAGAGAGTGACCGTGTCGTAGCGATTCTTGCGGCTGTTGTCGACCAATGTTGCTGGCAGCAGGGCAATACGCTTGGTGCCGACTTCCCACGCTTCACGAGTATCGGCGTTGATCGCGGTATCCCACACTTGCAGCTCGTCGGCGTTGATATGGTTTTGCATGAACGCCAACTGGCCCTGAATCTGGAGCATCAAGCGCAGCGGTTCGGTCAGGCATTCGCGGCGGTAGTCCAGTTGGAACGCCGACTCCTGGGAGGAGCCTCTGAATGTTTGGTATATGCGCGTTTCATAATCTTTGGCTACGTTGAGGTCGTGGACCATCTTGGCCAGGTATTTAGCGTTGATGCCTGCCTTGAGCCTGTCGAGCTCAGCATTGTCGTCAGCCGTCACGTCCAGGGTCATGTAGTACAGCCGACTGCCTATGATGCTGTCGATGTTCTTCAATGCCAGCTCTTCAAGAGACATCTTGCCGCGTCTGAGGCTGGGTACGGTGGTTATCTTGACTGGGGTGCCGCCCACTCCGCTGCCGCCGGGCACGGGATCTTGGACATATCTGGTCGAATCAGGCAGATCCAGTTTTACGGTATAACCCTTGGTGATGGAGAAGTCTTTGCGCAAGCGTGCATCTATTTTAAGCCTGACGAACTCATTACGTGAGGGTAGGGATTGAGCGATCAGCGCGTTGGCACGCTCAAGCGCGGGAATATAAGCTTTGAGACGAGCGTTGAGTCTCTCCCGGTGTTCCTCTGTTTGCGTGACCAGCCAGGTCGGCAGTTTTTCCGCCAGGTGGCTGCTGTTGTTCTGTTCGACGATCTCCAAAAAGGCCGCTTCGCGGGCGCTGTGTTCGGGTACCAGAAGTTTTTCGAGGGTCGCTTCGCGTAGCTTTTTCAGGCTTTTGGCCAGTGTGTCGGCTTCTTCCGGGGTGGAGTAGGTTGAGCGCAATTGCGCCGCGTGTTCTTCGAAATCGGCCTGCTGAAGCCTGAGGCTGTACTCAAAGGGGTTGCCGGTCAGCTCCTTGAGCACCAAGGCAAGCCGGTCGTCCTGCGGCGCAATGTTAAACAGGGCCTCTTGCAAGGCCTGTCGGGAGGCAAAGCGTTGCAAAGCTCCGCCGGTGCCCGGCCAGTAAACCAGGTAACTGGCGGCGGATGGCGGCTGCGATTCCGAGGCTGCTGCGGCAGTGAACACCAGCGGCCCTTTGAGCTCGCTCTCAGTGATTTTTATAGTGGAATTTGTCTTTTCGGTGACCGAGAGACTCATCGAATAAGCTGCCACTTCAACAAGGCGATCTTCGACCCCGGGCGAATCAAGGACGACCTCCAGCAGTTTCAGCTCATCGGCGCTGATCTGGTTCAGCGCCTGTTGAATCTGCGCTTCGATTCTTAGCCCCGCCACGCGCGCATTGTAAAGAGCGGTAAATTGGGCATTGAGTGTCGCGACGTCGGCGGTGCGTCTTTCCAGCATAAGACGTGCCGCAACAGCTGCAGCTTGCTGCTGTACCCGCAGATCATCGAGTTTCTGCTTGAGTTGCAACAGGTGCGTGTTCCGGTTGGCAGTTGGAGCACCTTCACATGGCAGGGCGTCCAGAGCCGTGCGTTGTTGCAGCACCCGGGCCTGGCGTTGGCTCAATGGAAGGCTGGAGTAGAGCAGGCCGAACTGCGTGAGCGTATCGTCCTCAAGAGGGCGGGGCGTCGGCGGTTCAGGCGCTTGGGCAAACAGCGATTGGCTCTGACGCTGTTTGTCAAACGCTTCGATGGGGTGTCGCGCCAGGTGGGCATTTTCGATTTCGATACCCGGGACGGGCTTGATTGCCTCGCGGTATTGGGCGTCGGCTAATAGAGTAAGCCAGTCGCCGATACCGGTTTCCAGGAGGCGGGTCTTGAGACGGTAGTCAACGGTGGCCAGGGGGTCGGAGTCTGAGGTCGAAAACAAGACCTGTTGCTGATCGATCACCCAGCGTTCCATGTCGGTACGTTTTGCGAATGTGTGCCACGCCGGTTGATGAGTGGGCAAGTACACCAATTGGCTGACCGGCTGATCGGTATCGAGGGTCAGCACCCATGATCCAGGCAGGACGAGTGCCTCGCCAGCGGTACGCTTGAGCACGATTTGTTCGGTGCAGATATTTTTGGTCCCTGGCTCTGCCAGGAGCGGATCGATAATGGCAAACATCGGGTTGAGCGCCGTAGCGTTTATCGAACCCTGGCTCAGCATTGCCTGGCCCGAGGCCTCGAAGTGGATCTTGTAAAACTCGGCGGCCCTTGTACGACACGACACGGGTTGGTTGGGCGCCCGAGTGTTCAAAAAATGCCGGTGCCAGGCGTCCTTGATGGCCTGTTCCAGATCCAGCCCTTTGAGTTCATCCAGCAGCATCGGCACCGTATACCCTGCAAGCCGGTGGTTGTTTGGCAAATAGATGAGTTCGCCTTGGGGCACTTGTGTCGTATCCAGGGCGGGGTGTTGCTGCATGTAAATGCAAGCTTCGTTTATGGATAGGATGCTGGATCCGCGTGTTTGAGTGGCGGGGAATCTCAGTCCGGCGTGCTCGCCGTCCAGTTGCAGGTGTTCCTGGAGCATCTGGTTGACCACGGTGCGCACTGTTGGCGTGCCAGCCATCAGCTCGCGCATGCCATTGCAGCAGTCTCGCCAGCACTGTGTGGCGTCCAGCAGCAAGTTTTCATCAACGTTTGCGGGTAAAGCTGTGCTAACCCGAAATCGTACAAGTTGAGGCCAGGGGTGTCGGTCATGGTCGTGACTCTTGCATTAAAAAATGATTAGAGAGCGATCGCCATGACCCATGGCGAGATATAGATATCGGATGACCATTGAGCGGCATTCATCAAACTGTCACGCAACTGTGGCAGCGCGCTTGAACAAACTTCATCAGACTCGCGCTCTACTGGGGTTCTGCGTTTCGGTGTTTTTCATGCGCGTGTTGTTTTTACTGGCCGCTCTATTGTTCGGCCTGCCGTCCTTTGCGGCTTCTCGATGTGATGTCAATGTCCCGACCCAAACGGTCGACCTGGAAAAAGTCAGCATCGCCTACCAGAGCATCGGCCGTGCGTCGGACCCTGCGTTGCTGCTGGTCATGGGCCTGGGCGGGCAGTTGATCCACTGGCCGGATGAAGTGGTGGTGGCCTTGTGCGAACAGGGTTTTCGGGTGATCCGCTACGACAACCGTGACGTTGGCTTGTCGACGTGGCGCCAGGCGCCGGCCAGCGCCAACCTGACGTTCGAAGTGCTGCGCTACAAGCTTGGCTTGCCGGTGGCGGCGCCATACACGCTGACCGACATGGCCGACGATGCACTGGGCTTGATGGACGCGCTGCAGGTCCAGCAATTCCACGTGCTGGGCGCAAGCATGGGCGGCATGATCGCCCAGCACCTGGCGGCCATGGCGCCGCAGCGGGTCGAGAGCCTGACGCTGGTAATGACCAGCTCCGGCGCCGAAGGCCTGCCGGCGCCCAACGCGGCGTTGGTGCAGTTGCTGTCGCGGCGCAGCGCACCGAACCGTGAAGTGGCGCTGGAGCAACAAGCCGATTTGCTCGCAGCCCTGGGCAGCCCCAGCGTGAAAGATGATCGCCAGGCGCTGCTGCACCAGGCGGCGCTGTCCTACGACCGTGCCTTCAACCCGGACGGCGTGAAGCGCCAGATCATGGCGATTCTGGCCGAGCCGAGCCGCGTGCCCTTGCTTAACCAATTGCGCGTGCCAGCCCTGGTGGTACACGGCACTGCCGACCCGCTGTTGCCGGTGATGCACGGCGTACACCTGGCCGCGCATATCCAGGGCAGCCAGCTGAAGCTCATACCGGGCATGGCCCACCGTTTCCAGGAAGCCTTCAAGGCGCCGCTGTTGACGGCGGTGTTGCCGTATCTCAAAGCCCATCGCGAAGATGCCGCGCATTGGGCGCAGATTGACCTGGGCGAGCCTTCGAAGCTGCTGTGAAGTTGGTGTATGGTGCAACCTTTACGGCGCACATAACTGCCAGCGAGGTTGCCTGCCATGAGTACTCCCCTGAAAATCGATTTCGTCAGCGACGTGTCTTGCCCCTGGTGCATCATCGGCCTGCGCGGCCTGACCGAAGCCCTCGACCAACTGGGCAGCGAGGTGCAGGCCGAGATTCATTTCCAGCCGTTTGAGCTGAACCCGAAGATGCCGGCCGAAGGGCAGAACATCGTAGAGCACATCACCGAGAAATACGGCTCCACCGCCGAGCAATCCCAGGCCAACCGCGAGCGTATCCGCGACATGGGCGCGGCGCTGGGCTTTGCTTTTCGCACGGACGGGCAGAGCCGCATCTACAACACTTTTGATGCACACCGGCTGCTGCATTGGGCGGGGCTTGAAGGGTTGCAGTACAACCTCAAGGAAGCGCTGTTCAAGGCGTATTTCAGTGATGGGAAAGACCCGTCCGACCACGCGACATTGGCGATCATCGCCGAGAGTGTCGGGCTGGATATCCAGCGTGCGGCTGAAATTCTGGCGTCTGACGAATACGCTGCTGAAGTCCGCGAGCAGGAAGAGTTGTGGATTACACGCGGTGTGACGTCAGTACCCACCATCGTGTTCAACGACCAGTACGCGGTCAGCGGTGGGCAGCCGGCGGATGCCTTTGTGGGCGCGATTCGCCAGATCATCCAGGAAGCCAAAGCCTGATGATCGTTCCCACGCTCTGCGTGGGAATGCCGCCCCGGACGCTCCGCGTCCTGCCCTTGAAGTGGTGACGCAGAGCGTCACAGGATGCGTTCCCACGCAGAGCGTGGGAACGATCAACAGTACGCGGTCAGCGGCGGGCAACCGGCGGATGCCTTTGTGGGGGCGATTCGCCAGATCATCCAGGAAGCCAAGGCCTGATGATCGTTCCCACGCTCTGCGTGGGAATGCCGCCCCGGACGCTCCGCGTCCTGCCCTTGAAGTGGTGACGCAGAGCGTCACAGGATGCGTTCCCACGCAGAGCGTGGGAACGATCTATGCGTCAGTCAAACTTGTAGCTGATCGCCGTCTGTACCTGGCCCTGGTTCACGTTGCCGGTTTCCTTGACGATGGTGCTGTTGGCCGCCGAGCCCACCAGGTGTGTCCAACTGGCGCTGGTCAACAGTGACCAATGGCTCGCCAGCGGGAACTCGAAACTCTGGGTCAGCGTCAGGTTCTGAAAGCCCGCGCTGGCGTTATAAGCGCGGATGCCGGACGCCGCTGACTCTTTATCGTCAACGCCAAAAAACGCCTGGGTCTGGCGCGCATCGGCAAAATGCGCCATCAGGCCGGTGCTGCCGATAATGCCGCCGCCCAGCGGGTAGCCCAGCTCGCCACCGACCTTGCCCAACACACCACTCTGATCACGCGGACCGCCGACGGCCTGGCCGACCTGGGCGTACACGCGCCAGAACTCGGCCGGTGCGTACTGGATGAAACCCCCGACTTCGGCCATGTCCGGCACATCACGCAAGCCACGCAGCGAGCGATCGGCCGTGCGCCCCGGCAGGTAATTGATATACGGGCCGGCGGTGAAACCGTGGGTATTGAGTGCGCTCCAGGTCAGGCCATCGTCGGTGCCCAGGCTCACATTGCCCCAGTCCAGATCGAAGTAGGGAATCGGCCGGGTTTCGTAGCGGCTGCCTGTCGGGTCGTGGGGCTGGTAGCTGACGCCAGCGCCAACTTCGCCGCTAATGCCTTCGGCCCATACCGTGCTGGAAAAGCTCCACAGCCCCAGCAAGCCGGCGAATACAGCAGAAGTAACCTTGAACATGGAGCGTTTCCTTATCTGAACTTGCGCGCATTCACGCGCGAAGAGCCTCCCTGACGCAAGCACTCATCTTGTTTGTAGCAAGCTACAAAAATTGTAGCTCCTGCGACACAAATCCCCCTGCATATCGACCAAAACCCCAGCCCCGCTGGGCTTTGTCCAGTTGGCACAGTCTCTGCAATACCCCTTGGCACAAGCGCACAGAGCGCTGCTCCTCAAGGTAAACGCAATGATCCAGTGGCATATCGTGTGCGACTTCGACGGGACCATCACCCCCACCGACGTCATCGACAACGTCCTCCAGCGCTTCGCCGGCCCTGAGTGGGAAACCATCGAACAGGAATGGCTGGATGGTCATATCGGTTCCCGCGAATGCCTGAGCCGTCAACTGGCGCTGATCAAGGCCACCCCGGCTGAACTGCTGGCGTACTTCGACAGCGTTGAAATCGACCCGGACTTTCCGGACTTCGTCGATCACGTCATGGGCCTGGGCGCGACCATTGAAGTGGTGAGCGACGGCATCGAGCAAGGCATCGCGCGCATTTTGTCGCGTAACTACGTGACCTTGCTACCGATCCTCGCCAACCGCTTGCGCCAGGTCGACCAGAACAGCTGGCGCATCGACTTCCCCTATTCCAGCGACGCCTGTCGCGCCGCCTCCGGCAACTGCAAGTGCAAATCCACGCCGCGCAACAAGCGCGTGCTGGTGATCGGCGACGGCAAGTCCGATATGTGCGTGGCTTCCACCGCCGACTTCGTCTTCGCCAAAGGCAGCCTCGCCAAGTACTGCGAAGCCAACAACATTGCCCATGCGCGCTTCGACACCTTTGCCGAATTGCCCGCATTGCTTGCCGCGTTGCCACAAGGCATCGCCGCTAACTCCGGCGCCTTTACCGCCGACCTCTCTGTTGAAAATCAGGAACTCTTCCACCATGTCTGATATTCGTATTGCTACCGCCGAAGACCAGATTCTTCTGGATAAAGAAGCCAAATACTGCTCTTACGGCGACACCGTCCACTACATCGAGCCGCCGCGTATTTTCAGCCGTTGCGAAGGCTCCTACGTGTGGGACACCGAAGACCAGGCCTACCTCGACCTGCAAATGTGGTACTCGGCCGTTAACTTTGGCTACGCCAACCCGCGCCTGAACAACGCGCTGAAACAGCAGATCGACACCCTGCCGCAAATCGCCAGTCAGTACTTGCACAAAGGCAAGATCGAGCTGTCGGAAATGATCGCGGTCGACGCCAAGAAGAAGTTCGGCCTCGACGGCCGTGTGCACTTCAACGTTGGCGGTTCGCAGTCGATCGAGGACTCGCTGAAAGTGGTGCGTAACGCCTCCAACGGCAAGAGCCTGATGTTCGCCTTCGAAGGCGGCTACCACGGCCGTACCCTCGGTGCTTCGTCGATCACTTCGAGCTTCCGCTACCGTCGCCGCTACGGCCACTTTGGCGAACGCGCCAACTTCATCCCGTTCCCGTACCACTTCCGCGGCCCTAAAGGCATGACCAAAGAAGAGTACGGCAGCCAGTGCGTGCAGCAATTCGCGCGTCTGTTCGAGACCGAATACAACGGCGTCTGGGACCCGAAAACCAACCAGTGCGAATACGCAGCGTTCTACGTCGAGCCGATCCAGGGCACCGGCGGCTACGTGATCCCGCCGATGAACTTCTACCGCGAATTGAAGCAAGTGCTGGATCAGCACGGCATCCTGATGGTGTCCGACGAAATCCAGATGGGCTTCTACCGTACCGGCAAACTGTGGTCGATCGAACACTTCGACGTGCAGCCGGACGTGATCGTCTTCGGTAAGGCGCTGACCAACGGCCTCAACCCGCTGGGCGGCATCTGGGCCCGTGAAGAGCTGATCAACCCGAAGATCTTCCCGCCAGGTTCGACCCACTCCACCTTCGCCTCCAACCCACTGGGTACGGCGGTAGGCCTGGAAATGTTCAAGATGACCAGCGAAGTCGACTACGGCGCGATGGTCATGGCCAAAGGCAAATACTTCCTGGAAGGCCTGCAAGACCTGCAGAAACGTTTCCCGATCATCGGCGACGTCGACGGCCTGGGCCTGGCCCTGCGCTGCGAGATCTGCGGCCCGGATGGCTTCACGCCGGATAAGGCGACCCTGGACTACATGGTCGAAGAAGGCATGAAGGGCGACATGATCGTGGATGGCCAGAAACTCGGCCTGATCCTCGACGTGGGCGGCTACTACAAAAACGTGATCACCCTGGCACCGTCTCTGGAAATCAGCTACCCGGAAATCGACCTGGGCCTGAAACTCCTCGAGCAGTTGCTGGTGCGAGCGACCAAGCGGTGAACGCCATCGGGATCGACCTCGGTGAAGGTGATGCCGGCTTCGTTCTCGGTGAAGGTCCGGTCGGGATCCTGTTGATCCACGGCCTGACCGGCACCCCGACGGAATTGCGCCAGGTCGCCAAGGGCCTGGCCAAAGCCGGTAACTGCACGGTGTACGTGCCCACGCTGGCGGGGCACTGCGGCGATAACAGCGACCTGCAAGCCACCGGCTGGCTGGACTGGTACGAAGGCGTGCGCAAGACGTTTGCGCAGATCAAGCAGCGCCACGCGCAAGTGTTTGTCGGTGGCTTGTCCATGGGCGCGGTGATGTCGATGTACGTGGCCGCCGAGCACCCAGGGCAAGTGGCCGGGCTGTTGATGTATTCGACCACCTTGAAGTACGACGGCTGGAGCATTCACAAGCTGGCGTTTTTGACGCCGTTGCTGATGAAGATCCCGTTCGGCGTGCACATCTGCCGCTTCGAAGAGAAGCCGCCTTACGGCATCAAGAACGAGCGCCTGCGGGCCATCGTCGAGCGTCAGATGAAAGAAGGCGAAAGCAGCGAGGCCGGTTTGCTGACCATGGAAGGCATCACGGTGCGCGAATTGCACCGTATGAACGCCGTGGTCAAAAAGCGCATGCCCGAGGTCAAGGTGCCGGCGCTGGTGTTGCACTCCATCGAAGACGACATCACCAGCCGCTGGAACGCCGATTACGTCGAGCGTCACTTGGGCGGCCCGGTGACCAAGATTCTGCTGGATAACTGCTACCACATGATCACCGTCGACCTGCAATACCGCCGGGTGATCGAGTTGAGCGCAGAGTTTGTCGAGCAACACGCCGCTCCGGCTGTGCAGGCGCCCGTGGATTATCGACAGCGGGCATCAGCCTAAGGACTAGACGTGATTACCGCCCAAGCCTTCTCGACTATCCGGGCCATCCCGCGTTGCGCCTGGAATGACTGCTTTCCCGCAGCCCTGGAGGATTGGGATTTTTACGTTGCCGTGGAAAACGCCGCGATCGATGATTTCAAGTGGCGTTACCTGGCCGTCTACGACGATGAAACGCTGGTGGCTGTTGCCGCCGCGTTCATCACTTATTATCGCCTCGACACCACGGTGTCGGGCGCCGGCAAGCGCTTTACCGAGCGCCTGGAGCGACTGTGGCCGGGTGTTTTGCGCTTGCAGTTGTATGCCATCGGCTCGCCGGTGGCCGAGCGTTGCGACGCGGGTTTCGCCAGCCACGTGCCCCAAGGGCAGCGCCCACTGTTGATCAGGCATTTGCTCGAGGCGGCACGCGAGGATGCCAATACCTTCGGGATTGGCCTGGTAGCAGTCAAAGATGTGCCGACCAATGACCTGGACTGGGCAGACAATTGCCGCCAGGCAGGCTTTCAGAGCATGCCAAGCTTACCCAGCGGCTGGCTGACGGTGCCTTACGGCTCGGTGGACGCCTACTTGGGCTCGCTGTGCAAGGCGACCCGCAAAGACTTGCGCCGCAAGTTGCGCGCGCCAGGCCCACGGGTTGAGTGGCGGCACACCATTGATGACGTGTTGCCCGAGGTGATGCGCCTGTACGAAGACACGCTCAGCCGCGCCGATTTGCAGTTCGAACGCCTGCCGGCGCGTTATTTCACCGGCATACTTGAACAGCTGCAAGGGCGTGCGGTCTGTGCTCTTTACTGGGTGGATGAGCGCCTGGTGGCGTTCAACCTGGTGCTGTTGGACCAGCACCGGCTGGTCGACAAGTTTTTCGGGCATGACCGTGAGTTCAGCCGTGAGTACAGTTTGTACTTTCGCTACTGGCTGACCAATGTCGACTACTGTATTGCACACAAGATCCCGGTATATGAGTGCGGTCAGGAGGGCTATGCCAGTAAGCTGCGCCTGGGGTGCGAGTTCGAGGGCAACAGCATGTTTTTCCGTCACCGTAACTGGCTGCTCAACGGCCTGCTCAAACTCGTGAAAATGTACATAAGACCGGACCGTTCCGACCCTGCCATGGCTGCTGCGATAAGCGAAACCTGATGATCACCAAGACCCGCCAAAAAGCCCGCCCCTTTGCCATTTCGCGTTGGAGCGTCCAGCGCAAGCTGGTGCTGGCGTTTTGGCTGGTCAGCGTAATCCCGACCATGATCGCGGCCGAACTGGCGGCGACCACCTTGTCGCAGATTTTCGACAGCAACGTGCGCATCTGGCTGCAGGAGTCGACCAAGATCGTCAAGGACGAAATCGGCGACATCCTGCATGACAACGCGCGCATGGCCAAACTGTTCCTGCGCTACACCGCGCCGCCGTCGAGCAAGCAAGCGGCCAAGCATGACCGCCTGACCGCCGACATCGCCGACGCCACCGATATCGATGTGGTGGCGCTGATCCGCGTGAGTGACCACAAAGTGGTGTTCAGCACCGCAGCCGACGATGTGGTCAAGCAGATCAACCTGACCAGCAACGCCGTGTTGCAGACCGTGGAAGTGGCCGGCGTGACCACGGGCATGGTGGTCTCGACCTTTGAAACCACCCAGGAGGGCGTCGATTACCTGCTGTTGGTGGCCACCTACCTGGACAGCAGCTTCCTCACCAGCGTGGCCGATGTGCATTCCCTCGACCTGCGCCTGTACCTGGCCAACCCTCAAGGTTTTTCCGAGATTTTCTCGACCCAGCGTTTTGAAAACCACCCTTCGCGCATTCCGAAGAATGTCGAAACAGCCATGCGCGCCACCAAGCAACCGAGCGAGCAGTTCACCAATAACTACAGCGGGTTGTACTGGCCGATCTTCAATGACGCCGGCGAACTGCAAGGCGTGATCTTCAGCGGCCTGTTGCGCCATACCAGCCTGGTGGGGCTGGTGAATCAGAGCAATCTGTTCGTGCTGATATTCCTGCTGAGTTCAGCGTTGTCCCTGGGCGCCGGTGTGCTGGTGTCACGCCGCCTGACCAAACCGCTGCGGGACTTGTCCCAAGGCGTGGATGCAGTGATCTCAGGCAGTTACGAGCACCGTGTATTGGTCACCGGCGGTGATGAGCTGGCGCAACTGAGCAGCACCTTCAACCACATGACCGAGCGCCTGGGCGAGTTGCATCACCTTGAAGCGCAACTGCGCCGCCGCGACCGGCTGCATGCTTTGGGCGAAGTCGCCATGGGCCTGGCGCATGAGATTCGCAACCCGTTGGGCATCATCAAGACCGCCACCCAATTGCTGCACCGCCGTGTCGACCTGCCGGACACCGACAAGCGCCACCTCGAATACGTGATCAGCGAAGTCAGCCGCATCAACGACCTGATCACCGAGTTTCTGGATTTCGCCAAGCCCAACCCGCCGCTGCGTGTGTCGCAGGCGGCGCGCCCGGTGGTGGAAGAAATCCTCGGCTTTTGCAGCCCGGAGCTGGCCACCCATAACATCGATGCGCACATCGATGACCAGGCGCCGGGAGCGACAATCTATGCCGATGCCAAGCAACTCAAGCAGGCGTGCCTGAACCTGATCCTCAACGCCATCGACGCGATGCCCGAAGGCGGGCGCCTGACCTTGGGCATTCGCAGCGTGGACGGCAACACGGTGATCAGCATCGCCGACACCGGCCAAGGCATTCCGGCCGATATGATCGAGCGCATCTTCACACCATTCGTCACCACCAAGGCCTCCGGCACGGGCTTGGGGCTGGCTAAAGTCTATTCGATCATGGAAAGTCACGACGGCAGCATTGAATGCGCCAGTGAGAAAGATGCCGGCGCCACCTTCAGCCTGTACATTCCGGCCCATGGCGAAGACGACGGCGACGATGAGGAAGTTCATGACGCATAACGTATTGGTAGTCGACGACGAGCCCAAGCTCTGCGACTTGCTGTCATCGGCCTTGAGCCAGAACGGCATTCAGGTGTTTACCGCCGGCAATGGCCTGCACGCGCTCAAGGTGCTGGAGCAGGAAGACATCGACCTGGTGATCAGCGACTGGCGCATGCCGGGCATGGACGGGCCGGCGCTGCTGGCCGAGATAAAAGTGCGCTTCCCCGAGTTGCCGGTGATCGTGATGACCGCCTACAGCACGGTAAAAAACGCCGTGCAGTCGATGCGCAATGGCGCCTATGACTATATTGCCAAGCCGTTCGATATCGACGAGCTGGACATCACTGTGGCCAAGGCCCTGCAGTTTCGCGACATCATGCGCGACAACGCACGCCTGCGCGCCGAGCTGGATCACCATGCGCAGTTCGACAGCCTGGTGGGCGACAGCCCGGCGTTTCGCCAGGTGCTGCACGCGGTTGATTCGGTACGCGACAGCAACGCCACTATCCTGCTGACCGGCGAAAGTGGCACCGGCAAGGAAATGGTCGCGCGAGCGATTCACAAACATGGCAGCCGCGCCGACAAGCCGTTTGTGGCGGTCAACTGCGCGGCCATCCCCGAAGGCTTGCTGGAAAGCGAGATGTTCGGCCATCGCAAAGGCGCGTTTACCGGCGCCGTGGCCGACCGGGTCGGGCGCTTTATGCAGGCCGACCAGGGCACTTTGTTTCTGGATGAGGTGGGCGATATGCCGTTGGCATTGCAGGCCAAGATATTGCGGGCCCTGCAGGAGCGCGTGATCGAGCCGGTGGGCGACCCCCGCGAGCGCAAGGTGGACGTGCGCGTGATCGCCGCCACCAACAAGAACCTGCTGGATGCGGTGGCCAATAAAGAGTTTCGCGAAGACCTGTATTACCGCCTCAATGTATTCCCGATCCCGCTGCCGGCCCTGCGCGAGCGCGCCGAAGACATCGTGCCCCTTGCCCGGCACTTCGCCCAGACCCTGAGCGCCACCGCCGGCAAACGCATCACCGGCTTCAGCCCCGAGGCATTGCAGGCGATGGCGGCCTACCACTGGCCGGGTAATATCCGTGAGCTGCAAAACTGCGTGGAGCGGGCGACCATCGTGGCAGCTTCACCGGTGATCGAAGACATTGACCTGCCGGCTTACCTGTTTGCGTCCAAACCTGCCGAGGACGGCGTTACGGCGCTGCTCGGTGACACACCCGGCGTGCCTGCGGACCTGGATGCGGCGCTGGCTGAGGTCGAGAAAACCTACATTCTGGCGGCGTTGAACGAGAGCAACGGCGTACAGGCTGCGGCGGCGGCGAAGATCGGGATTTCCGAGAGAAGTTTCTGGTATCGGCTGAAGAAGCTGGGGATTCAGGTCGAGAAGATCATCCGCTGAAAGTGTTTGATGCCGATCGTTCCCGCGCTCTGCGTGGGAACGATCAGTCACTGAAGAGCTGCTTTTCTGTGGGAGCTGGCTTGCCTGCGATAGCGGTATGTCTGTGCCAGATAAGTTGGCTGATACACCGCCATCGCAGGCAAGCCAGCTCCCACAGGTTTAACCGAGGTGTGTCAGGCGTGGACGCGCACCCACACGCTCACCAACACCGTCGCCGCCATCAGCCATGCCACCGCCGCCACGGCGAGTGACGCTTCAAGGCGCATGCGGTCGACCATCACATACAGCGTCGCCAGATACACAAAATACGGAATGATCGACCACATCCCAAATAGGATCGTGGTCTTCAAGTCGTCCAGCGAACGGCCCTTGCCGACGATGTAATGCGCGATCAGCGCGAAGGTCGGGAACAGCGGCACCAGCCCTGCGATGTAGTAGTTTTTGGTCTTGGCCAGCGCCGCCAGGATCAACACCACCGCCGCGCCCAAGGCGGCTTTCAAGAATAAGTCCATCAGTGGCTCAACCCGTATTTCTTGACCTTGTCGAACAGCGTGGTCTTGGCCATTCCCAGTTCCAGGCTGGCCTGGGTGAGGTTGCCGCCGCTGCGTTGCAGGGCGTCGTTGAGCAGGTTGCGCTCGAAGGCTTCCACCGCTTCGGTAAAGGCCAGGCCGTGATTGCTGGTGCCGGCGCCGCTTTTCTTGAAGGCCGGCAAGCCCAGGGCAAAACGCTCGGCAACGTTGCGCAGTTCACGCACGTTGCCTGGCCAGTCGTGGCTCATCAGGGTCGAGACGGTCTGGTTGTCCAGCTCCGGTACGCTGCGGTCAAAACGCAGTGACGACTGCTGCAGGAAGTGTTCGAACAATTGCAGGATGTCTTCACGGCGCTCGCGCAGCGGTGGCAACTCCAGAGTCACGACGTTGAGGCGGTAGTAAAGGTCGCTGCGGAATTGGCTGGCGCGGCTCAGTTCGTCGAGGTCGGATTTGGTCGCGGCAATCACCCGGCAATCCACCGACACACTCTGGTTCGAGCCCAGGCGTTCCAAGGTGCGTTCCTGCAACACACGCAGCAGTTTGATCTGCAGGTTGATCGGCATGCTTTCCACTTCATCGAGGAACAGCGTGCCCTCATGGGCGTGTTCGATCTTGCCGATACGCCGCTTGCCCGCGCCGGTAAACGCATTGGCTTCGTGGCCGAATATTTCGCTTTCGAACAGGTTCTCCGGCAGGCCGCCGCAGTTCAGGGCAACGAACTGATGGTCGTGGCGTCGGCTGAAATCGTGCAGGCAACGCGCGACCAGTTCCTTGCCGGTACCGGTTTCGCCTTCGATCAGCACGTTGGCCGAGGTGTCGGCCACGTTGGCGATCAGTTCGCGCAGGTTTTGCATGGCGGGCGAGCGGCCGATGATGCGGCCTTCCAGCGAGTCGCGCTCGGCCAATTGGCGGCGCAGCGACCAGACTTCCCGCGCCAGCCCGCGTTGCTCAAGAGCGCGGCGCGCCACATCGACCAGGCGTTCGGGAGAGAAGGGTTTTTCCATGAAGTCGTAGGCGCCATTGCGCATGGCGCCCACTGCCATCGAGATATCACCATGGCCGGTAATCAGCACCACCGGCAGGCTTTTATCCAGGGCCTTGAGGCGGGTCAGCAGCTCCAGGCCGTCGATGCCTGGCAGGCGGATATCGCTGATGACGATGCCGGCAAAGTTCTCGCCGATGCGCTTGAGGGCTTCTTCGGCACTGCCCACGCCCACGCTGTGAATGTCTTCCAGCGCCAGCGCTTGCTGGCAGCCAAGCAGCACATGGGGGTCGTCTTCGACGATCAGAACGGTGAGGTCTTTAGGATCGGTACTCATCATGTCGACTCAGCTTTTTTTTGGGTGCCCACCAACGGCAGGCACAAGACAAAGGCAGTACCACCACTGGCCGGGTGTTCCACGGCGAGGTTGCCGCCGGTGGCCGCCGCCAGGCTGGCGGAAAGGGTCAGGCCCAGGCCCAGGCCTTGTTCGCCGGGTTTGGTGGTGAAGAACGGTTCGAATAAATGTTTGCGCGCTTCGGGGTCGATGCCGTGGCCATTGTCGCGCACGTGCAGACGGTATCTACCGTCGGCGCTCTGGCCGTCCAACCAGAGCTCGGGCGCTGGTTGGGCTTGCATCGCATCGAGCGCGTTGCCGATCAGGTTGACCAGGATCTGCT
This sequence comes from Pseudomonas sp. Xaverov 259, assembly GCF_019352915.1. Lineage (NCBI taxonomy): Bacteria > Pseudomonadati > Pseudomonadota > Gammaproteobacteria > Pseudomonadales > Pseudomonadaceae > Pseudomonas > Pseudomonas sp. Xaverov 259. Next base: position 319,170 of record NZ_JAAAFV010000072.1, on the reverse strand, counting down.
CCAGGCGGGTCTGGTCGATCTGCAGCTGCGCGGGGGCGAAGTCACGGTGCACGGTCAACGGCAGGCCGTCCAGGCGCGCGCCCAGCACCTGGAAAGCGGCGTCCACGGCTTTGCCCAGGTTGGCTTCGCCCTGGTCGTCACCGCGCCGGGCAAACGAGCGCAGGCTGGCGGTGATGCGGCCCATGCGGTCGATCAGCTCGTTGATGGTCTTGAGGTTGGCGCTGGCGGTGTCGAGGGCGCCACGTTCGAGGAAGCGCACGGTGTTACCCGACAGCGTGCGCAATGCCGCCAGCGGTTGGTTGAGTTCATGGGCAATGCTGGTCGACATTTGGCCGATGGCCGCCAGTTTGCCGGCCTGCACCAGTTCATCCTGGGCGCGGCGCAGGGTTTCTTCGGCCTGGCGGCGTTCGCGGATCTGGCCCTTGAGCCGTTCGTTACTGGCGCGCAGGTCGGCGGTGCGTTCGGCAATCCGGCGTTCCAGCTGGCTGTTGGCTTCCTGCAAGGCTTCGCGCGCGGCGAGGCGGGTGGCGATGACTTTGCGCCGCTCGTTCCAGGCGATCAGCAAGAACGCGACCAGGCCAAACGCGACCGCCACCAGAATGCCCTGATTGATCGCGGCGCGGCGCAGGTCGTTAAGTGGGGTCAGCAGGGTGAAGTTCCACGGCGTGTCGCTGAGCGGGCGGGTCTGGGCCAGGTAGCTGACTTCGCGCTCGTCGTTGATTACTTCGCTGTTGGCCGGGAAGGTGAGCTTCTCGGTGCCTTCGTTGAGACGCTCGCGGGCCAGTGGCTCCAACTCGTTCAATGTCGCCCAGTAATATTGCAGGCTGTGGGCCAGGCGTTCCTTGGTGTCATCGCTCAGCGGGCGCACGGCCTTGAGGCGCCGGGCCGGGTCACTGGAGAGAATGATGATGCCGTTCTCGTCGCTCACAAAGGCTTCGAGACGCGCGCGCTGCCAGCGTTCTTCGAGGGCTTCAAGGCGCACTTTGACCACGGCCACGCCGATGATCTTGCCGTGTTCTTCCAGGCCGTGGGCCAGGTAGTAACCGGGTTCGCCGTTGGTGCTGCCAATGCCATAGAAACGGCCGGGCTGGCCGCGTACGGCATTTTGGAAATAGGCACGGAAGGACAGGTCTTCACCCTGGTAACTGTCGGCATCGCGCCAGTTACTGGTGGCCAGCACGCGGCCGGTGGTGTCCATCACGTAGATGGCCCGACTGCGACTGCGTCGGTTCAGGCCTTCGAGGTAATCGTTGACCGTTTGCCGGGTTTCCTGGCTCGGGTCGGCCAGCAGCCTGGAGACGCTGGATTCCAGCTCCAGCAGGCTGGGCAGGTAGGTGTATTTGCTCAGCTCGCTTTCGACGGTGCGGGCATGCAGCTCCAGCTGGCGTTCGCCGTTGTCGCTGAGGGTACGGATGCCATAGTACTCACTGACCCAGAAGCCGATATAACCCAGGCCGATCATCAGGGCGATGATCAACGGCGGCAGGAACAGTTGGCGAATCAGGCGAGGTTTCACGGCAAGTGATGGCGGTGCGGCGCGAAATTGGTTGGGGTCGCATTTCATCAC